>CAZDQL010000060.1:0-40401 GCA_964507325.1 uncultured Planctomycetaceae bacterium | reverse complement strand
ACAGGAAGGTCACCGAGAAGCCGTCGGAGAAATTCGACGTGGGCGTCGGATTCACGTCCCGGAACCAGCACTGGAAGCTCCAGGTCTCACCCGGCGCCACCGCGTGGGGGGGGGTGAGGGGCAGAGCCGTGAGGTCCACGGAGATCCCCACCGTGCCGAAGATGCCGCTGTTCTGGATCTGGGAGGAGAAGCGCCCGATCTCGCCCCCCAAGCAGAGGTTGCCCTGGGAGCCGCCGGGTTGCGCTACGAACCCTTGGGTCTGACTGGTCAGGAAGTACGCGTATTGGTTGGTGGGCATGTCGACGCAGACCAGGAGGAAGTCGTTGTCGCTGGCCACCACGCTGCCGTCGACGAGCATCGCCGCTGGATTGCCGCTCGAGTTGGTGACCGCCGGATCGCAGTAGCGCGAGCCCAGGTCGCAATCGTCCTCGAAGAGGCAGGCGACCCATTCGGGGTGGTCGACGAAGGGGTTGCGGTTGCCCTGGTAGGCGAAGACGACGTCGTTGCGCCAGCGCTCCTCGTCGTCCACCGGATCCTCGTAGTGCCACTGGATCAGCACGCTGAGGAGCCCCATGTAGGCCTCCAATTCGTTCTGACCGGTCAGCGAGCCGCTGATCAGGCCCTGGCTGTCGGTCAGGATCAGGTCCGGCTCGGCGTAGCCGCTCACCCCGTGCACGCCTCCCTCGTAGCGCACGTCCATGTACATCAGGGCCCGCGCCACGTCGCCGCGCTTGCCGATCCAGATCTCCCAGGTGCCGGTCTCGAAGGAGCCCGCGGTCCAATTCGAATTGCCCGGATAGGTGCCGCTGCCCCCGCCCTGACCGTTGTTCACTTCGGTGGTGTACTCCCCGCACCCCGGGTTGCAGTAGCGGTAGGGCTTGTTGCTGCGCGCTTGGTTGTAGCCGCCGTCGCAGAGGTGGAGCTGGTGGCAATCGGAGTAGGGGTAGTTGTCAGGGCCGTCGTCCGGAAAGCCGAAGGACTTGGGCCAGGTGTGCTCGCGCTCGTAGTAGGGGTTGCCCCCGCCCGCCTTCGGGTAGCTGGCGTTGCGGTACACGTCGAGGATGTAGGACGTGTCGTTGGGATTCTGCTGGGCAAACTCGAGCACCCACCAGGTGTCGGTACCGGTGGAGGAGTAGGGGATCTTGACGTGGTCGTCGATCACCTCGTGCAGGGTGGAGCGCAACGCGTCCGGGTTGGTGGTGTCGACGGTGTCGTAGTAGCCCGGCGGCTGGGCTTGGGCGGCGGTCGAGAGGAGCAGGAACAGGAACGACGCGCAAGCCGTTGCCCGGCCGATCTGGGGAGAGCGCATGGTGGGGGCGGGGAATGGGGGAGAGCCAACGGAATTGTACACGCCGTCGGCGCGCAAACACCGTTCCTGGGGAGTCGGGAACGAGGACGCGGGCGGCGATCCTTGGGAACCGCCGCCCGCGATGGTCGCAGTCAGCCTGGCTGTCTAGTTGAACAGGATCTCCAGGCCGTCGGTGAAGTTCGACGTGTTGTTCGGATTCACGTCCCGGAACCAGCACTGGAAGTTCCAGGTCTCACCCGCCTGGACCGCCTGGGGCGGAGTGATCGGGATGTTGGCCAGGTCGACCTGGATCACCAGGGTCCCGGTCGGTCCGGAGCTTCCCACCTGGGCCACGAAACGGCCGATGTTGCCCGACAGGCACAGGTTGCCCTGGGAGCCACCGGGGTTGGCCACGAAGCCCTGGGTCTCGCTGGTCACGAAGTAGCCGAACTGGTTGGTGGGCAACTGGCTCGCGGTCAGCTCGAGGTTGTTCTCAGTGGCGACGGTGCTGCCGAAGCCGCTCATGACGCCGGACTGGCCGGTCGAGTTCAGGTTGGCCGGCCCACAGTAGTTGGAGCCCACGGGGACATCGCCACCACTCTGGGTGCAGGTGCTGGCGGGGTTCTGGCTGCCCGGGGTGAGCCCGTTCAGGTAGAAGTCCAGCCACTCGTCGGTGCACCAGCCGGCGGGGTAGTCCTCCGGGCGGAAGTACCCGGCGGGGGACCAGGGACCAGCCAGGTCGGGGCCCAGGTCGAGGGCGCCGTCGAAGGTCTGGTCGAGGGGGTCGCTGCCGTCGTACACCCCGACGATCTCGTACAGGGTGATCGAGCCGGGGAACTGGGCCAGGGTGGTGACCAGGTCGTCGTCCAGGTCGAGGTCCGAGTTGTAGAGGCCTTCGACGAAGGGCACGTCGTCGGTCCAGAGCAGGTAGTAGGTCTGGGACCCGTTCTCGATGTTGTCGCTGGCGCCCCCGCCGTGGGGGCCGTTGGCCAGGCCGTAGTCGGCTTGGATGATCGACTGGTTGCCGAGCACGAAGTAGCCGTCGGTGGGGACCGTCAGTCCGGTCAGGTCCCAGGCGCGGTCGAGGATGCCGGCGGCGTAGCTGTCGCCGTCCAGGATCACGACCATCCAGCCGTCGAGGGACATTCCAGGCGTCCCGATCAGCTCGATGTACTCGTCGTAGTCGGTTCCGGTGTGGGAAGCGAAGATCTCGTTGAAGTGGATTTCCTGAGCGTTGGCCAGGTTTGCGCCGAGCAGGCAGGCCACCGCTGCGGGCAGGGTACGGGAGAGTCTCATTCTGGGTTCCTAGGAGAGTCGAAGTGGGGGGGTGCTGGAGTTCGGCGGCCGGCCCGCCGACCCGAGGCCAGAATGTGGCGAGTCTAGTTCAAGGCGAAGTGCAGGGCACTTGGGGATCGGGATAATCGAATCGTGGCCCAGCTCCTTCGAGACGAGAGAGGAAACCCAGCAGAGCAGGTTGGCTGATCGGGTTCCCCTGCCGATCCTCTGACCATGACCCGCGAGTCCTCCCCCGTGCCCCCCGCCCCTCCTCCGATCCACCGCAGCCTCTTAGGTGGAGTCCTTATGGGGCTCGCCAACCTGGTGCCGGGGATCAGCGGCGGAACGATGATCCTGGCGGTGGGACTCTACGACCGCTTCATCGGGGCGGTCGCCGACGTCACGCGCCTGCGCCTGCGCCGGGAGAGCCTCCTCTTCCTGGCGGTCCTGGGGTTCGGGTTGGTCCTGGCGATCGTCTCCCTCTCCGGGGTGGCGGTCTCCTTGGTCTCGAGCCACCGCTGGGCGATGTACAGCCTCTTCGTGGGTCTCACCCTGGGGGGCGTCCCCGCGCTCGCTCGCCTCTCCCGGCCCTGGTCGGCGGGGGTCTTCGTCGCGGGAGCCGTGGGGATGGCCGCCATGGCGGCACTGGCCTGGGGGCTCTCCGGGACAAGTCTTCCCGCCACCGTGCCGATGCTCGCCGTGGTGGGAGCAGCGGCGGCGTCGAGCATGATCCTGCCCGGGGTCTCGGGCTCCTACGTGCTGTTGATCCTGGGGATGTACGACCTCGTGATCGGGAGCCTCTCCGCGGGAGCGCTGCGCGAAGACCCGGCGGGCTCGGCCGCGATCATCGTCCCCGTGGTGGTCGGCGCGGTGCTGGGGGTGGGGCTGCTCTCCAACGTGTTGCGCTGGTTGTTGCGACGTCAACCCTCGATCTCCCACGGGGCACTCCTGGGGCTGCTCTGCGGCTCCGTCTTCGGACTGTGGCCCTTCCAGGAGGCGCGCCACCCCGACCTGGCCCACCGCCCGACGCGCAAGGCGCTCACCATGGTCCTGGACGGGGCGGATCACGCGGCCGTGCGCGCCAAGTACGGGGACGAGCTGACCGACGAGAAGCTGGAGGAGCTCGCGGCCACCTGGGCCGACCGCAAGCCGAGCGAGCTGGTGGAGCTCGCGGGCCAGCTCACTCTCTACCGCCCCACCTTCGTGCAGGTGCTCGCCAGCCTGGCCCTGCTCGCCGCCGGCTTCGCCGCCACCCGGCTACTGGGTCGCGGCGCGGGTGACGAAGCGCTCGCCGAAGCCGGCGACGAAGGCCACCACCGACCAGGCAGCGGGTGACAGGGGGCCGAGGGACAGGACCCCCGCGGCCACCACCAGCCAGAGGAGCATCGCCACCAGTCCTCCCAGGATCGGGCGCAGGAGTGCCGGCCCCCGACCCGGGGAGAGCAGGGCGCTCGTCGCTCCGCCGATGGCGCCCAGGAGGGCCACACCCAGGTAGAGGCCGTCGGGGCGCAGCGCCGCGTCGGTCGAGAACCAGGCGCTCTGGCCCAGGATCCAGAGACCCAGCAGGCCGACGGCGAGGGCGCTGCCCAGGAGGGCGCGCTCCTCGCGGGCGGCGGAGCGCTCCTCGCGCGCGGCGTCGAGCAACGCGGCGGCGCGCACCAGGGCGTTCGCCTCGGCCCCGTCGCGCAGCAGCCCCAGGACCGCCATCCGCGCGGATCCCTCGAGCTCTTGCTCCGCGGCCATGGCCAGCTCCTCCGCCTTCGCCTCCCGCTCCAGCGGGTCGAGTCCGTAGAGGTCCAAGCGCTGCGCCTCGTGCAGGGCCGTGCGCCAGCCGGGCCCGTCCCCTGCGCCGTAGGCCTCCCCCGCGCGGTCCAGGAGCAAGAGCGCCCGCTCGCGCCAGCCGCTGGGCGCGTCCCCCGTCGCGTCTCCCTGCGCCCTGGACTCGATGCGCCGCCGCAGGTCCTCCAGGAGCCACTCGGTGCGCCGCGCGCGGGCCGCGCGCGGCCGATCCCACGCGTCGCGCCAGCGCGAGAGGAGGGTGGGGGTCATGCCGTGTACGAGCTCCCGCTCCGCCCGGTGGGCGAGCCGGCGCTGCGCTTCCTCGAGGGGCAGCCAGAGGGGGCGGGAGCCCTCGAGGGGACTCTGCTCCTCAGCCGCTCCTCTCCAACGCAGCTCCCACCAGGAGACCGCGCCTTCGTCCCCCGGAGGAACCTCCCGCGGCCGTCCGGCTCCGACCCGCGCGCCGGCGAAGGCGCGCGCCAACCTGCGCGCCCCCTGCCCCTCCTCTTCCCCGTCGTCCACCAGGCCCTTGGGGAGGATCAGCTGCCGATCGCGCTCCAGGCAGAAGACCTTCCGCCCCCGCGGCGTTCGGCGCCAGAGCAGAATCCCGACGCAAGTGGGGGGAGCGTCGGACTCGGTGAAGGTCATGGTGCGGATCCGGGGGCGAGGACCAGGGTACACCACCTGCCGCTCTCAGGCGGCCCCCTCCAGGTTCAGGCGCTGCGGCAACCCGGAGGCCTCGAGACGCGCCCGCAGGCGCTGCCAGCGCTTGGTGACCGCCTCGGTGGAGAGTCCGAGCCGCGTGGCGACCTCCCGGTGGGTCAGGCCCTCGAGCCCGCAGTGCACGACCAACTTGCGCTCCGCGTCCTCGAGCTCGCGCACCCGCTCGGCGAAGGCGGCCAGCCCCTCGTCGCGCACCAGCCGGCGACTGATCGCGGTGGCGGTGTCGGGCAGGTTCTCGAGGGCGAAGAGCCGCGTCGTCGGACCCATCCCCGACCCGGAGCGGGCGCGGGCCACCTGACGCCCCGCCTCCAGGAGCACGTTCTTGGCGATGCGGAAGAGCCAGGGGCGGAAGGGCACCGCGTCGGGCTCGAAGCGCGGCAGGGCGCGCCAGGCCCTGAGCCACACCTCCTGGACCACGTCGCTCGGCTCGACCCAGGGGCGCTGGGGCGGGTGGATGCGCAGCTCCGCCCAGGCGTGCAGCGCGGGAGCGAGGTGCTCGAAGAGCCGCGCGAAACCCTCCTCGTCCCCGGCGCGTGCCGCGTCGAGCCAATGGCGAGTGGAGTCGGGAGGGCAGGGCACACGACGATTCTAACCGCGCACCCGATCGGGCCACTTGCCCCTCTAGAATCGACCACGATGCGCTCCGACGATCCCGCCGCCGCCGCCGTCTTCGACTTCCTCGCGGACTACCGCGAGGACCTGGAGCGGGGTCGCGACCTGGGACTGACCGCCTACCTGGCGCGCTTCCCCGGCCACGAAGAGGCGATCGCCGCGGAGTACTTGCGCCTGCGTGGGGAGTCCACCGGCGCGGCGGAGGTCGCGGAGGTCGGGGAGGGCGTGGCGCGGGTGGGTCCCTACCGCCTCTTGCGCGAGCTCGGCTCCGGAGGGCAGGGGAGCGTGTGGTGCGCCGAGGACACGCGCATCGAGCGCCAGGTGGCGCTCAAGCTGCTCTCGGGCGCCTTCGTCGGCGAAGAGCGTCGCACCCGCTTCCGGCGCGAGGCGGAGTCGGTCGCCCGCCTGGCGCACCCCGGGATCTGTCCCGTCCTGGACGCGGAGATCGACGGGGACCCCCCGTACCTGGCGATGCCCCTGCTCCCCGGTTGCGACCTCGCCTCCCACCTGGCGGGCGGGCGGCGCGAGCCCCTGCCGGCACCCCCCCGGGACCGCACCGAGCTGGCCCGCGTGCTGCACTACTTCGAGCGCGCCGCCCGCGCCCTGCACGCCGCCCACGAAGCGGGCCTGGTGCACCGCGACATCAAGCCCGCCAACCTCTTCCTCACGCCTGAGGGGGAGCCGATCCTGCTCGACTTCGGGCTGGCCCGCGACGCTTCCGCGGACGAGGAGGCCCTGACACGCGCCGGCGAGGTCTTCGGCACGCCCGCCTACATGTCCAGCGAGCAGCTCAGGGGGGCGAGCGACGAGCTCGACCGGCGCACCGACGTCTACTCCCTGGGGGCGAGCCTGTACGAGGCCCTCTGCGGCGCGCGTCCCTTCTCCGCAGAGAGCCGCTACGAGCTGGAGCAGGCGATCCTCTTCGCCCCCGTCCCCGATCCGCGCGAGCGCAACCGCGCCCTGACCCTCGACGTGCGCGTGGTGCTCGGCACCGCCCTGGACAAGAACCGGGAGCGGCGCTACGCGACCGCCCTCGAGCTGGCCGAGGACCTGCGGCGCATCCGCGAGTACGAGCCGGTGCGCGCGCGACCCGCGGGGGTGGGTCTGCGCCTGGCCCGTTGGGCGCGCAGGCAGCCGGGGCTGGCCGCCGGGCTCTCCGGGACCTTCGCCGCCCTGGCGCTGGGCCTGGTGGTGGCGCTGGTCCTGCTCGGCCGCGTGCGCGACGCGCTGGAGGACGCCGGCCGCAACCTGGACCGCGCCCACGGCCGGCAGTTCGCGGCGCGCGCCGTCGAGCTGGCGCAGGAGAACCCCTCGGTCGCGCTGGCGCTCGGGATCCGCGGCGCCGAGCTGCTCCCCGACCACCAGGGTCGCTCGGCGCTCTACGCGCCCCTCTTCTCCTGCCGGCTGGAGCGCATCTTCGACGCCGCCGACGCCTACTGGTGCTTCGATCTGGAGGTCACCGGTGACGGCCGGGCGGTGGGGGTCTTCCGTCTGGCGGGGGAGGAGGAGCCCTTCGACGGCGGGCTCGGGGTGTGGGAGGTGGCGAGCGGGCGGGAGCTGCTCCTGCAGCGCTTCCCCGGCGATCCCCTGCGCGCCCTAGCGCTGCACCCCAGCGGTCGGGTGGCCCTGGTGGGGACCCAGTCGGGGAGGGTGATCGCGCTCGAGCTCGAGAACCGGCGGGTGCTCTTCGATCGCGAGCTGGGCGCCGCGGGAGAGGACCCCGTCCTGTGGCTGGAGTTCTCCCCCGACGCGCGCTCCTTCGTGGCCCAGCTCGCCCAGAGCACCTCGCGCTGGTCCTTCCCCGATCCGCGCCCCCTGAACCGCTACGCCGCTCCCGCAGGAGAGGCGTCGATGGCGCGCTTCTCCCCCGATGGACGCCACCTGCTCACGTCCCCGCGCCACCTGGCGGGACCGGACGTCGGGCGCTCCACGGTCGCGCGCCTCTGGAACGCTCGGGGGGGCGACCTGGTGGCAGAGCTCACCGGTCACGCAGGGCCGCTCCGCTGGGCGGAGTGGAAGCGGGACGGGAGCGCCGTCGTCACCGCCGCAGACGACGGGACGGCGCGCCTGTGGGACCTGGATGGGAATCCGCTCGGAGCGCCGCTCGAGCACGGACCGGGTCAGCGCGTCCTGTGCGCGCGCTTCTCCCCCGACGGTACGCGGCTGCTGACGACCACCGAGAGCGCCCTGTCCGGGGAAGAGCTCCCCTCCGGCGGGGGCGCCATCCTCTGGGACCTCTCGAGCCGCGAGGGGCGTCCGGTCGAGGGGCACGAGGGTCCCGTCGTGCACGCGGTCTGGAGTGCGGACGGCGAGCGGGTGGCCACCACCTCCCACGACCGCAGCGTGCGCCTGTGGCGCGCCGCCGACGGGGCGCCCCTGGGGGTGGGCAAGAGCCAGCTGCGGCCCCTGGGCTCGGTCTGGAGCGCGGACGGGGAGAGCATCCTGACCTGGAGCTGGGGCTACCGGGTCTACGTCTGGAAGGTGGGGGCGATGCCCTACGCCTACCCGCTGCGCGATTCAGGCGCGCTGCGGTCGGCGCGCTTCGTCGGGGCAGGTGACCGCGCACAGACCCTCTCCGAAGACGGGCGCTTGTCCCTCTGGCGCACGCCGCGCGAGCACGGTCGGTCCGAGGGGGACGCCGGCACCCCTCTGATGGAGATCGACCTGTCGGCGGATCGGCCCGCGCTGGCGTGCTTCGCCGGCGAGGAGGCGCGCGCCGTCGCGATCGACGGAGAGGGGCGGCTCAGGCAGTGGGACCTGGAGTCCGGGCAGGAGGCGCGCGCACCCTCCGCTCCCGTGGAGGCCCCGCGCGAGCTCCTCCTCGACGACACCGGTCGATCGGCGCTCGTCCTGCGCGGGGAGGGGGCCCCCCTGCTCTTCGCACTCTCCGATCCTGCGCAACCCCGGGAGCTCACCTCCTGTGCCACGGCGACCCACGCCGCCTTCGCGCCGGCGACCGGGATCCTCGCCCTGGCGCCGGTCGCCGGTGGCGTGGAGCTCTTGGATCCCGATGGGGGGGAGGGGCCCGGTGCGATCCCGCTCCCCGAGGGCCCCATCGCCGATCTGGGGTGGAGCCCCGACGGCTCGCTCCTGGCGGTCTTGATGCGGCGGGACGCGCGGCTCTTCCTGCTCGAGGTCCCCGGCGGAGCGCGCCGCATCGACGGCGCCACCTTCGAGCACGGGCGAGTGTGTTGGTCCCCGGCGGGAGATGCGCTCCTCGGTTGGGACGAGCGCCTCGGCGGCCGGCTGGCCCTCTACCGCATCGTGGATGGAGGACTGGAGTCCGTGCAGCCGGAGGTGCGTCCCCTGGGCGGGGTCTCGGCGGTCGCCTTCCACCCCAGCGGGCGCTGGTTCGCCGCCTCGACCCTGGCGGGCACCGGGCGGTCGGCGCCCGGGTCGGTCTACGTCTGGAGCGCCGCCGACGGGGAGCTCTTCGTGCGCTTCCCCCTGCACCGCGGCTCGGTGGACGCCCTGGCCCTGGGGGTGGACGCCGCCGACCTGCGGGTCCTCTCGGCGGGGGAAGGGGGCGCCCTGGTGTGGCCCCTGGACCCGCTGCCGGCGGCGCGGGCGCGCAAGCCGCGGGAGCTGGACCCCCACGAGGAGCGCCGGGAGACCTTCCTGGCGACCGGTCGCCAGGAGTAGTCCCCGTGGGGGTGGTTTTTTTTCCGGTCCGCTGTCCGCTCGGGGGGAGCGGGCGCATCTGGAGACCCGGCAATGCGCGGCGGGCTCCGAGGCCCTCGAGCCGCGCGCGCCGGGACGTCCCTCGGCAACAAGGACCACTCCCATGCAACTCCCCACCCGCACCCTCCTCTTCGGCGGCGTCTTGGCCCTGGCGGCCCCCGCGACGGGGCAGGTCCAGTTCTCGATCGAATGGCACGGACCGACGATCGCCGTGCCCGACTCCGGCGGCGGCATCCCGATCACGGAGGGCGACATCCTGGCGCCCGTCGGCGGCATGCCCGCCCTGGGGCCGCTCCCGCCCCCGACGATCGTCATCCCGGCCGCCGGAGGGGGCCTCGGTCTGCTGCCCGGCTGCACCGGTCACCCCCCCGGCACGCCCTGCTGGGTGGAGGTGGACGCCCTCTCCCACGGCACGGACTTCCCCTTCACCGGCGGCGGCATCCTGCCCGGGTCCCTCTGGTTCTCCGTCGACGAGTTCGCCATGTCGATGGGGCCGATGGCGATCCCCGACGTGGGCAGCGAGTTCCCTCCTGGGGACAGCTCCGCGGACGTCTTCGCCAACCTGCTCTTCATGCCCCCCACGCCCCTGCCCCCGGTCGGCCCCTTCCCGCACATCGGCGCCATCGACGGGGACGGCCTGCCGAGCGGCTCGGGGTTCGCCTACCCCGGGGTCGGCATCATCGAGCCCAACCCGCCGGTCGGCGGTCCCGCTCACCCGGGGGACGATCTCGACGCGTTGGACCTCTGGTCGTACGGCCTGGGTGCGCCGGTGTACTTCTCCCTCGACGCACCCTACGTCGATCCCCTGACGGGGGTGGCGCACTCCGGCTCCGCGGCGGCCCACGGCGTGACCGCGGCGGACGTGCTCCTCTCCCCGACGCCGGGGGTCTTCGCCGGTCCCTGGGCCCCGGCGGGGATGCTGGGCCTCAACATGGCGGGGATCGATGACATCGACGCCCTGATCCTGCTCGAGAACGGGACCGGCGTCTTCGAGCCTTCCCTGACCCCCTTCGACTGGATGGGCGGGAACACCGACATGCTGCTCTTCTCGGTGCGCCGCGGCTCGGCCGTGATCGGACTGCCCGACAGCATCTTCGGGATTCCGATCGAAGAGGGAGACATCCTGACCACCCCCCTGGTGGGCGGCGCCTCCCCCTTCCCCGGGATCATGGTCGCTGCCGAGAACCTGGGTCTCGCGACCGCGCGCTCGATGGGGGTTCAGTTCGGCGATGATCTGAACGCGCTCGACTGCAGCCAGCAGCCGCTCTTCGACTGCAACGGCAACGGGGTCGAGGACGCGGTCGACATCGGCACCGGGACCTCCCTCGACGGCAACATGAACGGCATCCCCGACGAGTGCGAGGGCTCGATCGTTCCCTTCTGCTTCTGCGGCACGGTCTCGGTCTGCGGCAACACGGACCCCAGCGCCGGTTGCGCCAACTCGACCGGCTCGGGGGCGCTCATGAGCGGGAGTGGTGGCACCAGCGTCAGCCTGGACAACCTGGTGCTGACGATCACCAGCCAGCCCGCCAACGCCTACAACCTGATCTTCATGGGCCCCACCACGATGCCGCCGGTCTTCCTCGCCGACGGTCTGCGCTGCGTCACCGGTCAGCTCTTCCGCTTCCCGGCGGTGCTCTCCGACGGCACCGGGACCACCGTCTTCCCGGGGGTGACCAGCTACGCCAACTCCACCTTCCCGCCCGCCGGACAGATCGCCGCGGGCTCCACCTGGCACTTCCAGGATTGGTACCGGGATCCATCGGGACCCTGCGGCACCAACTCCAACATCTCGAGTGCGGT
This sequence comes from uncultured Planctomycetaceae bacterium, assembly GCA_964507325.1. Classification (GTDB taxonomy): domain Bacteria; phylum Planctomycetota; class UBA1135; order UBA1135; genus CAZDQL01. The sequence goes on along the minus strand of CAZDQL010000060.1, from coordinate 29,240 downwards.
CTCCGTGACCTTCACCCCCTGATGAGGGATTGACTCCCCGGGAGTTCGGGAACCGTAGCGCCCCCGCCCCCGTCCTCGGGGGTGGGGGCGAGGGCCGCGCTAGACTGGGAGTAGGACCCTCCAAGGAGATCCCAAAATGAGAGCCCGAACCTGCACTGCGCCGCGAGCCTCGGCTTTCGCCCTCCCGGCCTTGCTGCTCTTGGCGAGCCCCTCTCGGGCACAGAGCGTGGAGGACATCTCCTTCTCGGTGGACTGGCACGGTGTCCTGCAGGGGACGCCCGCGACCGCGGGCCCACCGATCACCGCCGCGGACGTGCTCTTCCCCGAGCCGGGGATGCCGGACTTCGGTCCCCTGGCGCCCCCGCGCATCCGCTTCACGGGGGGGTACCTGGGGCTGGTCAACTACGCCAACTGCGTCGGCGCCGGACCGGGGGAGCCCTGTGGAGTCGAGGTCGATGCCCTCTCCTACGGCACCGACGAGCCCCTGCCCTCCGATGCGCAGATCGACTACCGCATCTTCTTCAGCACCGACGAGTACGTCGTCGGCGAGGGGGGGATCCAGCCGCCGTCGATCTTCTCGGAGGGTCCCGTGGGTGACATCTGCGCCGACATCCTGACCAGCGTGGACCTGCCCCCCGGTCCCGTCCCTCCGGGCGTGCCCCCCGACCACCGGCCGATCATCGACGGCAACGGCATGCTGAGCGCGACCGGCTTCACGTACCCGGGCCTCGGGATCACCGAGCCCAACGTCCCCGGCAGCGGTCTACCGGGCAACCCCTTCGACCTCGGCGACAACGTCGACGCCCTGGACATCGGCCAGCCGGCGGACCTCTTCACCGATCCCGTGTACTACTCCCTGGACGGGGACTTCTTCGACCCGCGGGCAGGTGTGGCGAACTCGGGTTCCGCCGGCCACCAAGGGGTGTTCGGGGGGGATGTCCTGGTGCGGCAGCCGGGGGCGCGGTGGTCACCTACGCCAACGCTTCCCAGCTCGGCCTGGACCGCTTCGGCCCCCCAGGCAGCGACGACCTGGACGCCCTGATCCTGGCGGAGAACGGGACCCCTGGCTTCCAACCCTCGACCGCCGCCTTCGACTGGGAGGTGGGAGCCGATCCCGGGTCGGGGACCGACATGCTGCTCTTCTCGGTGCGCCGCGGATCGGCGCTGATCGGTCAGCCCGATTCCCTGATGGGGCTTCCGATCGAGGAGGGGGACATCCTCATGCCGCCGGTGGAGGGCGGCAACGGCAACCCCGCGATCTTCATCGCCGCCGAGGCCCTGGGGCTCTCCACGTCGCGCAGCGGGGGCAACGGCGACGAGCTGAACGCCGCCGACTCCGGCGGGATCAACCCCTTCCGCGACTGCAACTACAACAACGTCGAGGACGCGGTGGACATCGGCAACGGCACCTCCGCCGACGTCAACATGAACGGCATCCCCGACGAGTGCGAGCCCCCCGGCACCCCCTTCTGCTTCTGCGGCACCGGGGCGCCCTGCGGCAACACCGACGCCAACGCGGGCTGCGCCAACTCCCTCGGAACGGGGGCCCTGATGACGGGCACGGGCTCCTCCAGCGTGGGCAGCGACGACCTGGTCCTGACGACCACTGGCATGCCGGCCAACATGTTCGGCCTGACCTTCATGGGAGGAGGCAGCGGCGCCCCGATCGTCATGGGGGACGGCCTGCGCTGCGTCGTCCCGGGATCCTCCAGCCTCTACCGCTACCCGGTGCAGAACGCCGGAGCCAGCGGGTCCTTCGCCCTGGGGCCGGGCATCGTCTCCACCAGCCAGGGCTTCCAGACGCCGGGGCAGATCCTGGTGGGAGCTTCCTGGCACTTCCAGACCTGGTATCGCGACCCCACCGGTCCCTGCGGATCCACGTCGGCGGTGTCGAGCGCCTGGAGCGTGACCTTCACGCAGTGAGCCGCTGATTCAGGACACGCTGGGGCGCGGCCCCACGCGGAAGTCCTCGAGGACGAGCTCCAAGCTCGTCTGACCGCGAAAGGTGTTCCAGCGCGGGGTGTAGACGGCGTGCAGCGGCGCGCCCATCGCGAGCTCGCCGGCGCGTTCCGCCATGCCGAAGCCCAGGGTCTTGAGGGTGTGGTCGCCGCTGCGCAGGCGCAGCAGCAGGTGGCTGCCGTCCGCCCCGATCACCCGCGGCGGCTCCGCCAGGCGCGTGTCGTAGGAGACGAGGATCGGCCGGCCGTTGCACTCGCCGAAGGGCTCGAGGCGATCGATCTGGGCCATCAGCTCTTCGGTCATCGACGCGAGGGGCAGCTCCGCGTCGATCTCGAGGGGCGGCGCCGCGGTCCCCTCGGGGGCCAACTGGCGGGCGCGCTCGCCCACCGCCTCGCGCAGCCCGTCGACTGCGTCGGCGTCCAGCTCGCATCCGGCGGCCTGGGCGTGGCCGCCGTAGCGCGTCATCTCTCCCGCCCCGGCGTGCATCAGCTCCAGGATCGAGAGACCGGGCAGGGAGCGCGCGGAGCCCCGGCCGCTCTTCCCGTCCAGTCCGATCACGATCGCCGGCCGCCCGAGGGCCTCGACCAGCCGAGCGGCGACGATCCCCACCACCCCCTGGTGCCACCCCTGTCCGGCGACCACGGTCACCGGGTAGCGCTCCGGATCGGCGAAGCGCTGCGCCTCCACCAGGGCCTGGTCGAAGAGCTCGCGTTCGATCCGTTTGCGCTCCAGGTTCAGCCCGTCCAACTCCCGCGCCAGGGAGTGCGCGTGGTCCGGATCGTCCGCGAGCAGGACCTCCATCGCCCGCTCAGCGCTGCCCAGGCGGCCGGCGGCGTTGATGCGCGGCCCCACCTGGAACCCCAGGTCCTCTCCTCTGAGCGCCCTGCCCGCGAGATTGCAGGTCTGGAGCAGCGCCACCAGGCCCGGCTGGCGAGTGGCCTCCAGGGCCTTCAGGCCGAAGCGCGCCAGGATGCGGTTCTCGTCGACCAGCGGCACCACGTCGCAGATGGTGGCGATGGCGACGTAACCCATCAGGTCGACGAGCAGCTCGCGCAGGTCGGCCCGGGTGCGCTCCCCCTCCGAGACCGCCTGGGCCAATCCCCAGGCCAGCTTGAAGGCCACCGCGGCCCCACACAGGTCGCGGAAGGGGTAGTCGCTCTCCGCCAGCTTGGGGTTCACGATGGCGGTCGCGGCGGGGAGCTCGCCCGGGGTGGGCTCGTGGTGGTCGGTGACGACGGTGTCGATCGAGAGCGCCGCCAGCTCGGCGATAGTCTTCACCGACGAGGTCCCGTTGTCGACGCTCACGAGCAGGGTCGCGCCCACTTCCAGGGCGCGCGCCACCGAGTGGTCGCCGAAGGAGTAGCCGTCGGTGAAGCGGTTGGGCAGGTGCCACGCGACCCGCGCCCCGATGTGGCGCAGCATGCGCACCAGGAGCGCGCTGCCGGAGATCCCGTCCACGTCGTAGTCGCCGTGGACCAGGATCGTCTCCCCGGCGGCGAGGGCGGCCAAGAGGCGCTCGAGCGCCGCCTCCATCCCCGGCAAGCGGGCGGGGTCGTGCAGCCGGCTCAGCTCCGGGGCGAGGTGCTCGCGCGCCGCATCCGCCGCGGTCAGCCCGCGGTTGGCGAGCAGGGTGGCGACCAGCGGAGGGAGGTCGAGCTCGCGGGAGAGGGCGCCGGCGGCTGCGCGGCTGGACGCGTGCAGGGTCCAGGTGGGGCGGGTGGTGGTGCGCGCTGTGGACATGGCCTCGGGGAGCGGGAGCCTACCACGCGGCGGGTCCTGGCCCGCGGCTCACTCCAGCTCCTCCAGGGTCCGCGGCCAGTCGTCCCTGAGCAGCCTGGAGAGGGCGCGATCCGCCAGGATCCTCCCCCCCGTCTGGCAGCCGGCGCAGTAGTTTGCCTCGTGCTTGGTCGCGAAGACGATGCGCTGCACCGGGGCGCCGCAGACGGGGCAGGGCTCCCCGTAGCGACCGTGGACCGCCATCTCCCTGCGGCGCGGATCGGTGCTCGGCGGGAAGGCCTGGCGCGCCTCGGCGAGGCTCTTCTCGCGGGCAGCGCCGAGGACGGCGCGGGTCGCCTCGTAGAGGCGCGCGTGCTCCTCGTCGGAGAGGGTGGTGGTGTGCTTGAAGGGGGAGAGGCGCGCCGCGAAGAGGATCTCGTCGGACCAGGCGTTGCCGATCCCCGCCACCGCTCGCGGATCGGTCAGGGCGCGCTTCAGGGTGCGGCGCTTGGCCGTCAGCGCCCCGCGCCACGCGCTGCCGTCGCACTCCAGGGGCTCGATCCCACCCGGATCGTGGTCCGCCAGGGCCGCGCGTCCCGCCACCAGGAAGAGGGAGGCACGCTTCCTGGACCCCGCTTCGGTCACGACCAGGCTCCCCCCCGGGAAGTCGAAGGCCGCGAGCGCCGCCTTGCCCGCGAGCTCTGCCCCCCGCTCTCGCCAGCGCAGGCGCCCGGAGACCATCAGGTGCAGGACGAGGAAGAGCTCCTCCTCGAGAGCGAGCACCAGCCGCTTGCCGAGTCGCTCGCAGCCCGTGACGCGGCGCCCGCGCGCCGACTCGACGGGGGGATCGACGCTGCGCAGGAGGAAGGGACTCGCCAGCCGCACTGCCTCCAGCACTTCTCCGTCCAGGCGCGACTCGAGGGCGCAGAGATAGGCGTCGATCTCGGGGAGCTCCGGCACGTCACTAGCGGGGCTTTGCCCCGCTAGCGTCGCTCCGCGACGCAGGGTGCTTCTGGTTCCACGGCTGACGCCGTGGAGACCCCGGGGCCATTGCCAGAGAGGTTAGCTCGAGAAGCCAGGTTCGGGGGGCCAAGGCCCCTAAGTTACCCTCACCGTGCCACTCCCCCGTTGCTGCCGGTCCTTCATCGGGTTCGGGGTCAGCCACATGTCACGCGCCGCGACGAAGCCGTTGCGGCTCTTGATGCGCTGTGTGCGCCGGTAGTGTTCGTGCCGGTTCTCGTAGAAAGTGCCGTCGCACGACTGGCACATCGACCACCGGCGGAAGTCGAAGTCCATGTGGGCCTTTCGCAGCTCCATCATCTCCTGCCCGACCCACAGTTCCTTCAAGGTCCTTGGTCCGAAACGGCCGATCCCCATGCGCGCGTCGAAATCCCAACGACAGATGCTCACCGTGCCATCAGCCAGCAGGAACAGGGCATCCCACGGGTAGGGGCACGAGTAGCGCACCTTGGAGTGGATCCAGTCCTGCAACCTGCGAGGCAGGAAGCTCGGGCGGAGGTGTCGGTCGTCGCTCACGTAGCCTGCGTGTGAGTTGATCCAATGGAAGTAGAAGTCGTCCACGAAGGGCGACAGGCGCACGAAGTAGGCCTTCTCCTCGGCGCGCGACCACTCGCGGGTAGAAACGCAGGTGGCGACCAGCGACGGCAGGCGCACCTCCCCCCACGGTGACTCGCAGATGGGCCCGATGGCATCGCGGGTGTGCCTCAAGCGGGCGATGCCCGCGAAGAGGGCTTGGGGATCCAGCCCTTCGCGGAGACGGATCAGTCGTTCTGGATCCACCGCGTCGACCGAGATGTTGAGTATGTCGGGCCCGGCGAGCACCAGCTCGGTCGTGAGCTCCTCGTCGAGAGTCGTGCCGTTCGTGGACAAGGTGACCGTCAGGCCCGCCGCCTTGGCGAGACGCACCATGCGCGGCAGCTCCCTGTGCAGCGTCGGCTCGCCCACGGTGTGCAGGGTGATGCGCGGGACTCCCAGCTCCACCATCTCATCGAGGAGACGCTGGTAGAGCTCCATCGACAGCCAAGACCAAGGCCTGGACATGTTGCGGTTGCCGCAGAAGGTGCACTTCAGGTTGCAGGCGTTGGTCGGCTCGACGATCACCCGGCTGGGTCGCTCGGGCACGATGCCGTAGGGGTGCGTGCGGCGCAGGCGCACACTACGAGCGTGCTTGACTGCACTGCTGAGCAGGATCGTTCCACGCAGGTAGCTCCGCAAGCCCATGGTCCTCTAGATCCCACGCCCTGGGATCCTGCTGCGGACTTCCCGAGTGTTCTTTTTTTTCCCGCGCGCCGCCCGGCCATCGGGTATCCCGTGTACCCATGGAGGTCCTCGTCACCGGCGGCAGTGGCTACCTTGGCGGACACGTGGTCAGCGAACTCGTGCGTGTGGGGCACCGAGTGCGGGCGCTGCTGCGCTCCGAACCCTGCCCTGGGACCTTCGACGTCCCCGAGGTGGACGTGCGACGTGGCGATCTGCTCGACGAGCACTCCCTGCACGCCGCTGCGCGTGGTGTGGACGCCGCCATCCACTGTGCCGCCTGCATGGGCTACTGGTCCCGCCAGGACGAGCTCCAGTGGAGGACCAACGTGGAGGGCACCGCGGCGATGCTGCGCGTCGCCGATCGCCGTGGGCTACGGATGGTGCACGTCTCATCGGTGGTCGCGGTCGGCATGCGCCGCGACCGTCGTCCCCTGACCGAGGAGGAACCGTGGTTGGGACGTCGTGCCGTGAGGGCGATGTACGTCGCGTCCAAGCGCGAGGCGGAGGAGCGCGCGTGCGCCGCGGCACGCTCGGGGGTCCAGGTGCTGGTCGTCAATCCGGCCGCGATGATCGGCCCCCGGGCGGACGGCCGCCCCAGCGGTGGAATGGTCGCCGCAGCGAGGGCGGGTCGACTGCGGCGGTTGCACCCGGGGGGCAGCAGCGTGGCCCATGTGGCGGACGTGGCTCGGGGCTGCGTGGGTGCGCTCGAGCGCGGCACCGTCGGAGAGCGCTACCTCCTGGGGGGCGTGAACGTGAGTTGGCTGGAGCTGTGCACCCGGGCCGCCCGGAGCTTCGGCAGCAGGCCTCCCCAAGGCACATGGCCTGCCCACTTGGGTCGTCTCCTGGCACTCGGCGCCGGCGGACTCGATGCGCTGCGCCTGAGCCGACCCCCGTGGGCGCCCGAGCTCTTTCGCCTCTGGGGTTGGTACACCTACGCGGACTCGACCAAGGCGCGCCGGGTCCTCGACTACGCGCCCCAACCGCTCGATCGGGTGCTGGCGGAGCCCTGGGATTGAACCACTCGCCCAGGGTGACCGGCCGGCTGCGCGCCGCCGCCGCGACGCTGCGCCGCAACGCGCGCTTGACCTGGTGCCTGCTGCGGTCGATGCCCCCGAGCGCCTGGCATCGCCTGGCGACCTTCGCCCTCGCCTCGGGGGTGGCACGCCTCACCGGGTGGCGTCCCTTGGATGCGGTCGTCCTGCCCTTTCGCGCGGTGACTGTCCATGGGCGCGTGGGGCGCCCCAATGGACTGAAGTTCCTCGTCGAGATCGCCGCCCATGACGTCTACCGCGACTTGAGCACCGCGGTCGAGGACGGCGTTCGCACCCTCTACGACGTCGGCGCGAACTGCGGCTACTTCGCCTTGAGCCGCTGCAGGAGCAATCCCGTGCTGAGCGCCTGGTGCTTCGAGCCGCGCTCAGAGACCTTCGAGGCCCTGCAACGCAACATCGAGCTCAACGGGCTCACCGAACGCGTGACGGCGGTTCAGGCGGCGGTCAGCGACGCTCCTGGGAAGCTCCCGCTCGATCTGCCCCCATCGTCGAGCATGGGGGTCGTCCGTCCTGAACTTCGGGGTGAGACAGCGCCCACGGTGGCGATCGTCGACGCCCTGACCTTGGACTCCTTCGCCGCTGACCACCCGCCTCCGGATGCCCTCAAGATCGACGTGGAAGGGCACGAGCGAGCAGTCCTGGTGGGAGCCGCTCAGGTGTTGACCGCGGTACGTGCGCTGGCCATGGAGGTGCACTCGGCCGCGCTCGACGCGCACTGCCGGCCTCAGCTGCGGCGGGCGGGACTCACCGTCTGGGGTCGGGGGAGCCTGCTCTTCGGTTGGCGGGTGGGAGTGCGCGGCGATTCGTGACCGGCTATCGTGAAGGGATGTCCCGCGACGCTCCTGAGGCCAGTCCCTACCGCCTGCTCCCCTCCGTCGACGAGACCTTGCGCGATCCCGCCGTGGCGGCCTGTGCAAGGGAGGTCGGGTACGAGCTCCTGGCGAGCTTCGTCGCCTCGATCATCGAGGACTGGCGCTCCCTGATCCGGTCCGGCGAGCTCGACGCATCCCAGCTGGCGGCCCGGCTCGAGGCGGGGGAGCTCAACGAGGAGATCCAGCGCCGCGTGCGCGAGGAGCGCGGTCGCGGCGTGACGCGCGCCGTGAACGCCACCGGCGTGGTGCTGCACACCGGCCTGGGACGCGCGCCGGTGCACCCCGAGGTGGCCGCGGCGATGGCGGCCGCGGCGCGCGGCTACTGCGTGCTCGAGGTCGATCGCTTCAGCGGCGAACGCAACCAGCGCGACGAGCGCTTGAGCGAGCTCCTGCGCCGGCTGGTGGGCAGCCCCGCCGCCATCGCCGTCAACAACAACGCGGGCGCGGCCTTCCTCGCCATGCACACCTTCGCCGCCGGCCGCGAGGCGATCGTCTCCCGCGGCGAGCTGGTGGAGATCGGCGGCTCCTTCCGCGTGCCGGACGTGATGCGCGCCGCGGGGGTGAAGCTGGTGGAGGTGGGCTCCACCAACCGCACGCGGGCGGAGGACTACCGGCGCGCCATCGGAGGCGACACCGGCCTGCTGATGAAGGTCCACACCTCCAACTTCGCCCTGGTGGGCTTCACCGAAGAGGTCGGCGTGGCGGAGCTCGCCGCCCTGGGCAGGGAGCACGACATCCCCACCGCCTTCGATCTGGGCTCCGGCCTGATCGAGGTGGAGGGGACCCGTCCCCTCGACGTCCTCGGGGGGGAGACACGGGTGCGGGACGCGGTGGAGGGGGGGATCGAGATCGTGACCTTCTCGGGAGACAAGCTGGTGGGGGCTCCGCAGGCGGGATTCGTCGTGGGCACCCCGGAGCGGGTGGAGGCGATGCGCAGGAACCCCCTCTACCGGGCACTCAGACTCGACAAGGTGGCGCTGGCCGGGCTCGAGAGGACCCTCGAGCTGCTGCTCGCCGGCCGCGGGGACGAGATCCCCACCCGGCGCATGCTGCTCGCTCCGGCGGACGAGATGCGGGAGGCGGCCCTGGCCCTCGCCGCCGAGCTGGACGCCATCGAAGGGCTCGTCGCCGAGGCCCGCCCCGACCAATCGGAGCCGGGGAGCGGCTCGGCGCCGGGGGAGTACCTGGAGACGTACGTCGTCGCGGTCACCTCGAGCCGTCTCTCCCCCCAGCGCCTCGCGGACCGGCTGCGCGCCGCCGACCCGCCGGTCTTCGGGCGCATCCAGGGGGACATCCTCCTGCTCGATCCGCGCACCCTGCTGGAGGGGGACCGGGAGGGGCTCTTGGCGGTATTCGCGGCGGTTTCCCGGTAGCACTGGCGGCGGCGAGACACCAGACTACCGCGCCCTCTGGAGCGCACCCCATGAACAGCGAACCCGAAAAGCGTCTCGTCGACTACGCAGCCTGCGCCGGGTGAGCGGCCAAGATGCCCCTGGGGCAGCTCGCGCAGGTCTTGCGCGACGGCGGAATCGACTCGGAGGGGGTGAGCGGGAGCAACGGCCGCCTCCTCGTGGGACCCGAGACCCTGGACGACGCGGGCGTCGTCCTGCTCGGGGAGAGCGACGGCGTGCCCGGGCCGGGGGTCGCCCTGGTGCAGACCGTCGACTTCTTCCCGCCGGTGATCGACGATCCCTACCTCTACGGCGCCGTGGCGGCCGCCAACTCGATGTCGGACGTCTACGCCATGGGCGGTCGGCCGATCTCGGTCCTGAACCTGGCTGGCTTCCCGGTGGAGTTCGATCCCCTCTGGGCGCGGGAGATCCTGCGCGGTGGGAGCGACAAGGTGCGGGAAGCGGGCGCGGTCATCGCCGGCGGGCACACCGTGCAGCACAACGAGCCCCTCTTCGGCTACGCGGTCACCGGAGTGGTCGACCGGGAGTCGATCCGCGACAACAGCGGCGCCAGGGTCGGGGACCGCGTGTACCTGACGAAGCCCCTGGGGATGGGCTCCGTCACCACCGGCTGCAAGACGCGCAAGGCGGATCCCGAGACGGTGCTGGCGGGCGCCCGGGTGATGGCCACCCTGAACGCCTCCGCGGCGGAGGCGATGAACGCCGCCGGAGCCCACGCCTGTACCGACGTGACCGGGTTCGGGGTGGTCGGCCACGGTCGCAACGTGGCCGCCTCCTCGGGAGTGTGCCTGCGCCTGGAGGTGGAGAGCCTGCCCCTCTTCCCGGGCGCCCACGAACTGGCCCGCGCCGGCGTGGTGTCGGGCAGCTCCCAGCGCAGCCGCCAGGCCCTCGGCGACCAGGTGCGCGTCGCCGCCGGAGCCGACGCGGCCCGGGTCGACATCTGCTTCGACGCGGAGACCTCGGGGGGGCTCTTGATCTTCATCGCCGCGGCGGACGCCGGGCGGTTGGAGGAGGAGCTCGCCACCCGCGACGTGCCCGTCCACGCCGTGGGCGAGGTCGGCGAGCGCGGCGACCACCTCGTCGAGCTGGTCTGATGGTCCCTCCCCCCGCGCTCCGGCTGGCCCGGTGAACCTCTACGAAGGGCTCGCCGGCGCCGGGGTGCACGGAGAGGAGATCTCCGGGCCCCCCTGGATCCTGGGGCACCGGGGAGCTCCGCGGGAGGCGCCGGAGAACACCCTCTCCGGCCTGCGCCGCGCGGTGGACCTGGGCCTCGACGGCTTCGAGTACGACGTGCGGCGCTGCGCCAGCGGGGAGGCGGTCCTGATCCACGACGCGGTCCTGGGGCGCACCACCGACGGTCGGGGACTCGTCCGCGAGCACACCCTGCCCGAGCTCTTCCGACTCGACGCCGGATCCTGGTTCGCGCGGCGCTTCACCGGGGAGCCCCTGCCGGTCCTCGAGGAGGCGCTCGAAATCGCCGGGCACCCCGGCGCGCCGCGACCGCACCACATGATCGAATTGAAGGAGGCGGGGCTGGTGCAATCCCTGGCGCGCGCGCTCACCTCCCTCGAGCCGGGGATCACCCTGCACGTGGCCTCCTTCCTGCGGGAGGTCGTGCTCGAGGCGCGCGACGCGGGTCTCGACGCCATGCTGCTCGCGCGTGCCGCCAGCGAGGAGGACCGGCGCTTCGTGCGCGACGAGCGGATCGCCGCCTACGGGGTCGGGCCGCGGGGGTGGCGTACCGAGGCGGGGCGGGAGGACTGGGGTTCCTGCGAGCGCTGGGGGTGGTCGATCGACGAGCCGGAGGACCTGCTCGAGGCCTGTCGCACGCCGCTCGTGGGCTTCAACACCGACGAGCCCTACCGCGCCCTGGCCACCCGCGCCCTGGTGGCGCTCACCGCGGAAGAACGGGAGTCCTACCCCCTCGAGGTGGAGGAGCTCTACGTCGAGCCGGAGAGGCTCGACGGAGAGGTGGCCCGGCGCGGGGAGTGGTACGGCTCCTGGGATAGCGCCGCCCGCGTCCGCAACCCCTTCCCCGTCCCCGCGGAGGTGCGTTGCGGCCTCTTCTTTCCCAGCGGCGCCTTCGAGGTCGAAGGGGTGCCCGCCGCCTTCGATCTGGAGCCCGCCGAGTCCCGCAGCGTGCGCTTCCGCCTCACCGGTGGCTCCCGCGTGCCCGGCGGGGACCCCCTCTTCGCCTGCCTCTACACCTGGCGGGGTGCGCTGGAGGGGGTGGGGGAGGCGGGCGTGATCCGACCGGGGGGGCAGCTCCTCCTCGATGCGCCCCTGCACCGCCGGCGCGTCGTGAGCGCCGATCCGATCGCTCGGCGACTGCCCCTCTTGACCGAGCGCCCCGCCGATCCGCCCGCCTCCCTGAGCCTGCGGCGACGGGGAGAGGAGTTGGTGGTCGGGATCGAGAACCCCGGAGGCCTGGAGGACCCCCACGTGGTGGTGCACCTGGACGGTGCGCTGGTGCGTGGTGGAGGGGGCCTCGCCCTGCGGCTGCCCGCCGACTTCGATCTGCAAGCCGGCGGCATCCCCTTCTCCGCGGGCATCGAAGGGCGCGTCGGGGAGGAGCTGCGCATCCGACGCTGGGCCGGGGGGATCCCCGAGGGGCTCGCCCACGGCTTCCCGGGTCTCCTGCTGCCCCTGACCCGGGGTTAGCGCAGGAGGCCGTTGTCAGGGGCCGGGCAGGCGCTATAAAGGCCTCTCCCCCTGCGGGAGTGGATCGGTGCTGGTGTGCCGCCCGGCCTTCAAAGCCGGTTGGGCTTCGTGAACAGCGGGGCCGGTGGGTTCGATTCCCATGCACTCCCGCCACTCCTCCCCCTGGGCCCTTCGCGATCGGGGGAGTTTCCATAAGTCCTTTCCAAATCTAGATTTATGGAGTTCCGGCCCCTTCGGGTGCGCCCCCGGAGCCATGGGTCACCCCCCTCCGCGGCCCCGAGAGGGGGGGTTGGAGCTTGATCCCGGCTCTGGAATGTGGCTTGTAGCGGGGTGTCGAGGCACCTCCAGCGGCCTCGGGAGGGCCCATCGGACGTTGGGAAGCCCCTCCCAGCCCGCCACACACCACCCCACCACCACCCCGCAAACCCAACCGATCGAGAACGGATGAGCACCTACTTCGATGATCTCGTCGCCAAGGTCGAAGCGACCCGGGCCGACGTGGAAAAGGCCGAGGACGGCAACAAGGCAGCGACCTCGCGCGTGCGCAAGGCGATGCAGGAGATCAAGGCACTGGCCCAGGACATCCGCAAGGAGATGCTGGAGCTCCGGGACTCCGGAGGCCGCAAGGGCATGCCCTGAGCGACCCCCGGGAATGCGGGACCGGGAAGACGGTGCCGCACACCTTCTGAACACTAGCGCGCCTGCCCGGCACTCGCCGGGCGGGCGCGCTAGTGTTCAGACGGTGTGCGACTCCGTTCCGGGCACCTCGCGCAGGATCGCCGCCCGGGGCAGCGGACCGTAGAGGTGGGGGAAGAGGGCGCCCCCCCGGGAGGGCTCCAGGACCAGGGCGTCCCCCAAGAGCTCGGGGTCGACCTCGAGCAGGATCACCTCGCCATCTCCCGGGAAGTGGGCCGCGAGGGTGTCCGCGAGTTGATCGGCGTAGGAGAGGTGCAGGAAGCCCTCCCGGGACAGGGAGTCGCTCTCCCAGACCTCCCCCGCGAAGGCGCGCCACGCCGGGGCCGGCACGACGTGGAAGAGGCGGCGCGCGCCGACCACGTCCAGGGGGGCTGCGCCCTCCGGGACGAGCCCCGCCTCCGCCGCGCGACGGGCGAGCAGCGCCAGGGCGCGCCGACCGGAGACGCCCAGGTCGCGGGTGAAGGCGTTCACGTAGAGCTCCACGTGGGCCGCGAGCACCTCGTCGCTCGCCTCCTGCGCGTAGCGCCGCATTGTCGAGAGGGCCTCTTCGGGGTGCGCCAGGGCGTGGCCGAGCGAGTCGGCGATCGAAGCCGAAAGGCGCCGCAGGAGCTGGGGATCCAGCTCCTTCCTGGCGAGCAGGCCGCCCAGCGGCAGGGGTGCGCCCGTCTCCCGCTCCCAGCGCTCGCCGAGGTCTTCCACCTTCTTCAGGCCGTGCCCTTCGTAGGTGAAGCGGCCCTCGTGGATGCAGACGCCGAATTCCGCCCGACCGGCGGCGAGCTCCGGCAGGATGCGGGAGAAGAGCACCTGCTCCGGCTCGGCGGCGCAGCGGTGGAAGAGGCGGTAGAGCAGGGTGGCGGTGGTGTGTTCCCCGGGGCAGAGGACGCGCGAGTGGGCGCTCGGTGCCGCTGCTTCCGCGGCAGGGCCCGCCAAGAGCAGGGGGCCGTTGCCGAACCCCAGGGCGGAGCCCACCGGCAGGACCCCCCAGCCGTCGTCGGCGGCCAGGGCCGCGGCGAAGCTCGCCTTGACCACGTCCAGCTCCGCGGCCAGGAGGCGGCCGTTCAGCTCCTCGATGTCCGCCAGCTCGATCTCGAGCTGCAGGCCGCGGCGGTCCACCGCCTGCGTGAGGAGCGCGTGGAAGGTGAAGGTGTCGTTGGGGCAGGTGGAGATTCCCAGGCGCAGGGGGGAACTCATGCCTCCTCCTCCAGCACCTCGAGGGCCCGCCGCCGGGCGGCGACCAGCGCCTCGTCGACGTGCCAGCGAGCGCGGTCGCGGTCGCCGGCGACGTTGGAGATCCCGCGCACCACGCTCAGGGGGACGCGCGCCAGGGCGCAGGCCAGCGCCACGCCGAAGCCCTCCATCTCCTCCGCCACGGCGCCGGGGAAGCGGCGGCGTCGCTCCTCCGCCTGGGGGGCGCCGGCGGAGGCGGCGCAGACGGTGAGCAGGGTGGGGCCCTCCCCGGCCAGGGAGAGGCGCTCCGCCACCGCCTCGAGCTCCGTTCCCTCTCCGCCCGGCCATTGGGGCAGGCCCATGGCGGCGGGGCCGAGGCGCTCGACCCCCTCCCCCGCGCCGACCCCGTCGAGGAGCACCTCGCCGAAAGCGCTCGCCGTCGCGACGGGCAGGCGCTCGGGGTCGAGGGTGCCCGCCAGGCCCAGGAGCAGGACGCGCTCCGGCTCCAGCCGGGCCAGGAGCCCCGCGGTGCGCGCCGCCGCGGCGATGGGACCGAAGCCCGCCAGGTGGACCTCGCCCTGCGCCCCCGCGAAGCCACCGAGGGCCACCAGCCGCTCCCTCTCGAAGGGGGTGGGGACCAGGAGCAGGGTGGGGGACATGGACCCAGCCTGCCGCGACGACCGGGACGACCGCCGCTTTTCGGCCGCTTTCTTCCCCCGCCGTAGTGGGCGAGCCTCGGAGATGGCGCGGGGGGCACAGAGGTCCTCCCCCCACGGAGGATCCCGATGATCAGTTCCCCGCGCGGACTCCTCGCGGCCAGCGCCGCCGCGATCGCCCTCTCCGGCTGCGTGCAGGAGGGGGGTGGATCGGGTTCCGGGAGCGGCACCGCTCCCCCCGCCTTCGACGCGGACCTGACCGTCGTCAGCCTGGCCTTCGACCCGCTCAACGTGAACGCGGGCTCCACGATCCTGGCCACGGACGTCGTGCGCAACACCGGCACCGAGACGGCGCCCGCCTTCCGGGTCGGCGTGTACCTCTCACAGGACGACACCGTCACCACCTCCGACCTCCTGCTCGGCTTCCGCACCGTCGCCAGCCTGGATCCGGGGGACCAGTCGATCGGAGGCGGCGAGCTCACGATCCCCCACGGGACCGCCGCCGGCACCTACTGGCTGGGCGCCATCGCCGACGACGCCGACGAGATCGGCGAGCCGGACGAGGGGAACAACGTCACCGTGGCGGGGGACACCCTGGCCGTGGAGACCCCCGATCTGGCCGACCTGGCGGTGGGCTCGGTGAGCTTCGCGCCGCTGGTGGTGGAGGCGGGGGATCAGATCCAGGTGCAGGACCGGGTCGACAACCTGGGCGACGCTCCGGCGACCGGCTTCCAGGTCGCCCTCTACCTCTCCAGCGACTCGACGGTGACGACGGCGGACAGCCTGCTCGCCGTGAGGGTCGTCTCGAGCCTGGACCCCGGTGGCTCCGACCTGATCGACGGGTCGGTCACGATCCCCGTCTCGACCCCCGCCGGCTTCTACTACGTGGGAGCGATCGCCGACAGCGGCGAGGTGGTGCACGAGTCCGACGAGGGGAACAACGCCGCCGTGGCGTCCACCACCCTGAACGTGGGCTCGCCCCCGCTGCCCGACCTGGTGCCCACCCACGTCAACTTCCACCCCACCGCGGTGGACGCCGGGACCGAGATCCAGCTCAGCGAGGGAGTGTTGAACCAGGGGCTGGCCTCCGCGGCCAGCTTCCAGGTGGGGGTGTACCTCTCCGCCGACTCGGTGATCGACGCCTCGGACGTCCTGCTCGGCTTCCGCAGCGTGGGCGGCCTCGACCCGGGAGGCACGAGCGCGGTGGTCGACCAGCCCCTGGAGATCCCACCCGACACCTCCGCGGCGGTCTACTGGGTCGGCGTCGTCGCCGACGACAACGAGCTGGTCCCGGAGGGGAACGAGTCCAACAACGACCTGGTGGCGTCCACCACCCTGGTGGTCTCGGTGCCGCCCCTACCGAACCTGCGCCCCAAGACGATCGACTTCTCGCCGACGGTGGTCAATGTCGACGAGGGGGACCTCCTGCACGTGAGCGAGTCGGTGGAGAACGTGGGCACCGCCGCGGCGGGGGCCTTTCGCGTCGGCGTGTACCTCTCCACCAACTCGGTGGTGACACCCTCCGACGTCTTGATCACCTCGCGCATGGTGACCGCCCTCGGTCCCGGGGGCTCGAGCGGTGCCGCCAAGGACGTGGCCCTTCCCGGAGGGCTCTCCGACGGCTCCTACTTCCTGGGGGTGATCGCCGACGACCTGGACGAGCAGGGGGAGGTCGGGGAGGGGGACAACGTGCTCGTGGCGGACGAGCTCCTGGACGTGGTCTCGACCCCCGACCCCAAGCCGGATCTCGCCTGCAAGGACTGCACCTACTCCGGCCACATCAAGGCCCCCGGCGCCACCTTCCAGGTGGTGACCGAGGTCATCAACGAGGGCACCCTCTCCGCCCTGCCCTTCCACGTGGGGGTCTACCTCTCCGTGGACGCGGAGATCAGCCCCGACGACGTCCTGCTCGGCGAGCGCTACCTCCTGGCGGGTCTCGCCAGCGGCTTCACCAACGTCGCCAGTGCGTCGGTGACGATCCCCTCCGATCAGCCGGAGGGGATCTACTACCTGGGCGCCTACGCGGACAACCGCTTCGAGGTGGTGGAGCTCGACGAGGACGACAACGCCTTCACCGCCGTCGGCACCCTGGAGGTGAAGAGCCCTCCGCCCCCCGCGCCGGAGCTCTACGTCGCCAGCTCCAGCCACGACGGCGGGACCCACTCCCCCGGGGACACCCTCACCGTCAGCGAGACGGTGCGCAACGGCGGGGAGCTGGCGGCCGGCGCCTTCCGGGTGGGCTACTACCTGTCGAACAACGCCACGATCAGCCTGACGGACGTGCTGCTCGGCACGCGCACCCTCCCCTCCCTCGACGTGGGTGCAGAGGACTTCGCCTCGACCCTGCTCGCGATCCCCCCCGGCACGAGCCCCGGCGACTACTGGCTGGGGGTCATCGTCGACGACCAAGAGGCGGTGACGGAGAACGACGAGCAGAACAACTTCCACACGGTGCAGCCCAAGATCACGATCCAATGAGAAGCCTCCCCTCGAGCCCGCGCTTCGCCGTCCTGACCCTGGCCACCCTGTGCCTGCTCGCCGCCACCCGTGGAGCCTCCCACTCCACCGCGGCGTCCCTGGACCCGCGCCATCCCGCGGTCTTGGCGGGGCGGTTGGAGGGGATCCGCGCCGACGGGGGCTGGGTGGACGTGGGGGCGCCGCTGACTCGCGAGGAGCAGGAGCGCCTCGGCGGGTACCACACCCCGAGCGTCTTCGGGGAGCCCGAGGTTCCGGGGGCGCCGCTTCCGCGTGCCGACGGGCCGCGACAGGACTACTTGGACCTGCACGCCCGCTAGGCGGCAGGTCGTCAGGGCCGCACCAGGGGTCTGACGGTTCCGTACCCTACCGGCGTGGACCGCCCCCCTCCCAGCGCCCTCGATCCCCGCGTGCTGGAGCTCCTGCGCCACCACTTCGGGATCGCCGACTACCGCGGCCGCCAGCGGGAGGCGATCGACGGGGTGCTCGCGGGGCGGGACGTCCTGCTCACCATGCCGACGGGGGCGGGCAAGTCCCTCGCCTACCAGCTCCCCGCCCTGGTCCTGCCGGGCTTGACCCTGGTGGTCAGCCCCCTGATCGCCCTGATGAAGGACCAGGTGGACGCCCTGGTCGCCAAGGGGATCGCCGCGACCTTCGTCAACTCCTCGATCGAGGCGGCGCAGCGCCGCGCGCGCCTCGAGGCCTGCGCTCGCGGGGAGCACGACCTGCTCTTCGTCACGACGGAGCGCTTTCGGGTGCCCGCCTTCGCCGCCCTCCTCGATCGCCTCGAGATCACCCGCCTGGCGGTGGACGAGGCGCACTGCATCAGCCAGTGGGGGCACGACTTCCGCCCCGACTACTCGCGGCTGGGGGCCTACCGGGAGCGGATCGGCAACCCGCCGACGATCGCCCTGACCGCCACCGCCACCCCGCGGGTGGCGCAGGACATCGCCCGGCGTCTGGCCCTCTCGGATCCCCTGGTGCTGCGCACGGGGATCGAGCGGCCCAACCTCTTCATGGCGGTGACCCGCTGCGACACCCTGGAGGAGAAGATCGACCTGGTCGCGGCCCGCCTCGACGCGATCGACGGAGCGGGGATCGTCTACGGCGCCCTGGTGCGCGATCTGGAGGCGCTCCACGGCGAGCTCCTGCGGCGCGGGCGGCGCACCCTCGTCTACCACGGTGGGTTGGGTGCCGGCGAGCGGCGCCGCATGCAGGAGACCTTCATGCAGAGCGACGAGGCGGTGGTGCTCGCCACCAACGCCTTCGGGATGGGGGTCGACAAGGCCGACATCCGCTTCGTCCTGCACTACCAGGTGCCGCGCACCCTGGAGGCGTGGGCCCAGGAGATCGGACGGGCGGGGCGCGACGGGAAACCCGCCTGGTGCGAGCTCCTCTACTTCGAGGAAGACCTGGCCATCCAGCAGAACTTCGTGCGCTGGGCCAACCCCAGCCGCGAGTACCTGCTCGGTGTGTACGAGACCCTGCGCGCCTGGGGGGAGCGGGTGGCGGTCAAGGACCTGGACGACCTGCGCCAGGAGCTCTTGGTCAAGGAGCGGCGCGACAACCGCGTCTCGATCTCCCTCAAGTGGCTGGAGGTGCTCGGGATCAGCGCCGGCTCCTTCGAGGGCCACGACCTCGGGGTGGTGCGCGACCTGCAGCCGGGGGAGCTGCCCCAGGCGGTCGGGAGCGAGGAGAAGCTGGAGAGCGACCTGCGCGCCCTGCTCGCGATGGCGCGCTTCGCCACCCAGCAGGAGGAGCCGCGGCGCCTCCTGCTCGCGCGCCACTTCGGCCTCGACGAGGAGCCCGAGCTCGCCTGCGGCTGCGACCGGAGCGAGGACGCCGCCGAGTGGCTCGCGACGCGCTTCTCACCGCGGCGGGCCCTCGCGGCTGCTCCGTCGACACCCCGCGCCCAGGCGCCCTACCAGCGCGGCGACTGGGTGCGCGTCGACGGGCGCCACCTGGGTCAGGTCCTGCGCGTCGAGGGGGAGGGGCGGCGGGTGAAGCTCGTGATCGAGAGCGCGACCGACCTGCGCCGGCGCAGCGTCGACCCGCACCGCCGGCGGGTGGAGCGCTTGGAGGAGGAGTGACCTGGTGGGGATCCGAGAAGAGCAGGAGCAGGGGGAAGATGTGTACGAGCTCCATCTTGTCGGGGGGATGCAGGCAGGGGAGGGAGGGAGCCCACTAGACTGTGGCGCCTCTCCCCACGCCCACGGATGACGATGCAACGCCTGGTAGAACCCTCCCCCGCTGACGTCCCGATCCTCCCCGTCACCCCCGAGGCCCTCGAGCGCTGGCTCGACGGCCGGCCGCGGGAGGCGGCCTGGGTCGCCGCCCACGGCTTCCGGGCCCAGGCGGGGGTGGTCCTGACCCTCCCCGGTGGGGATGGGGGGATCGAGCGGGTGCTCTTCGGCCTGGGGGAGAGCCACGGTTTCTGGACCTGGGCCTCCCTGGCGGATGGGCTGCCCCCGGGGAGCTTCGCCCTGGAAGGCCTCGAGGCGTCGGAGGCCGGTGCCGCGGCGCTCGCCTTCGGCCTGGGGTGCTACCGCTACTCCCGCTACAAGGCCCCCGTCGAGGGGAATGGGAGCGGGGGGAGCGCCTCTCTCGCCTGGCAGGCCGAGGTGGACCGGCGCGCGGTCCTGCGCGAGCTCGAGGGCATGACCTTCGCTCGCGACCTGATCAACACCCCCGCCGGCGACCTGGGTCCCGGAGAGCTCGCCGGCGCCGCCCGCGACCTGGCCCAGCGCCACGGCGCCGAGTTCGACGAGATCGAGGGGGAGGAGCTGCTCACCGCCGGCTACCCGGCCGTGCACGCCGTCGGCCGCGCCGCATCGCGCGCGCCGCGCCTGGCGGATCTGCGTTGGGGCGATCCCACCCACCCCAAGGTGACCCTGGTCGGCAAGGGCGTGATCTTCGACAGCGGCGGGTTGGACCTGAAACCCGCCGACGGCATGAAGCTGATGAAGAAGGACATGGGGGGAGCCGCCGCGGTGCTGGGGCTCGCCCACACGGTGATGGACGCGGGGCTGGCGGTGCGCCTCAGGGTGCTCGTGCCGGCGGTGGAGAACGCGGTCTCCGGCGACGCCTTCCGTCCCCTGGACGTCCTGGCCACCCGCGCGGGCAAGACGGTGGAGGTGGGCAACACCGACGCCGAAGGGCGCCTGATCCTGTGCGACGCTCTGGCGGAGGCGGACTCGGAGGACCCCGAGGTGGTGATCGACTTCGCGACCCTCACGGGGGCGGCGCGCATCGCGCTCGGACTGGAGCTGCCGGCGCTCTTCTCGACCTCCGACGAGCTGGCCGAGCAGCTCCTCGCCGCGGGGCGCGCCCACTCCGACCCCCTCTGGCGCATGCCCCTCCACGACGACTACCGGCGCCACCTGGAGAGTCCCGTGGCAGACCTCTGCAACGTCTCCCCGGGGCGCTGGGGGGGAGCGATCACCGCGGCGCTCTTCCTGCGCGAGTTCCTCTCGCCGGGGCGCGTCTGGGCGCACGTGGACACCATGGGGTGGAACGAAGCCACCCGCCCCGGCCGACCGGTGGGGGGCGAGGCCCTCGGCCTGCGCGCGGCCTTCGCCACGCTCTCGGCGCGCTACGCTACTTCTCCCTAGCCCCGCACATCTCCCGCGTTGTGCGGGCCCTACGTCGCCGGCGCGAGCTCCACGCGCCGCAGGGTGTGGGGCAGGCCGGTCGAGCCGTCGAACTCCGCGGCGGCGGCGAGTCCCGCCAGGGCCACCGGCTCGGGGTCGTCGTGCAGTTCGTAGCTGGCGTGCATTGCCCCCAACGCGTACTCCGCGCCGCTGCCGAAGGCGTAGAAGCGCGTGTACTCCTGGACGGAGCGTTGGGCGTAGACCCCGAAGATCCCCGCCGGGGCGGCGATCAGGATCTCCATCTGGATCGACTCGTACGAGTCGCGCTCGTCCTCCTTGGGGATGATGAAGTAGTCCTCCTTGAGGACGCGCATCAGCTCGGTGGCGGTCTCGAAGATCGCGTCCGCACCGGAGAAGTCGCACGCGACCCCTTCCCGCGCGAAGTAGCTCGTGAGCACGTGCTGGGCCGCTGCGGGCCCGGTGGGACCCAGCCAGGCGTCCCCCACGGCGATCAGCTTGTCGTGGTTGGCGACGTAGGCCGCCTGCTCCTTGGTCTCTCCGTAACTGGAGAGGGTGTCGGCGGCGATGCAGGCGCTGGTCCCCTTGCGGACGGCGACGATGGTGGTCATGGGGGCAGTGTACGCAGTGGGCGAGGCTGCTAGCCTGGGGGCATGTCCCACCGCAAGGTTCCAGCGGGTCTCGTCCTCGTGATCCTCACCGTGCTCGCCGGGGTGGGGGTCTACTTCTCGGGGGAGCGGCTCGTCGCGGTGCGCGTGAGCCTCCTGCCGGGTGCAGAAGAGGCGGGGGACCGCAGGGTCCTGGGGCTGGGGGGAGGGAGCGCCGCCCCCGACTACCGCTTGGAGGTCGACGCGGGCGACGGGTGGATCGACTGCGGCACGTTTCTCGACACCGAGGTGGGGGACGGCCTGCGCTTCGAGCTCCCCGCGGCGTTGAGCGCGCCGTCGGTGAGGGAGCTCAGGCTCCTCGACCAGGATCGCCTGGCGGACGACGAGCTGGAGCGGGTCGTCGTCGAGGGGGAGCGGGTCGAGGGTGAGGCCTACGCCTTCCTCATGGAGAGGAAGTGGGATCTCCAGACCGGGGTGGAAGCGTTCCTGGGAACGCCGCTCGGAATCCTGGTGACGTTGGGGATCGGGGTGGCGCTGCTGGTGGTGGTGCTGGGGGCGGCTGTTCGCAAGCAGTTCGAATAGCCACAGGCTCTCTTTTCCCTGTCGAGGCGCCGATCGCGGCGTAGACTCGGCTCTTCGCCGTCCAATCCGACTAGCCACTGCGGCGTGCATGTGCGCCGCGGGGGCAATTGATGAGGAGCATCACATGACGAAGCGCGCCTTGCGTCCCTTGGCAATCGCCGTCTTCCTCGGTCTCGTCTCCGCCTGCGAGTTGACGCCCCGGAGGACCATCGAAGAGGACGCCCCCCTAGAGATGCGGGTCCTCTATAGCATGGGGGATCCCACCTTCGACTACTTCGACTTCCAGAACTACTCGGTCGGATCCGTGTACACGGCGACGGTTAACCCCGTTGCCCTACCCAAATCGACGCGCGGCCATCTCTGGCACCCGCCCGAGACGCACCGCTACACGTGGACGATCGTGTACGAGGTCGAGCTTGCGACGCTGCCGGAATACGATCCCAACCTGCCGAGCAACGAGGGGCAGGCCATGCTAGATTGGACCGGTCCGGAGTTCGTCCAGCTCGACCCACCGACCTTGGCCGACCGCTGGACCGACATGATCCCGATCGTCAGCGGGAAGAAGGTCGAGCTCGACGGGGAGATCCGCGTCCGCAATGGGATCAAGAGCTGGATGGGTGGGACCGGACCCGCGGGCAACATGGAGCTGATGCTGAAGCTGGCAGCGATCGAGTTCAAGCACTACGAGTTGCGAGGCGCGATGCTCCGCTACGGCGATTTCGGCGGAGACGTCTACTTGAACGTCGACGGCCAGGCCTACACCGCAGATGCCTTCTCCGACCTGGTCGGTCAGAACCTCGGCGGCGTCGAGGTCCGGACGGTCACTGAGCTGTCGGGTTACGCCGAACGTGGCTACCTGATCGTCACGGGCAACTTCGATTCGATCGCGATCGGAGGGGAGAAGCTGTTCATCGACGACGTGGGTCTGTACCACGAGGACTGCCTCATGAATCCGACGACCAGCTTCGCCCGCCCCGGCAGCGCGTGGTTCTCCAATGCCGTCACGAAGAAGGTGCCCTCGTCCTGGGACGGCATGCACGCCTTGGAGATCGAGGTCGCCGGTGGTGGCCCCCAAGACGTTCAGAAGGTCAGCCTGCTCGCAGTGGTCCCCCATTCCACCGACGACGTCGCGATCACCGCGCGCATCATCGACGACACGGGCCAGAAGCACGAACGCAGCGCGGTCCTGAGCGCCGGAGGATCGGGACAGACCGCGGTCCACGTGGACTTCGGCGGAGACGTCACCATCGAACCGGGCAGGGTCTACACGGTGGCCTTCTTCCACGACTCGCCCACCCCCTTGGAGGTTCACCCGTTCAAGGTCGTGGAAGCGACCTGGGTCGAACCGTCACTGCGCTTCAAGGTCAATGGCCCCTACTACGCCGCGGATCCCTCCCAGACCCTCGTCGCGCAGCAGGGGATCATCATGCCGATCGAGATGACCCTCGACTGCCCATCCCCGTAGAGAGCACTAGCGCCTGAACCTGCGATAGCGCTTCCCCTCCTGGAAGAAGCGCGTGCACTCCTGCCAGAGCTCCCTCCCGGCGAGCCTGGTGAGGACCTCGTGCTGGGCCTCCGCCGGGACCTGATAGCCGGCGACCACCTCCCACGAGCCGTCGGCGTGGGTTCGGCGTGCTCCACTGCGCTGCAGCGTGCCGAGCTCGCGCAGCACCGCGCCCAGGCTCCCGGGCGCGTGTTCCGCGAGGAAGGCCACCATCCCCCAGGCCATGCCTGCCTGCAGGTCGTCGTACGTCCCGCGCTCCCACACCGCGAAGTCGGCGCAGCGCAGCACGAGGCCCTTGCGCTTGCGGTAGGCGTCCTTCAGGGTCGCCTGCCACCCGTCGTGCTCCTCGACCCCGACGAAGCCATTGCGGAAGGGGAAGCAGTGGATCGAGCCGCAGACCTCCAGCTCGACGTTCCAGGCCGTCCCCTGCCCGAGCCAGTAGGGCGGCTCCCCGAAGCGGGCGTGGGTCAAGCAGTTGGCGAGGCGGTTCACGAGCTCGTTCTCCGGTCGCCACTCCTCGACCTGGCGGTTGTTCTCGATCCAAGCGGCGCAGAGCGGCCGGCGCAGGACGAATCCCGAGCCGGATCCCGCGCCGGAGGCCCAGTCGGCGAGGTAGGGGTGACCTTCTGCGAGGAAATCGAGGGCGGTCAGGTAGTCGGCGCGCTCGTGCAGGCGCAGGAGGACGACGGTCGCTGCGCGTCGCCCCTGCGGCTCGGGGAGGGCGTCGTCCCCGCGCGAGCGGCGCTCGTCCGTGGCGATCTGGGTCAGCGCGTCGAACGCCTCGAGGGTGTCCTCGATGCGCCCCTCCACCCGGCGGACCGAGCGGTTGTGGCGGGCGGAGCTGAGGTGCATCACGCGCAGGTCGCTCGTGAGGTCCATGCGGTATCCCGCGACGCGCGCCCAGGGCTCCCAGGCTTCGACCAGCGCTCGCCCCTCCTCGGGAAACTCCACCGGCCACGCCCCCGGCTCGAAGGTCTTGCGCTGCCAGTGGACCCGGACAGAGGAGCGGGTCGTCGCGCCGGCGGTCGGAGTGTGGGGGAGGTCGATGAAGAAGCCCAGCGCGCAGAGGAATCCGAAGGCGACCACGGCGGCGCCGGCGGTTTGCAGGGTGGCGCGTAGGATCCGGGTGTCGGTCATGGGTGCGGAGTCCGGGGCGTGGCGAAGCATCGACCTCTATCGGTGGAGCGCTCCCTGTGGGTGGATGGCAAACTCGGATTCATGGCGATCCTGGGGACACTGGCAACACCCAGGAGATCGGGTGGGTCCTGACGGTCGTGGCCGTCCCATCACCGAGGGTCGAGGCTCACTGCATCCAAGGGGTGGTAATCAAGAACCACTCGGACAACAGCCTCATCATCCGCCCGGGCGGGGGCACCCGTAGCGGCGATAGGCCTTGCGTTGGCGTGGGCAGGGACCGAGATGGCGCCCCCGCACCGGAAGCGCCAGCACTCGCAGGCCGAGACCAGTGTGTCTCTCCTGAAGTAACTCGAACCAGAGCCGGCGATCCTCCGACCGCAGCCTGCCAGTGACGAACGCGATGGGCATGCCCCACTCGTTCACCGATTCGGGGTGCTCGTCGTCGAGGTGTCGCATACTCGGCTCCCTCGAAGCGGTGACCTCTCTCCTCCCGGAGGATCTCACTCACGGCCTGGAGTTGGTCTTGGCCCGGACTACTCATGGGCTTTCATCCCAGCACACCCCAACTCCGCCGTGGCGCGCACTGGGGCGGACGCTCATGGATAGTCAGGGCTAGGGCAGACTTGCCGCTCCTTCCGGCCCATGCAGGATGGCCAGCCGCAGCGAGTCGCCTGCTCCCTTGAGCCTGCCTTGAAGTTCGTCCCGGTGGCGGCGGGGAGTCGGTCGAGGACGCAGAAGAACTTCCATTCACCGCCAGTGGGGGCACCCCGTGTGCCCCGTTTCGTCGCATGCTTCAGTCGGGCGACCGCAGGGCTTCGAGAAGTGACTCCATACCCGGCAGCTCATCCTGGTGTCGGATCCCCGCTCCGATCCAGTAGAGGAGCGCGTAGCCGAAGTCACGATCATCCAGGCGGGCGCGGACCTCTTCCCACACTTCCGAGGTCCCGGACTCCTCCCGACGCCGTCTGGCCCACTCGAAGGGATCCAGTGAGTCGGCTTGCAGCCAGTCTGCGAATCGTCGGGCCGCCTGGCGCTGGTGGCCGTTGACCGGCCCTGCCAACGACTCCCGTGCCACGTAGCGCAGCGCGCGCAGGTACTCGCGAGCGAGGAGGGTTCTTCCCGCGGGATGTCCGAGGGGTAGGACGACCTTCGTTTTCTCAGCGCAGAATCCGCACGCGTAGGGAGTCGGGTCCTCGTGGCGTCTCGAGAAGGCTCTGGTCGCTTCGATTCCGAATAGGTCCTCACTGAGCTTGTTGAGGAGATGGGGCGTGTTCCCATGGCGTACCAGCTGGAGAGTCTGGAGCGCGATGCGCTGCATCCTTCGCGTGAGCTGGCCCCTTCCGGGCGGTTGTGCGGTCATAGTCATGATGGTGGGTCTGCGAGAGATCGCCGCGAGTAGCTGTCGATGACCCGGTGGACCGCGAGAGGTCCGCCGCGGCCAACGGACCGCGGCGGACTCTGGTGATTCGGGGTTGCCGGTTAGTCGCCGCGGTCCTTGGCGTAGTAGCGATAGGAGTAGGGCCGCGGAACGCGGAGGAAGGGAACCGGGGTCAGGCGGGTGTCGCTGGTGGCCCGGCTGGGTCCACTGGGTCCATCCTGCTGGTTCGTCCCGATCATCCCTGGAGTCCTTCGCATCGATGACTAGGTCGTGCGGGGGGCCCGTCCATTACAGCGATTCCCCAATCTGGGTCTTCGTCCGGGCGGCGGCCTGCCGTGCACTCACCGCTCGGAGCGCGGGGCGGCGATGCCGCCCAGAGGTGAACCGGGATTGGCCGCTCGAGCGGTTTCGAGCCCCTCGAGACGCCCGAGGACACCGCCATTCCTCTCCAGCTCGTCGTCGACCTGTCGCAGGCTCCGCCCGAGCCCGTAGAGGTATGCGGCTCGGAATCCGCGATCGTCGAGCCGAGGCCGACAGATTCGCTCCAACTCGCTCAGGTCCCCCAGGGAGTTCTCTTCGGTCGAGGCGACCCTGCGCACGTCCTCGGCCCAGTACTCGGGCAGCAGCCGATGGGCGGGATCGTCGCCGGCCATCGCAGCCTCAGCCCAAGCGCGGGCGGGTGCGTGCTCCTCGGCTCTGGCGGCCTCGACGAAACCATCCAGACTGTGGGTCGCGACGAAGCGCAGGGCGCGTAGGTGCTCCCGTTCGAAGAGCCAGGCGTGGGCGCGTCGATCGGGATCCAGGGTACGCTGGGTCTTCTCGACGAAGAACCCACAGGCGTAGCGCCGAGCGTCACGCTGACCTTCGCGCCCGAACTCCTCCAGGAGTCCCCTTCCAACGAGTACCTCGGCGCGCTCGAGCACCGGCTCGACCACGCTCGCATACCTCCCATCCTCGTCCAACTGGGCATGCAGCTGGTGGGCGATCGCGACGGTCTCAGCGGGAAGGCTCATCGTCTTCGGCGTCTTGGGGTTCGGGGTTGGTGGTGGGCTGGCCAGGTTGGGTTTCGCTGCCACGGGTTCCGACAGCCGCTTCGACGGCACGGTCTGCTTCTGCGGCGGAGATCAGATCCCCGCCCGGTCGCTGGTGGGTCATCATGTGCAGGGGGGGTGGTGGATGGAAGTCTAGGCCGCAGGATCCAGGGCGAACACAGAGCCCCGGTCGATTGGGTGTCGACCGGGGCCTGGGGCGTGGGCCGCTCCCCCGCGTGGATGCTCGCTCGGCGGGCCGTCTAGCCGGTCTGGTATTCGTCCTCCTTCTCGTAATCGTTGTCCTGGCCAGCCTCGTAGTCCGCCTTCTCCGGCTCAGCAGAGTACTCCGGAGCGTCCGCGTACTCGGAGGTCTGCTCGGGCTCGTAGTACGCCTGCTTCTTGTCTTCGCTGTAGTCGCCGTCGTAGGGCTGCGAGTGCTTCTTGTCGGTGTAGCTCATCGGTTCGTGCTTGGGGTTGTGCCTCTGCGAGGCGTCCTTGCGGGCTTGTCAGTTGTGAGCGGTGCCGGGACCGCCTCGTTCGTTCACTGCTTGGGTCGGGCGAGAGGTGCAAGCGTTGCGCAGAATCAGAGAAACTCGGTCAGGCGACCTCGCAACACCGTCAAGTCCCGGTGCACTGTGCTCTGCGAACTCCCAGTGGCTTTTACGATCGTCTCGATCGGCTCCCCATCGCGCCGCAGGTCGTAGACGGCTTGGAGTCGGGGAGGCGCTGTGGAGAGCCAATCCAGGAACTCGGCGTGACCCAAGTCCTGGAGCGGACCAGAGTCACGGGCAGCAGCGCGCTCTACGAGGGTCTCGACCTCGTCGTCCGCGGTGCTCGCGGACACCATCTTCGGCCGCGAGCCGAGCGTCCGCAGGCGGGAGAAGACCGCGTTCCTGGTGACCAGCAATAGCCAAGCACGAATGGGTGCGCGGGGGAATCGTCCACTGCGAGCCAAATGGAGCAGCCGCAGAAAGACCTCCTGAGCGAGATCCTCCTCCGCGACCTTGCCGCCCGAGAGGCGTCGAGATGTGGATGCAACCAGCCCGTGGAAGCACTCGAACAGGACCGCAATGAGGTCCTGCTCGTCTTGGCGGTGCCTTTGGACCAGATCCCAGCTCTCCTCCATCTCGCACCTACCCCGCACCCACTTGCGCCGGCAAGATCTCCTCTCCGATGCGGGCCGCCAGCAGCTCGCGGAGCCGCTTGCGCAGCCGACAAACCTGTACGCGGAAGGTCTCGACCTTCACGCCGGCCGCCGCCGCCGACTCCGCGCCTGGGAGCCCTTGCAGCATGACGTCGAAGGTGCGTCGCTGCGCGGGCGTCAGCATCTCGAGGGCCTCCTCGCAGGCCACCTGGACCTCGTGCAGCGATGCCATCTCCTCCGGCGAGCCTTCGCGCGTGAGGAGCTCGACGGTCTCGTCGCTCTCGAGGGTGGACGGGAACTCCGCCTCCCAACTGCGGCACCGGATGAAGTCGACCGTCTTGTTGCGGACGATCGAGATGAGCCAGGTCGACGCCTTGCTCTCTCCGCGGAACCCGCTCCACTGCTCCCGCCCCGCCACCCAGCTCTCCTGGAGGAGGTCTTCGACGTCATGGGCGAGGCGATCGCCGCTCCAGTTGCCCAGGTAGCGGGCTACGAAGCCGCTGAGCTTCGGGCGAAGGTGTTCGAAGAGTGTCTCGAAATCGAGAGGGGTCGATTTCGGGATGCGCGGGGAGGTCCGGAGAGTCATAGGAGCCCCTTCTTCCTATGGGTCGCGCAGCCCCCCCGTTCGTGTCATCGCTCTTCGACTTTCTGCCGACTGCAGACCGAATCGAGGAGCCCCCCCCTGGCGTGCTCCAGCCCTAGGATTGCTCTTCGTGCCGAACCCCGCCTGCCGCACGGCTCGAGTGCTGGTGTTGGGAAATGAGGTGACGGTCTCGCTTCCGGGATCCGGGCACTCCGCGACCGAATCCAAAGCCCTCGGCGCGCCGCGCCCACCAGCTCGTCGGTTCTCGATCTTCGATGAGGGGAATGTGGCCTACGGCGGTCAGCTCGCCGCTGGCGGTCACTTCGACGGCCAGTCCTCCCCTGGCTTGCGCGGTCGAGGGCTTCGCGGCGGCCCCGAAGTCCCCTGGCGCGCGGCTTGCGCGGCCCGGAGAGCGGCACGGCGGGGATGGACACTCACCGTACCGGCGCCAAGAACCCTCGAGAGGGTGTGGGAGCTCACGATGGTCGTATCCAGGTTGTCCCCCAAGAGGTTGCAGCGCGCAGCGCGGGCCACCCCTACTCCTCCCCCGACCCGAGCAACCGATCCCCCCTCCCCGTCGCGCCGCAGACTGGGCAATCGGTCCGTACCCTCCACCGCATCACCTCGCTCCCCAGCGTCCCATCCCGTTCCAACACGAGCCGCACCCACACCGAGCGGGCAAGGTCGCCCACCACCAGCCGCTCCACCAGCGCCATCCC
>CAZDQL010000059.1:0-40471 GCA_964507325.1 uncultured Planctomycetaceae bacterium | reverse complement strand
GAGAACAGCGCCGAAAACGTCGGTTGCGCGCCGTTGCGGTCCAGCATGAGGTCGAACACATACAGGCTTCCCCCGGGCACCAGCGTATGGAACGTCTTCTCGATCACCAAGGGAGCATCGGCTCGGCTCTCTTGGTGCAGTGCGCCGCCATAGAGGACGGCGTCGAACCCAGTCGGCAGTTCATCCACGTGATAGTCACCGGGCAAGAAGCGTGCCCGACCGATCGCCGGATGATCCGCCTGGAGCGCCTGCGCAGCCTGCAAGACGGTGGGTAGATCGAACAACGTCAGGTTCAGATCCGTGTACTCCTCGGCCAGCGCCAGGCCGAATGTCCCCGGGCCACACGCCAGATCCAGGAGCTTGCCCACCCCGCTCAGGTCCAGCCTTCGTATGAGGGACGGTGTGAACAGCCGCGCGCGGCTGTGCATTGCCTGCACGAAACGCCGTGTGCGTTCCGGATCGCCTCCGAGATGTGCGTCTGGAGCCACGACCGGTCGGCCGTCCCGAACACACCGGGCGAGATTACTCCAAAGCGGGTACAGATCACTGTTGAACCGTAAGGCCGGGATCAGGCTGTCGGGGTGTCCCGGATCGAGGAGCTGCTGCACTGCAGTGGGCAGCGAGTAGCCGTCCTCTCCCTTGACCACGATGCCCAACCCCGCGAGCGCGCCGAGCAGGTCGCCGAGGTACTCTGGCTCGGCGCCCGTCCGTTGCGCAACGTCACCCAGCGAAGCTGGACCGCCAGCCAGCTCCCCGAACACTCCAAGCTCCAGAGCGGCGATGAGGGCAGCCGACTTCCAGTAGCCGGTGGAAACCTCAATTAGCTCAGATACCTCCATCGCGAGCTCCCGTGCTCGGCGGCATACTCACATACCGTTCCTTCTCTGGCCATCTCCAAAGCGGCTTCGACAAATGCCTTGTTGATCTCCGGAAAGACCTCAACACGCCCGAGCCAATGGTAGCTCACTTCGGATCGGTCGTGTTGCCACAACACACTTTCCCGAGGGGGAGGTGCTTGGTTCGCTACGCCGCGATCTCCACAGCCTGGTGACGGCGCTCTCCGCAAGGGCCTCACGGGACCCGGCAAGGTCGAGACCACTCTCGCAACCCGGACCGGCCAACTCCACGAGCTCGTATGCAGCGGGCTGCGGGTACCGATGAGGCTGCGGAAGCTCTCCCGGCGGATTCCTCTCGAGGACACGATCCTGCTGCCCGAAGACTGGCTCGAGCTGGAGACGCAGCGGCCCTGAGGAGGGAGTTGATGCTGTGGAAGCGACCAGCGTTTGGCACTTCGGGCTACCTCACCGCTCGCTCAACAGCTCCACCTCCGCGAAGCCCGCGTGTCCCGGCCACTTCTCACCGGGCTCTCGCCCCACGATCTCGATCCTCAGGAGACGGATGTTCTGCCGCCTGGATAGGTGGTGGACCGTCTTGCGTCGCTCGTCGGGATCCAGGTCGATCTCGATCGGGCTCTTCGAGCGGTTGATCCACAGCCGGGCTCGGGTCACGCGGTCGTGGCCATGCCGCATCCTCGCGTGGGCGTTCACCTGGCTCAAGAGGATGACGTTGGCGCGAGCCGGCTTGGAGAGGTCGAGCGTGAGCGTCGGGTTCGCGTCCTCCTTGGCACAGAGCCAATACGTTCCCTGCAGGCCGTCGGCGGCCTTCTGCGGGCCCTGACCGTCGCTCTTGCTGGAGGTGGCTGTCGCCTCGACCTGGGTCCCGCGGAGCAGGTTCTGTCTCCCCTGGACCGGGTAGTTCAGCATCCACTCCTCGAAGGTGTTGGCGAGGCTAACCTGAAGCCCCTCGCCGACGAGCACCTCCTCGAAGTTGCCAGCCTGGACGTAGGGATCGATGATCGTCACCCGCACCTCGAACCCGTACTCGCCGGGCGCCGGAAGGGTGTACTGCGCGGGGAAGCGCTCGCCGGTCCAGGGGCGGAAGGGACCGCCCTCGACCGTGGCCACGACCTCCTTGTTGCACAGGTACTCGACCTTGACCACCCGCAGGCCCTTCACCTCGCCCTCGGGATCGACGAAGTCGTTCAGCACATCGTCGTTGAACCCGGTGATCCACATTGAGAGCTCCTGATCGCCAGTCACGCGCCACTGCACGTCGGAGTGCACGCTGTCGACGATGCGCGCGCTCCTCTTGGTGGACTGGTTGGGGCCGGTGGCCGAAGCGGTGGCCTTGGCCAGGAAGAGCAGCCCGAAGCAGGTACCCTCCTCACTGTGCCAGCCGCCGTCGCGTTGGTCCTTGAGCAGGAAGCGGGCTCCTTCCCAGTACCAGTCGTGGTTGCCGATGAGATCCAGCCCCAGCAGCGCGCCGACCCGCTCCAAGCCATACAGGTAGTAGAGCAGGCGACCGCCCATCCCCGGATTGCGATCGACCGCGAAGTTGTAGTCGAGCCAGTTCAAACCGCAGCGCATCGCTCCCTCCGCCTTCCGCCGCGGCCCCCTGTCCAGCTTGTCGCCGAGCCCCTGCACGCAGATCTGCACGATCGAGACGCCGGCGGTGGTCATCGAGCCGGTCGGCTTGGCGTAGTGATCCGACTTGCGGTAGCGAAAGCCCGCTATCTCCATCCCCGCGGTGGTACGCCCTTCGCCGGTGACGCTCTCGACCCGCTCCGGAGCGGTCTGGTACTCCATGGTCTTGTCCAGGAGCCGCTGCCAGGTGCGCGCCGGGACCTCCAAACCCGCCTTGTGCGCGGCGCGCAGCCCCAGGGCGGCGTACTGCGTGTTGGAGAGGTCCGGCGCACCGGTCGGATAGCCCCACATCCCCGGCCCCACCTCCCCCTGCCAGTCGACGAGCTCCTCGAGGAGCTGCTCCATCCACGGCAGGTGCTTGGGGTTTCCGATCGCCTGCAAGGCCATCAGGAGACAGGCCACCGAGTAGGTCCTGTCCGGCGGGTTGTTCTGGATGTAGAGCAGCGCGCGCATCACCGCCGGGTGTTCCCGCGAGACGCCGCACTTGATCAGCGCGTACAGAGAGAGCGCCGTCTGCCCCGAGCGGTAGCCCTGCGCGTGCCCCGCCCACGACCCGTCCCGCAGCTGGTGGTCGAGCAGCCAGTTCACCCCGCGATCGGTCGCCTCGTTGATCGCCTCCTGCCGCTGCCTGCGCTCCTCGATCGAGATCTTCGGCTTGATCACCGGTGTGCCCCAGAGGCTGTAGTCGACGCGCTCCGACGGCGCCCGCTGATCTTCGACCGACCAGACGGCATGGCGTCTCTCGTTCAGCAGCGTGAGTCTGAAACCCTCGAGGCGGTCGGAGCAGCAGTCGGTGCGATTCCAGATGGTGATCTGGTCGACGATCTGCTCGGTGCCGAGATCGAGCTCCCACCACGGGTCGGTCGTCTCGGTGGTGTGGGTCACCGAGCCGCGGTTGAAGTCACCGTCCCAGTTGCCGTCGATCGCCCGGTTGGGCCAGCCGGAGAAGTCGACGTCGATCTGAGTCGCGGTGCCGTTCACCGCGAGATTGCGGCCATTGCGGAAGACCTGCACCTCGGCGAGGCTGAGGACGCGCTCATCGCCGGAGAGTTCGATACGCACGTAGCGGCCGGGGCGGAGACCCTTCTGTGGCGTCGCCGCGCCGATCACCGGGAAGACGGACAGGAGCAGGGAGAGGGGCAAGAGCATCGCAGCGTCCTGCAGACGGGGATTCGGGGATCTGTTCACAGATCACTCTAGTTGACATCTTCGGGTTGATGACAGTCCGAGTGGGCACTTCCGCGTGTTCGGGATCACGCCATGGCAATGCGCCTTGGCTCGGATCCAGATTGCAGCAGCACCCTCTCGAGCGGATCGATTCGGTCGATGCGCTCGAGGTCGCGGGACTCAAGCCGACCACCCCTGGCCCGCACGACCCGGACGAGGTCGTGGCGTTCTGTCGGGCTCCAGCGCTCGATCCCCGGCAACACCTCCGGATCACGCGCTTCGAAGCTCTCGGGTGAGCCAGTGGAGACCACTGAATCGGCAGCGCTTCTTCTCCACACTCCGGTGGAGGATCAGTATCGCCAGCTGCGCGCTGAATCGTCACCGCACGGTGAGGTCACTCCAACCGGCCCCAGATCTCCTCCAGCAGGTCATGAAGCACAGGGTCGTGTTGCTCGAGCTCCGCTCGCACGAACGGGTAGAAGTCGTTGCGGTAGAAGTAGGCTTCGGTTCCCTCGGCGAAGTACTCCATCTCATTGGTCGCTGCATAGGCACGGACCGTCTCGCCGGTGTAGAGCAGCACTTGGTCGTAGAGGCCGGCCTCCATCGCCTGCTCGTACACGGCCTTGATTCGCGGCTCATCGAAGCCGAGCACCTGGTGGTGATAGGCGTGGACCAGCTCGTGGAGGATGACGGCGGGGTGCTTGATCATGTGGTGCCGTTCCAGGAGCGACGCCGCCCGCGTGACGTGCACCTTCTTCGCCAATCGAGCATCGTAGCCCCGCTCGGTGAGCCAGCCGACGCTGGGGTGGTAGGGTCCCGGTTCCACGTCGATTTCGGGATGGTCGTGTTCGATCCAGATCTCCAGCTCCCGCATTTCCACGAGGCGCTGCTCCGGCATCAGGATGGCAATGCGCTGCAGGTGATTGGCGAGCATCTTCAGTGCCCGGGCCCCCTCCCCGGCGAACTCGCCTTCCAGCAACTTCGGGTCGACGTGGACGGTCCAGCCCTCGATGTCCTTGATCACGGGATCGAAACGGACGCTCTCAGCCGCTTCCTTCCCGGTATCCAGTTCCGCGGGGGACGCCTGCTCAGGGAGAACCTCCCACTGATTGTGGCCATGGTAGGGCCATGCGTCCCAGGGCGTCTCGCCCGTCGTCTGGCGCGGATCGCCGGTCGCCTTCAAATGCGCAGCGAGCCGTTCCGACAGCTCTCGCCGGGTCCTCTCGTAGGCCGGATCAGATGTCAGGTTGAGGAGTTGATGCGGGTCCTTCTCGCAGTCGTAGAGCTCTTCCCCGGGACGCTTCCCGAAGGACAGGGCGAACAGCCGGGCGTGCGGGTCCTTCAGCCCGATCATGACGTCTTTCGTCGGGGAGGCGTCGACGTCACCGTAGTGGCCCTCATTGGTGACCATGCGGTAGATGCCCGCCGGCCAACGGTCGGGTTCGTAGTTGCGGACAAAGAGGAAGTCCCGCGTGCGGATCATGCGCATCGGGTAGCCCGTGCCCTCGAGGCGACACCAGGCATGCCGCTCCCGTCCCGCGTAGACCGCGTCGCGCTCCGGCTCCACGTTGCCGGACTTGGATGACGTCAGCAGACTCAGGAGGCTGCGCCCGCTCATCGATTTCGACGGCGTGAGGCCCGCTGCCTCCAGGAACGTCGGCGCCAGGTCCGTCAGGTTCACGAAGTCGTCGATCGTGCGCCCGCCCACAACCCGATTCGGCCACCGGATCGCCAGTGGAACGTGCGTGCCCAGGTCGTAGAGGTTCGCCTTCGCCCGCGGAAAGGGCATGCCGTTGTCGCTGGTGATCACGACCAGCGTGTCGTCGAGCTGCCCGGCCTGATCGATCAGCTCCAGCATCCCACCGATCTGCTGGTCGAAACGCTGGATCTCGAAGAAGTAGTCGCAGAGATCGCTGCGCACCTCGGGCGTGTCCGGATAGACCAAGGGCACCCGTACCTCGGCCGGGTCCATGCCCGCGCGCACGCCGCTGCCTTTCCTGTAGCCTCGGTGCGGATCGCGGCTGCCGAACCAGAAGCACCACGGCTTGCCCTCGGGAGCCTCGGCGAGGAACTCCCGGAAACTCCCGAACTTCGTCCCCGCCGGATTGGATCCACGACCGCCTGCGCGGTCGTTTCCGGGCGCCCAGCCCTTGTCCATGTACCCCACGTGATAGCCGCTGCCGGTCAGCAAGTCCGTATAGACTGGATGCTCTGCCGGCAGCGTTCCGAACAACTGCCCGCCCTCTCCGAGCCGCCAGATGTCCTGGCCGGTCAGAATCGCGCTACGCGATGGCGTGCACGACGGCGAGGCGCAGTAGGCCTGCGTGAACAACACGCCCTCGCGGGCGACGCGGTCGAAGACAGGCGTCTCGATCACCGGTTCGCCATAGGCACTGGCGTGTGGATACGACTGATCGTCCGCCAGACAGAAGAGGATGTTCGGTCTCCCTCGATCCGGTTCCTCCGCGTGTAGGGCGTGCGAGGAGAAAGCCAGAGCCATCAGGCCTACGAGCACGAATCCCGAGAGCTCCTGTCGTGTCAGTTGATGTCTTGCCATCGAGCGTACTCACCTGGAGGGGAGCTGCGTCGTCAGACGCCGCACTGTTCCGCACATCCCGACCTCGTTTCCATCCGTCCGGATGCGCAGACCTCTTCTCTTGCCGTACCGATTCCCCCGCTTGTCGTAGAGGATTCTCACCATCCGGCCATGGTACGGCACGCCGGCCAAGTAGCAGCAATCCCAGGGGCGTCCGGGCAGCCACGGATCCGCCTCGGCCGTGCCGTCGTCGCACGCCAGCAGGTGTGACTTCGCGTGGATCTTCGGTGTTTCGAAGTACTCCCTCGGCGACACGGGCGACGCCTCCCTCAGCCCTGTTGCCACCCGACCAGCTCCGCCGGCCGCAGGCGTTTCGGCGCCAATCCCGCGAGCTCACCCGGGCTGCGCAAATCGCGATTGAACCGCGGCGGCACCCAGGAGGCCCTTCCGAACAGGCCGGAGGTGGACAATGTGGCTCATTGCCCGAACGGGCCCTACGGAGGCTGGAACGCGGCCCGTAGACCGCTGGGCCAGCACAGCGCCCCTACAACTGACAGCGCGCCCGCATGTCGACCGCCACCAGCCCTTCGGGGTAGGCCATCAGCGGGTTGATCTCCAGCTCGGCGATCTCCGGCAGGTCGCAGGCGAGCTGCGAGACGCGCTGGATCACCTCCACCAGCTTCTCCTCGTTCACCCCGGCCTGACCGCGGATGCCCGCCAGGATCGGGTAGCCCTTGATGCCGTGGATCAGCTCGC
The DNA here is from genome assembly GCA_964507325.1 of uncultured Planctomycetaceae bacterium. Taxonomy (GTDB): domain Bacteria; phylum Planctomycetota; class UBA1135; order UBA1135; genus CAZDQL01. The sequence goes on along the minus strand of CAZDQL010000059.1, from coordinate 33,529 downwards.
GGGCGCGCACGTCGCTGACCGGGCAGGCGGCGAAGGCGACGTCGCGCAGGACTTCCACGTAGATTCCGCCCAGACCGAACATCAGCAGCGGGCCCATCGCCGGATCGCTGGTGAAGCCGATCACGATCTCGCGGCCGCTGCCCATCATCTTCTGGACGTTGACGCCCTCGCATCCCTTGCGGTTCAGGGCGCGGAATCCCTCGCGCACCGCCGCCGCGTCGGGGACGTTGAGGCGCACTCCGCCGACGTCGGTCTTGTGGAGCAGGTTCGGGTCGGAGATCTTCAACACCACCGGGTAGCCGATCTCGTCGGCGATCGCCACCGCCTCCTTCTGGGAGCGCGCCAGCCCGCCCGGCACCGCCGGCAGGCTGTAGGCCTCCGCCAGGAGACGCCGCGACTCGACCCCCAGCCAGCCGGTGCTCAGGGCCGCCTTGGCCTTGCTGTGGTCGACGCGGAAGCGACGCACCTTCCCCTCGGGGCGCTCCAGGATGCGCTTGCGCTCCAAGAGGGCGGCCAGGGCGCGCACCGCCGACTCCGGGTAGAGGTAGACCGGCACCCAGTCCTGGGTCGTCTCCTCGGCGATGGTGTCGAGCACCTCGTCCCGGGACATGAAGCAGCACACCACCGGCTTCTTCGAGTTCTTGGTGGCCTGGAACACCGCGCGCGCCACCTCCACCGGCTCGCGCGTGACCGGCGGCACGAAGATCACCAGCGCCATGTCGACGGTGGAGTCCGACAGCATCAGCTTCAGGCAGTGCTTGTAGTTCTCCGCCGTGGCGCCGGCGACCATGTCGACCGGGTTGCGCACCGACGCCTCGGGGACCAAGAGGTCGCGCAGCTTGGCGCGCGTTTTCTCGCTCAGGGGGGCCATCTCCATCCCCGACGCGATCAGGGCGTCGGTGGCCAGGATGGCGGGGCCGCCGGCGTTGGTCAGGATCGCCACGCGCTCGCCGCGCGGCAGGGGCAGCCGCGCCAGGGCCAAGGCGACGTCGAAGAGCTCATCGATCGAGTTCACGCGCTGGACGCCGCAGTCCTCCAGCATGGCGGCCGCCGCGGCGTCACCCCCCGCCATGGCTCCCGTGTGGCTCGAAGCCGCCAGCGCTCCCGCCTCGGAGCGCCCCGACTTGACCGTCACCAGCGCCTTCTTGCGACTGACCTTGCGCGCGCAGGGGACGAAGTTACGTGGGTTGCCGAAGGACTCGAGGTAGAGCAGGATGCAGTTGATCTCGTCCTGCTCGCCCCAGAACTCGATCAGGTCGTTGGCGCTGACGTCCGCCCGGTTGCCCATCGACACGAACATCGAGACGCCCAAGTTGAGCTTGTCGGCGTGGGCCAGGATCGCCTCGCCCATGGCCCCCGACTGGGAGACGAAGGCGGCGGGACCGGGCTTGGGGAAGGTGCGCGAGAAGGAGGCGTTCATGCTCACCCCCTCCTCGGCGTTCTGGATCCCCATGCAGTTGGGTCCCACCAGCCGCATGCCGTGGCGACGGGCGATCTTGAGCAGCTCCATCTCCTTGGCGGCGCCGCGCGGACCGGTTTCCTTGTAGCCGGCGGTGATCACCACCACCCCGGTCACGCCCTTGCGGGCGCACTGCTTGAGGGCGGGCTCCACCTGGTCGGGGGGGATCGCGATCACCGCCACGTCCACCGGATCGGGGATGGCTGTGACGGAGCGGTAGCACTTGATCGAGTGCAGGACGTCCACGTTCGGGTTGACCGGGAAGACCTTGCCCGCGAACCCATCCGCGATGAGGTTCGCCAGCACGACCCGACCGATCGAGTCGTGCTTGCGGGACGCGCCGATGACCGCCACCGACCTCGGACGGAAGAGCTTCTCCAGCCCCTTCTGTTCGCTGTATTTCTTCGGCATCGGGCTCGTCCGGCGCGTGGGATCGGTCAGGCGGTCGCGTGGGTCGCTCGCCAGCCGTCGAGCACCTCGCCCAAGGGCGGCTCGCCGTCGATCTCGGCCAGGTCGTAGCGCACACGCACGATCTCCTTGCCGGGGTTGACGAGCAGCGCCAGGTCGATCGGCGTGCCGGAGAGGATCAGGTCCGCGGGGGTGCCCGCCAGGGAGGCCTCCATGTCGGTCAGTTGCTGCGGGGAGTAGCCCATCGCCGGGACCAGGGGGCCCAGTTCGGGGTACTTGGCATAGGTGGACGCCAGCTCGCCCACCAGGTGCGGGCGCGGGTCGACGATCTCGGCTCCGGCCCGCTGCGCCAGGATGGTGGCCGCGCCGTACTTCATGCCGCCGTGGGTGGTGGTGGGGCCGTCCTCGACGCAGACCACCTTCTTGCCCGCCAGCGAGCCCTCCTCCATCCCGTCCACCGAGAGGGCGCTCGCCACCGCGATCACCTTGGCGCCGGGGTTGAGCTCGGCTGCCAAGGCGCGCTCCGCAGCGATGTTCTCGGCGGTCGCCGTCAGCGACTTGGTGATCAGGATCACGTCCGCCAACCGCACCTGGGCTTCCGAGGGGTAGTAGCGCAGGGTGTCCCCCGGACGGTGGGGGTCCATCAGCACCACGTGCAGGTCGGGACGCACGAAGGGCAGGTCGTTGTTGCCGCCGTCCCACAGGACGATGTCGCACTCCTTCTCCGCTTCGGCCAGGATCGAGGCGTAGTCCACTCCGGCGTACACGACTCGCCCGCGATCGACGTAGGGCTCGTACTCCTCGCGCTCCTCGACGGTGCAGTCGTGCTTGACCAGGTCGTCGCGGCTGGCGAAGCGCTGCACCGCCTGGCTGGCCAGGTTCCCGTAGGGCATCGGGTGGCGGATGCCGACCGCCTTGATGCCGCGCTCCTCGAGCAGTCCCAGCATGTAGCGCGTCACCTGGCTCTTACCGCAGCCGGTGCGCACCGCTCCGATGCCGAGCACCGGCTTCTTCGAGCGCAGCATGGTGCGCGCCCCCGCCAGGACGAAGTCCGCGCCCGCCGCGTTGGCGCGCGCGCCGAGGCGCGCCACGTAGTCGTTGGAGACGTCGGAGTAGGCGAAGACGACCTGCTGCACGTCCTTCTCCGCGATCAGCTTCTCGAAGTCGTCTTCGGGCACGATCGGAATGCCCTTGGGGTAGCGCGCGCCGGAGAGTTCCGCCGGGAAGCGCCGATCGTCGATGTAGGGGATTTGAGTGGCTGTGAAGGCGACCACGTCGACGTTCGGATCGTCGCGATAGAGGACCAGGAAATCGTGGAAGTCGCGACCGGCGGCGCCGAGGATGAGGGTACGCATGGCTCCTGAAGGAGGGCTGAGCAGGGGAGACGGGTGGGGGATCGGCGGCTCCAAGCCTCGCTGGGAAGTCCGCCGGGCAGGCAGTATTACGCGCTGGGGCGAGTTATCAACCCGTGCGCCCCCCCCCGATGGACCTCCCGCGGGAAGGCGCCGACAAACCCCAACCCCGGGGGTGTGTGCGCCGTTCAGCGGTTTGAAGCCCGAGGAAAGACCCATGAAGAGACTGCGCTCGCCCCAAGTGGCTCTGGTGGCCCTGGCATTCGCCGGGCTGCTCCTCACCGCCCTGACCGCCCCCGCGGCGCCGGCCCCGCCCCAGGAGCGGGATTCGCTCGCCGCGGAGACCCCCATCGGCTGGGTGCTGGAGCGGGAGGGAGGGGCTCTGCGCAAGCCCGTGCTCGCCCGCCGCTGGGGCGTGGCGGAGCGGGGGGAGGCCCTGGAGGTCGGGGACTGGCTCGAGGTGGCCGCCCGCGGCGCCAACGCCCTGGAGGTGCGGCTCGCCACGGGGGCCCGGCTGACCCTCGGCCCCGGCTCGCTGGTCGAGCTGGTCGCCGCGGACAGCCTGCGGCTCGCCCGCGGGGACGCGGCCCTCGACCCGCGGAAGGGCGGGGAGCTCGCGGTCGCCGGCCCCGGTGACCAGACCTTCCAGGTCGACACCCCGACTGTCCTGCGCGCCCGCGGCCGGGACCTGGAGCGTCTCGACGAGCCCCCCCTCTGGCTCAGCGGTTACCGGGCGAACGCGTCCACCGAGGCCCTCGGCTCGCTGCTCGCCAACGTCGACGGTCGCAACGTGCCGCTCACCATCGGCTACCACAGCGTCAAGGTCGACATCCGCGACCAGATCGCGCGCACGGTGATCGAGGAGTCCTTCGTGAACCACACCTCGTCGGTTCTCGAAGGGGTCTTCTACTTCCCGCTGCCCGCCGACGCCTCGATCTCGGGCTTCGGCATGTGGATCGGCGACGAGCTGGTGCAGGGGGACATCGTCGAGAAGGAGCGCGCGCGCCGCATCTACGAGACGATCCTGCGCGAGAGGCGCGACCCGGGGCTGCTGGAGTGGACCGGGGGCAACCTCTTCAAGGCGCGCGTCTTCCCGATCGGAAGCGAGAAGCGCATCCGCATCGCCTACACCCAGGTCCTGCCGAGCCGCGACGGGAGCTACGCCTACCACTACGCGCTGCAGAGCGAGCTCCTGCGCAAGACCCCCCTGCGCCGGCTGGAGATCACCGTCGACGTCCACTCCGCCGAGCCCCTGACCTCGGTGGAGTGCCCCTCCCACCCGTGCCGGGTACGCAGCACCGAGCACGCCGCCCGGGTCGAGTTCAGTGCCGACGAGTTCGCGCCCGAGCGGGACTTCGAATTGCGCATCGCAGCGCGCCCCGACGCCCAGGGCTTGACCCTGGTCCCGCACCGCCGCGGCGACGACGGCTACTTCATGTTGAAGGTCGACGCGCCCGCCATCGACGCCGGCGCGCCCTCCGACGAGCCCCTCGACCTCCTGATCCTGACCGACACCTCCGCCTCCTCGTGGGGGCCGCCGCGGGAGAACCTGGTGGCCTGCGTGGAGAGCCTGATCGCGGCCCTGGGGGAGGGGGACACCTTCACCCTCGCCACCTGCGACGTCGTGACCCGCTGGGCCTTCGAGCGCCCCGTGCCAGCCACCCACGCGAATCGCGTGCGTGCCCTGGGTTTCCTGGAGGCGCGCGACCCCCTGGGCTGGAGCGACCTCGAAGAGACCTTCGCCCAGGCCTGCGAGCGGGCGGGCCCGCGCACCCACGTCGTCTACCTGGGGGACGGCGTGCCCACCTCCGGCGCGGCCGATCCGGTGGCCCTGGCCCACGGGCTGGAGCGCAGCTACCGCGGCCAAGGCACCTTCCACGCCGTCGTGCCGGGGCCGGCCCGCGAGCCGCTGGTGCTGCGCGCGCTGACCGCCCTCGGCGGAGGCTCCCTGCGGGAGATCGGCGGGGGGACCGACCCCGCCCAGACCGCCCTGGCCCTCCTGGAGGAGATCGCGGCACCGGCCTTGGAGGAGATCGAGGTCAGCTTCGAAGGACTGCCCGTGGCGGCGGTCTACCCCGAGACCCTGCCCTCCCTGCCGGCGGGTCGCCAGGCGATCCTGGTGGGGCGCTTCGAACCCCCGCCGTCGGGGGGCGACCTCGCCGGTCGCGTGGTGGTGACGGGAACCCTGGCCGGCCGCAGCGTGCGCCTGGAGCGCGACGTGGTGCTGGCGGCCGAGGACGAGGGCAACTCCTTCATCCCGCGGCTCTGGGCGCGGCACCACCTGGACCATCTGCTCGACCAGGGGGATTCGGAGCGCACGCGGGAGCGGATCATCGCTCTCTCCGAGGACTTCCAGATCGTGACTCCCCACACCTCCTTCCTGGTCCTGGAGAGCGACGAGGATCGCAAGCGCTTCGAAGTCCAGCGGCGCTTCCGGATGCGCGACGGGGAGGAGTTCTTCGCCGAGGGCCGCGAGCGCGGCGACCACGAGCTCGCTCGCGAGCAGATCCTGGCCGCCAAGCAGTGGCGCCGCGAGCTGCGCGAGAACCTCCTCAAGGCCCTCGCCGGCATGGGTCGGGACCTGACCGAGCTCTTGCGCGAGGATCACCCGGGCTCCGGTCCGTGGGGTCCGCTGGCCTCGAGCCAGTCCGCTCTGGGGTACATCCCTGCTTCGGGGGGCACGCGGATGGCCGGCGACGAGCTCTTCGAGAGGGAGATCAGCGCGGATCGCCAGCAGGCCGCGCCCCCGGAGGAGGAGGAGTTCGAAGAGGACTTCGACGATGCGACCGAGGAGCTGGGGGAGCCCGCGACGGCCCGCGAATCGGTCGCCAGTAGGCCGACACGCTGGCTAACTGACGGCAGCGGTGCCGCCGGCGACAAGCGCGATCGCAGCAAGGCCGGGTTCTTCCTCCCGCGCAAGAGCCAGCTGCACAGTCTCGGGTACGCCGGTTACCACGCCGACCCCTTCGACCACCTCTTCCCGACTCCGCGCGGCGTGCGGTCCGAGGATCCGGAGTGGGAGTGGCCGGAGGAAGTGCTCGAGATCCTCTCGAGCCTCGACCGGCGCGCGGCGATCTCGCGCTCGTCCCTCGCCTGGCGCTTCGCGGTCGAGTCGGAGAGCGTCGACCTACGCGGCCGCCGCCAGGGATCCCGCGGCACGTCCTTCGTCGATCCGACCCGTTGGCTGAGCCTCGGTTCCCACCCCGACGGGCAGGCCTACGCCGTCGAGTGGCTCGTCGGCGAAGAGCGCGGCCGACTCGACGAGGGGTGGCGTCTGGGGCGCGTGCGCGCGGCGCAGGAGGGGGAGCAGAGCTCTTGGCCCGCCCCCTTCGGTTGGTACTTCGGCGACACCCTGCGCGCCTACCACAGCTGGCACGCCGAGCTCACCGATCTCGATGACGGGCGCGCGCGGATCACCCTCTCCAACCCGCAAAGGTCGGAGCAGGCCTTGATTCTGGAGATCGACGTCGACCGCGGTCTGCTCCTCGAGCAGGGCTGGATCAGCGACGGAGAGCGCACCCACGGATCGACCTTCGGGGCGTTCGAGGAGCGCGGCGGCCTGTGGTGGCCTGGGGAGGAGCGCATCTGGGGCACCGAGATCCGCGGCGAATCGTCTCTGCGTATCGAAGTCGAGGTCCTGGAGGGCGAAGCCTTCACGACCCGCTTCGACGCCGAACTCTCCCGGCGTGAGAACGCGATCCTGCTCGAGGAGGAAGAGGTCGACCTGGCGCCCGCCAAGCAGGCCGTCGTCGACGGAACGGCGGGCTTCCCGGAGCACTGGCGGCTGTTGCGCCACTTCGCGAGCACGCAGCGCTGGGAGCGGGCCAGGCCCCACCTCGAGGCCCTGGTCCAGCTCGTCGGCGAGCGCCCCGGGATCACGCCGATCCGACTCGTCTACCTGCGGGAGAGCCGGCGCAACGAGGAACTGCGCGCGGAGCTCGAGCAGCTCGTCGCAGGGCTGGCCGGCGCGCCGCGGGAGGCGGAGTACGGCCTGGCCCTCTCCCTGCTCGGCTTCACCAACGTCCTCAATCAGGGGAACGAGGTGCTCGAGATCCTGCGCCTCCTGCGGCCAGTCTTCGAGCGCCAGGAGGAGATCCTCGACGCCACCCACCGCTGGCACCAGCGCTACCTGCAGGCCATGGCCGTCCTGCGTCAACCGCAGCGCCTGCTGGAAGCGCGCCTGCGCGCCGCGCGGGAGCTGCCCTACGCCGTGGACCTGCAGACCACCTACGCCGCCCAGCTCGCCAGAGAGGGCGAAGTGGACCTGGCTCTGCAGTGGCTCGAGTCGGTGCGCCTGGAGAACGGTCCCTGGCGCCCCTACGAGCTGCAGCAACTGCGCTCCCAGGTGCTCTACGTCCTGTGGGAAGCCTACCGGCTCGAGGAGGTGGTGGAGCAGTGCGAGGCCTGGCTCGCCGACCCACTCGACACCGCCAATCTCCAGCTGGCCGCGCGTCACCTCTCGGCTCTGACCTACCTCGGCCGGGAACGCGAGGAGCAGGCATTGCTCACCGACTGGCTCGACCTGGCCGGGAAGCGCGAGCGGAAGATGCACGAGACCGAGCTCCTGCAGGCGGCGATCCAACACGCCCTGGGGCGGGGATTCACCTTCTACCGCTACCGCATGAGCGCAGAGCGCGCCGAGCTCCTGGCGCGCACCGCGCGGGTTCTGGTGGACCACGACGAGTCGAGCCACATGACGTCCTGGATCGTGCGCGACGCGCGCTTCCGCGAGAGCGACGCCGGGCGCGTGTTCCTGGGCCAGCTCCTCGGGGAGCTCGAATTGACGGGGGAGACGATGCCCTACAGATCCCTGGGCCTGCGCCTCGGGTGGCTCCACGGCTTCGACGCCACCGTCGACGGCAGCGGCGACCAGGTCTGGCGGGGGATCATGGAACGCGTGTTCGCGCGTTGGAGCGCCGCGACCGATGCAGCGGAACGCGATCTCCTGGCGTCGAATCTGCGCGCCTACGCGCAAGCAGAGCTGCGCCTGCGCTTCTTCCGCGCGCGACTGCAAGAGGCGCTGCGCGACGAGGACGCCGCCGCGAGGGTGGCCGCCGCCCAGGAGCTCGCTGCGGAGCTTCGGAAGCAGCCCTGGAGCGCGGAGATTCAGCAGGAGTGCACTTCCCTGCTCGCCGCGATGGCCCTCGGGGAGGAGCAGGATCCGGACGCCCTCTCGGCGGAGATCGATCGGCGCATCGTGGCCCTCTACGACCTGGTGAACTGGATCCTCACCGCGCGCGTCGAGTCGATCGTCACCGAGCTGCCCGGGTACGAGTCGATGACCCGCCGCGATCTACGCAAGCAGCGCGCCCAGGCGCGTCGCGTCGCACGCCAGGGCGCCCTGGAGCTCGTGACGGCGCTCGAAGACGGTCTCGAGCCGGCACCCCTGCGCGACTGGGCCCGCATCGAGCGCCTCTTCCTCGAGGTCGAGGGTGGTGGCGACCTGGATCGCGCCTGGACCGAGAGCCTGGCGCTCTTGCGCGAGCAGGTCGCGGCGCTGGGCGAGACGGAAGAGCCTACCCAGCGCGACGGAATCCTGGCGCAACGTGCCATCGCGACCCTGACCCTGCTCCTCGTCGACGGCGAGGAATCGCCCGCCCGCGAAGCGGACCTGCGCAGCGCCCTCGAAGAGCTGATCGAAGAGGAGGTCACCTACCCCGACGGCCGCGCGTCGCTCGCCAACCTCCTGGTCGCTCTCGACCGGGGAGACGAGCTCGCAGCCACCTTGCGCGGCTGGTACGAAGGGGGGCGCAAGCTGGCCAAGATCCGCTGGGGGCGTGACCTGGCGCACCTCCTGGCGGAGCGCGGCGACCTGCAGCGGGCCGCGAGCATCCTGGAGGAGATCGACCGCCTGGACGAGCTCGAATTCGAGGACTTCTCGGCACTGGCGGGCTGGTACACGGCCCTCGACCAGAAGGAGCGAGGGGACGCGGCGCTGGTGCGCGCCTACGAGGTCCAGGACGAGTACCGGCTGGCGGAGGGCTTGCGGATCGAGCTGCACACCTATCGGCGCCGCGGCCCCGATGTCCCCCCCGAGCTCGACCCCCGCATCCCGCTGCGCTTCGTGGCCCTGATGCGCAAGGCGCGCGAGCCCCAGAACCGCGTCTGGCTGCTGCAGCAGTTCTACGAGGCCACCGGGGACTTCCGCCTGCTCGGCTGCCTCCCCGAGGCGGTGATCGGCCACAGCGCCCAGAGCATCTATCCCTTCCTCGGAGGGGTCGGATCCCTGGCCGAGAAGGTGGTCGAGGAAGCCACCGTCGATCGACTGCGAGCGCGTCTGGCGCAGCTCGGAGCGCAGGCCCACACCGACGTGGACCGGCGCGCCCTGGCGCTGTTGGAGTTCCAGATGGTGCTCCTCGCCGGCCGGCAGGCCCACGGCACGGAGCGGCACGGCGAGCGCGCCCTGGACGCCCTGCGTCGCGCCTTCCCCGGAGAGTGGCAGGAGGGGGAGGTCGCCCTCCTGGCAGAGTTCCTCGCCGATCGCGGCGCGCTGCAGCCAGAGGCCCTGGCGCGGGAGCAGCTCAGACAGCTCCGCCTGCTCTGCGAGCTGGCGGTCGAGCCCTCCGATCGACTCGCGGTGGCGCACCACCGCGCGCGCACCCTGGAGGGCTACGGCCGGATCGAGGAGGCCGTGCGCATCCTCGTGGCGGCCCTCGACGAGCGACGCCGGGCGGCCGGTGGGCGGCTGCCGGTGAGCGCCAACGACGCTCTGCTCTCCCTCGGCAGATGGCAGGTGCAGATGCAGGCCTTCCGCGAGGCGGAGCGGGTCTGGCTCGAGGAGCTGGAGGCGGATCACCGCGCGGGCCAGCGCCGCTGGCTGCGCCGTCAGCTCTTCGGGCTCTACCGCGATGCGGTGCGGGGGCGCGGGGAGCTCTCCCTCGGCAAGGGCCGTGAGCTGTACGACGCGGTGGTGCAGCGCATGCGCCGCGACCTGGCGCGCCGCGCCGACGAACAGCACGCCCGCGAGGTGGTCGACATCCTCTGCAATCTCTGGCAGCACGCGGACGACCTCCTGGGCGCGCGCGTGGTGGGCCCGGACGTGACCGACTTCGCCTTCGAGGGTCTGCCCGCGGTGCTGGAGCTCTACCAGTACCGCAATGGGCAGCCGATGGTGCATCGCGTCAGCTGGTGCCTGGAGGAGGTGGTTGGCGCGACCAAGTCCCTGGAGTTCATGGTGGTGCGGGCCGAGACCGAGCCGAGCTGGCTGCGCCTGCGCAACGAGGACTTCTGGAGCCAGCACGCCTGGCGCATCGGCGACCTGATCCACTCGGCGGAAGCCGGGCTCAGCGCGTCGTTGGAGCGGCGCGCGCTGGCGGTCGTCTTGAAGGAGCTCCGCTCCGACCTGCGCACGCGGCAGCAGCGCCACCGCTGCGTCTACGACCGGCGCAACGGCTACTTCTGGAAGAAGCAGCGCCCGGCCTTCGTGCGGACGGCGGTCGAGATCCTGGGAGAAGAGGACACCTCACCCCGGGGTCTGGTCCACGGCGCCGAGTACCTGTTCCGCGGGCTGGGGGCGAACGACGAAGCGATCGATCTGCTCTACGGCTGCTATCGGCGCGGTCTCTTGCACCTCGAGGGGCGCGACGACCTGGCGACCTACCTGCAGCTCGACCAGCGCTGGTCGGAATCGATCCCGCTGGTCGTGGAGCTCGTGGGCGAGCGCCCGGCGGAGGCGCGCTACCGGGGGATGCTCATGCGCGGGCACTACCACGCCGGCGATCCCGAGGCGTGTGCGCGAGCGCTGCACCAGGCCGAAGCTTGGCTGCGCGAGGAAGGACACTGGCGCGAGGAGGCGATCGCGATCCTGGCGGACGCCTGCCTGGACACCGCGCTCCTGGAGGACTGCGTGCGCCTCTACGACGAAGCGATCGCCCTGCACGTGCGCACCGCGCCGCGTCGCGGGGTGGGGGACGGCGTGCTGTGCGCCTACTACCGCCAGCAGTCGCAGGCCTACGCCGGTCTGGATCGCACGCGGGAGACGGTCGACGCCGCGGCGGGGGCGGTCGTCTCCTGGGGGCACCACATCGACCAGCGGCGCGCGGAGTTGCAGAACCTGCGCGGGGTGCTGGAGCGCAGTCGGGACCTGGCGGCCTTCGTCGCCGGACTGGACGCCGAGACCGAGGCCACCGGCCTGGAGAACCCGATCCTGCGCAAGGCCCTGGGCCACGTGTTCTTGGAGCGCGAGCAGCACGCCGCCGCGGTGGCCCAGTTGCGCCTGGCGCTCCAGGCGCGCCCGAACGACCTCGAGACGCACGAGCTCCTGATGCGTGCCTACGACGCCTGGAAGCGTCCCGATCTGGCGGTCGAGGCCCTGCTCGAGCGCTCCCACGTCGCCGGCCACGAGCTGGAGCTCTACGTCGAACTCGGTCGCCGGCTCACCGATCTGGAGCAATGGGAACGCGCCGAACGCGCCCACACCACCCTGGTGGAGCTCTCCCCGAACGAATCGGAGGGCCACCGCATGCTGGCCCAGATCCGCCAGGGGCAGGACCGCTGGCAGGACGCCGTCGGGCACTGGCGCCACGTCGTCCGCGTCCGCAGCGAGGAGCCCGACGGCCACCTGGGACTGGCCAAGGTCCTGATCCAGGCCAAGCAGGCCGACGAGGCCCGCGCGGTGTTGGAAGGCGTCCTCTCCGCCTCTTGGCCGGCGCGCTACCCCGGGACGCGCGACCAGGCGCGGCGGCTGCTCGAGGAGCTGGGTAGGCGGCGGTGAGGGTCGAGGGGTGCGGCAGCGCCCCTCACACCCCCTCGTCCAATGCCCCCAGCCGCTCCAAACAGGCCCACAGCGTCCCCTGCAGCCCCACCAACGTGTAGCGCGCGTGAGCCGCGGCGCGGTTGTGGCGGATGTGCTCGGCGGAGCGCTCCGGGTCGAGGAGGATGTCGCTGACGCGGTCGAGGAGGGCGGAGGTGAACTCCCCCTCGGGGAACTCGTCGACCAGGATGCGGGCGGCCGCCGGCAGGGACTCGCCGATCGTCTCGGCGAAGGCCTCGGGGGGGGCGTAGCGGCTGCAGACGATGGGGATTCCGGCGGCGGCGGACTCGGGGATCGGCAGGCCGCGGGTCTCGGTGCGGCTGGGGAGCAGCACCAGGTCGGCGAGGCGGTAGACGTCGGCGACGCGCAGCTCGCGCTCCTGGGACGGGTGGCCCTGGTGGCCCACGCTGAAGGCCATGAAGAGGCGACGCGCCAGGTCCCTGGGCAGGTCGTCGAGGACTCGCCGGTAGGCGTCCAGCACGCGCTCGAGGTCGGCGCGGTGCTGGGGGGCCACGGGGCCGGTGACGTGCAGGGTCAGGGTGAGGTCGGCGCGGGCCGTGAACGCAGCGCGGAAGGGGGGGTGATCCAGCAGGGCGCCGATCAGCTCCCAATCGCGCTCGACGCGCTTTTGACCCGCCACCCGGGTGGGCTGCAGGAGGTGCAGGGATTCCGTGCGGGCCAGATCCAGGGTCAGATCGGTCTCGCAGCCGAGCGCGATCGGGTGCGGATGCTCGATCCAACCCTCGAGGCGGGCGTAGAAGCGCCCCAATGAGTCGGGGATGAGCTCCTGCGTGCCACCCGCCAGGATGCGGGTCATGATGCGGCGGTCGTCGAGCTTGCGCTCCGGCTCCACCTCCTCGAAGAAGGGGGACTTGACGCCGGTCGCGATGCTGAAGACCCGGTCGGCGGGGATGCCGTCGGTCTCGACCAGGTGCTGCGGCTGCAGCGGGTTGGCGTTGACCTGGATCCAACGCCGGCCGTTCCAGGGCAGCAGGCGGCGCAGGCAGGGCTCCCGCGGCTCGAGCGCGGCGTCCCCTTCCCGCTCCCAGTAGAAGTCGTGGTTGCTGCTCAGGACCGGGCAGTCGGTGAGCTCGGAGGTCAGCACCACCGCCAAGGAGAGGGCCGGATCCCCTGGGTTGGAGTTGACGTTGGCGGGGATCAGGAGTCCCAGCTCCTCCTCGAGGACGTAGGCGGTCAGTTCCTCGCACAGCTCGAGCGCCCGCCTCCACGTGTCGCGCACGTCGCTCCTGGCCGACACCTCGGCACTGGGCACGACACCGGGCGTCAGCACCTTGCGCCTCCAGGCGGGCTCGAGCACGCCGTCAGCCCAGCCCCCGATGCCCCCTCCGATGCAGTGGATCACCGGCTCGTAGCCCTCGTCGACCAAGAGGCTCTCGAGCGCCGCCCCCTGCCGGGCGATCTCCATCGTGACCCCGCCGGGGTCGAAGGCCTCCGCGATGAAGCCGATGCCGCGGGCGATGCGTCCCAGGAAGGGTCCGCGCTGCGAGGGCTCGCCGGGGCGGGCGCACTGGAGCTCGTCGAGGACGTCCTCGACCGATTCCCGTTCTTCGAACCGTGCGCGCAGCCGGTCCAAGGTGAGTTGCCCTTTCATCGTCGCTTTCCCGCCGCCCTCGAGACGTTGGGCCGGCCGCATTCTTCTCACCGAGACGCGTCGAGCACCGGGGATGCCTGCGTAGCGAGAGCGAGGCGTTCTTCGTACGCCATTCTCCGGGGGCCGGCAGGGTATCGGCAGGCCGGACCTACTTCGCAGGGTGAGGGGAAGATCGAGGTAGGATGGCGCCGGGAGGCACACCCATGAGAACCGCCCGCTTGCTTGCGTCCATCTTCCTCGTCTTCTTCGCCCTCGTCGCGCCCCCGCTCGCTTCCCCTGCGGGCGAAGACGTCGACTACGAGGCGGACGTCGATTCCGCCCTCGAGGAGCTCGAGCGCCACTGCGGGCACTTCTTCAAGCTCAAGGAGATCGAGTGGAGGAAGGTCTCCAAGCAGTTCTCGAAGGAGGCCAAGCAGGTCGAGACGCACCAGGAGCACCTGGTGCTGCTCGTGCGCCTCCTGGCTCGCCTCAGGGACGGGCACGCCCAAGTGCGGCCCCTCTCGGAGGCGGGCAAGGAGGTGCGCTGGCCGGAGCAACCCCGACAAACGGGACCGGGGATGTTCTGGTGCCAGAGCGGCAAGAAGATCCTGATCAAGAACGCCTGGGGGGCGGCCGAGGGCTGCGGTCTCCAAGCCGGCATGGAGGTCCTGAAGGTGGACGGCGTCAAGGCGGCGAAGTGGCTCGAGGAGCGCATCGCAGAGCGCCGGGACACCCGCAGCTTCTCCACCGACCAGCAGGCCTTCTTCAACACCTGCCACTGGGGTCTCGGGGACGCCGTGGGGACGCGTCTGAAGGTCGAGGTGAAGGACTCCAAGGGCAAGAAGCGCAAGCGCACCATCACCTACTCCAAGAACAGCACCGTGCCCTGGGGGCCCGCCTTCTTCCCCGAAGGTCTCGAGGGGGACAAGGACGTGCGCTGGTGCGTTCTGCCGTCGGGGTACGGCTACATCCACCTGCGGCGCTGCCCCGGGGATCTACCCGAACGCATCGACGAGGCCCTGGCCGCGCTGAAGGACCCCCCCGGACTGGTCCTCGACTTCCGCGCCAACGGCGGCGGAGGATTCGACCACGACGCCTTCATGGGGCGCTTCGTCCCGGCGGGGGAGAAGCTCTCCTTCGCCAAGACCTACTCCAGCGCCGGAGCCACCCCCTACGCGGGACCGCTCGTGGTCATCGTGGACGGCAACACCAGGAGCGCCGGCGAGACCGCCAGCGGCATCTTCAAGGAGGACGGCCGAGCCTACATGATCGGAGAGAGCGCGACCGCGGGGATGTCCTCCTCCAAGACCACCGTCGAGCTGCCCTCCAAGCTCTTCTCGCTCTACGTTTCCGTGGCGTCCAACAAGGGCCGTTTCAACGGCGGCCGGGGCATCGAGGGGATCGGCGTCGCTCCCCACGAGATCGTGGAGTACGAAGCCGAGGACCTGGCCCAGGGGATCGACACCCTGCTGGCGCGCGCCGAGGCACTGCTCGCGGACTACCCCCGCAAGGCAGTGCCCTACGATCACGAGGACTTCACGGACAGAAGGTGAGACCCACCCCGTCCGAGAGGTCCGAGCCCAGCGACGCGTTCGGATCGCGATACCAGCACTGGAAGTACCAGGTGGAGCCCACGGTGATGCCGCTGGCGGGAGGGATCCCGTAGTCGACGTCGAAGGTGGGGCTCCCGCTACCGGTCGAAACGGGCGGCAAGCGCTGGAGAGTCCCTCCCACGCAGAGGTAGCCGTCCCCCAGCGGGGTCATGACGGAGGGATCGTCGCCGAAGAAGAAGATCGCCGCCTGGCCCGGAGCCGCGTGAGTCGCCTCGAGCTGGAGGTCGTTCGCCGCGATGCTCGTCGAGCCGTGGGCGTGGATCAGTGAACCCGGCTTCCCTGTCCAGAAGTTCCCCACGAAGCAGTAGTAGAGCGGTGCGGGGCAGCCGGCTTCCGCGACCCGCAGGTCGTCGACGAACCAACCCTGTCCCACGTTGGCAAAGCCGTCGACCGAGTTGAAGTCGAAGACCACGCGGATCGTGCCCCAGGCGGGATCGAGGGGGAGGCGGTACTCCTCGTAGTCGGGACCGCTGGGACTGCGCTGGCTCAGGCAGTAGTCGAAGAGCGCCGGCCCGCCATCCTGGACGATCCGCAGCGTGCGCAGGTCCATCACGCAGATGTCCTCGGTGACGTCCGCCCACGTCCAGAAGGAGAGCTCGGGATGGGTCATCCCCGAAATGTCGATCGCGGGAGAGGTCGCCGTGGCGCTGACCCAGTGTCCCTCCGCGTACTGGACGTTCAGGCTCGCCAGCGGACTGTGGAACCGGTCCGCGGGATCGTCATCGACGTCCCAGCCGAAGGTGGGGTGGTTGCTGGTGAACGTCCATCCGGCGTCGACGTCGAAGCGAGTCTGGTACTGAGCGCGGACGTCGGACGCGCACAGCAGCAGGACCGTGGCGGCGCAGGTGATGCGAAGCATGGGACTCCTCAGTGGGCTGCTGCACCCAGCCTACACGGGAACCCACTCCCCCGAAACGAGGCCGGCGGGACCGCCTTGGGCGGCCCCGCCGGTGTCATAGCGTGCCAGGTCGCGGGCTAGTGGCTCCAACCCCCGCCCCGCCCCGGATCAGGGGCACCACTCGATCTCGAGAGCGCTGGTGAAGTTCCACCCGCCCGAGGTGGTGTCGCGGAACCAGAACGACCAGTAGTTGATGTCACCCGGCGAGATCGAGGCGCTGCCGGGCAGGTTGTTGAGATCCAAGTTCCAATCGGCGAAGCCGATGGAGTCGGTCTTGATGACCGGCAGGCGCCACATCTGGCCGCCCACGCACAGGATGCCGTCTCCGCTCCACACCGCCTCGGACTGGGTTCCGAAGAAGAACAGCCCGAACTTCTGGGCCGGGCAGTTGTAGGCGGTCAGGACCAGGTCGTTGGCGGCGACGCTGACCGACCCCCCGTAGGTGATGGCGGCCTCGAGACCCGTGGAGTTCGGAACCGAGGGGCAGTAGTCCGTGACCCCGCAGGTGTCGACCAGTGACAGGGAGTTGAAGACGTCGATGCGGCCGTAGCCGTAGGTGTTGTCGACTCCGCTGGAGCCCAGGTCGTCACAGCCGGCGCGCAGGATGTCCTCCGCTTCGGTGGGCGTCAGGGTCGGATCAGTGGAGAAGATCAGGGCACACAGGCCGGCGGCCAGGGGGCAGGAGAAGCTCGTGCCCGAGGCGCCGCCGTAGGCGTTGTTGTGGCTGTTGCTGGTGGTGTAGACGCTGGAGCCGGGGGCCATCAGGTCGACGAAGGGGCCGTAGTTCGACCAAGACGCCTTGGAGTCCGTGCTGGTGGTGGCTCCCACGACGATCACGCTGTCGTCGCGGTTGCCGCTGAGGTACTGACCCGCGTTGCCGGCCGCCCAGACGAGCAGCGCGTCATTGCCGCGGACGTAGTTACCACAAGTCTGGACCGAGTTGTCGGTGCAGCCGCTGTAGCTGACGCTCGCGACCCGGTCCCCCTGGTCGGACGCCAGACGCGCGGCCTGGGTCAGGTCGGACATGTAGGCGCTGCCACCCGAGCTGTTGCTGACGCGCATCATGCGGTGGCCGAGGTCCCAGCCCACGCCGGCGACGCCCGTGCCGTTGTTGCCGTTGGCCGCCGCGCAGCCGGTGGTCGCCGTACCGTGGCCATTGATGTCGTTGACCGCGCCGCCCTGGCTCTCCCACTTGTTGTCGACGGCGTTGTAGCCCTCTTGGCGGTGAAGCTGGAGGTCGTTGTGGGTGGTGCGTACCCCGGTGTCGCAGATCGCGACCACCGTCGTGGGGTCACCGGTGTGGATGTCCCAGCCGTTGCAGGAGTTCATCCGGTTGGCGTTGTGCTGCCACTGGCTCCCGAAGAGGGGGTCGTTGGGGCAACCGATCGGGTAGACGATCCAGTCCGGCTCGACGTACTGGAAGCCACCCCCCGCCATCAGGGCGCGGGCGACGGCGTTCTCGCGGCCTGCGGGGATGTGGAAGAGGTACTCGTCCGTATCCGAGACGTAGGCCTTCAGCTCGAACTCGGCCAGCGCAGCCTTGGCGACTTCGCGCAGCGCTTCGAGCTCGGCGACGGACACGCCGTACTTGGCGGCGTCCTCCGTCTGGAGGGGACGGGCGCACATGACGCCGCTGAACTCGTGCCTGCCCGGCTCGTGGACGTAGGTCCGGTCCGGTGCGTTGGGCAGGGAGAGGGTTGCGCCGGCCTGCCCCTGAGCCAGGGCTTGAGTGGTGAGGAGTAGGGCGGACGCCACCAGGGCGCCGCGGACTGTGACTCGCATCATGGTCTTTCTAGGGAGGAGGGCGGGCGGGGATCCGCGCGCGGGTCGGGAGATACCATCCGGACAGGGGCCCAGGGGCTCCCATTCCGTAGCGTACCCTTTCAAGACGGATCGAGAGGGCACCGGGTTCCCCTCCGGCCTCGGGTTGGGACACCAAGAAATGTTTTCATTACATCAAGGGCCCTGGCGCCCCCTGGCCCTAGGGGTCGAAACGCCACCACTCGAAACGGTGGGGCCAGAACCCCTCGGCGACCATCGCCGCGCGCAGCAGGTCCCTGTACCAGCGCTGCCGGTCCGTTCCCCCCGGGTATTCCCCATGGGAGCGGGCGGACCGCTCGCCGTAGGCACCCGTCATTTCCACCGCTTGCCCGCTGGTCAGGTCCACCAGCGTCACGTCGATCGAGGGGCCGCAGTCCCTCAGTGGATCCTCCTCCTTCCACGCGGGGCGGCCCGAGTAATACTGAAGCGCGTAGCCGCGCGCCGCGAGCCAATTCCTAACGCGCTTAAGATTTGGAGCCGCGTCGCGGAACTCGCGAACCCGTGGCGGGGGAACGGGACACGGACCGACCTCCACGGGGGCCGTCTCATCGCGGCGCGCAAAGGGAACCGCGCCGAGCAGCGCGTGGGTGACGCGCCCCTCTCCGTCACGCCGGAAGGTCAATTGCTCCCCGTGGTACAGACCGCGGCGCTCGGGCAGGGCGAAGACGTCCGGCTCCAGCTCGCGCAGGCGGTCGATCAGGAACCACTCCACCAGGGCCTGCAACTCGCCGTCGCGCTCGCGGATGAGGAGCGTGTTGTGGTCCCAGCCGTACTCGCCGATCAGCTCCCGCCAGCGCTCCGGGCAGGGGGCGGGGATGGGCTCCTCCCCGGCTTCGCGCCGCCAGAGGGTGCCGCTGATCTCCAGATCTCCGTTGGCGACCACGTCGATCGGCACGCCCGCCACGTGTCGGTCATCCAGCTCGAGCAGGCCGCCACGCTCCCGCACCGAGCTCCAGAGCCCTCCCCACTCCAGTAGCAGCCGGTCGCCGCGATAGACGATCCTCGCCCGCGCGTCCCCGGCTCGGTAGCGCCCCACGAGCTCCCGCGCCAGGACGGGGTCGACGGGCTTCGAGTAGGCCCGGCGCGGCGGATCCCGACCCTCCTGGCGCGCGAGGAGCAGGCGCAGGGCGTGTTGGGCCACCTCGTCGGTGACGGCGTTGGCGAAGTCCATGCTGCAGGCCACCGCCGCGCCGACCCGTTCCTCCGGCAGGAAGTAGAGCGCCGTGGCGAAGCCGTAGATCGCCCCGTCGTGACCGCACATCCGGCGCCCATCCAGCTCCCGCACCCCGAATCCGATGCCGAAGTGGGTCGGCCGCCCGTCGGGTCCGACCGCCGGCGCCATCATCTGCTCCAGGGTCTGCGGCTCGAGGATGCGCCCCCCGGGCCCGCGGCCCCCCGCGAAGACCACGCGCAGGAACTGGGCCAGGTCCAGGACGGAGGCGTAGAGGCTTCCCGCCGGCGCCGTGCCGAGCTGGAAGGTGGGAGCGGGGAACTCGCGGCCGTCGTAGGTCCACATGAATCCCTTGGCCAGCCGGCGTTCGATCCCCGGGGTCGGCTGGAAGGCGGCCCCGGCGAGCCCCATCGGCTCGAGCAGCCGGCGAGCCATCAGATCCGCGAAGGGCCGGCCGTCGTGGAGCTCCAGAGCGCGTCCGAGCGCCGCCACACCGGCGTTGGAGTACTTGGTGCCGGTGCCGGGGGCTTGCACCAGGCGCGTGTCGTCGATGCTCGCGACCGTGGCCGCCAGCGTCGGATCACCGTCGTCGAAGTAGTGGCCGACGGGGGGCTCGCGCACGAGCCCCGCGCGATGTCGCGCGAGCTGAGCGAAGGTGACCGGGACGCCGAAGGGGTTCTCCGGCGCGAAACCCGGCAGCAGCTCGGTCACCGGGTCGTCGAGGGCGATGCGGCCGCTCTCCACGAGCTGCATCAAGGCCATGTCGGTGAAGAGCTTCGAGACGGAGCCGACGCGATAGACGGTGTCGGCGCGGGCCTGGACCCCCCCCTCCGGGTCGGCGAGACCGAAGCCCGCGGCCCACACCACCTCGTCCCCCTCCACCAGTGCGATCGAGAGGGCGGGCACGCCCTTGACCTCGAGCTCGCGCCCGATGTGGCGCGAGAGCTCCTCGGCGAGCGCCTCGTACCCCTCGGCCGGGGGGACGTTCGCGGTGCGCGGAGCGCTGCACGCGACGGCGACGAGGGCGAGAAGGTGGTGGAGGCGCGGCATGCGCGGCTAGTATGCCGAGTCGTGACGCGACGCGATGACGCAATCGTGGTCGGCGGCGGGGTCGTCGGCTTGGCCTGCGCCAGGGCGCTCCTGCGCGCCGGGCGCAGCGTGAGCCTGCTCGAGCGCGACCGGATCGGGGCGGGCGCCTCCCCCGGGAACTGTGGACTGATCACCCCCAGCCACGCCCTGCCCCTCTGCCGGCCGGGGATGATGCGCAAGGTCCTGGGTTGGATGCTGCGCCCCGACGCGCCGATCTACGTGCGACCGCGCTTCGACCTCGGGCTCGTCGCTTGGGGTCTGCGCTTCGCGCGCCGTTGCAGTCCCGCTGGGATGCAGGCTGCGATGGCGGGGCGAGCGGCCCTGCTCGAGCCCTCGCGGGCCCTCTTCGACGACTGGGCGGCGGAGGGGATCGAGTGCGAGTGGCGGGCGACGGGGCTCCTGGAGGTCTTCGCCAGCGAGGAGGAGCGCGGCCACGCCGCGCAAGTGGCGCGCCTCCTCGCCGACCACGGCATCGCCAGCGATCAGCTCGGCCCCGACGAGCTGCGCGCCGCCGAGCCCTCCCTGCGGGAGGGTCTCGCGGGCGCCCTGCGCTTTCCCCGGGATGCACACCTGCGGCCGGAGCGCCTGCTCCAGAGCTTGACCGAGTGCGTGCGCGCGGAGGGGGGGACGATCGAGGAGGAGGTGGAGGTGCGTGCGGTCGTGCGCGACGGCACGAGCGTCCGCGGCGTCGCGACGAACCGCGGCGAGCGCCTGGCGGGCGAAGTGGTGCTCGCCACCGGAGCCTGGGCGCCCCACCTGGCGCGCGGTCTCGGCTTGCGCGTGCCCGTGCAGCCGGGCAAGGGCTACTCGATCACCGGTGTGCGCCCCGCGGCGTGCCCGACGGTGCCGCTGCTCCTGAAGGAGGCCAACATGGTGGTCACCCCCTGGAGCGACGGATTGCGGTTGGGGGGCACGATGGAGCTGGCGGGTTTCGACCCGCGTCTGCGCGAACGCCGTCTGGACGCGCTCGAGCGCGGGGCGGCGCGCTTCCTGAGCGAGCCGCCTCCGACGGGCGGCGAGCGCTGGTGCTCCTACCGCCCGATGACCCCCGACGAGCTCCCGATTCTCGACCGCGTGGCCCCGGGGATCGTGCTCGCGGCGGGGCACGGGATGATGGGGGTCAGCATGGCGCCCGCCACCGGCGAGCTGGTGGCGGCCCTGGTGACGGGGGGGGAACCGCCGCTGGATCCCGGCCCCTATTCCCTGGCGCGCTTCCGCGGGTAGGGGAGGGTGCAGCAGTGTTGCGGCTCCGTAGGGCTCGCGCGTGACGCGTGGATGCGCCCCACGCCCTGGACTCGAGTGGGAGCGTATTCGTCCTGCTACCGGAAGATCCGCACCCGTTCCTCGATGTCCGCGTCGGAGCTGATCAGGGCGCCCATCGCCTCCGGCCCCAGGAGCTGGGCGATCCGCCTCCACCCCGGGAAGTCCGGCCCTCTCATCCGTTCGAGCGCCACCCGCAGGCTGCGGTTGTCGAACCAGTGCGGCGCGATCTCGACGCTGCGCATCGCGGACAGCGGCCCCTGACAGATGTAGCCATCGCAGAAGTCCGCCAGCCTGATTCCCTCGTACCCCAACGCGTAGCTGCTCGAGGTGTCCCGCAGGTCGCCAAGGGGGGAATCCCGGGTGTCGAAGCCGACCCTGTCGTGCTCCGGTCCCGCCCTGTGCAGGAGCGCGTCGAGGATGCCATCGGCGGGGTAGGTGTACTCATCGCGCCGGCGATCGTCCCACGGGCCGTGGAGAGCGATCGTGAAGGCCCGGTCGCCGATCGCTCGCCGGACGAAGTGGCCCGCGCGGGAGTCCATGTACTGCCAGCACTCACCCTCCCGGTCGTAGAGCGGCTCCCCGTACCGCGTGAAGGCGTGGTGCAGGCCGCAGTGGATCAGCGCCTTGTCCCCCCTTGCGACGATCTCGCGCAGGATCGTCTCTCCCATCACCCGATCGCCGGGTGAGCGCTCCTCCAGGTACTCCCCCTTCCAGACCATTCCCGGATCGGGATCGATACCCACGATGCGGAACCTGCGAGCGCCATCCGGCAAGCTCTCATTGAGCTCCCACGCCGCGCGCATGACGTCGAGGTAGTCCTGATAGCACCAAGTGGGGTTGTGGTTGAAGAGGATGCGTCGGGCTTCCGACTCGTCGTAGCGAGGCGCGGTGAGGAGCGCGTCGAGGGCAGCCTGATCTCCGTGACAGGCGAACTCGCTCCCGAGGACGAAGACGCCACTGCGGTGCAGTAGGGGCAGGACCTCCTGAACGAGGCGTACCTGTTGCCGGACGCGGTGGTATTCACCGAGGAAGACAACGTCGTGATCGTGGAGCTTCTGGACGATGTACTGCTGTGGTAGCTGGGAGCGTGCGCGGAGCTCGGCGCTCAGCTTCTCGAGGAGCGCTTCGTCGAGGTCTGGCAGCTCGAGCTCGCCGACTTCCTCGTACCTTCGATCCCAGTCCCTGGCCACCTTCCACCGCATCGCCCCCACGACCAACGGTCCCCGGAGGAGGTAGAGGGCGGATAGCGCGAAGAAGAGAAGGCACAGCACGGACAACAGTCTGCGGCGGCGCAGCAGTGTGGCGGCGATTCCCATGGCAGCTGGCTCCATCTCGAGCTTCAGCCTCCGAAGAGGCCGGTACCGCACATCATTGTCCCGGGCGATCCGGGAAAGCACAGGGGTAGAGGGCGCATTACGCGCGCTGTGCCGGCCGCCTCTGCGAGGTTCTGCTCGCGACCGCGAGCATCAGCCCGAGGGCGCAGCAGGCGGGCAGATCGGCAGCAACTTCGCGGTCGTGCCCCCCCCTATTTCGCCCGCACGTTCTTCACGTACTTCTCGAGCCAGGCGTCCTGTTCCCACAGCGTGTGCATCACCGATTCCCGCGCGCGGTAGCCGTGGCTCTCGTGCGGGAGCATCACCAGGCGGACGAGGGCGCCGTGGCCCTTGAGCGCGTGGTAGAAGCGCTGGCTCTGCAGGGGGAACGTGCCGGAGTTGTTGTCCGCCTCGCCGTGAATGAGCAGGACCGGCTCGTTCACGTGGTCGGCGTGCATGAAGGGTGACATGCCGAAGTAGACCTCCGGCGCCTCCCAGAAGGTGCGCTCTTCGGCCTGGAAGCCGAAGGGGGTCAGCGTGCGGTTGTAGGCGCCGCTGCGGGCGATGGCGGTGCGGAAGAGGTCGGAGTGGGCCAGCAGGTTGGCCCCCATGAAGGCACCGTAGGAGTGCCCGCCGATCGCCATGCGGTCCGGATCGCCGACGCCGCGGCGCACCAGCTCGTCCACCGCCGCCTGGGCGCTGGCCACGAGCTGCTCGACGAAGCCGTCGTTCGGCTGCGTGTCCCCCTCGCCGATGATCGGCATGGTGGGGCCGTCGAGCACCGCGTAGCCGCGGGTCAGGAAGAGGGTGGGCGAGCTCCAGCTCGTGCGCAGGAAGCGGTAGGGCGAACCGCGCATCTGGCCCGCGAGGGCGGCGCTCTTGTACTCGCGCGGGTACGCCCACATCAGAACGGGCAGTGGCCCATCCTCCTCCTGCGAGTAGCCCGGCGGCAGATACAGCGTGGCGGTCAGCTCCACGCCGTCGTCGCGTGTGTAGCGGATCACCTCCCGGCTGGCGTCGCGCAGGGACGGCGCGGGGTGCGGGAAGGAAGTCAGGCGTTTGGGCTCGCCTCCCGCGGTCTGGCGCACGAAGTAGTTGGGGGGCTCGCTGGGCGACTCGCGACGCGTGAGCATCCGCTGCGCTCCCGGGTCCAGCAGGGCCGAGATGCTCTCGTAGTACGGCGCCGCCGAGCGCCAGAGCCGCGTCGTCTCCAGGGTGGCGAGGTCGAGGCGGTCGAGGAAGGGGCGATCCCCTGCGGGCGATGCCCCCCGGCCGCTCAGGAACAGCGCCCGCCCGCCGTCCGCGGTCAGGAGCACGGACCTGCCCGTCGCGGTGGGCCAGGTCACCGGGCGGCCCGGATCCCCGTAGCGGTCCTCCGACGAACGATCGAAGATCGCGCGCGGCGCGACGTCGGGTCGGCCGGGCGCGAGCCGCCAGGTGCGTGTCTGGCGCGTCTTGCGCCACGATTCGGTGACCAGCGCCAGGTCGTCGCTGCCCCACTGAATGCCCATCAAACGGAACTCGAGATCGAGCAGGACTCGACGCTCGCCGCTGAAGGGCGCAGCGTGCACGAAGACGCGGTCGCGCTTCTCGGCCTGGACCTTCGGATCGCCGCCGTCGAGGGCTTCGACCCAGGAGAGCGTGGCGGGAGCATCGGCGCGCCATCCCAGGGAACGCGGACCGGTGGCCACCGCACCGTGTCCGAGGGGGATTTCCTCCTGGAGCGGCATGTCGGCGAACAGGTGCACGTGCTCACCGAGGACGTCGAGGATCTCGATGCGCCGCGGGAAACGGTAGGCGGGCACGAGGTAGGAGAAGGGCCGATGGATCGTCTCCACCAGGAGATACGCACCGCCGGGCGAGGGAGAGACGCGCCGCACGAGCCCCGGTTCGCCGATCGGCCGCACGCGTCCATCGAGCGTCACGCGCGCCAGTTGGGACGTGGCGTAGTACGCGAAGAGCTCTTCGTCGTGGGCGTTGGTGAGCAGGTCCTGGTACGTCCACGCCGCCGCCTTGCGCCCGGTGCTCTCCCGGATCGCCGGACCCTTCGGCACGGAGGGGGTCGCCGGGGGCTCGGGGCGGTCGGCGGGCACCGCGAGACACAGGAGTGAGCGGCTGTCCGGCGACCACACGTAGGCCGTGCCGAGCACGCCGTTCAGTTGCAGCTCACTGAGCCGACGCGCCCGGGCGGTGGCGACGTCCGCCACCCACAGCTCGGTTCCCGCCTCCGTGGCGAGCCCGAAGGCGAGGGTCGCGCCGTCGGGCGCCCAGCGCACGCTGTCGATGCGCGCGCCGTCCGGAAGCTCGATCCGACGCTCCGCCCCGCCGTCGAGGGCACGCAGGAGCAAGCCCGACGAGTACCGCTCGCGACTCGGGGCGTTGGTGACGGGATTCAGGCGGATCCCCGCCAAGCGCAGCTCCGGCTGCGCCACCTCCGCGATCGACGGCAGCGCGGGTCGTTCCTGGATCAGGAGATGCATCCGTCGCGGCCCAATGTCGACCGACGGCGTCGGCGGCGCGTCGATGATCTCCACGAGCTCCGGGGGGGGCATCCGGTAGCCGCTCTCCGCCTCGTCCTGGGAGGCAGAGGTCACGGCGACGGGGACGAGCATCAAGAAGGCGACGATATGCAGGTGCTTCATGGGGGGATCCGCTGCGGTCGGTGGGGAGCCGAGTATCCACGACCCCGCGTCTTCGAGCTATGGAGGAAACAGCGGAAAAGGACCTTGACGATCTGCGGAAAGAGGGGCGTTCCTCGCATTGGAGACGAGTGCTCTGACGTGAGGATCATGGTGCTGGAGCAATGTGGAGGTAAAGGAGTGAAGACTCGAACAGACCGCCACACGCCCTTCTGCATAATGGCCTCGTCCTCGACCTGCGATCCACGCCGGCACCTCTCACGTCGACGGTCGAGCTCCGTGCTTCCGTTCGGCCGCCCCAACGACCGAATGGCCGCGCTTCGAAACGGCTAGGAGAAGACCATGATCAAGCTCTGCGCGCTGTTCGTCTGCGGCGCCGTGCTCGGCACGGCACCCGTTCTCGCCCAGGAGAACCCGTACACCTTCCACACGCTGCTGCCGAGCGAGCTGATCGCCGAGATCGTGGGCGAGTCCTCGGGCGAGACCGCCTGGAACACGATCATGGAGACCGGCGGGTACAACAAGGACCGGCAGGCGGAGGAATACGGCCAGGGCACCTTCTACGAGGCCGCCTTCGTACACGCTGAACTCGTGCGCTACGGGCTACCGGGAGCGGAGCTGGTGCGCATGCCCGGCCGCGAGGTCTGGGACGGCATCAAGGGGGAGCTCTGGGAGGTCGCTCCGCGGCGTCAGAAGCTCGCTTCCTACCGCGACATGACAGCCATGCTGGCGCGCGGCAGCAGCGACGCCGACGTGCGGGCGCAGCTGGTTTGGGTCGGCCGGGGAACGCCACGCGAGCTCGAGGGTCTCGAGCTCGAGGGCAAGGTCGTGGTCTGCGAGGGGAGTCCCAGCAGCGTGCACAACCGGGCCTGTTTGGAGGGGGGCGCGGCTGGCGTGATCGCGATCAGCGACTCCGGCGCTCACTACGATCCGCAGCAGATTCCGTGGCGGGGGATCGGATCCTGGCGGGGAGGCGGCGAGACGCGCTTCGCCTTCTACATGACCGCGCGGGAAGGGGCGCTCTTGAGGCGGCGCTTGCAGCGCGGAGAGAGGATCACCGTCCACGCTCAGGTCGAGGCGACCGAGCGGCCCTACGAGCTGCAGAACGTGACCTGTCACATTCCCGGCACCGACCCGGATGCGGGTGAGGTGATCTTCTCGGCACACCTCTTCGAAGGCTACGTCAAGCAGGGAGCCAACGACAACAAGTCGGGCAGCGCAGCGATCCTCGAGGTGGCGCGTGTCCTGAACACGCTCATCGCCGAGGGACGCATGCCCCGGCCGAAGCGCACGATTCGGTTCCTGTGGGGGCCCGAATTCTCCGGAACCGGGCCGTGGGTCAAGGCCAATCGCGAGTTGATGGAGCGCACCCTGTGCAACATCAACATGGACATGGTGGGGGAGTGGTTGAGCATAAGCCACTCCTTCGCATGCCTGATGCGCACCACCTACGGGCATGCGCACTACGTCAACGACGTGCTGGAGAACTACTTCCGCTACGTCGGCTGGGCGAACCGCACACGCATCCACGGCGGGAGGGGTGTGGCACGTCAGATCCTCGCTCCGACCGGTTCCGACGAGCCGTTCTACTTCTCGATCGAGCGGCACTACGGAGCCTCCGACCACGAAGTCTTCAACGACTGGGGGGTCGGCGTTCCGGGAGTGATGATGATCTGCTGGCCCGATCGTTGGTACCACACCTCCGGCGACCGGGTCGACAAGTCGGACCCAACACAGCTGAAGCGCGCCGTGGTCATCGGGGCCGCGGGTGCCTACACGATCGCGAGCGCCGACGATGCGCTGGCGATCAGGATCGCGACCGAGGCTGCGGCGAACGCGACCCGCAGGCTCGGCTTGAAGCTCGAGGAGGCAGCCCACGAGCTCGAGCACGCCACACCGGAGACACTCGCGGATGCCCAGCGCAGCGCGCCCCTGCGCCTGCGCTGTGCGCTGGCGGCAGAAGAGGCCACCCTCGATTCGGTCCTCGAGCTGGCGAGCGACCGCGAGAGGGTCGCAGCCCATGTCGACCAGCTGAAGGAGAGCCTCAGGACCGTCGTTCAGGGGCAGATGGGGGTGCTCGAGGCGCAGCTCGGAGCCACCTGCGCGCGATTGGGTGTGGAGCCGGCGCGCCTGGAAGAGACCGACCTCGAGCGCCAAGCCGCGCAGATCGTGCCCCGACCGACCGCCAAGGTGACCGAAGGCGGCTACGGCGCCTGGAGAGCTCTGCTCGAGGAGCTCCCGGAGGAAGAGCTCGCGCAGCTGCCGTACCGGAGGGGGGTGGCCGACACGCGGGAGCTGCCGCGCTTGATCGACGGGAAGCGCAGCGCGCTGCAGATCCGCGACATGCTGGACGCTCAGAGCCGGCGTCCTTCGGACCTGCAGGGCGTCCTGAACTACCTGCGCGTACTGGAGATGGCGGGCCTCGTGGATCTTTGAGCGCGCGCCGCGGGGACCCGATTCCGCCGAGAGCTGCCCGTGATTGGGGCCTGGCGGGGTAGGGAATCCACGAATCCGGGGGCAGGGTGCATCCATTTGGGGACGCAGGGCGAAGCCCCATCTGATCCAACGGAGCAAACCATGATCAGTATCGCCGCCCTCACCCTTCTCGCCGCCCTCGAGCCCACCGCACCGAAGGCGGATCCGATGCCGGTCATCCGTCAGGAGGCCGCCAGGCAGCTCCAGGAGTGGCTGGGCGAGCCGAGTCGGAGTGCACCCGACGGCGCTCGACTCGCTCGTCTCACGCAGGTCGGGCGCGACGTCGCGGACCAGCTCGTCGGCCAGCGAGCCTCCCGACTGCTGCGAGAAGCGGTCAGCGACGCGCGCTGGCTGGCGATCTCCGACGCCCGCGAAGGCGCCGACCAGCTCCGGGACCGGATGGCGAGCATCGCGTCCGATCTGGCCTTCGAGCCGATCGTGGAAGCCGACCTGCCGGCCGGTCTTCCCGCCCCGACACCGGTGCTCGAGATCGAGCTGAAGCGCTACCCCGCCTACCGGGTCGCGACCGCCTCGGATGGCAGAGGCAGAGGGGCCTTCTGGACGCTCTTCAGGCACATCAAAAAGCACGGGATCCCGATGACCGCGCCGGTCGAGTCGACCTACGACGACGAGCTGAGCGCCGTCAAGATGGGCTTCCTCTACCAGAGTCCTGAGGTCGGGACCGCCGGGCGCGATGGACGCGTCGAGGTGATCGACATCGACACGCAGTGGGTCGTGAGCCTCGGTTGTCGCGGAGGGACCACGAGCGAGCGCGTGGAGGATGCGCGGCGCGAGCTGCTGGAGTGGATCGAGGAGCGCGAGGACCTGGAGGTCGCCGGCAGTCTCAGGACCCTGGGCTACAACAGCCCGATGGTCAGGGAGAGGCAGCGCTACTTCGAGGTCCAGATCCCGGTCCGACGGGTGGAAGGATCGTGAGGCGCAGCGCCCGGCCCTCATCCGTCGAGCCGGGTGCGTGAGCGCACTCAGAACCAGTCCCCTGCAAAGAGCAAAGCCCCCCTCGGACTCCCGAGGGGGGCTTGCATGCACGGAACTGCGTCGTGCCTACTCCTGGACGAGGCTCGCACAGAAGTACTGGTAGGGCGTGCCGGCTCCCGGCGGATTGCTGCGCTTCGCGGGATCGAGGGCGAGCACGGTCCACGCGTAGTACCCGAAGTCGACCAGGCCGTGCTGGGGGGTGAAAGTGAAGCCATTGCGCTCCGTTGCCCAGCCCCTGAAGACGATCGGCCAGGATTGGCTCGCTGCATCGTAACGGCAGATCTGGACCCAGAAGTGGGTCTCATCGCCGTCGGGATCGCCGTTGTCCTGCCAGCTGAGCCGCACGGAGGGTTCGCACTGCCCCGGGTTGGTGTAGACGGGAGGATCGTAGCGGTTGGCCGGACCGAGGGGCGTGGGTGCGTTGGGCGGCCGGTTGGTGCTGCCGCCACCGCCGCCACCGCCGCCGCCGCCGCCGCCGCCACCACCGCCACCACCGCCACCACCGCCACCGCCGCCGCCGGTGCCGCCGGTGCCGCCGGTGCCGCCGGTGCCGCCGGTGCTGTACATCCAGACGTTGTTGTCAGGGGTGATGGCGAAGATCTCGCCCGCCGAACCCACTGACAGCCCGCGGGTGCTGAACCCTTCGGTGGACTTGACGAAGCCGCTGCCGTTCCAGCCGTGCAGGGTGCCGCTGCGATCGATGACTAGAGCATTGCCGGCGTAGTCCGCGGCGATGTCACCGAGGTAGGGGGAGCCCGCCAGCGGACCCACCCCGAACTTGGTGGCCTTCCCGCTGCCGTCCACAATCACCAAGCCGCTGTGGGGATTGCTGGCAATGCCGTTGACCGATGTCGCCACGCCATGCCAGCTGTTGCCCTCGAACTTCGCGAGGTTCTTGTACCCGTCGAGTCCATGGACGACTCCCTTGCCGTCCACGGCGACCTGGACGAATCCACTGCCGTAGCGCGGCAGGGCACTCCAGCCGCTGCCCGTACCCCGGTAGATGCCGTAGTCGGCGGAGGCGATGTAGGGCGTGCCATTGGCATCGGTTTCGATGGCCAGTGCCTTGACGCCCCCGGGATAGGGGAGCCAGCTGCCGTTGCTGTAGTAGACGACGCTCTGGTCCTTCTGGATCGCGTAGACCTGGCCGCCGCCAGAGGCGACGTCGATGGCCTGACCGCCCAGGTTGGACCAGCCATTGGCGTACAGAGAGGGCGCGAGGGTCAGCGCGCCGAGGAGGGGCAGGATTCGGAGGGGTTGCATGGCTCTAACCTCGCTTGGGGTCTCTGGGGAACTGGGCCGGCTCCGGCCCGCTACGCCGGGAATCGCCGTCGCTGATCCCCTCCGGCCGAGTTTCCTGAGGTTCTGCCGCGGCCCTCGCCTGGGCCGGCTCGGAGGCAGACTCGTCCTGCTCTCAGACCCCTACGCCGGGCGGCCTACTCCCTCAACGCCTGCACCTCACCGAGCCGGCCCTCGAGCAGCCTGAGCCCCCCCTCGGGCGCGAAGTCCGCGGGCGTGTACTCGTTGGCGGGGCGGTAGCCCGGCTCGTGCGGGTCCGCGGGCAAGAGGCCCATCGCCATGTAGGCGGCGGCCACCAGCTCGGAGCAGAAGAGGCTGGAGAGGTCCGCCTCGTTCCCCCCGCCGGGGCCGTCGTAGATCGCCTTGACCATCTCCGTGCGGCTTTCCTCCCAGGGCCTGCCGCGCAACTCCGAGCGCAGTTGGCGCAGGGCCTCGAGCCGCCGTGGGGTGCGCTCGGCGAAGAGGCGGCGCACGGCCACCTCGCCTGCGTAGCGCCGCAGGCGGTCGCTCAAGAGCACGAGCTGCACCCCCTTGTGCAGCGTCCCCGTCGACAGGTCGCGCAGGTCGTCCAGCAGGGTCGACTCCCACAGGAAGAGCGCCTCCCAGTCGGTCACGCGCACCACCATCCCCACGTGGGACCAACGGCAGGTGGTCATCCACTTGATGGTGCTGCTGAAGAGACTCTGGCCGCCGAAGAGCACCAGGTCCCCGGTGTCGAGCTCGGGGCGCAGCCGCTCGTAGGTCTCGGGCAGGTCGGTGGGGTCGGGGTGCACCCGCGGGCTACTCGACGGTGACCGAGAGCGGCGGGGAGAGGGCGGTGATCGTCGGGTTGAACAGCAGGGCGGAGGCTTGGTATACGACCGAGCTCCCCGCAGGGCCGCCCTCGTCGCACAGCTCGTACATCGGGATCGTCCTCACCAGAGTGCGGGTGCGGAGGGTCGGCTCCCCGACGCTGGCGGTGGAGCGATTCTCCTGGTTGTACTCATAGACCGGGTAGTCGATTTCGCCACCGCCCTTGTTGCACTTCAGGGTGCCGCTACCGTTGATCGCCACGATAGCCACGCCCTCGTCGTCGGTCGCGCGGGCGTACAGGTAGAGGGTCTCGTTCGTCCCCAAGGTGATCTCGCTGCCCGCGCTCGGCACCTCTATCCAGGTCGAGCCGGGGCCGACCCGGTACATCAGCCAGACTTCGGGCGGGGTGGTGGGATCCCCCTCAGCGATCACCCTGCAGGCGGCCGGGACGAGGAGGGCGAGGACGAGCAGCAGGCGTCGGCAGGTAGGCATGGAAAGCTCCTTCTTTGAGCCCTCCACGATACCCCAGCTCCGCGGTGGGCATCCGAGCCCAGCGCGTACTTTCGAGGTCCGCTTGCAGGAGCGCGGGCCTACCGCCCGTCGTCGGGCACGACCCGCGGCAGCACGAGCTCGGCGCCCCCCGGACCGTGACGGGTGAAGGAGACGACCTGACCCTCCTCCTCCTGGAAGCTGACCGACACGAGGGGGCTCTCGCGCGCCACCCAGACCTCCTGTCCGGGGACCTTCCAGAGGTGGAAGAGCTGCTCGCTCGCGCGGATCGCCAGGTAGTCGCCGTCGATCAGGACCTCGACGTCTTCCTCCGTCTCGGGATC
Source organism: uncultured Planctomycetaceae bacterium (assembly GCA_964507325.1). GTDB lineage: Bacteria > Planctomycetota > UBA1135 > UBA1135 > CAZDQL01. The sequence continues at coordinate 1,765 of CAZDQL010000059.1, read as the reverse complement.
GTGGTACTGGCCGAGGTACTTGCCGACCACCTCGGGCTTGACGCGGTTCGCCTCGGCGATCTCCCGCTCGTGGGGGGTGCCCTTGCGCGGCGCCTCGAAGACCATCTCCCCCTGCTGGATGCGCAGGCAGTCGACCGCCCCCTCCTCGTCGCGCTCGAACCAGAGAGAGATGACGGGCGCGATGGCGAAGGTCCAGCGCTCGCCCGACTCGTCCGCAACCAGCTCGAAGCGCATCTGGCTGGGGACGTCGAGGAAGAGCTTCTCCCCCTCGAACTCGACGACGAACTCCTCCTTCATGTGGTTGGCCCAGTCCGCCACGTAGGTCCCCAGGTACTGCTCCAGCTCCTCGGGAACCTCCGCGCGGCCGGCGTGGGCCTCGGGGGCGATCAGCAGGCGGTCGATCGCCCCCTCCAGTCGCAGGGCGGTGCTTCCGCCCCGCGATTGGGTGAAGTAGAGGATCATCAGGTCGCGCTTCGGCCAGGCCCAGGCGATGGTGCCGTCGGAGCCGGAGTGGCCGATGATCGTCGCGGGTCCCTCCCCCTTGGACTCGACCGGCAGGTGCAGGACCGCCATCTGGCCGTAGAAGACCTCGAGGCCGGAGTAGGAGGTGGGGAAGCGCGCCTCGCTGCCGAGCATCGACATCTCGCTCACTGCCGTGAGCATGCGTTCCACCGCTTCGGGGGAGAGCAGCGCGCGCTCCCCCGCGCGCCCCCCGTCGAGCCACAGGGCCAGGAAGCGGGCGTAGTCCTGCGGCGTCGAGTAGACGGTTTGGGAGCCCCAGGCGAAGGGGTAGAAGGTCCCCTCATCCGGGTCGAGGAAACGCCGCCACTTGCCCGCACCCCCGAAGTAGAGGCTCGCGATCCGGGAGCGCCGCGGGTCCTCCTCGTCCAGGTAGTGGAAGGTGTTCGACATCCCGAGGGGGCGCAGCAGCTCCTCGGCGAGCAGCTCGTCGAGCTTGCGGCCACTCACCACCTCGATCACCGCCCCCAGGGCGTCGCTGCCCGCGTCGCTGTACCAGAAGCGGCTCTCCGGCTCGGACTCGGGCCCGTGGGCGCCGACCGCGTTGCCCATCTCGATCAGGTCGGCGAACTCGTTCATGTCGGTGAGCACCGTGAGCGGCAGCCCCGAGCGATGGGTCATCAGCTGCCGTACGGTGATCCCGCGCGCCTCGTCGGTGTCGAAGCCGGGCAGGTACTTCGCCACCGGATCGTCGAGGCCGAGCTGGCCGCGGTCGATCAGGATCTGGGCCAGCGCGCCCGTGAGCGGCTTCGACATCGAACGGATGTTGCAGACGGTGCCCTCGATCCAGGGCTGCTCCTCATCGCGGTCGGCGTGTCCGAAGCAGCGGCTCAACACCGTGCGACGGTTCTTGATCACCAAGAGCTCGGCGCCGACGGTCAGATCCCGATCGAGGTACCCCTCCACCTCCTTCACCAGGGCCGCCAGGGCCTCCGGCGCGATTCCCTGGCTCTCCGGCGTGGCCGGAGGAAAGGGGTGCTCGTCGGCCAGGGGGATGGCCGTACCGGCAAGGAGGGTCGACAGCAGAAGCAGGAGGGGGGGCATGGTGGATCCTCGGCGCTCAACGTTTCTCCGGTCGCCGCGCGCGCACCGGCGCACTCGGCTCCACGGGCTTGGGTACGGGGTTCTCCTCGAGCAGGCGCAGGCACTCCTGCACGCCCCGCTCGAGCTGGGGATCGACTCCGGCCAAGACCGCCTTGGGGATCTGGTGCACCGTGATGTCCGGCGCGACCCCCTCGTTCTCCAC
>CAZDQL010000058.1:0-40709 GCA_964507325.1 uncultured Planctomycetaceae bacterium | reverse complement strand
GTAGATCTCGGTCCCGGCCCAAGTGTCCGGGGGAAACCCGTGCACGACGAAGAGCACCGAGAGATCGGTCCGCTCCAGCAGGGCGGTGCCCGGATGACGCACGGGGCTCGTCCCGCCGTCGTAGAGGCCCTGGAAGACCGCGCGGCGCAGGTGGCGACTCTGGTCCAGGAGGCGCCCCGCCTGCGCCGGGGGCAGTCCGAGAGCGCCGATCGCCGTGGCGTCCCCGCGAGCGACGCGCTCCACCAGGACCTCCACGTCCCCCTCCCGCTCGAGGCAGCGGCGGTCGAGCCATTCCGCATTGAAGCGGCCGTCGATCCGTCCGCGCCGGTAGAGCTCGTCCCGCCCGTAGTCGTGGCTGTGCTCGACGGTGGCCTCGGCGTCGTGCACGATCGCGAACCCCGCCTCGAGCAGGGCGCGCGCCATCAGGATGTCCTCTCCGAAGGAGGTGCGAGGGAAGGGATGGCGCTCCCAGAGCTCGCGGCGGATCGCCGAGGCGACGTCGTTGAAGTTGTAGAGCAACCGCCGCTCGTAGGGATCGGCAGCGGCGTACGCCTCGGGATCGGCGATGCGAGTGACGCGCCGCTCCTCAGCGTAGCCCGGGTCGTCTGCGCTGAAGACGCGCGTCAACAGCCGGGCATCCGGGCGCGGCACGTTGCGGCAGGTCACCCCCCCCACCTCCGGATCGTCGAAGTTCGCCACCAGGGTCGCCAGCCAGCGCGGCGAAGAGGGGATCGCGTCCTGGGTCAGGTACACGAGCAGGTCGCCGCTCGTGCGGGCGGCCAGGAGGTTGCGCGTGTCCCCGTGGTCGAATTCCACCCCGTGGATGCGGTGCAGATCGACCTCGACCGGCGCGGAGGCGGCCCAGGCCTGGAGGTGCTCCCAGGTGCCGTCGGTGGAGCCGGAGTCCACCACGGCCACGTCCCAGGGCAGGTCCAGACGCTGCTCCTCCAGGGCGCCCAGGAGGCGCCCCAGGAATCCCAGCCCCTGCCAGGTGGGAATCAGGACGGAGACCGAGCGGATGGGGCGCATGGGAGAGGCATCGGAGGGCGCGGCCCAGGAAGTTGAGACCTACTGGACTGCCCCCCTTGGTTGTGCTTCTTGACAGGATCCTCGCTGTAACCCATTTGCTGTCAGGGATTTGGAGCGCTCAGCACTCGACTGAGGCCCCGCGGACGCAGTGCTGGACCGGCGCCGCACCGACCGCTGTCGTGAGGCGCCCTGAGCGAGGGCTCGAGCACGGGAGACGGATCGTCGACGTCTGAGATGCACACGGAAGGGGGGCAGTTCAGGAAGCTACTCCCTGGGGCTGTGCGCAACCACCCGCGAAGAACCCTTTTGAAGCCCCCCTCAGGTGAACTCACGGGTCCTCTCGGCCCCCGGGAGCCCCCGCCAGCCCCGGCTGCCGAAGAGCTGCCCCAGGACCTGGGCGCCCCGCAGGAACGGGGCCCGGAGGAGGTGCAGCCAGCCCCCGTGGCGAGCCACGTAGCGCCAGTCCTGGCCGAGCTCGAAGGCCCAGCCGCGCAGGACGCCGACGGGGCCCGGGCGCAGGCGCCGGCCGTGGTGGCGGCGGTGGAAGGCGGCGTCCAGGCGGTAGCGTTCGAAGGCCTGGGCGGGACCGTAGCGGTGGGCGTGGCGCACCACGGCGTCGGCGGCGAAGGCGAGCTTCCAGCCGCGCTTCAGGGCGCTCTCCGCCCAAGCGACGTCCTCGCCGAAGACGAGGTCGGGGAAGGGCAGCTCGGCGAGGGCCTCGGAGCGCACGGCGCTGGCGACGTCGTTGAAGCGCGGTTGCTCGGGGTCGTCCGGGCTCAGAACGGAGCAGCGCTCGGAAGCCTCGGGGCGGGAGAGCACGGTGCGGGCGGTGAGGGGGTCGTCGTCCAGCTTGGGGAGCACGCGCGCGGTGGCCCCGGCCACCGCCGGATCGTCGAGGGGGGCCGTCAGTCGCTGCAGGAAGTCGTCCCCTTCCGGGACGGCGTCCTGGGTGAGGAAGACCAGGAGCTCCCCGCGCGCCGAGGCGGCCAGACGGTTGCGAGTGGGTCCGTGTCGGAACTCGTGACGCGGGATCCAGGTCAGGCGCGCTCCGGCGCGCCGCAGGAGCTGGCGCGTGCAGTCGCTCGAGTCGGAGTCGACGACCACCAGCTCGAAGCCCCCCTCGATCCTCTGCCGCGCCAGGGCCGGCAGGAGCTGGGCGAGATCGCCTTCCGCGTTCAGGGTAGGGATGCAGATCGAGACGCGCGGGTCCCCCATCGCGGGAAGTCTAGTCGGTCCAGAGGGGGGTCACCAGGCTAGGAATTTGCAATTTCGTTGCAGGGTGGCGAGCCAGGGGGTCGAGGAGGAGGTCATGGGTGATGCGCTGGCGCTCTTGCTCCACGGCCTGGCGCCCTGCAAGGGGTGTCAGAAGCCCGTGGCAGCACCGGTCGGTCTCTTGGACCGCGAGCTGTTCCACGTCTCCCACTGCCCGCACTGCGGCCTGAAGAACCCCCACCCCCAGGAGGTGGCGGAGCTGCGCCACACCAAGCGCACGGCGATCATGGGAGGCCTGGTCCTGGTGGGTTTGCTGCTCCTGGTCTTGGCCGCGCCCTTGGAAGTCCTGGCGTGCGGCCTGTAGCTCACTCCCTCCCGCAGAGCTCGCGGTAGTTGCAGGTGCCGCACTCCCGGCCGCCGTCCTCGTCCTCGACGCGCAGCGGGAAGCCCTCCGGATCCCCGGGATTCACGTCGGCGTCGAAGTGCACGGCTCCCATCGCCTGCAGGGAGGTCTGGATGCGCTCCAGCACCGCCTCGCGCTCGGCCGGATCGAGGCACACCTCGCGCTGCTCGCCCCGCTCCAGGTAGACGTCGCGACAGGTCACCTCAGCGGGGTCGATCCCCCAGGCGTCCCTGGCGAAGAGGGCGTAGACCGCCAGTTGGAAGCGGTCCTCCTCCCGTGGGGCGCCGGTCTTCCAGTCGTAGAGCAGTGCCCCCGCGGGGCGGCGCAGGGCGAAGTCGGGGACGGCGTAGACCTTGGTCCCGAAGAGCTCGAAGGTCTGCATCTCCTCGAAGGCCAGGTAGTCCCCGGGAGCAGCGGCGCGCACATCCTCCAGGTCGGGGTGGTCGAAGAAGGTGGTCAGGCAGTCGCGGATGCGTGTCACGAAGCGCTTGCCGTACTCCCCCGCCGCTCCGCTGGCCTCGTCGATGCGCGCTTCGCGGTAGTGGTGCTCCGCCAGGTGGCAGAGGCGCGCGGGGCGCAGCTTCCACTTGCCGTCGCGCGATTCCTTGTACTTGGCGCGCAGCTCGGCGGTGGCCCAGGCGATCGCCTCGTCCCGGGTGCCTCGCACCCCCAGCCGACGCCCCTCGAACCAGCGCGCGATCGCCTGATGCACCAGATCGCCGGCGAGCATCGGCATGCGCGTCATCTTCTTCAGGAGCCAGGCGCGCCGCTGGTCGCCGGAAGCGTTCCTCTCCCAGCCCCTCCAGGAACCGTAGTAGTGCAGGTAGTAGCGCCGGCGGCAGACGTCGAAGGTGGCGGAGCGTGAGGCGGACCAGGAGAGTTCGTGGCGGATCATGCCCGCAGAGCCTGAAGGTCTCGCGCGGCGCGTGCAAGACGCGAGACCGGCGTTACGAAGCGGCCGCCCGCGGGCCGCCGCAGGCCTCCTCGGCGCTCTTGGTCTCCACCATCGAGATCGTCTCGCCGTCGCTCGAGATCCGCCGCCCCTGCCCCTCGTCGAGGGTCAGGAGGTGCACCGGCCGACGCCAGATGCGCGCCAGCTGCTTCAGGATCTCCCCCGCTTCGTCGAGCTTGAGGTCGCGACCCTCGTGGTGGTGCACGAAGCGCAGCTCCCCGTCCCCGTCCACGTCGACCAGCTCGATGCGCGGCGAGCCGCACCAGGACAGCTCGCGCAAGAGACCCTCCTTGACCCCCCTCCAGGAGCGGTCGGTGACCTCGGTCTCGCCCGTGCGGGGACTGGTGCGGTAGACGAAGAGCTGGTTATTGGCGGCGAAGGACGCGTCGACGATCTCGTCGATGAAGGAGACGTCGTTGTGCACCCGCCGCAGGCGGAAGACGTCCTGGCCCTGCTCCTCGGCGTGGCGGTAGAGCTCGATCCCCAACCTGTAGGGGTTGAGCTGCCCCGGCGACACGGCGGTCGCCCCCGCGTGGCAATCGGCGAACTCCACGATCTCCGACGGCCCCAGGATGCCCCCCGTCAGGAGCTTGGAGTGCCAGAAGCTGGCCCAGCCCTCGTTCGCGATCCTGGTCATGCGCTGGGGGGCGAAGTAGTAGGCCTCGCTGCGCACGATGCGCAGGATCTCCGCCTGCCAGGACTCCAGAGGCGCCTCCTCCAAGAGGAAACCCAGTACGTCGTAGGTGGGCACACCTGCGCGGCCCGGGGGGGCGCCATCGTCCCCGCTTCCGGGCTCGGGGGCGCCGTCTCCCCAGCGCGCCTCGAAGGCGCGGCGCGCCCGTTCGGCGATGCCCTCCGCGGAGGCCACCGGGGCGTGCGACCCGGAGCCGCGCCGCAGCGGCAGGTAGGGATCCACCAGGGTGTCGAGGGAGAGCGCCAGGTCGAAGAAGCGCTCGATCGACTCCTGCCCCAGGCGGTCGGTCAGCTCGCGCACCTTCCCGGCGTGGCGCTCCATCACCTCGACCATGCGGCGCTCCGTCGGCGAGAACCAGACGTTGTGCTTGAAGAAGTCGGCGTGCCCGAAGACGTGGGCCATGACCAGCTTCTGCTCCATGAGCGAGTTGGAGCGCACCAGGTAGGCGTAGGTGGGATCGTTGTTGATCACCAGCTCGTAGATCTTCGAGAGGCCGTAGCGGTAGCCCTTCTGCAGCCGCTCGAACTCCATGCCGAAGCGCCAGGAGGGGTAGCGCACGGGGAAGCCCCCGTAGGCCGCCACGGCGTTCACGTCCGCCGCATCCAGCATCTCGAACACGACGTCGAAGAAGTCGAGTCCCACGCCGCGCGCCAGCGCCTCGACACGCCGCGCCTCGGCGCGCAGATCATCGGGCAGGGAAGCGGAGGCCATCAGCGCCCCTTCCCCAGGAAGGACCGGATCGAGTCCGCGATCTCCTCCCGGCTGTTGACCGCGGCGGTGACCACGCGCTCGTCGTGGCCCAGGGCGGTGTCGAGGTCCTTCTTGAACTGCCCCGAGCCGTAGGCGCTCTTGACCTGCCCGTAGCAGAACTGGTTGACGCGCGGCAGGATCTCGTCCAAGAGCATCCCCACGCAGCGCTCGGTGTCGCGCGCCGACCAGTTGTCACCGTCGGAGTAGTGGAAGGGGTAGATGTTCCAGTTGTCCGGCCGGTAGCGCTCGCGGATCAGCTTGAGGCACAGCTCGTAGGCGCTGGAGATCTTGGTCCCGCCCGACTCGCGCAGGTGGAAGAAGGCCTCCTGGTCGACGATCTTGGCGATCGCGTCGTGGACGATGTAGACCACCTCCAGGTTCTCGTACTGGCTGCGCAGCCAGGTATCGATCCAGAAGGCCTCGATGCGCACGATGTCCTTCTGCTCGCGCCCCATCGACCCCGAGACGTCCATCATGTGGAAGATCACCGCCGACGACTCGGGCCGCGGCTGGGTGCGCCGCGCCCGGAAGCGCGCGTCGTCGGGGATGGGGAGCACCCGCGGGTTCTCGGGATCCCAGTCACCCTGGGCGATGGTGCGCCGCAGGGCGCGGCGATAGGTGCGGCGGAAGTGGCGCAGGGACTGGGGGCCCTGGCGGCGGATGCCGGTGTAGGTGCCCCCCTCCGTGTTGAGCTGCCGGGCGCCGCGCGGCTGGATGTTGGGCAGCTCCAGCTCGGCCCCCAGCATCTCGGCCAGCTCGTCGAGCTCCACCTCGACCTCCAGGACGTGGCGTCCCGGCTGATCTCCGGCGCTGCCGACCCCTTCGCTCTCGCCGCCCTCACCGTCGCTGGACTGTCCGTCCTCGCCGCTGCCCTGCCCCACTCCGGTGCCGCGGTTCTCGCCGAAGCGGAAGCGCGGCAGCTCGATCTGGGGGATGGGGATCGAGATGGCGTGCTTGCCCTGGCGCCCCAGGAGCTCGGAGGTGCACAGGTACTTGCGCAGGTCCTGGCGCAGTCGCCCGCGGACGATGTCACGGAAGCGCGCCCGATCGCGCTCCATCCTGAAGACCTGCTGGCCCATCTCGCCCTCCGCGCTCAGGCCGCGGCGTCCTTGCCCCCTTCAGGTTCGACCTGCTCCTGGCCGTGGCGCGCGAAGAGGTCGGCCACCTCGTGCAGCACCTCGTCGGCGGAGAGCTCGTCGTAGCCGAACTGCCGCATCAAGCGGTCGCGGATGACGCCGATCTTGGCCCGCGTGTCGGGATCGATCACCGTCGAGACCAGGCTGGTGAGCTGGATCGAGTCGCGACGATCCTCGAACATCTTCAACTCCAGGGCGCGCGTCAGGCGCTTGTTCTGGCGGTAGTCGAAGGTCTTGCCCTCCAGATGGATGGCCGCGATGTAGTTCATCAACTCGTGGCGGAAGTCGTCCTTGCGGGAGTCGGGGATGTCCGTCTTCTCCTCGATCGAGCGCATCAGCCGCTCGTCGGGATCGCGCGTCTCCCCGCGCTCGTCGACCACCTTCTCGCGCGTGGTGTAGGCACGCACGTTGTCGAGGTACTTGGAGCAGAGCCGGTCGATCGCCTCCTGGTCCGAGGCGATCGCCACCTGGACCTCGTGCTTTACGATCGCCTCGTACTCCTCGCGCACCGTCGCCATCAGCTCCAGGTAGCGCTTGCGCAGCTCCTCGGTGGCCACCATCGAGTGGTGTCGCAGCCCGGACTCGAGGGAATCCAGGACGTCCTTGGCGTTGATGGTGGGCTTGCTCGAGACGAGGCAGGCGGCGATGCGGTCCTGGACGTAGCGCGGACTGATCCCCTCCATCCCCTCGCGGGGGGCTGCGTCGCGCAGCTCCTTGACCTGCTCGGCGGTGAACCCGGCCACCTCCTGGCCGTCGTAGAGGCGCGCCTTCTGCAGCAGGCTGAGGTTGGGGTGCGTGGGGTCCTCGAGCCGCGTCATGACCGCCCACAGGGCCGCGATCTCCAGGGTGTGGGGCGCCATCCCGCGCCCGGGGGTGTGGCGGTTGCCGTAGCGCCGGCGGTAGATCTCCGCCTCACAGGAGGTGGCCAGGTTGTAGGGCACGTCGATCTTGATGGTGCGGTCCCGGAAGGCCTCCATCAGCTCGTTCGACTGGAGCTTTCTGTACTCCGGCTCGTTGGTGTGCCCGATGATCACCTCGTCGATGGAGGTCTGCTGGAACTTCTTGGGCTTGATCAGGTGCTCCTGGGTGGCGCCCAAGAGATCGTAGAGGAAGGCCACGTCGAGCTTCAGCACCTCGACGAACTCCAGGAGCCCGCGGTTGGCGACGTTGAACTCGCCGTCGAAGTTGAAGGCGCGCGGGTCGGAGTCGGAGCCGTACTCGGCGATCTTGCGGTAGTTCAGGTCGCCCGTCAGCTCGGTGGAGTCCTGGTTCTTCTCGTCCTTGGGCTGGAAGGTCCCGATCCCACAGCGCTCCGCCTCGCTGAAGAGCATGCGCCGCACGCGCACGTGGGAGACCACCTCGGCCCAGTCCCCCTCGCAGCGCTCCATCAGGGAGCGGTAGTAGAAGCGGCTGACCGGATCCAGCTCCCCCTCGATGCGCAGCTCGAACTCGCCGCGCAGCTTCTGGTTCAGACGCTCCTCCACTGCGGGGCGTCTCTCCAGGGGTATCAGGAGCAGCGGGTCCTGGTTCATCGGCGAGGGGATCACCTCGCCGTCGATCTGCCAACTGAAGGTGTAGAGGGCTCCCTCGGGCGCGCGCGAGTAGCACTCGAGGCCGCGCTTGAGGAGGCGTGCGATGGTGCTCTTGCTCGAGCCGACCGGTCCGTGCAGGAGCAGGATGCGGCGCTCGGGGCCCAGCGCCCGTGCGCCGGCGCGGATCACGTCCACCAACTGGGAGAGCGGCTGCTCCAGCCCGTAGATCGCGTCCTCTCCGCGGTTGAAGGGGTCGTCGAAGATCTTCCAGCGACGAACGTCCCGTTCGCCGTCGACCGCATCCCACCCCATCCACTCGAGCATGCCCAGCAGTCGCTGCCAAGCGTTGCGCGCGGGCAAGGGGTCCTCTGCGAGCGACTCCAGGTACTCACCGAAGGAACCCTGCCAGTGGAAAGCGGCGTACTCGGCTTGCTCCTGGTTGTCTCGGACGAGTTCGAATAGGGCTCGGTCGTCGGTCATGGAATGTTCACCGTCGGGGGCGGCCCTCCTGGCCGGGGAGGACACAGTGCTGCTACTGAAATCGGCTGCGGGCACCGCCATCCCTGAGCGTGGGACGCGGAACCGAGCGCCGCCGGTGCTCGCGAGTCCGGGGCGACATTCCCACCTCCCTATAGGCCAAAAGCCGGGGAGTAGAAGGGCGTCTCAGCGCGGGATCGCGGTGGGAAGAAGTTGCGCACAAGCGCGCTTCCGCGCTTTTGCACTGCCAGAACGACCGCTTCGACGGAGTGCGCTCCTCGAGTCGGGAGCGGCCTATTCGTTCCGATCCGCCGCCGCGGCGCGCACCATCGTGCCCCCCTCCAGGGAGCCATCCCGCTGCGTTCGGGCGGGCTGCAGCTCCACGACGGGCTCGCCGCTCTCCCGGTCGTCGGTCGCGACTCCGTCGATCCGTTCGCGGGCCTTGCCCGTGGTCTCGCCGGGGACGAACTCCTCCACCTCGTCCAGCTCGACGGTGACGAAGCTCGAGACCCCCTTGATCTGCATCGTCACCCCGTAGAGCGTCTCACATGCGGACATCGTGCCCTTGTTGTGGGTCACCACGATGAACTGGGTCGACTCGAGGAAGGTGTCGAGCATCCCCAGGAAACGATCGATGTTGGCGTCGTCCAGCGCCGCGTCGACCTCGTCCAGCACGCAGAAGGGACTCGGGCGCGCCTCGAAGACCGCGAAGAGCAGGGCCAGGGCGGTCAGCGTGCGCTGTCCCCCCGAGAGCAACCCGATCGAGAGCATCTCGCGGCCGGGGGGGCGGGCGACGATCTCGATCCCCGCCTCCAGGACGTCGACTTCGTCGTCGAGCATGACGTCCGCCCGACCGCCGCCGAAGAGCCGGCGGAAGATGCGCTGGAAGTTGCTGCGTACCTCCTCGAAGGTCTCCAGGAAGAGCCGCCGGCTCTCCGAGTCGATGCGAGTGATCGTCTCCGCCAGGGAGCGACGCGCGTCCGCCAGGTCCTTGACCTGCCCCTCGAGGAACTCGAGTCGCCCCTGCACCTCCTCCAGCTCGTGGACCGCCTCGACGTTGACCGGTCCGATCTTGTCGAGCTGGGTCCTGAGCTCGGTGACGCGCTCCGCCAGGGCGGCCAGGGCGTCCTCCGCGGCCAGCTCCGGCTCCGGCTCGAAATCGGCCCGCAGGGCGTCGGCATCGAGGTCGAGCTCCTCCCTGGAGCGCTCGAAGAGCTCGGTGCGCGCCAGCTCCAGGCGCTGCGCCTCCAGCCGCGCCTCGCTCAGCCGCTCCGCCACCAGGTCGAGGCTGCGCTGCACCTCCTCGGCGCGCTCGCGCATCTCCCGGATGCGTTCGGCGCCGGTGCGCTCGACCTCGCGCAGCTCGTCGAGGCGCAGCTCGAGGGCTCCCCGCTCCTCCGCCAGCCGCGCGGCATCCACGGCGATGCGCTCCCCCTCCTCGTCCCCCGACTCGGCGTTGGCCTCGTAGTCCTTGGCCCGTCCGTCGGCGCGGGTGACCTCCTGCTCGTCCTCAGTCACGCGCCGGGCGAGATCCTCCTGGCGGCGGCGCAGGGCGGAGAGCTCCCCCTGCAGGCGCGTGAGCTCCACGTGGGCGCGGCTCTCCTCGCGGGAGAGGGCCTCGCGCCGCTCCTCCATCCGGTGGCGGTCGACCTCCATCTGCTCCAGGAGCTGGTTCTCGCGCTCGTAGGCGCGCTGGGCCGCGTCCCGCTCTTCGCGCTGCGCCTCGAGCTCGGCGTCGAGGCGGGCGACCTCCGCCTGGGCGTGCTCCACCTCCCGCCCGTGTTCGATGCGCGCGGCGTCCTGGTCCGCCAGGCGCGCCCGGGCGGCGCGCAGGATCCCCTCCAGATCCGCCAGCTCGCGGCGGGCGACCTCCCGGCAGTCGGCGGCGCGTTCCACGGCCTGGCCCTGCTCCTGGAGGCGACTCTCCAGCGCCGCCACCTCCTCCCCGTCGCCGGCCAGCCGGCGCTCGAGGGTGTCCACCTCCTCCGCCAGGTCCGCCGCGGTCGAGCGGCGCCCGACCGGTCCCTGGGTCACCGCGCGGTACCCGCCGACCATCCCGGCGCGGTCGAGCAGCTCGCCGCGGGGGGTGACGAAGCGCCACCCCGGCTCCCGTTCGGCGAGCTCGAGGGCCCGCTCGAGGTCGGCCACCACCAAGACGTCCGCCAGGAGCGCCTCCACCAGGGGACGCAGGCGATCGTGGCAGCGCACCAGGTCGCAGAGGCGCCCCTCCACCCCGCCGCCCTCTCCGGCGAGGGAAGCCAGGTCGGGGGCGAGGGCGCTCTCCCTCGCGGGGGCGATCCCCCCCGGCAGGAGCACGCCCACCTGACCCGCCTCGCGGGCCCCGAGCCAAGCGAGCAGGTCGAGGGCCACCCGCGCGTCGCTGGCGACCAGCATCTGGGCGCGCTCCCCCAGGGCCACGTCGAGGGCGCGCGCGAGCCTGAGCTCGATCTTCAGGTGGTCGGCCAGGATGCCGGCCAGCTGGTCGGCGCCGCAGGGGGGGGCCCCGGTATCGTCTGCGGTGCCGTTCTCGACCACCTCAAGGACGCGGCGCGTGCCCTCGGAGAAGGTCGCCAGCTCCGCCTCGCGGTCGAGCAGCGACTCGATGCGCGCCACCAGCCCCGCCCGTTCCAGCTCGCGCTCCCGGCGCACCTCGCGGGCGGTCTCCAGCTCCTCGGCGACGCGCTCGCGGAAGTCCCGCAGGCGCTCGTGCTCGTCTTCGGTGGCGAGCAAGCGGTCCTCGCCCTCGGTGACGCGGTCGGCGATCCCCTGGGCCTCGACGCGCACCAGCTCGGCCGCCCCTTCGACCTCGGTGAGCTTCTCCCGTGCGCGCTCGAGTCGGTTCTGCGCCGGGCCCCGGGCGCCCTCCAGGTGGCGCACGGCGTTCTCGGAGGCGGTGCGCTCGTGCAGGCGAGCGAGCACGAGGTCGTTGTGCTCGGCGGCCTCCTTGCGCGCCTGACGGTAGGAGCGCCCCAGCTCGCGCGACCGCTCGGAGAGCTCACGGGCGGCCTTCTCCGCCGCCTCGAGCTGCACTCGCGTGGTGGCGAGCTCCTGCTCCAGGCGCGCGTGCTCGTCGCGCCGCTCCTCGAGCTGCCCCTCCAGGGCGCGGGCGCGCTGCGCCTCTTCCTCCGCCGACGAGCGCCAGGAGCGCACGCGCAGGGCGAGCTGGCTCTTGCGCTCGTCGAGGGCGGAGAGCTGCCCCGCCGCCTGGCTGCGCTCGTTCCCCACCCGGTCGAGCTGCGCCACGGTGGCGGAGCGCTCCTCTTCGCGCAGGGCCACCTCCGCCTCGCACTCGCTGCGCAGCTCGCGCAGCTCGCCCAGATCTCCGTCGAGCTCGGTGAGCCGCGGCGCGAGCTGCGCCAGGCTGCCGTCGAGGAGCGCCAGGCGGTGGCGCAGGAAGCGCGTGCGCTCGCTAGTCCACTCCGATCGCGCGCGGACGTAGCGCTGCGCCTTGCCGGCCTGGATCTTCAGCGAGCGGGAGCGGCTGCGCAGCTCGCGGATCAGGTCCTCCAGCCGCTCCACGTCCTGCTCCACGCGCTTGAGCTTGAGCTCCGCTTCGTGGCGTCGCTGGCGGTAGCGCGAGATCCCCGCCGCCTCCTCGAAGATGACGCGGCGCGCGATCGGGTTGGCGGAGAGCACCGCGTCGATGCGCCCCTGCTCGAGGACCGCGTAGCCCCGACTCCCGAGCCCGGTGTCGAAGAGCATGTCGCGCACGTCCTTGAGGCGCACGCGCTCGCCGTCGATCAGGTACTCCCCCTCGCCGGTCTTGTACAGCCGGCGGGTGATCGCCACCTCCGCCCCGCGCTCGGGAATCACCTCCCCGCCGTTGTCGAGCACCATCGTGGCCTCCGCCACCGACTGGGGCGGACGGCTGGCGGAGCCCTTGAAGATCACGTCCACCATCCCCGAGCCGCGCATCGAGGTGGGACGCGTCTCCCCCAGGATCCAGCGCACGGCGTCGACGACGTTGCTCTTCCCACAGCCGTTGGGACCCACGATGCCGGTGAGCCGCTGCTGGCCGAAGTTCATCACCGTGCGGTCGGCGAAGGACTTGAAGCCGTGGAGCTCGAGGCGTTTCAGACGCATGGAGTGCGAGGTTAGGCGCCGAAGAGGGGTTCGGTCTCCGCCGGTGAGGGGCGCGGAGAGCGCGAGGGGATCGAGCGGCCCGCGAGGCGCTGCGCGACGAAGCGCCGCCAGGCGGCGAGCATCGGCCGCGGATCGTCGGCCGAGGATTCCGGGTTGACGCTGGGGTGCAGAGCCCCGGCGCGCACGGTGGCCAGGAGCGCCGCGTGGCCGGCGCCCCCCTGCAGCAGGCTCGCCGGCAGGGCGTAGCCGGTGGTGTAGGAGACGCTGGCGGTCGCTTCCGGTGCGGGCAGGTCGGAGAAGAGGCGCCGCTGGGTGGCGCGCGGCGCGCCGGCGTCGATGCGCGCCATGCGCGCGCCAGCGCGCTCCCCGAAGAAGGGGGAGAGCGCCAGCGCGAGCCCCCGCTCCTCCCCGAAGCGACGGCTGGCGTCGGAGAGGACGCCCAGGATGCGCGCGCCCTGACCCGGGCGCACCTCCCCGTCGGCCAGGATGCGCAGGGCCTCCACCAGCCCCACCGGGGAGAGCGCCCAACCGATGCGCTCCCTGAGGTCGTCGGGGCGCGCCGCCGGGTGGCGACGCTGGAAGGCGTCCAGGGCCTCCAGGGAGTCGAGGGCGCTGCGCACGCGGGCGACCAGGGCCTCGAGGAAGAGGTCCTCGCGCCAGGGTCCGGCCTGGCGCGCCAGCCGCGGCAGATTGATGGCGACCGCTCCGGCGCAGGCGATCGCGCCCCGCTCGCGGGGGCGCCGCCGGCAGCCGGGGGCGGCCCAGCGCTCGTCCTTGCCGTGCCACACCGGGACCAGGGCGCCCCGCACGAGCAGCGCCTCGGCGGCCTCTTCCAGGTCGCGCTCCAGATCGAGCGCCGCCTGGAGCTCCTCCAGGGTGAGGTAGAGGCGTGGGGCGGCGTTCCCCTGGGTGGCGAGAGACGCCAGCTCGCCCAGCAGTCGGGCGGTGAAACGGCCCCCGCGACCGCCGGGGGATCCGAGGTCGAGCCGCCGCCCCGCGGCGCGCGCCACGGCGCCCAGGGCCACCAGCAGGTCGCGCAACCCCGCGTTCGAGCGTGCGCCGCGCAGCATCGGTGCGGTCGCCACCGCCAACCCCTCCAGCACGAGGCAGCGCCCGGAGCCCGCCACCAGGGGGGCGAGCTCCGCCAGGAGCTCGTAGCCGCTCCTCGGCCCCGGCTCGCCCCTGATGCAGAGCTCGGCGGGCACGGCGCGCGAGAGGACCTGGTGGGGGCCCGACACCCCCTCGATGTCGAGGGCACCCGCGCGGTGCAGGTCGGCGGTGCGCTCGTCGACCACGTCGGTGAGGGCGTAGCGGGCGAGGATCTCCCCTCCCACCGTCTCCCCCAGGTCGCAGTCGTCGTTCCACCACCCCTCCTCCGGCCCAGCGCCCTGCAGGCGGGGTCGGGAGAGGAGCTGGCGCAGGTCGTGGCGCGGGATACCCACCGACTCCTGGCGGTGCAGGGCGGTCTCGAGCCCCATCGCCATCAGCTCGTTGTCCACCAGCTCCCGCACCAGGGTGGTCGAGACCCGGCGCAGACGGGCGTCGTGCACGCGCTCCTCGACCCGCTCGGCGACCTCTTCGGCGATCTCACGGGGCAGGGCCGCCTCCTCCATCAAGGCGGCGACGATGCGCCCCTGGTCCCAGGGACTGGTGCCGCCTCCGGCGCGCACCAGGGGCATCTGCCGCCCCCGCTCGGGGCGCTCGGTGATGGTGAGGGCCTCCCGGGCGCGGGCCCGCCGGTCGCGGTAGAGGATGTAGGCCTTGGCGAGGGCCGCACGCCCCATTTCGATCAGGGCCTGCTCCACCAGGTCCTGGATCTGCTCGATTTCGGGAATCGCGGCGGGAGACCCCGGCTCGAGGTGCGCCTGCCGGTCCCCCAGGGCCAGGGCGACCACGTCGGCCACCTCCTCGGAGAAGAGCGGATCGTGGTCCCCGACGGCGTCCTGGGCGCGCCGCACGGCCGCGACGATGCGCCCGCGCTCGAAGGGCACCACGCGCCCGTCGCGCTTGCGCACGGAGCGCACCTTGGGGGGGGGCGCCCAGTCGGCGGGGGGCGGCGACGGATTCTCGTCGGGACGCATCACCCCTCGAGATCCTCGGCTTCCCGGTCGTGACGGCTGGCCTCGAGCATCGGCTTCAGCTCGTCGAGGAACTGGTTCACGTCCTTGAACTCGCGGTAGACGCTGGCGAAGCGCACGTAGGCCACCTGGTTGAGCTCGCGCAGCTCGTCCATCACCAGGGACCCGATCACCGAGCTGGGGACCTCGCGGTCGTAGCCCTCCTGGCAGCGCATCTCCACGCGGCTGACCGCGGCCTCGATGTCCTCCATCGACACCGCCAGCTTCTCGCAGGCCCGGAGCATCCCCTGCAGGATCCGCTCGCGGTCGAAGCGCACGCGCTCGCCGCTCTTCTTCACCACCCTGAGCGGGCTCTCCTCGATCCGCTCGTAGGTCGTGAAGCGCATGAAGCACTTGAGACACTCCCGACGACGCCGGATGACGGAACCGTCGGCCGACGTCCGGGAGTCGACGACCCGGTCGTCATCAGCGCCACAGCGAAGACACTTCAAGGCAAGGCGGGCGGGGCAGAGGGAGAGGAGAGCACTCTAGATGTTGTGTGTCAACAAACCGAAGGGTGCTCCAGGCACAACTTGTGGGTGGAGCTCACGTCGCCCCTCACTTGCCCAAGCAGAAGTGGGCAAAGATCCGGTCCAGGACCTCCTCCGACGTCGTCCTGCCCGCGATCTGGTCGAGCGCGTCGGTCGCCGCGCGCAAGCCCTCCGCGAAAAGGTCGAGGGGTCCCCCACCGATCAGCTCGGCCCGGGCGCGTGCGATCTCGTCGCGGGCGTCGCTCAGCGCGGCGCGGTGGCGGGCGGTGAGCTCGAGGCTCGCCGCTTCTCCCCGACGCCCCTCGAGGGAATGGGCCACTCGCCGGGCGAGCTCTTGGAGACCCTCGCCACTGAGGGCCGAGACGGGGAGCGCCCCCGCAGGGCAGGGGCCGGCGCGGGCGAGGTCCAGCTTGTTCCAGACGGTCACCAGCGGCGGGTCCCCGCTGGGCGGAGCCGGCTCGAGGGACTCGGCGGTCGCGTCCAGGACGCAGAGCAGGAGCGCCGCGCTGCGGCGCTCCTGCTCGGTGCGCTCCTGGGCGGCACCCTCGACCCCGGCGCGAGGGCGCTCCTCCTCCCCCGCCGTGTCGACCAGCTCACAGGTCACACCGCCCGGGAGCTCCCAGAGGGCCACCTTCGCGTCGCGGGTGGTGCCCGCCAGCTCGCTCACGAGCGCCTGCCCGCCGCTCGCCCCCGAGGGGGAGGTCAAGCGGTTGAAGAGGGCGCTCTTGCCCGCGTTGGGGGCGCCCACGAGGACCACGCGCGCGGCCCCCCCCGCGGGGACGCGGCGCTGCTCCCACCCCAGGGCCTCCTCCAGGAGGAGATCCACCCCGGTGGTGCGACGGTC
This sequence comes from uncultured Planctomycetaceae bacterium, assembly GCA_964507325.1. Classification (GTDB taxonomy): domain Bacteria; phylum Planctomycetota; class UBA1135; order UBA1135; genus CAZDQL01. Next base: position 24,989 of record CAZDQL010000058.1, on the reverse strand, counting down.
GAGCTCCGCGGTGGGGACGTGCCCGGTGTCGGTCTCGTCGAAGTCGAGGCTCGCCTCCGCCAGGGCGCGCAGCTCCTCCAGCTCCCCCCGCAGGCGGGAGAGCCGCTCGTCCAGCCCCCCCACCAGGAGGGCCGTGGCGGCGCGCCGCTCCGCGGCGCTGCCCGCGGCGACGAGCTCCGCCACCCCCTCCGCGCGGGTCAGGTCGATGCGCCCGTTCAGGAAGGCGCGCCGGGTGAACTCCCCCGGCGCGGCGGGGGTGGCGCCGAGGGCCAGGAGCCGATCGAGCGCCACCCGCACCAGGGGAGGGCTGCCGAGCAGGTGCAGCTCGGCCACGTCCTCCCGCGTGTAGGAGCCGGGCCCCGGCATCCAGAGCAGGAGCACCGGCTGCTCCCCCCCGCCGTCGGCGAAGCGCGCCCGCGTCGCTCCCCGCTCCGCGGGCACCAGGGGCCGCCCCCCGACGCTGCAGGTCTCGTGCACCAACCGGCTGGCCTCGGGCCCCGAGATCCGGATCACCGCCCGCGCCCCCGCGCCGGAACCCGAGGCGAGGGCACAGATGGTGCTTCCGGTCACTCCACTAGCGGGGCTGCGCACAGCCCCGCTGGCGTCGCTGCGCGACGCGATGTGACTCCGGTACCACGGCTGACGCCGTGGAGACCCGGGCCCTTGGCCTGAGGAGTCGACGTGAAGAGCCCAGTCCCGGAGGCCAAGGCCCCTACCGCCCCCCACCCTTCTTGCGGCGCTTGTGCTGGCGGGCGCGCTTGTCCCGCTCCTCGCGCTTCATCGCCTCGAGCTTCTTGGCCTGCTCCTGCATGTCCGCCATCCGCTGCATGAAGCCGCTCTTCTTCTTCTTGGGCTTCTCGGTGTCGTCGATGGGCCAGATCTTCTTGATCACCGTCTGCTCCATGACGCCGAAGACCGAGGTGGTGATCATGTAGAGGGAGAGCCCCGCCGCGTAGTTGTAGAGGAAGAAGCCGAAGAGGATCGGCATCCACATCATCATGCGCTGCATGCGCAGGGCCTGCTCGTCGGTCGGCTTGGGCATCACCTTCTGCTGCAGGATCCACAGCACCACCATCAGGGGCGGCAGGATGTTCAGGTACTCGATGGTGCCGAGCAGCGGTATGGGAACGTCGATGCGCAACAGGCGATCGGGTTCCGACAGGTCCTTGATCCAGCTCACGAAGGGCGCCTGGCGCAGATCGAAGCTGGTGCGGAGCGCCGAGAAGAGCCCGAAGAAGACCGGAATCTGCAGGAAGATCGGCAGACACCCGCCGAGGGGGGGGAAGGCCCCCTCCTCCTGCATGATGCGCGCCTGCTCCTCGCGCAGCTTCTTGGGGTCGTTCTTGTAGCGCTCCTTGACCTCGGTCAGCTTCGGCTGCACGCGCTTCATCTTGGTGGCGTGGCGCGCCATCGCCGTCTGGGAGCGGCGGTTGATCGGGAAGAGCACCACCCGCACGGTGAGGGTCAGGAGGATGATCGACCAGCCCCAGTTCCCCACGATCCCGTGGAAGAAGCCCAGGATGCGCAGGAGCAGGCTGGCGATGCCGTCGAAGAAGCCCAGGTCCTTGCTGACCAGCTTGGCCAGCGCCTCCCCATCGGCGTGGCGCAGGAACTCGGCGCGGTCCTTGGGGCCCGCGTAGAGGCGGAAGGAGAGGTAGGAGCTCTCTCCCCGGGCGGGCAGGCGCAGGGAGAGCTCGACATCCGCGGCCACGTGCCGGAAGCCTTCGTCCGAGTCCTCGGGGTTCTCCGCCACCCAGACCGCGTCCCAGATGGTGCGCCAGGCCACCCCGGTCAGGGCGGTCGCGGTGTTGCCCACCGGCCGCAGGAGCACCGCGAAGTACTTGCTGTCCACCCCCGCCCAGACGATCCCCTCGGTGGGGGGCAGGGCCTCGAAGACCGCCTTCCCGTAGCTGCGTTGCTCGCGGTCGACGCCGAAGTCGCGCGGGCCGTCGCGCCAGCAGGTGCCCGCCTTGGGCTCCATGTAGAAGCCGTCGCTGGCGGAGCGGGGCACCCCCACGGCGGGGGTCAGTCGCAGCACGCCGAGGCGTCCCTCCCACGCCTCCGGCGCCTCGACGTTCGCCAGCTCGAGGTCCACCAGGAGGTCGTGGTCCCCCGGGCTGGAGCGGATCGTCTTGACCAGCTTGACCCCCGACTCGGAGGTGTGGACGAAGCGCACGCCACTGCGCGCTCCCCCCTCTTCGACCCATTCCGCCTCCCAGCGCACCGTGGCCAGGTCGCGCGGGAACCAGTCGAGGCTCGACCTCGAGGCGGAGAGCGCCAGCGAGGTCTCGATCCCCCGGCCGGTGTCGACCTCGTCGACCAGGGTGACCCAGTTGTCGACCTGCGCCTGGTCGGCCGCGTCGAGCCCCAGGGAGGTGTAGTACCCGTCGACCTTGAGGGTGGCGAGGGTGCCCCCGCGGTTGTCGAAGGTCGCGTGGTAGTGGCCGGGCTCTCCCGTCCGCCCCAGGTAGAGGGACTCCCGCCAGGGCTCCACCGGCTCCGGCGCGGCGCGCTCCGGCTCGGCGGGAACGGCGGCGTCGGTCGGGGAGGTTCCCGGTTGCGCCGTCGGGGAAGCGGTCGGCGGCCCTCCCGCGGCGTCCCCCTCGGCCGTCTCGGGGGGGGGCGGGAAGAGGACCACGTTCCAGATGATCAGGATCAGGAACGAGAGGAAGAAGGCTAGTGCGAGGCGATGCTGCAAGGCTACTTGCCGGTGCTCAGGCGTTCGGCGAGGAAGTCGGGGAGCTCGGCCACGGCGCGGATGGCGGCGGCGGCCACCTCCACGTCGTACTCGAGGCGCACGAAGGTCAGGGTCCTCCCGTCGAAGACCGCGTAGGAGAGGCGTGGGTTTCCGTCCCGGGGTTGGCCGACGGAGCCGACGTTGACGATGCAGGGTCGCTGGGCGAGGTCCCCCAGGTCGCAGGACTCGCCCTCGTCAGAGGGACGGTAGAGCTCGCCGTCGGGCCGGTAGATCCCGGGGACGTGGCTGTGGCCGATGAAGCACACGCCGCGCTCCATGCAGGCGAAGTTGCGCTCGAGCTTCGCCGGGTTGCGGGCGTCCCTCGGGAGCATGTACTCCCGCACCGGATCCCGGGGCGAGCCGTGCACGAACATCGCCACGTCGTCGGCGAGGGTGGTGGGCAGCGCCCCCAGGAAATCCCAGTACTCGTCCACCCGTTCCTCGTCGCGGCCCAGCTCTTCGCGGGTCCACTCGATCGCCGCCCGCGCCTTGGGATTGAAGTCCTCCGCGTGGTAGAGGAGCGCCTGCTCGTGGTTCCCCATCAGACACAGGCCGTCGGCGAGGGGGCGCCCCCCGTCGTAGGAATCGACCGCACCGGGGACGCAGAGGTCCATGATGCGGTCCAGGCAGGCGCGCGGCCCGGCGCCGTAGCCGACCACGTCCCCCAGACAGACGTAGCGCTCCACGCCCCGCGCTCGGGCGTCGTGGAGGGCGACCTGCAGCGCGGGGACGTTCCCGTGGAGGTCGGAGAGAATGGCCGTGAGGGGATAGTCCACCGGGGGTCGCCCACCGAAGCGTGGGCAATCGAGCGCGCGATTATCCGCGCCCCTCCGGGCCCGGGCAAGGGTCGGAGGTGCCCCTGACTACGATGGCGAAGCCGGCCAGACTCACCGCCATCCCGAAAAGGTGCGCCGCGGGGCCCTGGAGGAGCATTCCCGCGACCAGGGGCGGCGCCGCCAGGGCCGTCAGGAACGCGGCCAGGGGGATCGGTCGCCACCCGGAGCCCTCGAGCCGATGGGCCAGGTGCAGGCGGTCGCCGCTCCAGGGAGGACGCCCGCGACGGGCCCGCACCCAGCTCAGCCGCGCCAGATCGAGCAGGGGGAGCAGGAGCAGGGGCCAGCACTCGAAGCGCCAGGCGATCAGGATCCCGAGGAAGTGGCTCCCCCCGTCCCCCAGGTAGGCGACCGGTACCCGTTCGCGCCCCTCCTCTCCCCGGCGCCGGAGGAGGAGGTTCCAGGGCAGGAACCCCGCCACGGCCCCCGCCAGCGCGGCGCTCCCCATCCCCCAGGCGCCCAGGAGCCCCAGCCCCGCCGCCGTGCCGTCGACGTTGTCCCAGGTGTTGAGCGCGTTCATGGCCAGGATCGCCACGGCGAAGACCAGCGCAGCGTCCACGCCCCCCGGCGGCGCGCCGAGGGCGAGCAGGGCGGCGGCGATCCCCTGTCCCAGGAGCTTCCCCCCCGCCGGGAGCCCCCGGGGGAGGACGTCGTCGAGGACGCCCACCGCCAGGGCCGCTGCGAGGGCGGGCCAGGGCAGGGCCAGCGGGCTCGCCAGGGCGCCGGCGCCGAGCCCCAGGGCGATGGCGATCCCCCCCACCGGGGGCACCGGAGTCCGCCGGGGCTTGCGCTCCGGAGCGGCCTCGCGGCGATCCCTCCAGCCGCAGGCGAGGGCCGCCACGGCGAGGACCGGGGTCGCCAGGGCGGTGACGGCGAGGGGGAGGACCCAGCTCATCGGGAACCCGCGGGGTCGGCGTAGAGGTCGCGCTCGCGGATGTACTCCAGGACCGCCGGCGGCAGGTCGCGGAGCTCCCGCTCTCCCCGCGCCAGGGCCGCGCGCAGGTCCGTCGCCCTCCCGGAGGCCGGGGGAAGGCGCAAGAACCCCTGCTGGAGCCGCCGCACCAGCTCGCCGGAGAGGGCGCGGATCAGCCGCGGGGGGAGCTCCGGGGGATCCCCCTCGCGCAGGACGACGATCGGCTGGGCGAGCTCGAGCAGCTCCTGCACCCGATGCCAGCCGCCGAGCCCCGCCAGGTTGTCGCTCCCCAGGATCAGGAACACGCGCGCGTCGGGGGGCTCCCCCAGCGCGGCGGGGAGGGCGAGGACGGTGTCGATGGTGTAGGAGGGCCCCGGTCGCGAGAGCTCCAGGTCGCTCGCGCACCAGCTCGGCTCGTCCGCGATCGCGAGCTCCACCATCGCCATCCGGTCCGTCCCCGCGGTCAGCCGCACACCCGGCTTGTGGGGGGGCTCTCGGGCGGGCACGAAGACGACCCGATCGAGCCCGAAGGCCCCCTGGGCGGCGCGCGCCACGTGCAGGTGCCCCCGGTGCACGGGGTCGAAGGAGCCTCCCAGGAGGCCGAGGCGACGTCGGCGGGTCACGGTCGGTTACCAGGCGGGTGAAGGGGGTAGAGGGGGCGGGACCCCGCGTCCCTCCAGCCGAGCCGCAATCATCGGCCACGGCTGGACTTCAGTCCATTCCCCCCCTGGGCCCGTTTCCCTGACCCGCGCCGGCCAGAACACCTCCAGATGGCTCGACACCGGTGAGCGAACCGGGCTAGAATCTCCGCCTCCCAGGCGCGGCCCAAGCCGCGAGACCGACCCTCCGACGGGAGGGTCGGGGTTTCGAGGTACGTTCCTGGCGTCCCCCTCCCCCCCCATCGACGGAACATGAAACGGTCCCTCCTCGCCACTGGCCTGGCCGCCGGCCTCGCCCTCCTCACCGTCGGCTGCCAGGGCACTGGTCGCAGCTTGAACGACCACTGGAACACCCATTCCATCGCCCCGCGCGTCTCGCGCTACTTCCTGGGGTACGACGCGGAGCGGGACGGCGACTACCGTGACTTCGCCTGGGGGCGCAAGCAGGACATCAACCTGACCCTGCGCCGGCACCTCTTCAACCACAACCCGGACAACCCCAACCACCCCGAGGTGCCCGAGCGCTTCGCGGGGCGTCCGCGGAACAGCCTGCTGCCCGATCCGATCTCCTTCATCCACTTGGAGGGGATGATCCTGGGCACGATCCCCTTGGCCACGGGGGGCGTCTTCATCCCCCTGCCGATCGACTCCCTGATCGGCGTCCTCGAGCCGGGCGGCCGGGACGAGTTCATGGAGGGGATCGAGGATTTCGCCGGCCAGACCCTCGGAGCGGTGACCTCGACCTTCGCCCACAACTGGCTCGCGCCCATGCCGGAGGAGGAGGAGGCCGAGCCCGAAGCGGTGACCTCCTTCCACCGCATCGCGGACTAGCTCCAGTCGAGGGCTTCCAAGGCGCGCTCCACCCGATCGGGCGCGTCGTAGGGGACCCAGCGGATCGCGAACTTGCGGTACCAGGTGCGCTGGCGGCGGGAGAACTGTCGCGTGCGTAGGGCGATGCGCTCCCGGGCCTGCTCCCGCTCCAACTCCCCGTCCGCCCAGGCGAGGACCTCGGCGTAGCCCAGGGCCTGCACCGCGCTGCGGCTGAAGCCCCCCGCGGCACGGATGGCGAGTGCCTCCTCGCGCCACCCCGCGTCGAGCATCGCCCCCGCGCGCTCGGCGATGCGACGGTCCAGGGTGGCGGGGTCCACTTCGAGGCCCACCAGCCGCGCGCGTCGTTCCCGCTCGCGGGGCCCGGAGTCCCACTCCCGCTGCCAGTCGGAGAGGGGGCGGCCCGTCTGCTCCAGCACCTCCAGGGCGCGCAGCACGCGGCGCAGATCGTTGGGGTGGAAGCGCCGCGCCTGGTCGGGGTCGCGCCGCAGGAGCTCGTCGTAGAGGGCGCCCCCCCCCTCCTGGCGCGCCCGCTCCTCCAGGCGCGCCCGCACCGCCGGGTCCACCGGGGGTCCCTCGAAGAGCCCCCGCAGGAGGGCCGCCAGGTAGAAGCCGGTGCCTCCGACGAAGAGCGCACGGCCGCCGGCGTCCAGGATGCGCACCAGCTCCGCCCGCGCGGCCGCGAGCCAGCGCTGCACGTCGAAGGCCTCCTGGGGCTCCACCAGGTCGATCAGCCGGTGGGGCACCCGGGCCAGCTCGGCCTCGCTGGGCTTGGCGGTGCCGATCGTCATCCCCCGGTAGACGAGCATCGAGTCGAGGGAGAGGATCTCGGCCCCCCCCCGCTCCGCCAGCTCGAGGGCCAGCTCGGTCTTGCCACTGGCGGTGGGCCCCACCAGGCAGCGGAGGGGCTCGCGGTCGAGGGGGTCGGGGGGGGCGGGGGGCGTCACCGGGTCGATTCTACGACCTGGTGACGAAGGCTCCCCTTCGAGGGTCGCAGAGACCTAACATGCCCAGCGCCATGATCGAGTTCCTGAGCGCCCTCCTCCTCGCCCTGACCCTCCCCGCGGAGCAGGACCCGCCCACCCCGCCCGTCCCCCCGTCGAAGACCGTCCAGAAGACTGTCCTGACCGCGAGCGACGGCAAGCCCGTGGCCCCCGGGCGCATCCCGGAGGACGCGGACGAGGAGGCCCGCCGGCGCTGGGAGCGCTTCGCGGCGATCAACGCCGGCCGCCCTGCGATGACCGCCTTCGACCTGAGCTTCGAGGTGGATGTGCGCGGGGAGGGGGATCTGAAGCAGTTCGACTCCGCCTTCACCTACCTCGAGTGGGATCACCCGCGGGCGCCCTTCCTCACGGCGCGCATGGCGCGGGAGGACCTGGTCTCGATCCACGGTCCCGACGGCACCTGGCTCGTGGACGCGGGGAAGGTGGAGCGGATGCGGGGCCGCGACTACCAGGAGGACCTGCGCCAGATCGGCGAGTGGCGCTCGATCGCGGGGAACCTCCTGTCCCTGGCGCAGCCGACCCGCGTGCGCCTCGTGAAGCTCGTCGCCCGCGACGTGGTGCAGCCGAGCGCGGACTCCGCGCTCCCCCGCACCCAGGTGAGCTTCGCCACGGGGGACCCCCTCGTCCTGCCCACCGCGAAGCTCGCCGACCTCGCGCGCACCCTGACCTGGATCGAGGCGCTGAGCCCCGACCTGCGCGTCCTCGAGCGTGGCCGCGGGGCGGCGAAGGTGCCCGTCTACCGCGCCCTCCTCGGCCTCGATCCGAAGACCGGTCGCGTGCGCATGGCGACGATGAACGAGGACCGCGACGGCACGATCGTCCTGAAGACCGCCATCCTGGTTCTGGTCCCGGAGTACCTGGAGCTGGAGGGGGGCTGGATCCTGCCCCGCGACGTGGAGGTGCGCGGAGTCGACGACAGCCGCAGCCCCTGGACCTTCGACCGCCGGGACGGGACCCGCCTCTGGCTCCTGCCCGACGCGAAGATCAACCCGCCGCTGACACCGGAGGACTTCACTCCCTGAGGCGCGTCGGGAGGCCCGCAGCGCCTAGGAGGGATCGTCGTAGCTCTTCTGGTCGATCTTCCTGAACAGGGCCCGGACGACCACGTCGACGAGCCACCACGACAGGAGCAGTCCCAGCAGAATCGCCCCAACCCAGAAGGCGAGGCCCAGGGCCTCTTCTGCGGAGGCGATCATCTTCGACCCCGCCCCCATCCTCGTGCTGCACTCTGCATGGCGCACAGCTCGTCGCTGCACGCTGGATCGTAGCACGGCCGCAGGATCGCGCTGATCCTCGCCGGTCAGTGATCCAGCCGCTCGAGGATGCCCCACCAGGCGCGGACGCTGACCGCGCGGCCGGTCAAGATCAGGGCTCCATTGAATCCTGCGGATGCCATGACCAGGGGCCCGAGCTCCGCGCGTTCCAGCGTCCAGGCCGTTTGCCGGGCGTCCAGGTGGTCGAGTTGCACGGTCGTCGTCACCATGGCGAACGGGGGTAGGTCGACGAGGTCACTGAGGTCTCTCACGAGGAGTACAGCACCTCCCCAACGGCCTTGGTGGCTACGGGGCTCCAGCCTGTCCAACTCGACCTCGAGGTGGTGGTACGGCCCCGCGCGTGAGCTGGTGGCGATGCCGAGTCGGTGCGCGCCCTCCGCCCCATCGACATTCCAGACCACGTAGTCATCCAGCAGCTCAGACCGCGCCCCGCTCGCGAAGCGCTGCCCATCCCCCGCTTCGAACGCGGCAGTCCACTGCCCCAACGTCACCCCCGGAAGCAGGGGAGGACCGTCGGCGGGAATGAGCTCTGCAGGATCGGGTGGCCTGGTCGCGGCCCGGATCAGGTGCGCGGGCCCCCCCACCACGCGATGGTCCCCGAGTCGGACCTCGACCAGCTCGTCGATGGACGACTCGCCGACGTCCGGTGGGTCGATGATCCACACGATGTCCTGCCCCCTGCGGGCGAGCTCGTCCACTTCGACCCATGGGGCCTGGCGTTGCAGCAGGGCTCGCGCGAGCACGCTCCCCGGCCGGTAGACGATCCAGCCGCCCGATGGGGTGCTGGTGAGCGCGGCCCCTGCGGTGTACAGCCAGGCCTCCAGCTCTGCTCGCCGGACCTCGGTGGGTGGATCCGCGGGGCGCAGCCGCTGGAGCTCGGCGGCGAGTCCTGCCTCCACGAGCAGCGGTCCCTCCGCACGGTGGGCGTGGACGACGACCCAATCGAGGAGGCACAGCGGTGGGCCCGGTGCGAAAGCGGCCCCGACGAGGGCAAGAGCGCATCCCAAGGCCAAGCGGCGCACACGGTGGACCTTCGACATGGCAGTGGCTAGGACGCCGAGGCTGAGGGCTTCTTCCCGGTACGAGCCACCCCCTTCACTGCTCACTTCAGGCGATCCAGCCGTTCGAGGACGATCCACCAGGCGCGGACGCTGGCCGCGCGGCCGTGCAGGATCAGGGCTTTTGGTGATCCGGCTGAAGCCATGGCGTCCGGGCCGAGGTCCATGCGATTCAGCGCCGTTGCCACCTGCCGGGGATCCAGGCACTCGAGATGCACGACGGCGTCCACATTGTCTGAGTGCAGGTCGTTGAGCTCACCGAGGTGCCGTACATGACGCCGAGTACCCCAGCCCGACAACCGTCGACGGCCAGGGCTCTCCAACCTGTCCAGCTCGACTTGGAGCACCTCGATGGGGTCCTCGCCCACACGTCGGGCTACGCCGAGTCGCAGCGCGTCCTCCGGATCGTCGACACCCCAGAGTAAGTACTCGTCAAAGAGCTCAGCGGTTCGCTTGTCGTAGGTCACGATGCGCTGCTCATCCCCCGCCTCGTACGCCGTGACCCACTCTCCGACCGTCATCCCCGGGAGCTGGGGGGGCCCGTCTGTGGGAAGGAGCTCGACGGGATCGGACGGCCCAGCTCCGGCGCGGATGAGGTGCGCCGGTCCGCCGACCACGCGATGATCCCCTAGTCGGACCTCGACCAATCCGTCACCACACTTCTCTCCGCCTTCCGGAGGATCGACCGTCCACACCAGATCCTGGCCCCGGCGGGCGAGCTCGTTCTGCTCCACCCATGGGGCCTGGTATTGCAGTAGGCTCCGAGCGAGTGCGCTCCCCGGTCGGTAGACGATCCAGCCTCCGGATGGGGTGCTCGTGAGCGCCACGTCGATCGTGGACAACCAGGCCCCGATCTCCGCGCGACGGACCGCGTCGGGGGGGTCCGCCGGGCGGAGCTGCTGGAGCTCAGCGGCGAGATCAGCCCCCACGAGTAGCGGTCCCCCCTCGCTCTGGACGTGGGTGACCACCAGATCGAGCAGGCACTGCGGAGAGCCCTCGGCGAAGGCAGTCGACGCGAGGGCGAGAGCACATCCCTGCGCCCAGCGGCGCACACGGCAGATCTTCGACATGGCAGCGGATGGGACGCCGGGGCCGGGAGCTTCTTCCCGGCGCCCCCCGCCGCCTCCGCCGCTACTTCGAACGATCCACCGGCGCCGGACGCTCGGGCCGCAGCGGCGCCGGAGCCGGGCCCAGCTGGCCGAGCAGGTGCTCGACCGCCGCCTCCAGCATCGGCTCCCGTCCCGCCTGGATCAGGGTCGGGTCGTCGAAGACCTCGATGTCGGGGGCGACCCCGACCGCCTCGACGTCCCACTCCCCGTCGGTGTTGATGAAGGAGAAGGAGGGCACGGCCAGCCCGCCTCCGTCGACCATGCGGGGCGAGCCGGAGTAGCCGATCAGGCCGCCCCAGGTCTTCTTGCCCATCAGGGGACCGATCCCCAGCTTGCGGAAGTAGAAGGGGAACGCGTCCCCCCCCGAGCTGGAGTAGCCGTTGATCAGCATCACCATCGGGCCGTCGAAGCCGGTCTCCGGCGTGGGCTTGACCGTCGTCTCGCGCTGCGACCAGAAGTTGAGCACCGGGGAGCCGATCAAGGCGGCCATGCGGGCGGGGATCCAGCCGCCGCCGTTGTAGCGGTCGTCGATGATCATCGCCTCCTTGGCGCGCGCCTGCGGCCCGAAGCCCTCGTACAGCTCGCGGTGACCGGAGATGGCGGTGTCGGGCGCGTGGACGTAGCCGATGCGGCCGCCGGAGAGCTCGTCGACCAGACGCGCGTTGTTCTCGATCCAATCGATGTAGCGCAGGGTGCGCTCCGAGGCGATCGGTCGCACGATCACCTCGCGCGCGTCGCCGCCGTCGGGGGAGGATCCCAGGAGCAAGGGGATCTCCACCCCCACGCGATTCTCCAGGAAGCGGTAGGGGTTGTCGGATCCCTGGACGGGGTGACCGTCGATCTCCAACAGGTAGTCCCCGACCTGCGCGTCCACTCCCGCCTGAGCGAGGGGCGAGCGCTCGTTCTCGTTCCAGGGGCGCCCGCGGTAGATCTTGGTGATCCTGTAGCGCTCCCCCTCCCGCTCCAGCTCGCAACCGAGCACCCCGACCCCGACCCGGTCGACCCGGGGCGATTCGCCGCGCGTGACGTAGGTGTGCCCCGCGTTCAACTCCCCGATCAGCTCACCGATCAGGAAGTCGAGGTCGTCGCGGTGCGAGACGTGCTCGACCAGGGGGGCGAACTTCTCGCGCATCGCGACCCAGTCCACGCCGTGCATCTCGGGGTCGTAGAACCAGTCGCGCATGATGCGCCAGGCGTCCCGGTAGATCTGCACCCACTCCGTGGCGGGGCTCGTGCGCACCTTGACCTCCTCCAGCGGCAGGGGGTCGCTGCCGGCCTTCTGACCCGGCGTGGTGGGTGCCAGGCAGATCCCGGAGCGGTGGCGGTAGAGGAGCTTGGCGCCATCCGGGGTCGTCACGTAGCCGCCGACCCCCTCGAGCACCTGCTTGGACTCGCGCTTGTCGAGGTCGTAGCGCTTGAGGGAGCCGTCCTCGACGAAGAGGAAGCCCCCTTCGACGCCGGTCAGCCCCCAGTACGTGCTGGGAGCGCCGGGGAGGGCCACCAGACGCTCGGCGAGCCCCTCGAGGTCGATGCGCAGCGGCTCGACGGACTCCTCCTGGTCCCCCTCCTCCTCGTCCGCGCCGGTGTCCTCGTCCGCGCCGACTTCCTCGGAGTCCTCGTCCTCCTCGCCGGCGTCCTGCTCCTCTGCTTCTTCTTCGACGACGAGCGCTTCCTCCTCGTCCTCCTGTGGCGCGAGCGGCGAGGGCACGTCCTCGCGCAGGAGCAGCGCGAACATGCGCGACTCGAAGTCCATCTCCCCGAAGCGGAAGTCCCTGGCCGAGACGAAGTACAGGTAGTCGCCCCCCGGATCGAAGGCCGGATTGCTGTCCTGGTAGTGATCGCTCGTCACCTGGGTCGGTGCGCCGTCGCTGACGGGGGTGATCCAGATCGCGTTGTAGCCGTTCGGCGACTCCTTGACGTAGGTCAGCCAGTGGCTGTCGCTGGCCCAGGAGAGCGACCTCAGCGTCCCCTCCGGGGAGTGATCGAGCTGGGTCACCTCACCGCTGGCGACGTCGCAGACCATCAGGCGATTGCGCTTGTCGGTGTACGCGATCGACTTGGAATCTGGGGACCAGACGACCTCCAGCATCCAGGCTCCGGTCTCTCGGGTGAGCTGGCGCTCGGTCCCCTCCTCCATCGAGCGGACGAACAGCTCGTAGTCGTCGCCGACCTCCGCCATGTAGGAGATCGAGAGGCCGTCGGGGGACCAGCTCACGTCCCGCTCGCGGCGCTCGGTGGTGCGCGTCAGGTTGCGCACCCGCCCCTTCTCGGCGGGGACGTCGAAGACCTCGCCGCGGTACTCCACGACGGCCCGCTTGGCGGAGGGCGAGGGGCAGAAGGATGCGGGTCGACCCGTGTGCCAGGAGGAGCGCCGCCACGGCCGGTCGTCGGTCACCGTCAGGCGCAGCCGTCGCACCGACTCGTCGGTGGTGTCCATCACGTAGAGCCAACCGCCGCGCTGGAAGATGATCCCGCCCTCGCCGTGGCTGGGGAAGAGGACGTCGAAGTCCTCGAAGGCGGTGATCGGGGTGGTCGTCCCGCTGCTCAGGTCGTAGCGGTAGAGGTTGAGCGTGCCCGTCCGGTCGGAGGTGAAGTAGATGCGCTCCCCCACCCACATCGGGAAGTTGTCGGTCCCCTCCGCGTCGACGATCTGCTCGATCTCCTGCGCGGCCAGGTCGTAGACGTAGAGGTCCTGCGCGCGCCCCGCGCTGTAGCGCTTCCACGTGCGCCACTCGCGGCTGATGATGCTGTAGGCGATCTTGGTGCCGTCGGGTGAGAGGCACGCGGGGCCGCCTTCGGGGATCTCCAGCGGCACCTCGAGCCCGCCTGCGAAGGGGTCGACCCAGAAGTAGCGCCCGATCCGTCCCCCGTAGGGCGTGCGGTTGGCCTTGATCAGGAGCTTGGATCCGTCGGCGGACCACTGCAGCGGCAGGTGGTCGTAGCCACCCCGCGGCGGCATCGGACCCGCGTCGGGGTAGAAGGTGAGCTGCCGCGGCTCTCCCCCCGCGAAGGGGACCAGGTAGATCTGTCGCGCCCCCGAGTACTCCCCGGAGAAGGCAATCCACTCGCCGTCGGGGGAGATGCGCGGGAAGAGCTCGTACCCTTCGTCGTAGCTCGTCAGCCGCTTCGCGGGGCCGCCCTCCGAGCTGGCGGTCCAGATGTCACCGCCGTAGACGAAGGCGATGCGATCCCCCTGGATGTGGGGGAAGCGCAGCAGGCGGGCTTCCTCCTGGGCAAGGCTGGGGATCGAGAGCAGGAGAGAGGCGGCGAGGAGCGGGGCTGCGATTCCAGACATGGCGGGGGGCGTGGGGAAGCCGGTCGGAGCGGGTCGATGGGGACCGGACAGGGTAGAGCGGAAGCGCGACAACCCGCAACGGGCTCGCCCGCCAAGGCGCTTCCACGCAGAGCTCGAACGCGAGCCCGCGGCCTGCTAGCCCCTGGGCCGCGTGTAGATCACCGCATACGACTCACAGGCCGTCACCGCGCACCCGGCGCACTGGGGTCCAAAGGCGGAGGGCGGCATCGGCTCCAGGCGAACCTCGAGGCCCAGCCCCTCGTAGAGCTCCCGCACCTCGTCGATCCGATCGGGGGAGATCACACTGCGCTTACGCCAGCCCTGGGCTTCGAGCTCGGGGTCGGGGGGGACCTCCGGGGGGAGGGGCTCGGTGTCGATCACGCCGGACACCTCTCCGTGCTCGACGCCTCCGAGAGCTTGCGCAGACGCACCTGCCCCAGGATCGCCGCCCCCAGGGCGCAGACGAGCTGCACCTGCTCGGGGTCCGGGACGTTGACCTCGTGGTCGAGTTGGGTGCGCACCGCGTCGGCCATGGTGGAGAAGCGCAGGATGCCGCCGATCAGGGTGTACTCCGGGCCCGCCTTGACGCGGCGGATCAACTGCACCGAGCGGTGGGTGAGGGACTCGATCGCCCCCTGCATGATGTCCGCCGCTGGCGTCCCCTGGGAGAGGTGGTTGATCACCTCCGACTCGGCGAAGACCGCGCACACCCCCGAGATCGGCACCGGCGTCTTGGAGGTCGCCATCAGGGGACCGATCTCCTCGGTCTCGTAGCCCATGTAGCGCGCGGTCTTCTCCAGGAAGGCTCCCGTCCCCGCGGCGCACTTGTCGTTCAGCCGGAAGGCGACCACCTCCGCCCGCTCCCCCACCCGACTGGCCTTCATCGTCTGTCCCCCCACGTCGAGCACGGTGCGCGTGCCGGGGAAGAGGTGGGCGGCGCCGCGGGCGCCGGCGGTCAGGTCGGTGACGTGCACGTCCTTGAACTCCACCAGGTGGCGGCCGATCCCGGTGGCGACGACGTAGTCCACGTCGCCCTCGCCGAGGCCCGCCTGATCGAGACTCGCCTGGTAGACCTTGCGTGACACCTCCCCCAGCTCGAAGCCGGTTTGCTCCAGGCTGGTGCCGAGGATCTCACCCTGGCCGTCCATCAGCACGGCCTTGGTGTAGGTGGATCCGACGTCGATTCCGGCGCTGATCGTCATCACTGTGCCCTGATCTGCGGGTAGGGGAGCTCCTGACGGGCGAGCTCGTCGTGAGGAGCGCGACTGGCGAGGATCTCGTCCAGGGCGAAGAGGGCCGCCCCCAGGGCGCCCATGAAGTGGGCCTGGTCGCTGACCAGGAGCTGCGTCTCGAGTCGGTCCTCGAGGGCGCGCACCATGGCGCAGTTCTTGGTGACCCCGCCGGTGAAGGCGATCGCCCCCTCGATGCCCACGCGCCGCATGAGGGCCACCGAGCGGGAGGCGATCGACTGGTGCACCCCCCACAGGATGTCCTCGATCTTCTTGCCCTTGCCGAGCCACGAGAGCACCTCCGACTCGGCGAACACGGTGCAGGTGGTGCTGATGCGCACCGGCTTCTCGGAGCGCAGCGCCGTGGCCCCCAGGTCCCTCAGGGGGATGTCGAGGGCGGAGGCGGCCGCCCCCAGGAAGCGCCCGGTGCCCGCCGCGCACTTGTCGTTCATGCAGAAATCGGCGATCTCGCCGCTGGAGCTGACGCGGATCGCCTTGGTGTCCTGCCCCCCCATGTCGACCACGGTGCGCACCTCGGGGAAGAGCCTGACCGCGCCGCGCCCGTGGCAGGAGATCTCGGTCACCTGGGAGTTGCCGAAGGTGACGCGGTAGCGGCCGTAGCCGGTGCCGACCACGTACTCCACCTCCTCCTCCTGCAGGCGCCCGGCGCGCAGCGCCTCCAGGTAGCAGTTCTCCGCCGCCAGGATGACGTTGGCTCCGGTGTCGATCAGCCCGGTGCTGACGATCTCGCCCTCTTCGTCGATGATGACCGACTTCGTCTGGGTCGATCCGACGTCGACGCCCGCTGCGTATGCCATAGGGTTGCCTGTCTGTCTAGGCGATGTTCGCCTGCTGCCTGCGGGACGCCAGACCCTCGAAGAAGGCGTCGACCCGGTTCTTCATCTGCGCTTCCGAAACGACCCGGCGGTCCATCATGTCGGACTCCAGGAACAGGCTGGGGATGTCACGGCGCTCGCTCAGGTAGCGCCTGCTGTCCGCCAGACCGGTGGAGACGGTGCGGCAGCTCTTGATCGGGTGGTAGACGATCCCGTCCACTCCGAACTCGTCGATCATCTCTGCCAGCATGCGGTCCTGGTGGAACATGCTGTCCATCGCGTCGCGCACGCTGATCAGGAGCCCTTCGGCCAGGCTCTCGATCGGCCGCTCGAGGTCGTACTGGAAGCCGCGGTTGGTGCCCCCCGAGGCGAACCAGAGGTAGGTCGAGTTGATGAAGGTGCCCCCCCACTCGCTGAAGAGCTCGTTGAAACGCCGGAAGATCGGGTAGCAGGGCACCCCCACGAAGACCAGGCGGTAGCGCTCGTCCACCAGCGTCCCGATCCCGTGCTCGGCCTTGTAGCGCATCTCCTCCACCAGATCGGCGAAGTAGCGCGCCCCCGGTTCGGTGCCGCGGAAGCCGTTGGCGACCCCCAGGTAGATCGTCCCGTCGGTCAGGGCGTTGAAGAGGGACGGCCGCGAGCGGTTGAGGTCCAGCACCGTCTTCCAGGCGGAGCTGATGCCGTTGGCGTACCCCAGGACCTCGCGCAGGCGGTCGATGTCGAGGCGCTTGCCGGTGACCTCCTCGCAGAGGGAGATCAGCTCGCGCACCTGGGCCTCGACGTAGCGCCGATCGCTCTCGAAGCCCCGGTCCCCCTTCCAGGTGGTGCGCTCCGCCTCCCGGGTACCCGGCACGTCCAGGGTGAACACGGGGCAGTGGTGCATGCGCTCCCAGATCTCGGCCCACTTGATGTAGGTGTTGCAGGCGTTGGTCAGGACCGCGATCGTGGGCGCCGGCAGGCGCCCCATGGGGTGCTCGCCGCCGCGCAACTGCATCGTGACGTCCGCCTTGACGTAGCCGCAGATGTCGGGGGAGTAGCCGTAGTCCTCGGCGTCCTCCAGGTACTCGTGCGCCACGTGCCGCACGGCGGTCTGCAGGGAGTTGATCTCGGGGAAGACCACCGGCAGGTCGAAGGACTTCAGCACCTCGTTCAGGCTGCCCATCACGAAGACGTAGGCGGCCTGCCCCCCCTCCTCCGCCGTCTCGGAGAGGGAGGTGAACCAGTCGCGGAAGAGCTGCGCGCCGTCCCGATTGCCGCGGCCGACGAGGTGGGAGGCGCCGTGGTCGGCGCACTTCGATTCGCTGCTCATGTTGGTGGATTCGGTTGGGAAGCGGTCAGGCGAAGAGCAGGCTCTCGATGAAGGTCTCGACCTGCAGCTCGAGGTGATCGAAGGAGGTCATGTTCTCCTCGAACTCGCTGACGAAATAAGGAATGCCGCGCGCGTCGAGGGCGTGGGTGTAGGCCACCTGCTCCTCGAGCCCCGGCTCGCACATCTTGGCGGCGGCCACGATCACGGCGTCCGCCCGGGCCCTCTCCACCCGCTCGAGCAGCATCCTCTCCTTGGGCTTGCGCAGATCGTGCTGCACCGGGCTGTAGGAGGAGCGCTCCAGGTACGCCTCCGCCAGCGCCGCCAGGGGATCGGAAGCGGCGGGCACGTCCTCGGTGATCCAGCGCAATCCGATCAGGAGGTCGTCGTCGACCAGGTAGCAGGTGCGCCCCAACATGCGGATCAGGTCCAGCGGCGGCTGTTCGCAGAAACCACCCTCGAAGACCACCCGCACCCGGTCCTGGGGGCGGGCGTCCCCCGCGGCGATGCGGGGCAGGACGTGGCGCAGCAGCTCGTTGTGCTCTTCGCGGGGGATCACCCCCCCCACCGCCACCAGGCAGTAGGCGTCCTCCGCGGCGACGAGCCAGGGGGTCTCGCGCTTGATCTCGTAGAGCTCGCGCAGGAGCCGGCGGTTCTCGTTGAAGACCTGGAGGGAGAGGGCGAGCTCCTCGGCCCCCACCGTGCGGCCGGTGACCTCGGCGATCGTCTCCTGCACGCGCTCGTACTCGTCGCGCAGGTAGGCGGCGCTCGCCGCCGAGTTCGGGTTCTGGGGCAGGTAGAGGATCTGGCAGGGGTGGGAGGAGTTGCGCCCCCAGATCGCCGCCAGGTTCCGCGCCGCGTCGCAGATCGGATGGGAGAAGAAGAGGTCCAGCTCGACGCGCCCGGTGAGCACCGTCTCCAGGGAGGTCTTCAGGATCGAGCAGAGGTAGGAGCCGAAGCGCGAGTCGGCGGTGGTCGGCTCCAGGGGCGCGCCGCGCACCTTGAAGGGGAGCATCCCGGCGGCGTGGGCCAGCTCCTCGGGGAAGTAGACCTGGAAGTGGCCCAGGACCTTGCCCCCCCGCGCGCGCCAACGGGCGACGGTCGGGAAGCTCGGGTCCTCCACCAGGTCGCGGCAGGCGGCCAGCGCCTCTGCCAGGGGCTTGCCGCGCCACTCGGGGAAGATCGGCCCGGAGGAGTCCGAGGCGGGGGTGTCGTGGCTCATGGTCGGCTGGAGCGCGACCCGGGGGCCACTCCGTCGAAGAAGAGGTCCAGCACGTTGGCGAGCTTGGCGTCCGCCTGCCCCAGGACTTCGGTGGCGTAGGGCACCAGCACCACCTCCACCAGGGCGACGAAGTGCCAAGCGAGCAGCCGCGGGTCGCCACCCGAGATCTCGCCGGCGGCGATGCCGTCGCGGACGATGCGCTCGATCTTGTCGGGCAGGATGCGCTGGTAGGTGCGCACCAGGTCCTCGCGGACCTCGCCGTTGAAGACGTTGATGTCGCGGCGCACCAGGCGGATCAGCCTCTGATCCGGAGGGGAGAGTTCCATGAAGGCTCGGGTCAGCCGTCCGAGCCGCTCCCGGGAGGAGCCGGGGGTCTCCAGGGCCTCGTCGAAGAGGCGGCTCTTCGCCTCCAGGTCGCCGTGCAGGAGGGCCAGGTAGAGCTCCTCCTTGCTCTGGAAGTGGTGGTAGATCGCTCCCTTGGTCAGCCCGGCGTGGCGGGCGATCTCAGCCAGGGTCACCTCGGCGTAGGTGCGCTCCAGGAAGAGGTCCCGGGCGCTCGCCATGATGCGCCTGACTGTGGTCTGCGATTTGGTCAATGCGGGTAAGGAGGACATACCGACTGGCCGGTATCTGACTTAATGTAGCCCCCCCTCGGGCTCGAGTCAAGCGTCAATCTCCCCCTTCCGTAAAGTTCAGCGCCGGTGGAAGGCCCGTTCCAGGTCCGCCAGGGTGAATCGCACCCGGGTGGGGCGGCCGTGGGGACAGGTCTGGTCGCTCTCGAGCTCGCGTCCCCGCTCGAGCAGGGCCCGGATCTCCTCCTCCGAGAGGGCATCCCCCGCCATCACCGAGGAGCGGCAGGCGGCGCGGTGCAGGACCTCCTCCAACACCTCCTCCGCCCCGGGGGCGCGCCCGCCGCGCGCCAGAAGGTCGATCAGGTCGCGCACCAGCCCCTCCACGTCGGGGTGGCGCAGCCGCGCCGGCAGCCCGTGGACCGCGAGCGTGGTCGGGCCGAAGACCGCCAGCTCGATCCCGGTGCGCTTCAGCGCCTCCACGTGTCCGCCCACCAGCTCGACCTCGGCGCGGGAGGCCTCCACCAGCTCGGGGGTGAGCAGGCGCTGCACCTCGATGGCGCTGCGCGCCAGGTCGCGGGAGAGGAGCTCGAAGGTGAGGCGCTCGTGCAGGGCGTGCTGATCGACCACCTCGAAGCCGTCGGGGAGGGAACGCACCAGGTAGGTGCGCGCGATCTGCAGGAAGGGCCCGCGCAGGTCGTCCCGTGCGCCCCAGGGAGCTTCCTCCCCCCCAGCCTGCTCCGCCGTCGCGCCGGAGGGATCGGGGAAGCGCTCCGGGCGCGGGATCTCGAAGGGGCGGCCGGGGACCTCGCGCACCTCGAAGCCCTCCCGCGCTCGCGCCGGCGCCAGCGGACCCGGATCGGGCAGGGCCGGCGCCGCGCCGGTCGCTCCCTCGCGCCGGGCCGCCAGCTCGATCAGCCGCTCGCCCGGGGTGGCCATGTCGGTGCGACTCACCGCCTCCCGCAGGGCGTTGACCAGGAAGCCGAAGAGGCGGCGGTGGTCGCGCAGGCGCACCTCCGACTTGGCGGGGTGCACGTTGACGTCGACCGCGGCGGGGTCGAGGGAGAGCCTCAGGAAGACCACCGGTTGGCGCCCCTCCCCCAGGAAGCCGCGGTAGGCCTCGCGCAGGACGCGGCTCAGGACCTTGTCCCTGAGCGGCCGCCCGTTCAGGAACCACATCTGCCGCAGGGTGTCGCGCCGCGCGAAGCGCGGCGGCGCGACGTACCCCGACAGATGGGTGGCTCCATCGTGGGCCTCGACCGCCGCCAGGGCGTCGGTCAGCTCCGCGCCGAAGGTGCGCCGGATGCGCCCGGCGAGGTCCATCGTCGCCTCCACGTCGTGGACGCGCTTGCCGTCGTGGGTGGCGACGAAGCCGACGCCGTCGTGGGCCAGGGCGATGCGCTGGATGACGTCCAGACAGCGGGAGAGCTCGGTGGAGGTGCGCTTCAGAAAGCGCCGCCGGGCGGGGACGTTGAAGAAGAGGTCGCGCACCTCGACGGTGGTGCCCACCGCCGAGCCCGCCTCCCGCGGCGGCTTCGCCCGGCCCCCCTCCACCTCGATGCTCCCCCCCACCTCCGCGCCGGCGGTGCGGGAGAGGATCGAGCAGCGCGCCACCGACGCCATCGAGGCGAGCGCCTCCCCGCGGAAACCGAGGCTGGCGATGTGCTCCAGATCCCCCGGCTCCCTGAGCTTGCTGGTGGCGTGGGCCTCGAAGGCCAGCGCCAGGTCGGCGGTGCCCATGCCGCACCCGTCGTCGATCACGCGCACCAGTCGCACGCCCCCCTCCTCGAGGTCGATGCGGACGTTCTTGGCGCCGGCGTCGAGGGCGTTCTCCACCAGCTCCTTGACCACCGAAGCGGGGCGCTCGATCACCTCGCCGGCGGCGATCTGGTTGCGGACCACCTCGGGGAGGACCGCGATGCGCGGGGTGGAGGTGTCGGAGGGAGTCATGGTCGGTCTGCGTCGAGTCTACGAGCCCCCGCGCCCCTGCGCCCAGCCCAGCGCCAGACGCGCCAGGTCGTTGGCGTCGACCTTGGCGCCGGAGCGCGAGCGGCGCTCCAAAGCCCCCGCCTCCTCCAGCATCCCCCGCCAGCGCTCCGGCGTCCGTCGGCCGATGCGCGCCAGGAAGGCCTTCTGCGCCTGGGGTCCTCCACGCACCCCTGCGGCGGCGAGCGCCTGCTGGGGTGAAGAGCCGCGCGCGAGCGCCTCCGCGCCGAGCGCCGCCTCGCGCACGCGACCGTTGATCGCCGAGGTCAGGATCGTGACCAGGGCGGCCCCGTCGAGGGTGCGCGTGCCGTCCTTGCCCTGGAAGCCGCCGTGGAAGAGCACCTCCACGCCCGCTGCGCCGCGCTTCAGGTCCCCGTCCACCAGCGCGGCCGCCACCTCCCAGGGAGAGGCGCCCGCCTGCCAGCCCACCAGCTCCGCCACGCTCCGGCCGCCGCGCCCTCCGAGCTGCTGCAGGTGGTCGACGAGCCCCGCCAGGTCGTTGCCCACCGCGGCGGCCAGGTAGACCGCTTCGTCGGGGGTGAGCTTCACGCGGCGCTCCCTGGCCTGACCCAGGATCCACTGCACCAGCTCGCTGCGGCGGGGGTCGGGATCCCAGGGAGGAGGCGTGTCCCACAGGCGCCGGCACCCGATCAGGATCCCCCCCGCCGCCTTGGCGGCCTTCACCACCGCATTGTCCGCCCGCAGGCTGTCGGCCCCCAGCACGATGCAGCCGGGCAGCGCGGCCTTCAGGCGCCTGAGCAACGCGTCGACGATCCCCTGGGAGAACTCCCGCGCCCCCTTGCGCAGGAGCCCGCCGGCGTTCTCGATCAGGATGGTGCGCGCTCCCGCGAAGAGGGCCCCGCCGGTCAGGTCGTCGAGCAGCACCGCCGGGGCGAACTCCGGATCCTTGGCGTCGTGGCGGCAGACTTCGTCGCCGCGGGCGCTGGCGCAGGCCAGGACGGCGCGGGCGGCGGCGGTGCGGAAGAAGCGCTCCTCGCCGCGCAGAACCACGGCGGGGGGCAGTCCCTCGTCGAGGGTGCGACACAGCGCTTGGAGCTCCCGGGTGGGATCGGGAGCGGCGCTCTTGCGGCGCCCCTTGGCAGCCATCAGGCGAGCCCCCCACCGAGGAGGCCGATGTCGAGCGCCATCGCCAGGAAGAGCCCCACGCCGACCCAGCCGTTGAGGGTGAAGAAGGCCATGTCCACCCGGGAGAGGTCGTCGGGAGCGACGAGCGACTGCTCCCAAGCCAGGAGCAGCGCCGACCCCGCGACCCCCAGCCAGTAGATCCAGCCGAGCCCCGCGGAGAGGGTGAAGGCGCAGAGCAACGCCACCGTGGCCACGTGCAGCACCCGGGAGAGGACCAGGGCGCGGGCGACGCCGTAGCGGGCCGGGATCGAGCGCAGTCCGACCGCCCGGTCGTGCTCGGCGTCCTGGCAGGCGTAGATCAGATCGAAGCCCGCCACCCAGCACCAGACCGCCCCCGCCAGCAGCAGGATCGGCCCCAGGGGTCCCGCCAGGTCGCCCCGCACGGCGATCCAGGCCCCCAGCGGCGCCAGGGCGAGCGCCAACCCGAGCACCAGGTGGGCCAGGACGCTGATGCGCTTGACGTAGCTGTACCCGAAGAGCACCGCCAGCACGGGGAAGGAGAGCCATCCCGCCAGGGAGTTCAGGGCGAAGGCGCAGGCGACGAAGCCGGCGGAGGCGACCAGGACCAGGGCGCGCACCTTCCCCACCGGCAGGCGACCCGCCGGCAGCTCGCGCCCCGCGGTGCGCGGGTTGGCGGCGTCCACCTCGCGGTCGACGAGCCGGTTGAAGGCCATCGCTGCGGTGCGGGCACAGACCGCGGCGGCCACCACCCAGGCCAGGGTGGCGAGGTCGGGTACGCGGCCCGCCGCGAGCCAAGCGCCCTGCAGGGCGAAGGGCAGGGCGAAGATGGAGTGGCTGAACTTCACCAGGGAGAAGTAGTCCCCGAAGCGCTTCACTCGAGCCCCTCCCAACGCGCGCCGAGGCGGTGCTCCACCCCCAGTCGGTCGAGGACCTTGCCCACTACGAAGTGCACCAGGTCGGCCACCTCCCGGGGTCGGTGGTAGAAGCCCGGCGCACAGGGCAGGACCGTCACGCCGCGGCGCGCCAGGCTGAGCAGGTTCTCGAGGTGCAGGGTGGAGAGAGGGGTCTCGCGCGGCATCACCACCAGCGGGTAGCCCTCCTTGAGCGCCACGTCGGCGGCGCGCTCGATCAGGTTCGAGCTGAAGCCGGCGGCGACCCGCGCCAGGGTGCCCATCGAGCAGGGGGCCAGGACGACCGCGGCGGTGAGCGCGCTGCCCGAAGCCGCAGGGGCTTCGATCTGGTCGGCGGGGAAGGCGCGCACCTCGCGGGCGGTGTCTACGCCGAGCCACTCGGGGAGGGCGCGCTCCAGCGCCTCACCCCGCTCGCCGGCGTCTACGCCCAGCTCGTGACGCAGCACCTTGGTCCCCGCCTCGGTGATGGAGAGGTCCACCGAGTGGCCCGCGCGCACCAGCTCGCGCACCAGGGCCTCGGCGTAGGCGTGTCCGCTGGCGCCGGTGATACCTACGAAGAAGCGGCTCATGTTCGGGAGAGGAAGACGTCGGGACCGGCCCCCAGGAGCAGGGCGACGTTGAACGCCCCGTGGGTCCAGGCGGCGACCCCCGGACCCCGCCAACGGAAGACGAGTCCCAACAGGATGCCCGCCAGGAGCCGCCACGTGAAGACGGAGGGCTCGTAGGGCTCGCCGCCGGGTCCCAGCCAGCGCGTGAAGAGCTCCAGGTGAGCCGCGGCGAAGAGCGTGGCGGAGCCGAGGAGGCCCACGACCTCGCCGCAGAGGCGCGCCACGCGCAGCCCGAGGCCGAGGAAGCTCGCCACCCAGCGCGTCAGGAGGTAGAGCGCGCTGTAGGCGCCGACGCGGAAGAGGAGCTCCTCCCAGGCCGCGATCCCGAGGACGAAGCCGCAGCGCACGGCCCGCGGAGCGGCGGCGGGCTCGGTCAAGGGGGGTGGGGCGATCTCCAGGAGGTGGTGCAGGCCGACCAGGGCCGGCCCCAGGAGCAGGGCCAGCGCCAGCCCCTCGAGGGCGACGCGGGTCGCCGCGGGCCCCACCCCCAGGTGGCGACGCAGGACGTGGGCCAGGGACCAGGCGAAGGCGAGGGCGAGCAGCGCCCAGCGCAGGTTCGTCTCGAGGGGCCCGAAGAGGGTCAGGATGCGCAGGGCGATCAACTCCGCCGTGCTGCGGGAGGCGTCCGCTCCGCTCTCCAGGGACCACTCGTACGCCAGGAGCAGGGGAGCCATCGCCACGAAGCCCAGGGCGAACCCGACGCGCACCTCGCCGGGGGGCTTGGGGGGAACCTCGGGGTCGTCGAGGTCCTCCGGGTCGTCGAGGTCGGGGTCGGCGGAGCTCACGGCCCTCCCCCTGGCACGCGGCCCCAGTGCAGACAGGCGACGCCCCTGGTCAGGCGGAGGTAGCCGCAGTCGACGAGTCCCGCGTCCTCGATCTCCGCCTGGAAGGCGCCCGGATCGGGCCAGGAGAGGACGGTGCGCGGGAGGTAGCTGTAGGCATCTTCGTGCCGGGAGACGAGCCGGCCGAGCCGGGGGAGCACCTGGCCGAAGTAGGTGCGGTACGCCCAACCGAAGGGCCCGCGCCGCGGGGTGGAAAACTCGAGGATCAGGACCCGCCCGCCAGGGCGCACGACGCGCGCCATCTCCGCCAGACCCGCACCCCGATCGGCGACGTTGCGGATCCCGAAGGCCACCGTCGCCACGTCCGCCACCCCGTCCGCCAGCGGCAGGCGCAGGGCGTCCCCCTGGACGAAGAGCCCCGCGGGGCCGTCCGCGCGGAGCTTCTTGGGAGCTCGGGCGAGCATCTCGCGCGTGAAGTCGACCCCGACCACGCGCGCGCCCTCGCGCGCGAAGGCCGCCGCCAGGTCTCCGGTCCCAGAGCAGACGTCGACGACGAGCGCTCCGTCGACGGCACCCGCTTCGCGAACGACCCGCTTCCGCCAGGAACGGTCGACCCCCAGGGAGAGGGTGTGGTTCAGGAAGTCGTAGCGCCGCGCGATGCGGGCGAACATCGACTGAACCGCGGCGGGGTCGGGCATGGGGAGAGGGTACCGCACTCCGCAC
>CAZDQL010000057.1:17596-40915 GCA_964507325.1 uncultured Planctomycetaceae bacterium | reverse complement strand
GAGGTCCCCGGATCGCAGCAGGGCACGAGTGGTGCTTCCTTCAGCGGTGAGTAGAGTGGCCCGGGGGAGTCTCACCGTAGGCGCGTAATCTCCCCTTCCGGATCGACCTTCTGCCCCTGAGTGCTCCATGCTCCTCACGCTGGCCGACACCTTCTGCCTCGCTCTTCTGCTCCTCGTCCCCGTTTCGGCGGCCGACGAACGGCCGGGGGTGGTGCACGACGACGCCGCCGTCCTCGAGAACGACGAGGAGTCCACGCTGACGGTGTCCGGGCTGCCGGCAGACGCTCCGCTGCGCGTGGCCGCGAGGGCGAGCGAAGTGCAGCTCGTCGTCGAGGTTGCGCTCGAGCCGGGTTGGCACCTGTATGCGCGGGACGTCGGCGGCGGCCGACCCGTCGCTGTCGAGTTGCTCGGCGATCAGCCCTTCATCGCGGCCGGCCCGCTCGACGCTCCCGGCGACGCACGGGGCGAGATCAAGGGCCAAGCCCGTCTCGTCCTGCCCTTGAGGCGCGTCGGCTCCGGCCGTGAGATCGAGGCGACCTTCTCGCTGCAGGTCTGCGATGCCCTCGAGTGCCTCACCCCGTTGAATCTGACATTGGAGGGAGAGGTCGCCCCCCCGCGGGTGCTGCTCGTCGTCGCCGAGGAGGGCGAGCGGGCCGAGCGTATCGCGGGCTGGCTACGGGCTCGAGGATTCGCTGTCACCGTGACGCGCTACGCAGAGGTGCGTCGCGAGCAGTGCGATCATCACGACGTCGTCGTCGCCGACTCCGACTACTTCGGACGGCCGGGCGTGCGGAGCGAATTCGCACGCGAGTTCCCCCGCACCTCGACCCCGATCGTGGCCGTCGGCTTCCTGGGGACGGAGCTCGTCGAGGCGCACGGCCTGGCGATGACCAGCGGCTACATATGAATCTGCATGAACCACCAGGGCCACGGGTTGGCCCTCGAGCATCCGATCTACAACGCGCCGAACGAGGTCGCGTTCCCCACGACATCGGCGCCGCGCGGGCGCCAGCACGAGGGCTACACCTCGCCGCTCTACCCCGAGGGCATGGGGGAGACCCACGCGCTGGTGGATTTCGAGGTCGACGCTCCCGAGGACTCGTGGAACCCTACCCTCGTCTCGCACGAGGGCTTCTTCACGGACGTCCCCGGCTTCGAGAACCTCGCCGAGGGGTCCTCCGCCAAGATGCTCGGGAGCCTCTCGCTGGCGCGGCAGGGGCGCTACTTCTACTGGGGTTACTCGGTCGATCCGCAGCGGTTGACGGACCCCGCCGAGGACACGCTCGAGAACGTGATCCGCTACATGCACGGGCGGCGCGGCGAGGAGACGGTGCCGTTCGTGTGCAAGACCCGCCGGACCCTGTGGATCTACCTCGCCCTGAACCGGGAATCGGGCTACCTGCGCGGCGTCGAGGAGCACTTCCTGGGCTCTGTCCAGGAGTCCTCGCGCAAGGACTACGAGCCGACGCCCGCAGGCCTGGAGTCGTGGCTCGACGAGAACCTCGCCTACGTCTTCAGCGGCAAGGACGAGTCGCACAGCGGTCCGCGCTACAAGACGGTGTTCGAGGTCGACTTCGACGCGCGCGCTCTCGGGACGCCCAACGGGGACCGAGCGAGCCTCGAGACCTGGATCGAGCTGGCAGTCGGTGACGACGAGGGAGACCGGGCCACGGCCGTGCGCCTCCTCGAACGTTACGTGCACCCATCGATCGCGCCGGACGACTGGAGCGCCCCGGCGGAGTGGTACGCTCGGCAGGGAGACGATCTCTACTTCGTCGAGTCGGCAGGCTTCTGGTGGCTTCGGTATCCGCGTTGATGTCACGCCCGCCAGGACTCTGACCCGGGACATGTCCTGGCCCGGTGAGCCTTGGGCGGGCGACAGGTCGACGGCCCCGCTACGGAGCGGGCTACCCGTTGTCGGAGCTTCTCCCGCCGGCTCCATCGGTCTCTGGTAGCCTCTGGGCCGTGGTACTATCGCCTCGGTCGACCCCTCCGCGCTCTCAGTCTCGTCACCTTGGACGGACGATCCACTCGAGGCCATGGATGCGAGCCGGAGGAGGACCTGAACCATGGAGCAACGGATGAACCGCAGAGATCTGCTCAAAGCAACGGCCGCCGCGACTGCAGGGTCGGCTGTCCTGGCCGGGTGCGCCGTTCCCGCGACGAGGAACGAAGACGTGTACGTCGACGGTACGTTCGACGAGGACAGGGCCAAGGACGCCGTGCTGGCCATGTGCCGTCGCTGCGGCTATCCGGTCTTTCCCGGGATGCGGGAGAAGCTCTGGGTGAGCGACTATGGCACGGGGCAGTACGACCGTCTGGGGCTCGCCGCCACCATGTTCGAAAACCACTACGGTGACGGCGCCTACATGTTGATGGACCTCTTCCTCCTGCCGGGGCAGATGCTCCCCGAGCATTGGCACCTCGCGGGCGATCACGGCATCGTGAAGAACGAGGGGTGGCTGGTCCGCTGGGGTCGGAGCTACATCGTGGGAGCAGGAGACGACAATCTCTCCGAGTTTCCACAGGTGCAGATCCCCGCCTGTCATGACGGGGGGAGGACGAAGACCGGCCACGTCATCGAGACCGGCCCGGGGCAGTTCGTTCCTCTGGCGCAGGTAGGCACGCGTCACTGGCAATACGGCGGGCCGGAGGGGGCCATCATCACCGAGGTGGCGAACTTCCATACGAACACGGCCGTGCGCCATACGGACGCGGCGATCAACGAGCACTTCCTGGGGTCCTGACCGCGGGGGCGGAAGACACCCTATCCGGTTGTCACTACGGGCTTCCGGCACCGTTGGAGGCGTCCGAAGAGCGCTGGTCCGGTTCACGGCTTCGGCATTGACTCGGCCGTCCCGCGAACGCTCCGCACCGACCGAGGACGGAGAAGATGGCATCGGGCAGCCCTATGAGGGCCGTCTCGGTGGATCAGCGCGTCTTGTTCCAGCCATCGATCTGCTTCCGGTGGTGATCGTAGTCTTCGATCAGCTCATCGACGGTGCCACGAATCGTCACGATCGCAGCGTCGTGTCGAACGCCGAAGTCACGGCTCCAAACCGCTGCATCGAGCATCGCCAGGTAGTCCTCCAGCTCTCCCGCCGTGGTCCGAAATTGGTCAACGAGCGCCCGTCTGTCGGTCGAATCGTACTGTCGAACCAGAGCAGCATTGACGTTGCTGTAGTCCATGCCGGGATCGATGTCGTAGAAGGGCAGTTCTCCTCGTTGAATCTGTCGGCTGCCCTCGATGACGTGACGGTTCCAGCCGACGAGATGGGCCAGCATGTCTCGTGGGGACCATTCGTTGAGCTCCATCAGAAACGACTCCTCGTCGAGGGCAAGGACACTGGTGGCCAAGCTCTCGACGGCCAGTCCCAATCGGCCTATCTGGTCTTCGAGCTCGCTGGAAGTCATCGGGTGAATCTACTGGAGCGTCTTGTCGTGCTGGGGACGGGGACGGTCGGCCATCAGCGCCCGGAGAGCACGCTTGGCTCTTCCAGCCCGTAGGCGTTGGCCCCGAGGATCGTCCGCGACTTCCCGGACACGGCCCGCGCGGGCGCGGCGTGCATGAACCAGTTGCCCTCCACCTGCACCTCGCGCTCCGGCTCTCCCCGGACCTTGAGGGCGAGCTTCGGGCACAGGAACGCATTGCGCCTCACCTTCACCCACGTCCCCGCCACGTCGGTGCCGTCCTTGCGGTCCCGGCCGCCGTGCATGTCGAAGCAGTGGCTCAGGGACGTGCCGCGCTCGACGTTGTGCCGCGCCTCGTAGGCACAGCCCGGCCGGCCCGTGCCGGCGATCGAATGGCGATTCCAGTCGAAGAGATTGCGCTCGATCAACGACTCGGCCACGTCGAGGCATACGCCGTAGCCGAGCCCCTGGCGCTGGTTGTGGTGCACGAAGCAGTGATGCACATGGTGCCCCGTCCCCGCCTTCAGGAAGACCGCGGCGTGGCTCCAGCCCGCGAGCTCGCAGTTGTCCACCTCGAGACGGTCGGACGCGCACTCAATTCCGTCGGACACCGGGAAGCGGTAGTAGTAGTCGCGCCCCCGCCCCTCCCGGAGGGCGCGATGATGGTGATCGAGGCGCCGCTCGGGATCCGGTCCGCGCAGGCGCAAGCCGCTGATGCGCACGTCGTCCCCCGTCACCCGCAGCAGCGGTCGCGTCGCGAGCGCGTCGGAGAAGAGCAGCGCCCCCGGCGATCCGTCGCGGCCGCGGTCGCTCCCCAGGGTCACGCCGGCGGGGACCTCGAGGACGAGCTCTTCGATGTAGATGCGGGCGCTGCAATCGATCACCACCTCGCCGGGAAGGAACACCACCTCACCGGGCTGCGCCGCGGCCAGGGCTGCGATCAACTCGTCGAGCGTTCGGGCGACGTGCTCGCCCTCCGTGAGGGTCCTCCCGTACCCCCGCCCGCCCCCGATGGGCCCGATCGAATCGGGCTCGGCGCCGAAGCGGGCGCCGTCGAGCTCGACGAAGGTGGCGGGGGGCACGTCCGTCGACGCGCCGTAGAGACCGTCGGTCGCGGCGAGGGTGGAGGCGAGGATGGGGAGGAGGAGCGGAAGAAGCATGTCGCACCGCTGGGCTGGGAATCCTGACGTGGAGGTCACAGCCTACAGCCGCCACCCGCGGACCGCGCCTCCGGCCCGCTGCTGCGCGACTACCACCGGGCAGGCTGGCCCGCGCCAGCCCCTCCCAGGTCAGAACAGCTCGATCGTGGCCGGCGGACGCCGGCTGATGTCGAAGGCCACACGCGATGCCCCGGCGCGTTCGCAGATGCTCTCACCCATCCTCGCCAGAACGTCGAAGTCCATAGGCAGCGGGCGCGCGGTGCGCACGTCGTCGCTCTCAACGATCTTGATGGCACTCGGGTAGCCGTCGCGGCCGGAGTCGAAGACCTCGTACAGGACTCTCGGCAGTTCGGACTCGCCGCTGAGCGCGTCGTAGAGCCCGGCCAGCGCCGCGTGGTCGGCGGCGGGTCCCTTGACCCACAGGATCGGCGCGTAGAGCTTGCTGCGCTGGGCGTCCACGGCGGGATCGATCCACATCGCCCTGGTCCTCATCTTGAAGCAGGTGGCATCGATGCCCGTGGCGTCCTGGATGCACTTGCTCAGCCCTGGGTCAGGCTCCATCTCGGGGTCGATACAGGTCGCGAAGTACTGAAAGGGGGTGCGAACGCCGGTCGCCTCGTCGTAGCGGAACGCCTCTCCCCACTGACTTTCGAGGTGCTGGCACAGCATGGTCTCCACCACGTCGGTGGCCAGCTTCGAGACCCGCAGCTTGTCGGCGCTGAAGGCGCCGCCGACGCGCAGCAGCTGCGCCGGACCCGGGCAGGGGATCTGCATGGAGAAGTCCCGGGGCATGCCGAGGTGGGCGGCCACCCGTCTGACGTGGGGCTTGTAGAGAGCCGAGAACGGCTCGAGCTTCTTCATGCTGTAGGGGAGATTCACATTGTGCTGGATCTGACGGTTCTCGTCCGTCATCACGATGTCGGGGCAGATCGTGCCGTCTGCGATCCAATCCGCTTGCAGACCGGCGATGTGCTTGTTGGAGGTGAGGGTATACAGACCGCGGAACATCTCTCGCTTGAGCGTCCCGTCCTCGACGCCCTCGAACCAGGGGATGACCAAGTCAGCGGTGTGGATGACCTGGAAGTTCGGGAAGCCGCTGAAGATGTCGGCCGTCACCTGCCATTCCTCGCGACCGCCGATGATCCTCCTCAGTCCATCGTCGATGAAGAACGGATGGAGCCTGGTCCCGAGGACTTCCTTCAGGAGAAAGGCCACGGTGGTGCTGTCGACGCCACCGGAGGCCGAGAGCGCCACCTTGTCCGCTGGAGCAACCAGCCGGTCGATCCACTGCAGTGCGCCTTCGACATAGTCTTTCACGTCGAAGGCAGCCAGCTGCTCCGGCATCTCGTAGTCGAACCGATGAACCGTCAAGTCCGCCATGTCATCGCCTCCTGCTGGTCCGCTCGCCTGGCCTCACAATCGAGAGGGGGATCGCCCCGGATGCAGTCATCCAGGCGGCGCCTCGATTGTACGGGGAGGTTAACACGCGGCGGAGTGGACACGCCGTGATACTGAGAAACCCGTAGGTCTCCCCAAGACGCGCTCTTCCCGGAAGCCGTGGTGTCCGGCTACTCCACCGCCGTCCAGACGTTCCCGTCGTTGGCGTCGAACCCCATGACGGCCAGTCCGAGGTTCTCGATCATGCTGTCGGGGATGCCGTCCGAGTAGGCGGCGCCGAAGCCGGGGGGGCTGGCCAACCCCTCGTAGTCCGCGTCCCGATTGTCGTAC
Organism: uncultured Planctomycetaceae bacterium; assembly: GCA_964507325.1. Lineage (GTDB taxonomy): Bacteria > Planctomycetota > UBA1135 > UBA1135 > CAZDQL01. Next base: position 34,616 of record CAZDQL010000057.1, on the reverse strand, counting down.
TGCAGCAGGTCCCACTCCTGGTTCACGAAGAAGGTCCGGTTCCCGGTCTTGTCGACGGTCACCGGCCAAGCGTAGGCGCACCAGAGGATCTCGCAGTCCGAGGAGTTCCAGCCCGCGGCGAGGTCGCGCTCTCGGGCGCCCCCCGTGGGGTTTTCGGGGACCCCGGGAATCACCTCGCCGGCCGCTCTGCCGGGCAGATAGAGCTTGAAGTAGTACCCCTGCCGCTCGATCACACCGTGACCCATGCCGTCCTCGACCAGGTGTCCGAAGGCCGAGGCGAGGAAGGGCGGGTCGAGCAGGGCATCCTCTCCGGTGGCGAACGCGCTGAATCCAGTGGTCGGGTCGTGAGCGCGCAGGACGGCTGAGCCGGCCAGTTCACCGAAGAAGCCGTACTCGCCACCGCCATCGGCGTCGGTATCGACGGCGCAGCACGCTTGGAACTGCTGCTGGGACGCGGCGATGAAACGCAGCGTCGCAATGGCCGCGTTCTCGTTGGCAGAGATCCGGGCCTCGGAGGTTCCGCCGAGCAGACGGCCCAGGGGAACCGGCTCGCCCTGGCCAAGGTCGAGCATCGGCTTGATGACAACCGTGCGCTCGGTCGTCTTGTCGACCACGACGGCTCCCGCGGCGCCGAGGATGACTGCGATGGCGTGCGAGGCGATGAGCCAGCCCTTGCCGGGCTTGTGTGACGTCTGCATGAGGGGGGTGAGGGGTGTCGGGTGTGGGACGCTCCACCATCGACCGGAGAGCGAACCGGGCTTGAGACCCCCGCCTCACAACGAACGGGCCGTTATGGCACGGACTCAGAACACCGCCCGAGGAAGACGGGCGGCGACACAGGAGCCCGCATCTCGGATGGCCCGCGGCCCCAACGAGGCGGCCTGAGAGCCGAGTACCGCAAGAACAACTCGAGGTCAGGCGACTTCGACCGACAGGTGAGCGGGCCGCGAGGATCGATGGACCCGTGCAGCCGCCACTCGCGGCACCGCGCAGCACACGCGATCGACTCCTCAGTCCGTGTCGTCCAGGAAGTCCAGCATGGCGAGGATGGTCTCTTCGTAGGCGACTCCGTCACCTCGCCCCGCGTTGAAGAAGCCGTGCCCCATGCCCTCGAACCCGACCAGCGTGCACGCGTTGCCCGCTTCCGACATGGCGTCGCGAAAGGCCTCGACTCGAGCGTAATCCACCGTCTTGTCCGCCGTGCCGTGGAAGATCAGCGTGGGCGGAGCACCGGGTCGCACGTTGTGCAGGGGCGAGATCTCCTCCCAGCGATCACCGAGACGGGAGCGGCCGAACCCTCTCGGGCCGGTGTCGATCACCGGGTTGAACAGCACGAGCTTGTCCGGGCGCGAGGAGATCGAGAGATCCTCTCCCTCCTCGTCCAGCCCGTCGATGATCCCCGTACAGGCCGCGACGTGGCCGCCCGCCGAGCCCCCGCCCGCGTAGATCCGTTCCGGGTCGATGTCGTACTCGGCCGCGTGTGCACGCACCCAGCGCAGCGCGGACTTCCCGTCCTTCACACATTCGAAGGGGGTGGTTCCATTGCGCCTCCTGACCCGGTACTCGGCGCTGAAGGCCACGAAGCCCGCAGCCGCCATTCGCTCACAGTGGGGCGCGAACTGCTCGGGTGTCCCGGTGTTCCAGCCTCCTCCGAAGAAGAACACCACCGCGGGCCGCGAACCGCCGGACGCTCCGTCCTTCAGTCTCCACAGATGCAGCTCGAGGGTGACGTCTCCGACGCGCTTGTACTCCACCGCGCTGCGATGAATGCGGGCGGCGACTTCACGCTCCTCGACCGGCGTGGGCGACGCACACCCCGCCAGGAGCAGGCCGACCATCACGGACGGAGTGACGACGGGCGATCTTCGAGGGCGGAGTCTCCTGGGTGCGCTCATGTCGCACAACGATAGCAGGTCCCTCCGGGGTGTTGGTGCGTGGTTCGAGGCCCTGATTCGTCAAACAGACAAGGACAACAGGTGGATCAGCACAGCACGAGATTGATCCACCACACACCGGGCCTGTACCCTCGGACTGATTGCGACGCGGTGCGCGGACTCGACTGGTATCTCCGATCGTTCGACATGGTGAATCATGGCCAAGGGAACCTGGAACACTGTGGACCGCTGGATGCGCTGGCTGCATCTCTACCCTGGGTTGTTCCTGATGCCCTGGTTGCTGGTCTACGGGATCAGTGCGTTGTGTCTGAACCATCACCAGTGGTTCCGAGAAACGCTGGGCGTCACCCCTGCAAAGTGGGAGGAGGTCGAGGCAAGGCCGTTCGTCGCGCGGGATGACTTCCCCACGCAGCCTGGTCAGCAGGCTCAGGTGATCCTCGATTACATGAATCTCGACGGCCCCCATCGGGTCCAGGGACAGCCCAACCCGCAGCAGCTGACGGTGATGCGCATCAGCGGGGCCGGCAACTACCGGGTGCGCTGGTTCAAGCAGCAGGGACGGATCGTCGTTGAGAGGCAGCGCCCTTTCTCCGTCTACCGGCTCATCCATCACCTGCACTTCCGGAGCGGCTACGGTCAATCCTACGCCGAGGTGATCCTCTGGGCGATCGTGGTCGACATCACTGCCATCGCCATGTGCTTGTGGTGCGTCTCGGGGTTCTACCTATGGTGGCGGCGCACCCGTCCTCGACGACAGGGGATCGTGGTGACCCTCAGCAGCCTGCTCTTGTTCACCGCCTTGGTCATTCAGCTCTGCCGCTAGCACCCCAGCCGGCATCGAATCGTGGGGTGCCATTCCTCCGAGCCGTTGGGGTGCATGGACTCGGTCGATCCGCAACTCCTTGTCTCGGTGGAGGTTGCGGCATGGCGGTCATGAGGCAATGACGGCCGACCTCTTCCCGCACCGGCTCGGCGCGGTGGACAGCCCCCGGGGCGCCTGCTAGAACCTCTCCCCCTCCAGGAGCGCGAGACAAGCGCTCGGATTCCCTGTCCTCGGGAACCCGATCATGAAGAAACTTCGCCTGACGACCATCCCCCCCCTGTTCCTCGGCGCCCTCGTCGCCGCAACGCTCACCTCCGGCCCGGGCCACGCCGACGAGGGCATGTGGACCTTCCACAATCCCCCGCTCGCGCACTGGAAGGCGCGCTACGACTTCGAACCCACCGCGGAGTGGATGGAGCACGTGCGCCTGGCCTCCGTGCGCTTCAACGACGGGGGATCGGGATCCTTCGTGTCGCCCCGCGGCCTGGTGCTGACCAACCACCACGTCGCCCTCGGGCAGCTCCAGAAGCTCTCCACGGCGGAGCGCGACATCGCGCGCGTCGGCTTCCTGGCGCGCACGCCGGAGCAGGAGCTACCGTGCCCCGACATCGAGCTCAACGTGCTCGAGTCGATGCTGGACGTCACCGCGCGCGTGCACGGCGCCGCGGAGGGAGCCTCCGGGAGCGAGGCCAACACCCGACGCAAGGCCGAGAGGGCCCGCATCGAGCTCGAGTCCTTCGAGGAGACCGGCCTGCGCTCCAACGTCGTGTCCCTCTACGAGGGAGGGGAGTACTGGCTCTACCGCTACCGCAAGTTCACCGACGTGCGCCTCGTCTTCGCACCCGAGCAGCAGGCCGCCTACTTCGGCGGCGACCCGGACAACTTCACCTTCCCGCGCCACGACCTGGACATGACCTTCTTCCGGGTCTACGAGGACGGCCGCCCGCTGGAATCGCAGCACTACTTCTCCTGGAGCGCGAGCGGGGCTGACGAGGGCGAGCTCGTCTTCGTATCCGGCAACCCCGGCGGCACGGATCGCCGGCAGACCCTGGCCCAGATCGAGTACCAGCGGGACGTGTACCTGCCCCTCGCACTGCGTCGCATCGACGGCACCCTGGAGGCCCTGCAGGAGTTCGCGGCGCGGGGACCCGAGGAGGAGCGCCGCGCGCGGAACTGGATCTTCGGCTACCAGAACTCGCGCAAGGCCTACACCGGCCAGTTCGAGGGGCTGCTGGATCCGGACCTGATGGCCCTCAAGGCCGCCGAGGAGGCGGAGCTACGCGAGCGCGTGGCCGACGACCCCGACCTGCAGCGACAGTACGCCGGCGCCTGGGACGAGATCGAGGCGGTCCAGCGCGAGCTCCAGGCGGTGGCGGCGCAGCGCATGGTCCGCAGCCTGGGCTCCAGCCTCCTGAGGAACGCTAGCACGATCGTGCAGCTCGTGCAGGAGGTGGAGAAGCCCAACGACGAGCGGCTCGCCGAGTACCGCGAGTCGAACCTGGACTCCCTGCGCCACGGCCTCTACTCCCCGGCCCCCGTCTACCCCGACCTCGAGCAGGCCATGCTGGCGGCCCGGCTGCGCCTGGCCCTGGCGGAGCTCGGGGCCGAGGATCCCTTCCTGCGCACGGTGCTCGCGGGCCGCGAGCCCGAGGCGGCCGCCGCGGACCTCGTCGCGGGCACGCAGCTCGCCGATCCGGCGGCGCGCCGGGCTCTGGTGGAGGGCGGCGTGGACGCGGTCGAGGCCTCGACCGACACCATGATCGCCCTGGCGCGCGCGCTGGACGCCGACACACGCGCCGACCGCGCGTGGTACGAGGAGAAGATCGAGAGCGTCCTGGCTTCGGCCGGCACGCGCCTGGCCCAGGCGCGCTTCGAGATCTACGGTCGCTCCAAGAACCCCGACGCCAACTTCACCCTGCGGCTCAGCTACGGCACCGTCCAGGGCTACCCCGAGGGGACGACCCTCGTGCCGTACAAGACCACCTACTACGGCCTCTTCGACCGGGCCGCGAGCTTCGACGCTCAGCCCCCCTTCGACCTGGCGCCGAAGGTGAAGGCGGCGGAGGCGGAGATCGACATGGCCACGCCCCTGAACTTCGTCTGCACGACGGACATCATCGGCGGCAACTCGGGCAGCCCGGTCATCGACCGCGACGCGCAGCTCGTGGGCCTGATCTTCGACGGCAACATCCAGTCCCTGACCGCCAACTTCATCTACGACGAGTCCATCCACCGCGCCGTCGCCGTCCACAGCGCGGGGATCCTCGAGGCCATTCGCAAGATCTATGGCGCGGAGGAGCTGGCCGCGGAGCTGACCGGTCGCTAGAGGGCGCTGGCGAGAACGGTCGCCGGCCTGACGAGTTCTCCGGTGACAGCAAATGCCTGGTGGCAGCATTGTCTTCGAGACCAGGTGTACTGGACCAGCGACCAGCGCCTGCCCTGAAGCCTGGCGAAGCCCTGCAACGGTGACCCGCCCCGCGGACCCGTAGGATCACCTTGAGGGGGAGAGGATCCTCGCTGCAACGTTCCCCGTCGCGACCGTCTCGGGATCAAGGCGGAGGATCCTCGCGCCGAGAGTGTCTGAAATGCCCCGTGCCAGGGCCAGGAGTGGGTCGTACGCCCTGCTGCGGCGCGCCCGGCGGTCCCTCGCCCCTTCGAGAGGAAACGCCACGACCCCGGCAGGAACACCCTGAATACGCCGGCGGACCGCAAGCCCACCCGACGACCGCGCAATCGACGCGCCGGTGGGCGCCAGGGAGACACCAGTGGTGGACTGGTTGTCGTGACGGCGTGCTTCGATCGAGGACGGGCTCTCACTTCGCTCGCAACCGGACCTCCTGGAGGGTCATGCCGTAGCGGCTTCCAGGAGGCTTGGGCTCGAGTTCGGGATTGAGACCGCCCTTGCTGAAGTTGGCCGAGTAGCAGAGCCAGGCGGTGCGGCCGTCTCGGCTGATGAACTTCGAGGGGAAGTTCACGAAGTAGGCCTGCTCCCCGAAGTGCTCCATGTAGACGATCAGCTTCCACGGGCCCGTGAGCTGATTGGATTCCAGCAGGTAGGTGTCGTACTTCCCGTGGAGGTCACGCCCGTCGGTCACGCAACACAGGAACTTCTCCAGGGCCGGGTTGTAGGTGATGGAGGCGGGGCCGACCTTGCCCCGCCAATCGATCAGCGGCTGCATCTCCGAGCGATCGCCGGTCCAGACCGGGTGGCCCTCAGCGTCATGCCCGGCGAAGAACTCGTACGCACTCGCGTCGTTCATCGTTTCCGGGTTCGGAGTGACTCGCAGCAAGTAGGCCTCGTCGCCCAGGCCCCACGCGGAGGTCTGAATCCTGGGCCGGCCGTGACGCTCGGTGGCACCGTGGGCCACCAGGTAGGCCTTGCCATCGGGCGAGTGCTCCAGGTTCTTGCCGAAGTCCACGAAGAAGGGCTCGCCGATCTGGATGGGAATCCAGCTGGGCCTGCCCTCCTCGTCCAGGGCAGCCTCACCGAAGAGGGGCCGGGTGGGATCATCCGGTTCGCTGGTCCAGGTCTGGCCGTAGTCCCGGGAGATGCGGAACCCCACGAACGGTCCGAGGCCCCCTTCGCCCTCCGAGTGACTTCCGTGGTACCAGATGCCGTCGTGCACGAGGCTGCCCGACGGGTACCGCTCTGGGTACGGGGCACTGCGAACGGGCAGGGCACCCAGGCCGATCACCGTGAGATTCATCGGGTCGTCGCCGATGACCTTGCCGTAACCGACGTCAGTGTCGTCGAGCTGGTACAGCTCCTTGATCTTCGGGCGGTTGCCCAGGGTTCTGATCACTTCAATGCTTCCGTCGGGCTGCAGGTTGTGCACCGAGCCGTCGGAGAAGGGCGAGTACATGTTCCCGTCGGAGGCCCAGGAGAGATACCAGCAGTCGGCATTCGTGTACGCCCGATACCTCCCCGTGAAGGTGATGCCGACGATGTCCTCGGAGGGTTCGAAGGGACAATCGGGGGGGGGCTTCGATGGCCAGTCGATCGGTGCGAATGGCCTCGAGTCATGAACCTGCGCCTCGGTGGTGCTCGCGAGAAGTACCGCCAGGACGGGCAGGAGGAAAGGGACGGTCGTGAACTTGGCTCGTATCCCGGGATTCGGCATGGGCTCTCCTCGGCCGTTCGCGGACCCAGGCTGACACGGTTCCTGCGGTCAGTCCATACGGAATCGGGGAGGACCTACGGGTCGGGACAGTGATGCCATCCCGAGGTTGCGTGCCGAACCCCGGGCACTCCACCAACAGCTGGCCCGGGCCTCGCGACGTTCCGAGGAAGAGGTATCCACGGCGCGGTGTACTCCTTCCGTATTGTCATTGCCGAATCGCAGCGAAGGCCGTACAGGGGAGTCTGTGGTCGAGGTATCGGATCGAATGACCAACAGCCGAATGAGCGAACAACGAGGGAGAGCGTCCATGCGCAGAAGCGGTTTCACCCCTTTCGCCCTCACCTGCTGTTGGATCTTGGCTGCGCTGGTAGACACTTCGCGCGCTAGCGCCTCGGAGGTACTGGTTCCAGCTGGCCAGCGCCAGATCGGAAACGGCCGGGTCTTCCTCGGTTATCGTCTGGATCCGACGTACGGGCTGGTCCTGTCCTGCGCGGGGGACGCCGCAGAGCGCGAGGCCTTCTTCTTCGATGAAACGGACCTGTGGACGGTCGAGCTTCGGGATCCGATCACGAAGACCGTGCTGGGCGATGTCGGACCTTCCTCGACGCGCTTCCAGTTCGACTTCAATAGCACGGCGAGCTCCTTCAGAGCGACCTGGAAGAGGGTGCGGGTCGCGGCGCTGCCGGCGGGTGAGACCTTCGACGTCACGGTGAGGGCGACGGCTGGACCATCTGACCGCGCGGTCGAGCTGGAGATCGACGTCGATGCCAGCGCGACGACGCGGTCCCTCTACGCCGTCGTGTTCCCCCGTATTCTGTTTAGGGAGCGGGGCGAGTCGCGGGATGGCGTCCTGACCTATCCCTACGTCGGAGGCTGGCTGCTGCCCGATCCGATGCACAACGGGCTGCTGGGCGCCGGCAGTGGCGAGTTCCTCGTGCACCCCGGCTTCCTGAGCATGCAGTACTTCTCGTACTACGACGGCGCCGAGGAAGACGCCGCCAACCTCTACCTGGCCACACGCGATCCCGCCGGGCACTTGAAGGAGTTCGGCGCGGAGCCGATCGACCATCCCAGCGGGCCCGACGCGCTGCGATTGAGGCTCCGTAACATCCCCGAGAACAACCTGGTCGCGCAGTCCTACGGATCGCCCTTCGCGTTCGCACTCGGGGTTCTGCGAGGCGACTGGTACGTCGCCACACGCTTCTACCGCGAGTGGGCGTTGCGCCAATCCTGGACGACCAAGGGCCCCATGCACCGCAATGCCGACTTCTCGGACATCATCGGTTCGGCTCAGATGTTCGCGGTCAGCGGCGTGCAACAGTGTTGTCCTGGAACCTCGGGCACCGATCCCTGCCCCTGCAACTGGGACCACGCGAGCTTCCAGCACTGGCCGAGGAACCTGGAAGAACAGCAGACTTTCTTTCGGGTCACGGGCATGCCCACGCACCTCTACAACTGGGATCAGAACGCTTTCGACGGCAACTGGGGTGAGTGGTTCCCCATCCAGAACGACTTCCAGGCCGTCGCGCCCCTGGTGGCGGCGCGGGGCGACGACTTCGCGCCCTACTTCATGCCTCTGCTCTACAGCACGACGGCCCCCGGCTACCGCTCCTCCTTCGTCCCCGAACACCTCGGGGAGTGCGTGGAGGACTACGCGATCTGGGACGAGGACGGGGAGGTTGTGCAATCCCAGCAGACGAACTGCTTCCGGAATCTGGGTTGCCTCGTTCCCGGAGAGCAGCGTACGACTACCGTCACTCACCTCGACCTCGCCAGCGCGTTCGCCTCGAACTTCACCCGGCACATCGCCAGGGAGACAGCTGCTCTGGGGGCCAAGGGGCTCTACCTGGACGTCTTCAGCAACGCGCCCTCGGAAGTCACGTACAACCCCAACCTCGGGCATCCGGTGGGGGGAGGTAGCTACTACACGCAGGGGAAGATCCGTCTCGTCCAGGAGTTGCGTGACTACATGCGCTACACCCTGGGCATCGACGAGTACTTCGTGTACGCGGAGTCCAACAACGAGATGTACGTCGGGGTCACGGAGCTGGCCTACGCGCACGCCACCGGCCTCAGTGCCGACCTGGACGGCGGAGTCCCGCTCATGCGCCTCGCGCCGCTGTTCGAGACGGTCTACCACGACCATCAAATCACCGGGACGGTCGCGGCGGTCACCTACCCGCGGAGTTTCTACACCGATCCCGACGCCACCCGCGAATTGCGCCGGCACTACGCTGCGGCCCTGTTCATGGGCCATGCTCCGTGGGCGGGATCCGTCCTCTCCTCGGAGACGCTGGCGAGCCTGATGGCGTCGTTCCCCGATTACGCCGACTGGGTGATCATGATCCAGCAGTACATGAGCATCCTGAAGCAGGATCTGGTGCGCACCTTCGTCACCTTCGGTCAGCGCCTGCGGGATCCCGTGACGAGCGTGGCCCGCGCCGACTTGCCGCTTCCGGCCTTCGCCCCGTACCGTGCGGATCAACCGCTCGTGTACACCGCGGTCTGGGGTCGACCCGACCTGGACGCTGCCGGCGTGCTGCTCATGAACTGGACGGGCCCGGACGACTCTCGCGCGCTCGGGGTGACGGCCGGCGATCAGGCTTTCTCCTACACGATCGATCCCGAGCAGCACGGGCTGAGCCCCGGCACCTACCTCATGAGCGAAGTGACGGCCACCGGTCTCGTATCGCTGGGGTCCATCGACCTGAGCCAGCCGCAGACCTTCAACTTGACGGTGCCCGCGCGGTCGCTGCGCTTCTTCTTCTTCGACTAGATCGTCGCCGCGAGAGTCGATCGCGTAGGGCGTAGGGTCCAGCGACTCGGCCGACCCGCAACTCCTCGTCTCAGCGGAGGTAGTGGCGCCGTGATCATGGGCGGATGACGGCCGGTACTTACCCGCTCCAGCTGCTCCTGCTGACGATTTCAAGCTGGGTCCATCGCCAGCAGCAGCAGGTCATCGAGTACCTGGTCGAGGAGAACCAGGTGCTCGAGGACCAGCTCGGAGGCAAGCTTCCACGCTTGACCGACGACCAACGTCGTGGCCTGGCCACGGAGGCCGGGAACGGAGGGGGACATGTGCCGGGAGTCTGCCGTCGTGAGGCGTGCGTCGTGGACGTCGTCCACTCGCCGACCTGGAATTGCAGTCGGCTGAGTATCTCGACCCTACGAGAAGGGCCAGCGGAGATCCCCTGGACACCTACAGCAGAACCGAATCCTGGCTCATGGATCGCAACCGTCTGCTGATGGCACGGGCTTGACAGTTCGATCTGCTTCTCCCATTCTTCAGTACGAGACTCATCAGTCGGAAAGCGAGGAAGACCATGTCCGATCGACTGCGTGCCTTCGCTGCGAAACGGCTGCCCCTGGTAATGGTGGGAGCCTTGATGACCTTCGCACCGCCGTCTCTGGCCGGCGACAAGCCCGGATTTGGGCCGAAGAGGGAGCTGGCGAAGAACGTCATCATCCTGATCGCCGACGGCTGCGGCTACAACCACGTGGATGCGGCCAGCCTGTACGAGTACGGCGCGACAGAGGTGCAGCTCTACGAAGGGTTTCCTGTTCGGCTCGGCATGAGCACGTACGCTCACGAAGGGGAATACGACTGGACCCTGGCGTGGTCTGATTTCGACCATGTCAAGAGCGGGTACACCGACTCGGCCGCCGCGGCGACGGCGATGTCAACGGGCGTCAAGACGGACAGCGGCATGATCGGCATGGACGCTTCCGGGAACCCGTTGGTGCACTTCATGGATCTGGCCGAGGACCTGCAGAAGTCGACCGGAGTCGTGACCAGCGTCCAGTGGACCCATGCGACCCCCGCGGGTTTCGTGGCCCACAACATCTCGCGCAGCCACTACGTGCAGATCGGCAAGGAGATGGTCAACGCGAGCCGCGCGGACGTCATCATGGGTTGTGGTCACCCGTGGTTCGATGACAACGGCCATGTGCTGGATTCGCCCAACACTTTCAAGTACGTCGGCGGCGTGATCACCTGGGACGACCTGGTTGCGGGAATCGCCGGAGGCGACGCCGATGGTGACGGGATCGACGATCCGTGGACGCTGGTTCAGACTCGCGCGGAGTTCCAGGCTCTGATGTCGGGCCCGACACCGAGCCGGGTGCTGGGCACGGCGCAGGTCTACAAGACGCTTCAGCAGAGGCGGGATGGCGACGAATACGCGGATCCGTTCGACGAGCCGCTGGTCCAGACCGTGCCGAGCCTGGCCGAGATGACGGCCGCGGCTCTCAATGTGCTGGATGACGACGAGGACGGCTTCTGTCTCATGATCGAGGGCGGCGCCGTCGACTGGGCAAGTCACGACAGTCAGTCGGGCCGGATGATCGAGGAGCAGATCGACTTCAACAGGGCCGTGGAGACCGTGATCCTCTGGGTTCGGGCGAACAGCAACTGGGGGGAGACGCTCGTGATCGTCACCGGCGATCACGAAACCGGCTACCTGAATGGTCCCGGCTCCGACCCGACATGGGAGCCGCTGATCAACAACGGCCCTTTCAATCTACCCGGCATGGAATGGCATAGCGACAGCCACACGAACTCGTTGATCCCGCTGTTTGCCAAGGGCGATTCCGCCCGCATGCTTCGCCGGGCTGCCACCTCGTACGACCCGATGCGCGGCAAGTACCTCGACAATACGGATATCGGCCAGAGTCTGTTCGTGATTCTGTAGCCGCCGAAGATCGGTCGCTGGAAGTAGTCGTAGCGGTCCACTGAAGAGGCCACCAGTTCATCGGGCCGCGGCCCCGATGTTCTCAGTTGCGAGATCCGCGCCTGTGTGGCAGCAACCGAGAATGCCATCCCCGATAGGTTCCTGGTGGCCTCCGGAAAGTCGCTGGACCGATTCAGGGGAAAGCCGGCGGAGGCGGGGGAATCCGAACCCCCGGTGCTCTGCGGCACAGCGGCCCCTCAGACGCTCGGGGCAGCGCTCGGTCGAGGTCGCAGGGCCAGGAAGCCGACCAGCAGGAAGACGAGCGGACCGAGGAGCGACGTTGCCACGAGCAGGCCCGGGTCATCGCTGGGGGGTAGGGGACCGAGAAGCCCCCAGGCCAGAACGACGACGGCAACGCAAACCGCACGGCCAGCGGCACGGGGCGCGAGGAGACTCAACAGCCAGATCGCGCCCGCATAGCCGTAGACGCTGGGGACGTAGGGACTGCGCAAGGAGGCCAGGGCCAGAAGGGCGACCCACATGAGAGCGCACGAATGGCGGTCCTGGTCCTTGGCTCGCGCCCCCCGGTAGGCGAGGGCGACGAGAGCCAGCACAAAGCTCCAGGTGAGAGGCCCCGCTATCGCCTCGGCGTTCCCGATCCAGCCGAGGGTCTGTAGTTTGAACGGCAGACCGTACACCGAGATGTTGATTCCGATCCGTCCGATCGAGTCCTTGAAGTACGGCGGGATGTCCCCGCTCGCCAGACGGGGGATCTGCTCGAAGAGGAAGTGGCCAAAGGTCGCGGGTTCGAGGACCACGAAGGACAGGGCGATCAGCGCGAGCCCCCAAGCGCAGGTCCAGACGGCCGCGCGCCAGGCCCCTCGGAAGAGCAGCCACAGTCCGAGGATCCCAGGAAAGACCTTGCCCAGAACGGCGACCGCCAGGAGGAATCCGCCGAATGCGTAGCGCTCGCGTTCGAATGCGAGCATGGCGCCCACGGACAGGGCGATCGCCATCAGCTGGAACTGGCCGAACTGGAAGTTGAACAGGACCGGGACGCTGCCCCAGACCAGGGGTAGGAGCAGGCCCGCGGCGAGTCCGTGCTGGCGGCCGATCCAGGAGACCAGCGCGAGGCCGACGATCAGGAAGACGAGTGAGTTCGCGACGAAGACGCCGAGACGCAGGTGGGAGTAGTCGTGCGAGAGCGCGAGCGCGGCTCGTGGGAGGAGCAGGAAGGGTGGCGGGTAGAGAAAGGGGTCCTGAATCGCGCCCTCCATCCCGTCCACGGCGGTATCGACCGTCTCCGGTGCTTGGCTCTCGGCGTTGCCGTCTCCGTGACCTCCTTCTCCCTCGAACGGATAGAGCGCCGGATCGTAGACGTCGGCGACACCGCGAGCGCTGAGCTCCCCGGCGTAGAGGTAGGCGCTGAGGCACTCGTGCTCCGCGGATTGCGCTACGAAGGGCGCGGACGACGCCCAGACCTGCGTGGGGTCTCCCATGAACACGGCGAGTCGCGTGCCTTGCGCCAGGCCGAGCACGGCGACCAAGCCGGTCAGTGAAGCCACGCCCCGGCGACGTCGCAGGGCGCCGTCGAGATCGCGAGGAAACCGGACGGCGAGGATTCGTGAGAGCCAGGCGCCCCCGACCCCCGCGAGAATCAGAATCGCGACCCACCCATCGCTTCCGACCACCGCGATCGAAGCGCCGATCACGAGCACGACGGAGGAGCCGATCGCCGATCGATCGGAAAGCCATCGACTCACGAACAGCGCGATGGCGATGGCGACGGGCGTCCCGCAAGTCACGGCGACCAGCGAACTCCCTGTGTGTGCCTGCACGAGGGCGGCCAGAGCGAGCGCGAGGATCGCCACGACCTGACTCGACCATGCCCAGGCGAGGAAGGTCCTTTCGAAGCGAGGCCTCACGGCGTCAAGGTACGGCCCTTGCCTGCTCGTGACAATTGCCTGTCAGAGTCCGGTTTGCGGTCGGCTGACCATTCAGACCCTACGGGGATGCTGCGTTGGCAGGAGAGGCAACACCCCTATACTGGGTCGCTTCCGTCCCGACCGAGACGACGAGGCCTTCATGTCACTGGATAGAAGAGATTTCTTGAAGCTGTCGACCGGTACCGCGCTTGTGACCTCCGGTTGCACTCCACCCGGGAACGAGCAGTCTCCTCCCCTCGATCCCATCGCTGGGCTCGAACCGATGACCGGTGACGTGATCCCCATCGCCGACGAGGAGCGTGCACAGCGGGTGGACAAGGCGCGGCGGTTGATGACGGAGAACGGAATCGGGGCCATCTTCCTCGAAGGCGGATCCGGCATGTACTACTTCACCGGCGTGCGCTGGTGGAACAGCGAGCGGATGTTCGCCGTCATCCTTCCCGCCGAGGGGGAGCCGGCCTGGATCTGCCCTGCGTTCGAGGAGGACCGAGCGCGCGAACTGCTCGGCCACGACGAAGACGTCCGGACTTGGGAAGAGCACGAGAGCCCCTACCTGCGCGTGGCTCAGGCATTGAACGACCGCGGTGTGCGCCGCGGAAAGGTGGGGATGGAGGAGCGAGTGCGCTTCTTCCTGTACGACGGGATCCGGCATGAGACGCCCCAGCTGGAGTACGTGAGCGCGAATCCGGTGACCGTTGAGTGCCGGGTGATCAAGTCCAACGCCGAGCTGGCCCTGATGCAGAGGGCGAATGACATCACCATCGAGGCCTACAAGGCGCTGGTGGCGATGCTCGAGCCGGGCATGACAGGCAGCGACATCCGAGCCATCTCCTCTCGGGCGCACTCGGCGCTGGGAGCGAGCGGCGGGATCTCCGCTCAGATCGCCGAGGCTTCGGCGAAACCTCACGGCAGCACGAAGCGCATCGAGCTGAAGGAGGGCGACGTTCTGCTGATGGACGGCGGCTGCAGCATAGAAGGCTATCGCTCGGATATCAGCCGGACGATCGTGTTCGGGGAGCCGACGAAGCGTCAGCGCGAGATGTGGAATCTGGCGCAGAAGGCCCAGTCCGCCGCCTTCGGGCAGGCCGGTGTCGGGGTGCCCTGCGAAGAGGTGGACGCCGCAGCCCGCCAGGTCTACGTCGACTACGGTTTCGGCCCCGGGTACCGGGTCCCGGGGCTACCGCACCGGACCGGTCACGGCATCGGGTTGGACGGTCACGAGTGGGTCAATCTGGTGCAGGGGAACACCCGGCCGATGGAGGTGGGGATGTGCTTCTCGAACGAGCCGATGGTGGTCCTCCCCGGCGAGTTTGGGATCAGGTTGGAGGACTGCATTTACATCACCGAAGACGGCCCGCGCTACTTCTCAACCCCCAGCCCTGCCCTGGATCGACCGTTCGCTTGACGAGCAACTTCGAAGGAAGTGCTACCAGAAGGAGAGTGACGGCATCCCCTCAGCCGGACTCCCGGGCACGAATCATCTGCGCTCCCTCGATCATGGCGAGGTAGTTCGCGACGGGGACGTAGTCGGGGATCGAGTTGCCCGATCCCAGCGCGTACCCCCGGGCCGCTGCTCGATACTCCCGGCCGAGACGCTCGACCCCCGAGGCGATCTCCGCGGGGTCGCGGTGGCAGAGGAACTCCATGTCGAAGCCGCCGAGCAGGCCGATGCGATCGCCGTAGGCCTGGATCCAGCGCGAGAAGGGAGCGACGGCGTCCTCGTTCGAGTGCTTGGCGTCGATCCCAGCTGCCACGAAGTCCTCCATCACGGCGAAGATGCACCCGCAGGAATGCCACAGGAAGGGCTTGCCGGCGGTGTGGACGAGCTCGATCAGCCGCCGGTACTCGGGCACGATCCGCTCCCGGACGGTGGCCGGGTTGGTGAGCAGAGAAGTCTTGTAGCCGAGATCGTCGCCGATGCGGCAGGCGGCGAACGCCGCGGCATGCTGCTCGAGAAAGCGCTTCCAGAGCGACTCGAGCAGGTCCCCGATCCTGCGAAACAGATCGCGGTAGAGGTCGGGGTCGTCGACCTGCACGAAAGGCAGGTACTCGAGACCGACCAGGTCCTCGCTGATCTCGAACACCCCGTTGCCGACGCCACCGACTGCCAGCATTCCGGGCGGCAGCTCTTCGATCAGGATCTCGAACCATGTCTGCGCGTGCCGCCAGTAGATCTCGGGCAGCTCCTCCCACGCGTAGGCTTCGAAGTCCGTGCGGCTCTGGATCGGACCCGGACCGCCGCCGCTGAGGGCGCCGTGACCGGGGAGGATGTCGGTGACGCAGATCTCGAAGGAGACGACGTCGTAGGTCATCTCCCGGAAGAAGCGGCAGTAGTGCCGCAGGAACTCGCGCACGTCCGCCGGGCCCCCGCCCGCCAGCTCGGCGAAGGGCACGTCGAGGACCTGCTCCATGATCCTCGGGTCGATGATGTGCTCGTAGAGGGGCAGCCGCTCCGGCCGGCGGTTGTTCATCACCGCATCGAAGTGCCGGTGGTCGGGCTGGAAGAGGGTGTCGTCGCTCATGGACAGGGCAGAGGAGGGGTTTCGAGTCAATCCCTAGCGGTAGATGGACTCCCCGTCCATGGCGCGGTCGAAGGGCGCCGGCAGCCGGAAACGGAGCTTGGGCGGACGGCCGAAACCGCCCTCGACCTCGCCCGCGATCAACGCCACGACCGCGTAGGCGGCCACGTTGCGAGCCAGGCTCTCGCGATCGACCTTGTCCAGGGTGTCGTTCGCGCTGTGGTAGTGATCGAAGTAGCGAGTGGCATCGTGGCGCATCTCGAGCACCGGCAGTCGATGGCGGAGCATCGGCAGGAAGTCCGCCCCGCCCAGGGTTTCGTTTCCTCCGTACTCGATGTCGAGAGGCCCCAGTAGACGGGCCAGGTCTCGTATCGCGGGCAGTCCCTTGCGGGAAACGCGCGAGTTCATCAGCCACACGGGATCCGCTCCGAAGTCGGACTCCACGCACAGCACGTGCTTGTCGATCGTGTCGGCGTAGCGGTCGTCGTAGGCCAACGCCCCTTCCAGGCCGAACTCCTCGTTGGCGGCCAGCCAGACCCGGATCGTGCGGCGCGGGCGGGGATCGAGCTGGCCGAGCTGCCGCGCCACGTCGATCATGATCGCGCAACCTGCGCCGTCGTCGAGAGCGCCGGAACCCACGTCCCAGGAATCGAGATGCGCGGCCAGGAGCACGATCTCATCGGGGAGCTCGCGACCCGGGACCTCGCCAATGACGTTGGCGGATAGCGTGTTCTCCAGGTAGCGGCAACCGAGCCGGAGCCGGAAGCGCACCCGCTCGTACTCCTCGATCAGGGCCTCCAGCCGGTCGGCTTCGGGGTTCGAGAGTGAAGCGGCGGGGACCTTGGGGACGCCCTCTGCGTAGTGCGTCATGCCCGTGTGAGCGACATTCGCGGACGAAGTCGTCACCGAGCGGATGAGCACCCCTACCGCGCCCTTCTCCGCCCCGCGGGCCGCCCCGTCCCGCCGGATCGGAGACACTTCGCCGTAGCCCCGACCGTCCTTGGAGCGGGGCATGCGTTGAGTGAGGAAGACGATCTTGCCCTCCA
>CAZDQL010000057.1:0-17496 GCA_964507325.1 uncultured Planctomycetaceae bacterium | reverse complement strand
CGACCGTCCTTGGAGCGGGGCATGCGTTGAGTGAGGAAGACGATCTTGCCCTCCACTTGGGATCGCTCGAGCTCCGCCAGCTGCGCGAGATCGGTCACCTGGACGACCTCGGCCTCGAGACCGTCCGGAGGGGTGGCGATGCTGCCCCCGAGGGCCAGCGGGTGGAAGGGTTCCCGCACCGGCGCCGTCACCTCGCCGGTGGCCAGACCGCGCTCCCAACAGGGAACCACCACCTCCTCGGCCCGCACGTTCTCGAATCCCAGCTCCTCGAGCTTCTTCGTCGCCCACGCGACCGCCCGGCGATCGTTGGCCGACCCGCTGAAGCGGTGGCCGACCTCCGTGGTGAGACTCTCGAGGAGCTCGTAGGCCTTCGAGTCCCTGGCGGCACGCTCCCGAAGAGCGATCGCGCGCTCCGCCAGCTCCTTCGGCAAGACTTCGAAATCGGTGGTCTTGGTCTCAGATTGGCTCCGGTCCGCGGCCGAGGATGGGGCGCAGCACGGCGCGAGAACAAGCAAGGCAGAGGCAAGAGTGAGGGAAACGTGCGTGGCCGTCATGGGTGGGTCCTCCCCTGGAGCGCGGATCGTCGCTGGACCGCTCAACGCTCCTTGAACCGGAGCGAGCCGAGGAACTCCTCGAACTCAGTCCTCTGCCCTGCCGCGAGGCCCTTCGGTCCCTTCAGACGGACGAACCAGGTTGCGTCGTTGTCCGCAATGTACACGCTCACGACGGTGCGTTCTTCTCCCACCGCCTCGTAGAGCTGACCGACCTTGCCCAGGACCGTGATGGGACGGATGTCCCGGTCGATCTGCTCTTCGGTCAGGGGCTCGAGCCCCACCTGAGCACGAAACCGGTTCACGTTGGCGTGCAGGCCCCCCGCAGTGCCGGCCAAACGGATGACCGCCAGATCGAGCATCTCGCCGTCCTCCTCGAAAGTGAGGGAGGCCAGACTCATCACGCCCGGTTCGACCCTCTGCCAGCCGGCCGGGACGTCGTACTCGATCTCGGGATCGGCGGATTCGGCAGGTGCGCGCTCGGGGAAAGGGGGACCGGCGAATGCAACGAGCACTCCGGCGGACTCGTCCTCCGGATCCAGCGGACGGAACATCTCGCGGAGTTTCGAATCCGCGGCCGGATCGAGGCCCAGGTAGGTTCTCCAGAGGTTCACCAGGCGGGGGACGCAGTCCAGTCCCCAGGTAGCGATGGGTTGCACGTCGATCTGATGGGGATGCTCTTGCCCCTCGAATCCCACGTCGAAGTGGATCCGGGTGAATGTGGCGCCGAATCCCTCCACCTCACGCATGCCGTCGGGCAGCTTCAACCGGATCCCCGCTGGGCCCCAGAACGGAAAGCTCGCCCCCCCGACGACCTCGAGAAGGCGATCCTCGCTCTTCGCCGCGCAGTCGGCGCGGCAGGTGGTCCGGAAGACCCACAGCCGGGCGCCGTCCGGCACGACGGCGGCCCGGAATCCCAACCCCTGGAAGGTCGGTGCATCGACTCCCGGCTCGGCGGCAAGCCACGCTCTCACAGACTCCTCTCCGCCCAACCGGACGGAGGCGATGAAGGCGTCGAACTCCGCCCGATGCTCCCGAACCGCCGCTGCCGAACCGTAGAGGGAGAACTCGGTCATCCCGGCCGGATGCGAGAGGCTCACCGAGACCGTGGCGGTCTTCTTCAGGGGCAGCGATGCCGGGGTGCGGAACTCCATTCCCCGACCCTCGAGGCTGGCGACTGAGACCGCCCTCCCGGAGCTCCGGACCTGTCTGGCGGTCAGCGGAGGAAGCCCGAGCTCCAGTCTCCACTGGTTCACGAGCCGGGTCCGGTCGGGGACGCCGTTCGGGAAGTGGTTCAGGTTCACCCAGGCCTTCTCGTCCGCGTGACGGATCTCGAAGGCGGCGATCCGGCAACCCCGCGCCCCGGCGTCGCCGTAGAACCAGTCCTTGAGGACCCTGGGGACCCCTAGTTCGATCCAGCCCGCCGGGACCTCGTACCGGAGCGGCGAAGCGGTGGTCTTCAGCTCTTCGAGCTGCTTGCGATACTCCACCAGCTTCGCGTTGAACGCAACGGGGTCGCCGGCGGCGTGGGCCCGAACGACCTCGACGATGGCCCCCGCCACCTGGCCGGCGGAGCGCTCCTCGACCTCGGAAAGGAGCACCTCCAGGGAGGCATTGCCGAGGGTCCTCCAGGGGTCTCCCAGCTCCTCCGGGGGAACGCAGAGCGGCACGGTTGCATCCTCACGACTCCGGTCGAACTCCCGGGTCCTTTCCGTCGATTCCCAATCCTCACTGTCCGCGATCCTGAGGGAGTCCTGGAGGCCGATGAGAGCCCAGCCGGAGTTCATCAGGAGAAACAGGGCCTTGTGGAATTCCGTCTGATCGGAGATTGGCAACTGACCGGCGCGAAGGTATTCGTCGACGAGACGATTCCAGTTCGACCGAAGATGGGACAAGGGGATGAGCTTGAACTCTCGGGGCTCCTCACCGGGAAGCACCAAGCGATGCAGTTCCCTCCCTTCGACCCGGAGCATCGGAACGTCGAGAGCCTCCGGACGGCCCGCGGCGAGGTCCAGCAGCCAGCGAACGGGATCGAGCAGTTCACCGTCCGCTGTGTGGAGCTCAGGCTGCCCGCTGAGGTACAGCACCGCGTTCCGAGCCACGCGCTCGAAGGTGGTCACCCGGCTGTTGAAGCGAACCGGCAGCTCGCCGAAAGCCTCCAGGTCCGCAGCCTGCGGTGCCGACTCCTGCGCTTGCACGCTGGCACCGATCGCCAGGCCGAGGACCCCGATCCACAGCATTGCTCTTGCCATCACGTTCCTCCCGGGGGCCACTACTCTACTGGGGGATCTCAGCGTGGGCACGCAACGCCCTTGCCCTGGCATCCGACTCCGCTCGGAATGGGAGACCATGCGGCCCGGCAATTCGGCCTCCCCGGGCATCACGGCAAGATGGTGAAGCTCGGCCCCTGCGTCCGCACCTCCTCCGCCGCCGTGCGCAGGCGGTAGAGGAGCACGCAGCTCGTCGACTGGAGACCAGAGGGCACCACGATCTGGGCGCGGCCGCCGTTGGGGACGCCCGAGGCCAGGGTCGTCCAGGGGGGTGAGCCCCCCGTGGTCGAGAGCAGGAGGTCCACCACGCCCAGGTCCGTGCCCGGAACGGCCGCGGCCCACTCGACGAAGCGCGCCTGCCCGCCGCGCCAGACGCGGGATCGACTCGGGGCGAGCGGGTAGATCGAGAGCTCCGCCGGCGCGCTGGCCTCCAGGTAGACCCGGTGCACGTTGCGGTAGTTCCAGAGGCCGATCTTCTCCTCCATGACCAGCGAGAGGTCGGGGTAGCCGTTGTGGTCGAGATCGGTGCCCGCGCGCAGGGCCACCCCCGGGCGGCTGCCATCGCCCGGGACCTCTTCGCGGAAGGCCCGCCACCAGCCGCCGCTGCCGTCGTTGCCGAAGACCGCCAGCTGGCCCTCGCCGAAGGTCACGAGCTCGGGGTCCCCGTCCGCGTCCATGTCGGCGAGCTGCACGCGCTCGGCCGGGGCCTGGATCAGGGACAGGGTGCCCGTACGCGAGATCCACTGGTTGCCCGGGCGCCAGGACCAGACCTGCGGGAGATCGTTCACCGTGAGGGCCAGCTCGTCCCGGCCGTCGCCGTCGATGTCCCCCGCGGCGATACCGCCGTAGTACGGACTCGGCAGGTTCCCGTCGGCATTGGCGAAGCCGCCCGCGCCGTTCCCCAGCCAGACGCGACCCAGTGAGTTGGCCGCCACCAGGTCCAGATGGCCGTCGCCATTGAAGTCGGCGAAGAGGAAGTCGTGCTGCGAGTTGCCCCCCAGGAAGCCGAAGCTCTGCACCCAGCTGCCGTCCATCTGGTTGAGGTAGACGTGCACCCCGGCGCAGCACCCGAAGGAAACGGAGCCCAGGTCCAGGTCGCCGTCGGAGTCCACATCCCCGAAGTCGGTGCCGGCCATGCCCCAGTCCTCGCCGTTGGTGGCCAGCCCATCGTCCCAGGCGCTCCAGCTCGTGCCCGTGCCGTCGCCCAGGGCCACCTCCAGGAGCTGGTCCCCGAGATCGCCCGCGGCGTAGTCGTGGTGCACCCCGTAGCCCACGTCCATCAGGCCGTCCCCGTTGGCGTCGCCCAGCGCGAGGCCTCCGTAGCCAAAGTTCCCCACCTGCACCAGGCTCCAGCCTCCGGCGCAGTCCCCCAGCCAGAGGGTCACCCCGTGTTGCTGCGTGTTGATGAAGGGCGAGCCGTGATCTCCCACCGAGGCGATGTCCGGACAGCCGTCGCCGTTCACGTCCGCCATCTCGTGCTCGATGGTCCCGCCGTCGAGCAGGAGCGTCGCGATGGCCCCGGTCGAGTCGACGTAGTCGAGCACGTGGCCGCGGGGCACGGCCTGCGACCGCGTGAGCTGGGCCAGGGCCGGAGCGGCCGAGGCGCCAGCGAGGATCAGGGCGGCGAGGGCTCGAACGGGAGAGCGCCGGTACATGTCAGCCTCCTGGGATCGGGCGTCGAGTCCCCATCGTAGCGGTCCCCGCGATGCACGGCGTGCGATTCGCGGGGGCGTTGGTGCATGCTTCGAGGCTCTGACATGGCCCGGTATCCGGCTGCGCTCGGAATGTGAGCCCATGAGGTCCAGCACACGGCCGACGCGCAACTCCTCGTTGCGGCGGGATCCGCCCTGAGAGGGCCGCGCAGATCGATGGACCAGCTCAGTGGACCTCCAAGCCGGGTAGCCTACGGGTAGCAGACGTCTCTCACTCGACGACCAGCGCGCTGCTCAGCTCGTAGGTCTGCCCCCGCTCCGTTTCGAGCTCGAGCGTCTTCTCGCCATGGGCGATCCGGCAGGGCCGACCGGCGAGCGAACGGATACGCGCGCTGCTGAGTCGGCCTTCCTTCCAGGCCACGTCCACCTCGAAGCCGCCGCGCGCGCGAAGGCCTCGCACGGATCCGTCCGGCCAGGCGTGGGGCAGGGCCGGCAGCAGGCGGATCTCTCCGCCGTGGCTCTGCAGCAGCATCTCGGCGATTCCGGCCGTGCCGCCGAAGTTGCCCTCGATCTGGAAGAGCCGGCCCGGCCAGAGCGCGTCCATCAGGTTGGGGAAGGCGTTGCGGCCGATCAGACGGTGGACGTACTCGAGGGCCTTTTCGCCATCACGCAGCCGGGCGTAGAAGCTGATCTTCCAGGCGTTGCTCCAGCCCACGTCGGCCCCCGCTCCCCGACGCTCGAGGGTCTTGCGCGCCGCCTCGAAGAGGTCCTCGTCCTGCGCCGTGATCAACGAGAAGGGATGGAGTCCGAGCAGATGAGAGACATGGCGGTGCTGCGGGTTCGGTTCGGCGTAGTCCTCGATCCACTCCTGGATGGTGCCGTTCGCTCCGATCTCGAGGGGCGGCAGCTTCGTCAGGGCGAGCCTCAGCTCCTCGCGCAGCTCCTCGTCCGTATCGAGCGTCGTCGCCCCCGCGATCACGGCCTCCAGAACGACGCGGGCCAGGGTCGTGTGGTACGTCGAGCCCCGGGTGATCGAGGCGGGTTTGCCGGTCTGCGGGTGGGTGTACTCGTTTTCGGGAGAGCGGGAGGGAACGATCACCAGCCACCCGTCCCGGTCCTCGACCATTATGCCGAGGATGAACCGAGCCGCCCCGCGGAGGATCGGGTACGCACGCTCCCGCAGGTAGGCCTCGTCCTGCGTGAACTCGTAGTGACGCCAGAGCGTCATCGCCATCCAGGCCCCGGCCAGCGGATCGGACACACCGTTCTTGAACTGCGATCCCGCGTTGGAGCCCACCGGCGTCGTTCGGCCGAAGGGATTGCTGCAGTGGAAGGTGACCCAGCCATCGCTGTCGTACAGCTTGCGTGCCGAGCGGCTGCCGTTCCGCGCCAATCCCTCGAACCAATCGGTCAGCGGCTCGATAGTCTCGGAGAGATTGCAGAGATCGGCCGGCCAGTAGTTCATCTGAAAGTTGATGTTCAGGTGGTAGTCCGCCTCCCACGGCGCCCACATGTGCTCGTTCCAGATCCCCTGCAGGCCTGCGGGCAGCCTTCCCGGACGCCTCGAGCAACCCATCAGCAGGTAGCGTCCGAACTGGAAGTAGAGCGCGGCGAGGCCGGGATCCTCCACGCCCTCCTTCACGGCCAGGAGGCGTTCATCGGTGGGAAGGTCGTCCTGCTCGGAAGACCCCAGATCGATCGACACGCGGTCGAAGAACGAGCGGTGGTCCTGCACGTGATCACGCAGCAGTTCCTCCCAGGGCTTGCCCTCGGCCTGCGCCAGGATGCCGGCCGCCGTCGCCCCGGGGTCGATGGAGCGGTCGAAGGTCATCCGGTCGAGGTTGAAGTCGGTGGCACCGGTGATGAGCAGAATCACCTCGTCTGCATCTTCGATCACCAGGGAGTCTTCACGCGCCTCCACGGTGCCCCCGCTGGCCTTGGCCACTAGCCGTGCCGCGAACCGCATGTGCTCGCCACCGGGCCCGGACAGGCCGCGATTGTCGTCGTAGCCTCCTTGGGACTTCGGGATGTCCACGATCTGGCCGTCCATGTGCAGCCGGTCGTTCCCGGAGGTGGTCACCACCATGTCCTTCTCACGCGTCAACCGGATGGTGCCGCGCAGCGCCCCGGGCGAGTCGGAGCCGAGTCGCACCGCCACCACGTCGTCCACGGCAGAGATCAAGACCTCGCGACTCAGGCGCAGCCCATTCGCGCGGTACTGCACCCGGGCGACGCCGGTCTGCAGATCGAGCTCGCGGCGATAGTCTTCGACCTGCTGGCCGTGCTCGAGGTCGATCCACAGGTCGGCCAGCGGTTCGTAGGAGCGAAAGGCGGTGGGGGACTGCGTGAGCTTCTCCAGGCCGAGCTGCTGCGCTGCGGAGATCTTCCCATCCAGCACGAGCTGCTGGACCATCCGCAGGTTCTCAGTGAAGTCCTCGGGGTACACATCGAGCGGTTGTCCGGCCCAGAGACTCCCTTCGTTGAGCTGCAGACGTTCCGACGGTGCGGTCCCGAAGACCATGGCCCCCAGCCGCCCGTTCCCCAGCGGCAGGGCCTCGACCCACTTCCAGGCGGGTGTCCGGTACCAGAGCACGTTCTTGGAACCGGGGTTGGGCTCGACACCTGATTGGGGCACGCCCGTGGGGTGGGGGAGCCCGAGCATCGGGAGCGAGACGAGCAGGGCCGGGACGATGTTCATCGGAGTGAGTAGTCCGTTCATGCTGACGAGACCGGGAGCGCGGAGGGGTCGACCGAGGCGATGGTGCCCGGATGCGTGTAAGAGCTAGAGGACTCGCTCGAAGACGTCGATGAGGCGGTCGATCTCCCCGGTGGTGTTGTAGTGGACCGGGCTGACGCGGACCACGCCGTCGTCGGGGTCCAGGTCGAGCGCCTTGCAGAGGCGGTGGGCGTACATGTGGCCGTGGCGGATGGCGATCTCGTGCGCGTGCGCTGCGGCGGCGATCTCGCGGGAGGTGAGGCTCTCGTGCACGAAGCTGACGGTGCCGACGCGGGAGCGGTCGGTGGCGCTCGGGCCGATCAGTCGGACGCCGGGCTTCTCCAGCAGGTAGCGGATCAAGCGCTCCTGCACCGGGAGCTCGAGACAAGTCATCACCTCGAAGGCGTCCGTGATCGTGTCGCGATCGAGGCTGTCGCCTGCGCTACGCCCGGCCAGGAACTGCAGATAGTCGCCCAGCGCCAGCAAGCCGGCGCAGCCTTCGTGCGACGGACCACCCAGCTCGAACTTGTAGGGCACCTCGTCACGCGGAATGAAGTAGTGATTCGGCCCGGTCAGCTCGGCCAAGGCCTCGTGCTTGCCGTAGAGCGCGGCCATGTGCGGCCCGTAGACCTTGTAGGTCGAGTAGACGTACCAGTCGACATCCCAGGCCGCGACATCGATGGCGCGATGGGGCGCATAGGCCACCCCGTCCGCCACCACGCGCGCACCGTGGCGATGAGCCAGCTCGACCACCGCCTCGACATCCACGATGTCCCCCAGCAGGTTCGAGACGTGCGGCAGGGCCACGATCCTGGTGCGATCGCTGAGGAGCTCCTCCAGCCCCGCCAGCGGACAGACGATCGACTCGCGGTCGAGCCGCCACTGCTTGAGCAGCATGCCGTGCTGCTCCAGCGACACCCACGGCCCCACGTTCGCCTCGTGTCCGCTTTCGGCGAAGATGATCTCATCGCCCGGCTCGAGCACCGACGCGTAGCAGTCCGCCAGCATGCGGCACAGGACGGAGCACGAGGAGGCCAGCACGATCTTGCCCAGACCGGTCCCGTTCACCAGCAGGTTGACCAGGTCGTGCGCCGCATGCACCGTCTCGGTGGCCTGCTGCGAGAGTGCGTATCCGGCATCGAGCTGCACGTACTTCTCCAGCATGTAGGCGCGGATTCGATCGGCCACCACCTGCGGCACCTGCGAGCCGCCGGCGTTTTCGAGGAAGATCAAATCCGAGCTCAACGCCGGAAACCAGGCACGGACCCGGTCCGGATCGACCGGGGAGGAAGACCGCTCTTGCATCGTTGACCCTGGCCTCGCGTTACTCGATCGGCGTCAGGCGGAGGTTGCGGTAGGCCACCGGACCGTGGTCCCCCTGCAGCATGAGGGGGCCGAACGGCTTTTCATCCTTGAAGGCGGGGGCGCGGGTCGGCCCGCTGAGCTCCACGTTCTCGTGAATCACCACGCCGTTGTGCACCACCCTGACGAACACCGCGTTGGCGGTCTTCTTGCCCTGGGCGTCGAAGCGAGGGGCGCGGAAGGTCACGTCGAAGGTCTGCCATTCGCCCGGTTTGCGCGAGGCGTTCACCCGCGGGGGCCGGCCCTCGTAGCCGCGCTCCGGCACGTCTTCCTCGCGCCAGCGCTGATAGATGCCGCCGCAATCCGAGTGCTGCGGCTCCTGGACCCCCCAGCTGTCCAGCACCTGGATCTCGTAGCGGCCCTGGAAGTAGGCCCCCGAGTTGGAGCCCTCCGGCACCATGAACTCGATGTGCGCCTCCACGTCGCCGTGGTGCTGCTTGGTGAACAGATGCCGCGTGCGCCCGTCCTTGCCATTGACCACCACGCCGATCCCCTCGGTCGGGCGCAGGCGCTGTGCGTTGCTAGGGTCGAGCGCCACGTCGCCCGCCATCATCCAGGTACCGGTGTCGCCGCGAAAGGCCGCCAGGTCCGCGCGCGCGAGCAGCTCCCGGCCGCAACTGTCGTCGACCTCGAGGTCGCCCAGTGCGTACTGGATGCCGTCCAGGTAGTGCTGCAGCACCGCCGGATTCCAGAACACCTCGTGGTTGTGGCCGAGCGAGCAGTAGAAGAGCCGTCCGTCGCCGACCTTCCTCACCCACGCAATGGCGAAGTCCAGATCCGGTCGGTGCATCCCGGCCGGATTGACCTTGTAGTTGACCTCCTGCTGCATGTCGAGCGTCAGCAGAACGCGCAGATCAGCACGCGAGTAGGGGTCCTTGAGCTGGTAGATCTCGTCCTTGATCATGAAGTTCCGACCACCGAAGGCCGCGTTCAGCGGATGGGCCGGCTCGTCGTTCGCCACCGCCCAGGTGCCCCCCGCTCCCCAGGGATGGCCGTCGAAGAGTCCCCCCATCATCGCCGCCGCCTCGGGCCAGTCGTAGAAGTTGTCGGACGCGGCATGCAGGCCGATGATCCCCTTGCCGCCCTTCACGAACTCCATCAGGGCCTTGCGGTGCTCCGGGTTCGCGAAGGCGAGCCGGGTGGTGTTGTTGAACAGGACGGCGTCGAACTCCGCGAGCTTGTCCGCGGTGAAGACCTCCATGTCGGCGCTGAAGACCGTCTCGAAGGCGCCGGTCTTCTGGCCCAGGATCTCGATCGTCCGGCATGCCAGCGGAATGCAGCCGTGGAAGAAGCCCTCACAGCGATAGAAGACCAGCAGCTTGCGACCCTGGGTCGGCGCGGTCGCCTGGCCAGGAGCGGCTTGCTCGACCTTGGCGACCTCGTCCGCCTTCGCGGCGGAAGGTGGGGGAGTCTGGCGTTGCTGGGCCTGAACCGACCCCGACGACACCATCAGGAAGAGGAAAGCCACACCCAGAATCCACGGGCTGCTGCGGCCCACCCTGTCGTCCACCGTGCAACTCATATCGATCTCCTTCGTTGAGCGACTCGATCTCGGTCTGCGGTCTCGTGCCAGGGCCTGGCCAGGGGCCAGTCCCTGGGTTCGCCCGTCCGCGCCGCTGCCGTGCGCGTCGAGAGCCTCAATGGCCGTGTGCTTCCAGCTTCCTCGAGGCGACCCGCATCATACTCGGGCCCGGGCGACCGCGAGGGCGTCAGCCGATGCCTTCCACGGGCGGCGGAGGCTCTCCAGGCTCGGTCGTGGGTCGGGGCTCGATGGGGAGCAGGATGCGGAACAGCTTCCCAACCCCCTCCCTCGGGAGCAGCTCGATCTGCCCGCCGTGCTTCTTCACGACCTCGCTCGCTACGAAGAGCGCGAGGTTCGGTTCCGGCTCCTCCTCGCTTGCAGCGCTGGACGTGAAGAGCCTCTCCCGGGCATCGTCGTCGGGGACGGGCCCATCGTCCTCGAAGCGGAACTCCATCCAGGGATCTGCGCGGCGCGCGGAGGCGCACAGTCGGTGCTGCCGCTGGTCGAGGTCGGTGCGGCAGGATTGGAGTGAGTACTCGACGACGTTGATCAGCGCCGCTCGGATCGCCTCCTTGTCACCGGAGAAGACGATGTCCTCGCGCGGTGCGTCGAGTTCGACGGCGACATCCACCTCTCCGGCGCGCTTGCTGAGTAGCGCCAGCACATCCTCGAGGAGCTCGGTGGCATCGATCTCCCCCAGATCCAGGTCGCGGTCCTTCGCGTGGTGGAGGATGTCCAGCACCGTGGCGCGGATCTGCGAGACGTTGCGCTCGACCATCATCCAACCGCGCTCCACACGCTCGGAATCCCCGCGCGAGGAGCCCGAGTTGACGAGGTAGAGGCCTCCATCCAGCCCGGTCAGATGGCCCTTGATCCGGTGCGAGAGCGAGGCCACCAGCAGACCGATCGAGGTGAGCTTGGCACGCAGCCGTCGCACCTGCGAGATGTCGGTCGCCATCTCGAGCACGGCGACGACGTTGCCCGCGCGGTCGTGGATCGGTGCGGTAGTGCAGAGGACGTCGATCCTGCCCTTGTCCGAGGTCGTGAGCACCTCCTCGTGCTCGCGCGTCTTGCCGTCCTGAAAGGTCGCCACCGCGGGACAGACCTGACACGGCGTCTCGCGCCCCTTGAAGACCCGGTAGCACGACTTTCCGATGGCGGGGCCGAAGACGTCGATGAAGGCGCTGTTGGCGTCCTGGATCACCAGATCCGGACCCTGGATGGAGAGGTAGCAGGGCACGATGTCGAAGAGCCGCGCCAGCCGCCCCCGGCTCCTCTCGAGCTTCTGCTGCAGCTCCTTGACCACGCCGAAGTCGGTGTGCATCTCCATCACCGCCTCGACCTCCCCCTGCTCGTTTCGGATGGGCGCGATGTGAACGAGCGCATGGGTCTCGCCACCCTTGCGATCCAGGAGCGTCCGCTGGCTGATGCGGCTCTGCCCGTCTTCGAAGGTCATCTTCACGGGACAGTCGTCGCAGATCTCGTCGCGGCCCATGTACACGCGGTAGCAGGGCTCTCCGATGCGATCGCCGAAGATCTCGCGGAAACGGTTGTTCCCATCGACGATGATCAGGTCGCGATCGTGAATCGACGCGCAGCAGGGTACTTCGTCGAAGTACTGCTTGAACTGCCTGTCCATCTCCGCCATCTGTGCGCGCCCGCTGGGGAGACCCACCTCAATCGCGGTGGTGTGCGCCCGTCTCCAGGATACGGCGCACGCTCTGGAGCAAGTGAATCGGATTCAGGGGCTTGTCCATGTACCCCTCGGGCGATCTGACGGAGGCTTGGTAGATCACCTGACGGAACTCGGGGTGCCCGGTGATGATGCAGATCGGGATCTGCCCCAGCTCCGGATCCTGGCGCAGGATCTTGAAGGCCTCCGTACCGTCCATGCCCGGCATGGACAGGTCGAGCGTGATGAGGTCCGGACGCTCCGAGCGGGCAACCGTGATCGCCTCTTCTCCGTCACGGGCCTCCAGAGTCTCCGCGCCGTGGTCCTCCAGCAGGGTCGTGATGTAGATGCGCACGTCCTCCTCGTCGTCCACCACGAGGATGCGTCTGCCAGCGAGAGGTTCTGCGCCATCAGCTTCAGCGTTCATGGGAGTAGTGTAGTGTCCCGGCTCCGGGCTGCAGAACGGGTTCTCCCGGTGAGGAGCCGGGCGACCGGGTCGGCGCAACTCGGCTTGGGTGGGAGGTCGTAGACGAGCCGGACCGAGGTGCCCAGCCGAGCGCCATTCATGACCTGGGCATCTCTGCCCATCCGAGTGCCCCTCGACGAGCGGGCAGCTCCCTCGAGGTCCGCAGCGGGTTCCGACGGACCGTGGGTCTGCGTCGATCGGACCTGTTCAACGGCTATCCCGTGATGTCGTAGCTGTGGATGACGAGCGTCTCCCGGTCACCATGATTGCCGTTGTACGCGTGCCTGTTGATGATCGCAGAGAGATACATGGCGTCGTGCGCTCCCGACCACTCGATAACCACGCTGCGGACGCCGTGTCCCTCTTCCGTTGTTTGCGGCTCGACCCCAGGAATCGAGTCATCGATGAAGATCCGCAGTTCGCCGAGAGGCGGCACCACCGTCCCGGATGTCGCGGTGTCGAAGGCGATGATATCGCTGGCGCCTCCTGGGCCCAGGACGATGACGCGCATGAGGGTGATGTCTTGCGTGAGGCTCGTGTTCTTGACGTAGCAGATGCTCTCGGTGTGGGCGTTGTTGCCATACAAATGCTCGAACTCGGCACGTACCCCCCTGGCCTGCCCCAAGGATGGAAGCGTAGAAGGTGCAGCACGCCCTTGGAGCAGGCTGGAGATCCCCGTCAGGGCGAGGAGGCCGGTCAGGCTGATGACGATCGTTCTGCTCTTCATGGTGGTCCTTTCGTCTGGCCTGTCAGCGATGGTAGCAGCGCGGCGTGACCGCGGGTTCGGCCGTTTCCACCGTGGCCAGACGCACACCTGCTGCGAGGCATGGGCGCTGCCCGGCGTCGGCCGTCGTGAGGCTCGCGCCCTGGCCGTGGCCCGCTGGCCGAGCTAGGGTTGGGGTCGGTTGAGTTCTTGCCCCCTCCGAGATCGTCAATCAGGGAGATCGTGATCATGCACGCCTTACCTCTGCTGCTTCTTCCCCTGGTCGTCCCCGCGAGTTTCCAGGCGCACAACGCTGGCCCAGAGCTCTTCCTGAGCTTCTCCGAATCCGTCTGCGACGAGTCCCTGGACGGTCGAATGCTGCTCCTGATCTCGACCGACGGCTCCGCGGAGCCGCGCTTCCAGATCGGGGGCGGCTACAGATCGCAGCAGGTCTTCGGCGTCGATGTCGAAGACTTGACGCCCGGCGAGCCGGTCGTGTTCGACCCGGCGGTCTTCGGCTTCCCGGTGAACAGCCTGGCGGACCTGCCGGCGGGGGAGTACTTCGTGCAGGGGCTGCTGCACCGCTACGAGACCTTCCACGTCGCGCACGGCCACATCCTGAAGCTCCCGATGGACCGCGGAGAGGGGCAGCGCTGGAACAGGGCTCCCGGGAACCTCTACAGCGTTCCGCGCAAGCTGCGCCTCGGCCCCGAGATGGGGCGCATCGAGGTGGTCCTCGATCAGGTGATCCCGCCGCTCGAGGAGCCGCAGGACACGCAGTACGTCAAGCACGTGAAGATCGAGAGCCCCCTCCTGAGCGCCTTCTGGGGGAGGCCGATGCACCTGGGCGCGCACGTCCTCGTGCCCCACGGTTTCGACGAACACCCCGAGGCTCGTTACCCCCTCTGCATCTTCCACGGCCACTTCCCGTCCGACTTCGGCGGCTTCCGACCGGAGCCCCCGGACCCCGACCTGGAGCCGGACTTCAGCCGGCGGTTCAACCTGGCGGGCTACAACCGCATCCAGCAGCAGGAGGCACACGACTTCTACAAGCGCTGGATCTCCGACGACTTCCCGCGCTTCCTGATCATCGAGGTCCAGCACCCCAATCCCTACTACGACGACTCCTACGCGGTCAACTCGGCGAACCTCGGCCCCTACGGAGACGCGATCACGTACGAGCTGATCCCGGAGATCGAGCGGCGATTCCGCGGCATCGGCGAGGGATGGGCGCGCTTCCTCTACGGGGGCTCCACCGGCGGATGGGAGGCGCTCGCGGTCCAGGTCTTCTACCCCGACGAGTACAACGGTTGCTTCGCCGCCTGTCCGGACCCGATCGACTTCCGGGCGTGCACCCTCGTGAACATCTACGCGGACGAGAACGCCTACTGGATGGAGGGCGCGTTCTCCCGGATCCTACGTCCCGGGCGTCGCGACTGGCTGGGTCAGGTCACTTCGACCCTGCGCGACGACAACCACGTGGAGCTCGCCCTCGGTACGAAGGGTCGCTCCGGGGGGCAGTGGGACATCTGGCAGGCGGTCTACTCGCCGGTGGGGGAGGACGGTTACCCGAAGCCGATCTGGGACAAGCTCACGGGAGAGATCGACCGCGAGGTCGCGGCGTACTGGCTCGAGAACTACGACCTGCGCCACATCCTCCAGCGCGACTGGGAGGAGCTCGGGCCCAAGCTCCTGGGCAAGCTGCACATCTACTGCGGCGACATGGACAACTACTACCTGAACAACGCCGTGTACCTGACCGAGGAGTTCCTCGAGAGCACCAGCGACCCCTACTACGACGGCGAGGTCGACTACGGCGACCGCGCAGAGCACTGCTGGAATGGCGACCACGAGAACCCCAACGCCATCTCGCGCCTGCGATACAACACGCAGTACCTCCCGAAGATCCTGAAGCGGATCGAGGAGTCCGCGCCGCAGGGGGCGGACCTCACCAGCTGGAGGTACTGAGCGTTCGCGGAGCCTGCGTGGAGCAGCCTGGGCTCACGGAACGAGGATGGCGAACGAGAGAGGGTCCAGGAAGTACCGGTCCAGCGCTCTTCGGGCCGGTCCGCAGCGGCCGGGATGGTGGGGGACGTTCGTCGTGAGTCGGCCGTAGTGAGGCCGGCGCCCCGGGCTACTTCGAGTTGCGAATCGAAGACATCGCCTCATCGTGGCGAGCCTTCAGGGCGTTCGACATGGAGTTGAACTGCCGTGCTTCCATCTGAAAGGCGTTCTGGAGATCGATGAAGGGCCCGTAGGCGGTGATGGGCGGGAGCTCCATGGCGCGCGGATCGGTGTTGCACTGCTCCTCGTAGTCATCGTAGACGTCGGCCAGACGCTGGCGCACGCTCACGAGCCACTGGCTGTGCTCCTTCCACTGCTCGACGGCGGGGGGATTCCGGTCGGGACAGGGCTTGGCGAGCAGGGCCTCGAGCTCCATCACCACGGGAGCGGCGAAGACGGGGGTCTGGACGTGGGGCAGCTGCACCGTTTCCGGCGAGGTCCGCTCCCCGGAATCCGATGCGCAACCGAACAAGACGAGCGCGGCCGCCGGGGCCGGCAAGAAGCGGTGGATGATCTTCATCTGAGGGCCTCTGGAGTTCAGCGGCAGGCGTGGTGCAGGCGCCCCACGGGCGATGAGCGGTTCGAAGGGACGGGGCGCCATGGCCAGTGCCGATCGATCGAGCCGTGTGCTGCTCCCCAGGAGGCTATCAGATGCACAGCAGGGTCCAACAACTCGTCTTTAGATGAGGTCAAGCCAGTGCGTCAGGATTCCTTGGGCGTGTTGGCGTTCGGGGTAGGCGTCGGATCTGTCCGGTCGTGCTCACCCGGAGTCCGCCCTGAGAGGGCCGCGGAGATCGATGGACCGGTTCAGCGATCCCCGAGCGGCGCTCGGTGGCCTCCGGAGAGTCGCTGGACCGGCTCAACGGTCCTGTTCACCGGGGATTGGCGAATGCGGGTGCCCGTGCCTCGTCCAGGCCCTCAGTCCCGCACGCTGATGTCCACGCCGCTCTGGTAGTCGCCGAGGAGGTGCTCGGCGAAGTACTCCCAGCGTACCCGGCTGAAGTACTCCGAGTACGGCCCGAAGCCGTGCCGCTGGCCGGGGAGGATCAGCATGTCGAAGCGCTTGTTCGCCTTGATCAAGGCGTTGACGAGCCGCATCGTCCCCGCGGGGTGCACGTTGTTGTCCATCTCCCCGTGCACCAGGAGGAGCTTGCCCTTCAGGTTCGCAGCGAGCTCGGCGTTGGTCGGGATGTGGATTTCGAAGCGGGTCTTGGCCTTCTTCTCCTCGTCCGTCTTCTCGACATCTTCATCGACCTCTTCCTCGCCATCGTCCTTCTTCTTCTGGACGTTCTCCTTCTTCAGCTCGACGTCCTGCTTCTGCTCGTCGGTCTTCTCTTCGTCGACGTCCTTCTCTTGGGTGTCATCCACATTCTCGTCGACGACCAACTCTTCGGTGTCATCCATCTCCTCGTCGACGACCAGCTCTTCGGTGTCATCCACCTCCTCGTCGACGACCTCTTCCTCGGTGTCGTCCATCTCCTCGTCGACGACCTCTTCCTCGGTGTCGTCCACCTTCTCCTCGACGACCTGCTCCTCGGTGTCGTCCACCTCCTCGTCGACGTCCTTCTCCTCGGTGTCGTCCTGCTTCTCCTCGACGACCTGCTCCTCGGTGTCGTCCTTCTTCTCCTCGACGTCCTTCTTCTCAGTGTCGTCCTTCTTCTCAGTGTCGTCCTTCTTCTCCTCGACGTCCTTCTCCTCGGTGTCGTCCCCTCTTTCGTCCTCCGTTCGCCTTCCGCGGCCTCCGCGGCGGCCCTGATCCTCCTCCTCGACCTCGACTTCCTTGAGGCCGTGGTACGTCTCGCTCCAGTACTGGTTGTAGACGTTGTTGTCGTGGTTGCCGGCGGAGGAGACCCCGACCTTGAAGAAGTCGTTGTAGGGCTCGCGCAGCAGAGCGGCTGCTGTCATGAAGCCGCCGCCGGAGTGGCCGTAGATGCCCACGCGTTCGATGTCGATGAAGGAGTGCCGTGCGGCCAGTTGCTCCAGGGCCGACTTCTTGTCGGCCAGTCCGTAGTCGCGGAGATCGAAGTAGCCGTAGCTGTGATAGGCCTTCGACCGGCCTGGGGTGCCCCCACGGTGACCCACCTGAACGACGATGAATCCGATCTGGGCGAGCTGCTGGCGGCTGTTGGAGGCAGAGAAACCGTGGCTGACCCCCTCGGTTTGCGGACCGGGATAGACCTCTGCGATGATGGGGTACTTCTTCTTGGGGTCGAAGTCGAACGGCTTCCACATGTTGCCGAAGAGGTCGGTCACCCCGTCGGTGGCCTTGACCGTGAAGGTCTCGGGCATCTTCCATCCGGCCTCGTACAAACGGGACAGGTCGGACTCCTCGAGCTTCAGGATCTCCTTGCCGTCCGCGTCCCGCAGGACGGACTGCGGCGCCATGTCGATCCGCGAGTAGTTGTCGACCACGTAATTGCGGGTGGGGGACAACGACGAGCGGTGGTTCGCGTCACCGGGATCCATGATGCTCAGGTCGGTGCCGTCGAGGTAGACGCGGTAGAGGTGCTCGTAGTAG
>CAZDQL010000056.1:0-41446 GCA_964507325.1 uncultured Planctomycetaceae bacterium | reverse complement strand
GACCGTGATGATGTTGTTGACGTCGTGGAAGAAGGCGCGCTCGAGCGCGGCGCGCTGCTCCTCTCGGGTGACGTCCTGGACGTACAGGAGCAGGAAACGCTCGTTCTTCACGTCGAGGGGCTGCGAGCGGATGCGGAGTGCGACGTCGACCTCGGCATCGCCACGCCGCGCGCGCAGGGCGCACAGCCGCTCCACGGGGCGGTCCATCCCGAGGCTGGCAACGATGGCGACGGCCATGCCGCAAGTCTCGCAGTACATGCTGGTACCGCAGCCCGCGGGCATCTCGTCGCTGTGCGTGCAGGCCAGCGCCTCGCCGGGGCGCAGCCCGAGCGCAGAGCGCTGATCCGCGATGCCGAGGTACTCCAGCAGCTCGTCGTTGAGAGCGACCACCTGACGCTGCTCATTGAGAACCGCCAGGAGTCCGCTCACTGCGCGCAGCAGCCCCGATACCACCGTGCTGTCGACGACCAGCTCAGCCTGCGCCGAGAGCTTCGCGGCGTTCGCCCGCGTCGGGGGAGCGAAGTATGAGTCGGTCTTCATCTCAGTCCCCGCATCAGGGTACCAGGTCGAGAGGCGTTCCAGTGGGTTCTCCGACCCGTCAGGTCATTCGAACGTCACGCTCAATGCGCTCGAGAAGGTCGAGGGATCGCCCATTGGCTGACGGTGCCACATTTGGAAGTTCCACGTCCAACCCGGAGCGATGGTCACCGCGCCATCGCATGGGTTCGAGATCGCGTTCTTGATGTCGACGCTGTACAGGCCGCCCGAGTCGATCGCTCCCGCGTCCTTGTCGTAGCGTCCGAGGCAGCTCCCACCCGCGACGCACAGGTCACCGACCGCGCCTGGCGGCGCGCTCACGGTGGCGGTGCCATCGCCGACCAACAGGTACCCGAACTGCCCCGGAGGGCCGTTCGACAGGGTCAGGTTGATGCTCGTCGCGCCGGAGTCGAGCGTGTCGATCGCCAGGTCGGCCTCGTTCTCGGGGTTCTGTGTCTCGTCGCAGTAGACCGTTCCGAGCTCGTCCTCGAGCGATGCGACCCAGGCGCGTCCCTCCGTCTGGAATGAGGCGCACGAGCCGCCGTGGTAAGGCGCGCCCGCAATGACGAGCGAGGCATCCACCGCGATCGAGGTGGCGAACCCCGAACCGGTCTCGAGCACGTCCGGTACCCACTTCTCCTGCTGCGTCCACACCCCCGCGCTGCGCAGGAACTCGTAGACAGCGCCGATCTGATCGGGCGGAGGCGTCCCGCCCACCACGAGCACGTCGCCCTGGAGATCCAGCGACATCCCGAAGCTGTCGAAGGGCACGGAATCGTCAGGAACGACCTGCTGCTCCTCGCTCCAGTTCGCGCCGTCCCAGACCCAGACGTGGACGGTCCCCACCTGAGAGACCGAGGAGAAGGGAACCCCGATCGCCACGGTGTTCCCGTCGACCGCGACCGAGGTCACGTTTTCCCCGCCGCCGGTGCCGATGGTGATCTTCACCTCCTCCGACCAGACGCCTCCCGTTCGGCGGTACACGTAGGCCGCCGCGGGGGTGGTCGTCGGGTAGGGCTTGGCCACGGCTGCGAGGTCCCCCTGGATCGCCACGAGCGATCCGAACGAATCCCAGGACTGCCCGTCGGAGGCGTCGAGTCGACCGACCTCCGACCAGCTCGCGCCATCGTGCTGGAAGAGGAACGCGGCACCCGAGTCCACCATCGCGCCATCCGCCCCGGTCGATCCGACGAGGGCATCGTCCCCGTCGATGTCGACTGCTGTGCCGAAGCCATCGAAGTCCAGCGTGCTGGCGGCGGTGAGGTGCGCGTCCTCGATCCACTGGCCGCCCGATCGCGAGTAGAAGTAGGCGAACCCGCCGGGAGCCTCATAGGCCGCGCCCACGACCAGCCGCTCGCCGTGGACCGCGAACGATGCACCATATCCCGGATTGCTGTCGGTCGTCGTCGGGCCCAGCTTCGCGTCGAACTCCCAGGTGCCGGAGCTCCCGTCGAACACGGTCACCGTGCCCCTGCTGTCGCCCGGCGAGCCGACGACCGCGAACGTCCCCGCGAGGTCCACGACCTGGCCGAAGCGGTCGTTGCACGCGTCCTCCTCCCCTGCCGTCAACCGCTGCTCGAGAATGGGCGCGTAGGCGGACAGGAGCTCGAAGGTCGAGAGCGAGCCAGCGTCCTCGGCCTCGGTGTCGTCCCCGGGCGAGCCGATCGCCACCCGGTCGGTGGTGGCCGTGATCGACCTGCCGAAGTACGCGGTCGCCGACGCGTTCGGGTCCCACGCCTGGTGGAGCGGGATCCAGGTCGCCGCGATGCGGCCGAAGGTGTAGAGCGCTCCGCCATCGGGCGCAGCGGTGTCCTCGAACGGCGCACCGACCAGGAGCTCGTCCTCGCGCATGAAGAGCGACATCCCGAACATGTCGCCGGCCTCCGCGTCCGGGGCGGTCAGCTTGCGCTCCTGGGGCCAGCTCCCAGACTCGTAACGGAACGCGTAGACCGCGCCCGAGTCCGTTCCCGCGTGCGCGTCGCCGGGCGCGCCGACGAAGGCGAGCAGCGGGTCCAGGTACAGGTCGACCGTCTTGCCGAACTGCTGCCCAGCCGAGGGGTCGTTGGGGGCGAGCGTCGAGACCTCGTAGAACTGTGAGATGCTCGTCGCGTAGA
The DNA here is from genome assembly GCA_964507325.1 of uncultured Planctomycetaceae bacterium. Classification (GTDB taxonomy): domain Bacteria; phylum Planctomycetota; class UBA1135; order UBA1135; genus CAZDQL01. Next base: position 38,795 of record CAZDQL010000056.1, on the reverse strand, counting down.
AGACGAAGGCCGCCCCCGAGTCCGTGCCGGAGTCGTCGCGTCCGGGGGCTCCGATGACCGCGTAGAGGGGATCGTTGTAGTTCGTCCCCACCATGGACAGGGAGGAGCCGAACAGATCTCCCTCGGAGTGCAGGCTCGGTGTGAGCTTGTACCCGCTGCCCCACGACCCACCCGACCGATTGAAGGCGTAGACCGACCCGCTGTTCAAGCCGCCGTCGTCGTCGAACGGCGCGCCGACCAGCAGGCGCTCGCTGGAGTTGTCGATCACGAGCGAGAATCCGAAGCGATCGCCGAACTCGGGATCGGGAGCTACGAGCTTGCTGTGGTAGATCCAGTTCCCACTGCTCTTCTGCCACATGTGGACCGCACCTGCGCCGTCCTCGTTCGGAGCGCCGATCGCGATGTACGAGCTCGACCTGGCGATCGCCGTGCCGTAGCTGTCGCCGGGCGCGGGAGGCTGCTGCACGAGCTCCTTCTGGAGCACCCACCCGGCTCCCTGGCTCGGCTCCTCGAACAGGTACACCGTCCCCGCCTCGTCACCGTGGACGTCGCTGCGACGGGCCCCGACGACGAGCTCGAAGTTGCGCAGGACCGCCGCGTGACCGAACCGCGCGCCCGCGATGTCGGGGATCGGAGCCAGCTCGACCTCGTCCTGCACCTGAGCGGTCGAGGGTGGGGCGAGGAGGGCTCCAGCGAAGACCAGAAGCGCGGCGGGCATCAGGATTGCATTGGTGCTCTTGGCCTGAGGCATCCCTTCATCCTCCTACGGGATCCTGTTGTAGAGGGTTCGTCCCCAGCGGAGTCGTGAGCCGACGATCAGGCCGGGGACCGGCCCCTGGGGCGGTAGGACATTCTAGGTGGGTTCAGCCACCGGCACCGGGCCCCCGAGGGCAGCTGACGCAAGGGACAGGTCGCGACGCGCCACATCGAGTGATTGCCGAACTGGGGGTGAGCACGACATGCAGCTCATGGTCGCCTCGGCCAGGAGTCGCGCGCGAGGGCCACGCCGATCGCGCTCGCGACTACTTCGGCGGCCGGTAGCCCAGGTCGATGACCTCGACGCCCCGCCCCCCCTCGACGCGCAGCAACAGCGACGCAGCCCCCTCGAACCGCAGCTCCAGCACCTCCCGCAACCCGGCCACCTGGACCTCCAGCCGCCGCGTCACGACGCCCTCGCTGGGCGCCTGGCCGCGTTCGAGGGGCAGCTTCAGCCCTTGCGCGACGGGATTGGCGACGAAAACCCAGTGCACAGCGCCCTCCCGCCGGCACCAGAAGTCGGGGAGGGTTTCCGCGTCCACGGCCGTCAACAGCGGCGGGCGCGGTGCCAGCGCGGCGAAGTCGGAGCCCACGTTCGCAAGCTCTTGCAGCGCCCGCAGCCGCTCGCCGAAGTCTCCCGAAGGTTCGTGCCCTGCTTCCTGCGGCGCTCGCTTCAACACCATCGGCAATCCGTCTCGCGCGAGACGCAGTAGAGTGTCGAGCGCATCGGGGTCGAGCCATTCGACGTCGACGTACAACGAGCCGAAGGTCGCCTCGTGGCAGCGTAGCGTGCCGTCGACGACCTCCGCGTCGCGTAGCACGGCAGCGCTGACCCACAGCGGGTGGTGACCGGCCAGCTCCGCCGCCGGTCGCACGTAGCGCAACTCGTATTGCCCCCAGGACCACTTCATCTGCAGCTCAGGCGGATACTCGCCGGCGATCCAGGCGTCTTCGAGTGGCAGGTAGACGGCGACGTCGCTGTAGATCACGCCGCGTTGCATCACCGCCGACACCTGCTCCAGATAGCCGTTGAATCCCCTCAGGTGCGGCGCGAGCGCGCCCTCCCGCCCGACGTGCACGGTCGCGTAGAACAGGTCGTCGTCGCCGTCAGGCCCGTTCAGCGGCATGCCGTGCCAGACGATCAGGTTCACGCCGTTGGCGAACAGCGCGTCGGCCACGAGCTTCAGGTCGCCGACACGCTCGTCTCTCAGGTGCACGCCGGGGAAGCCGTACAGACAGGTGAAGGTCTCCGCCGAGACCACCGGCCGCCCGCTGATCGCCGCCGCCGACGCGGGGATCCGAGCGAAGCCCGGCTCGTACAGCATGGCCTCGCTCTCCGGCACGTCGACTGCCCCGTAGGCGGCGATCAGGTCACAGGGTGCCCCGGAGCATTGCACGCGGGAGACGGCACCCAGCTCGTGGGACAGGGCGGTGAAGGGCTCGAAGAACTGCTCGATCACCGTCTCGGAGACGAGCTTCATGTAGTCGTAGCGCGGACCGGCGGCGTCCAGCGCGTACAGCTCGGGCATGTGCGGCTCGATGCGGTAGCCGAACCGCTCGGCGAACCGCTCGCCGAGACCGTCGGTCCAGATGCGGCGGCTCTCGACCTCCCAGCTGTCGCAGAACAGCGCCGAGGTCCGACCGCTGCCGAGCGCCGGTGCGAGCCCGGCGCCGACGTGCGCGGCGTAGCGCTGCAGCGCGCCGGAATCGAGGTGGTTCAGCACGTTGCCCGGTGTGTCGTGCTCCCAGCTCAGCCGCCAGCGCTGCCGGAACCCGGGATCGCCGAACACCTGCGTGCGATCGTCATCCGACACGAAACTGCCGCCGAATGGCCACAGCGTCCCGAAGGTGAAGTCGCATCCCAACCCCAGCGCCTCGGCATGTCGCTTGGCTTCGGCCACCGCCTCGCGCCACGCCTCGCCGAGGAAATCGATCCGCTCGGCCTCGGGGTCGCGGCCGGGGGGATAGATGAACGCCAGTTCGACGCCGCCGAAGCCTTGGTCCTTCGCCCAGTCGAGCTGCGCGCGGACCTCGTCGAGATCGATCACCTGCGCAAACCACCACCAACGCACGTACGGCTTCGCGCCGGGCGCGAACGACGGGACGTCCTGCGCCGACAGCGTCGCCAGCGACGACAACAGAGCGACCGTGACGACGATCGCCACGAACCGCGAACCGACCCGGTCGACCATGGAGACCTCCATCGAGCGACCCTACCCGCGCTCCTGATCGGTGTCGACGCCCCGCTCCAGCTCCACATGCCATCGCAGATCGGAGTGCCGACCGGCAGCTGCGACGACGTCTGCACTTCCCATCCGTACGCCCGGGCGACTGGGGCACGCCCAGGAGGCACCCCAAGGCTCAGCAGGGCCATCTGCGGCGGCCAGCGCGACTGCGCTCAAGACCGGGTCGTCCAGATCGCGATGAAGCACCGGCCCCCCCAGGACCTGCCGGCGGCAGGGCCTCCGCTCCCCGCGGTGGCCGATCACGCCGGATGGAGCGAACCGATGCGAATCCACAGCCTGCTGTTCCTCGGCCTCTTCCTCGTCACCATGACCGCGCCGGCTCGCGCCGACGAGGACACCTGGATCGCCCTGGACGTCAGCGGCTCGAAGGGGGAGGTCGTGGCCTGGGCCGAATTCACGGTCACCTGCCCGCTGACCGGACGAACCCAGAAGGGAGGACCGGAGAAACGCTTCGGACCCTTCCCGCCCGGCGTCACCATCGAAGTCTCGCTGCTGCGCGCCGTCTCGCACGAAGGCTGGCGGGCGCGCGACCAGGGCTGGACGCGCAGCTGGGTCGAAGAGGGCCTGGTGACCATTCCAGCGCGCATCGACTTCGCGTGGTGGGACTACGCCGTGGAGAAGATCCAACCGGTCTACACGCAAGGACCGGCCCAGCCCGGCGACGAGCAGACGCTCGACGATTGGGAGGAGGTGCAGATCATCTTCCCTGGAAACACGGTCGTGCTCGGCCAGTGGGGCTGGGCCCTCCCGCAGCGCTCGCCGTGGATCCCCCGCAGCCAGGCGAGCTCCCCCCTCGAGGTCGTCGTGCGCTACCCCGACGGCCGGGTGGGCAAGGCGAGCTATCGCGTGAGCCGCGATCAGCGCCGCCTGACTGCCAGCGTCCCGGTACAGCGACCTTCGCCCGAGCAGGCCAAGCAGGCCAACTGGGATCTGCACGTCACGATCGTCAGCAGCGATCTCTGCCATCGCGCGCGGGACATGGAGTTGATCCTCGTCTCGGTCGACGGCCAAGAGGCCTTCAGCGGCAAGGCGCCGGCCAACACCATCTCCGTCGGCAACATCCCGGCGGGAGAAGCCGCCTTCGTCGCCGCCGGCGGTGTCCTGCCCGACGGACGTCAGGCTTCCCGGGTGGCCACGCTCCGCTACGATCCCGAGCAGGACGTCGATCGCGACTTCACCTACACCTGGGTGGCGGTGTTGGAGTTCGAGGAGGCACCCGCCGATGCGCCGTCCGCGCCGGTGGGCGGCCGCGACGCCGAGCAGCGGCGGCAGCGGCGAGGGGATGCGGGTGAGGAGGACGGCCCTTCCTGGGATGGGCTCGAGCGCGGCAGCGGAGGGGCGGACGAGGAGGCGCCCCGCGCCGACCGAGGGCAGGAACGGGAGGAGGACGACTCCTCAGGGGCCCGACCCGGCGGTTCGACCTCCGGCGCGGGCGACCCCGAGCGGATCATCCTCACCGGCTTCGAGCCCGACGGCCAGGGAGGGGTGGACCCGAACCACGTGGTCATCGTCGTCCAGTTCCCCAACGGCGAGACCGAGATCCGCGACGGCGCCGAGGCGATCGCCACGATGCGACGACGCGGCTTCCTCGTCCCGGGCACCCGCCGGCTGACGGACAGCGGGCGCAAGGGGTGGGAGACCCCCTGGGTCGATCCCGCCATCGAGCGACCGCACAGGGTCGCGGAGGTCGACGAGGAGGACCCGCCGCCCCCCGTCACCCTGCCCGAGCGCGAGTTCTCCTGGGTCTTCGCCGTGCGCTACGAGGTCTCCCCTCCCGATGATCCCGACCGGGAGGGCACGGCGATCGAGGTGCACGTCGGCTCGGGCACACAGCCCGAGGGTGTGGCCGGCTCGGGCACCGCCAAGGCGGAAGCCGAGCGGGACCTGCGCTCCTGGGTGGGCACCTACCTCCCGCCCGGGGGGAGGACCTGGGTGGACGGGATGTTCCTCACCGACGCTGGGGAGCGCTTCCTCAGCGGCTGGGTGAGCTCCTTCTCGATCGGGATCCTCGACGGTCCCTACGAGGATTCCTGGGACGCGGGCAAGGCCCGCCAGGCCTGGATCAAGCGCTTGGAAGCGAAGTAGGTGGGCGACTAGGACGCCTGAGCTCAGGCGGTCTCTCCACGCGCATCAGTCGCCGGAGCTGTTCCCGCTCACTTCATCAGCGGGTTCGATGATGCGGACATCCACGACTTCGACTGGAACGGAAAGTGGGTGGGACAGGAGATCTTCGAGTTCCTCGAGCTCCCCTGGCTGGAAGTTCCCCCGAAGCAGGAGATGATCGACGAGCATCGATTGGATCTCGGCCGCAATGAGCACGGTGTCGTCGTGCAGAATGGCCATCTGCTCCCCAACGTGAGCGGAGGTCATGGCCTTCAGTTGTCCGGCTCCGGTCGAGGCGAAGGAGACGCGCAGTGCCGGCCTCTCCCTCCTATCTTCGGTGATCTCCACCCCGTCCCTTTTGAAGTCCTCGGGCTGGAAGAGGATGTGCTCTCCCGGCCGATTGCTGACAAGCATCTCGACGGAATCGCCCACGGGGCGCACCAAGAGATCCCTGAGTCGTAGGTCCTCGATGACTTGATCGATGCCGGCATCGGGCGCCCCTCTCAACGAAGTGGCGCTCAGCCAGTCATGCGGATTCTGCAGCGGTAGCCACCCGAATTCGGGACCCTCGGCGAGCGCCTCGAGCCTCTCGTTGAAATCGGCATCCTCTCTCGAAAGGCCGAGCCCCGACGCCGTTGGCGCGATTCGAATCGAGAGCCGCCCCATCCGTCTGATCGCGTTCGCCGCGGATTCCGGATCCTGCAGGGATGTCCGCTCGTGGCGTTCGAGGAGCTTCCCGAAGCGTCGAATCGTCGCTGCGTGCGCTGGGTGGCGTCCAATCAGCTCCTGCAGCTCGTAGGGGGGGTCGTCAACCCAGACGGCGAACATGACGAGCATCGGGGAGATGCGAGCTTCGCGTAGAGTGTCCCAGGTGCTTTCCAGTTCGCGTACCCAATCACGTATCTCCCTCGGCACCGATACGGCGACCTCGATCTGCCCGTTCTCGAGAACGGTCACGTGATGCAGCCGATCCGAATCAATGGACCGGAGGCGATCCTCGAGGATTCGCGCCACGTCCTGCGTGGCTGCATTCGCATCCCCGCCGGCCTCCGCGAGCTCGATGGTCAAGACGAATCCGCCGGTGGCTTCCAGGTCGACCTCTCCCTTGCAGCCGACTGTGCACGTTAGGGCGATCCACACTAGGAGGGTCTTGATTAGAGGTTGCATGGAGTTTTCCGGCTGGTCTGCATCTGTTCACGCTCGCAGCGCCTCCCCTATTCGGCGCATGGCCCCGTATGCCATCGCTCAGGGGGAGGCCAGGATTCGTCAGAGTTGATTGGGATCCAGATCCCTCCAATACCGCCCTAGGGCACGAAAATAGATCACCGCGCCCACGAAGAACATCATCAGGCCCAGTGCCCCCCCGACGAACACGGCGTAATCGGCCACGCTCTTCCAGGAAGACGAGCGATAGATGATCTTGTCCGGATGTTCCTGAAAGTACCACTCCCTAGATCTATGTTCGACGTCGAGAACATATGTACAAGGATCGTCCCCCGGCCTGGGCTTCACGAGGATGTCTAGATAGTCAAGCTCCTCCTCCAGCTCCAACATGCGTTCGGGCTTCTCGGCCGGGGGAAGGGTCACCAAGATCCTATGCTCGTCCTCCCTTTCATTGATGGTAGCGCCGTGCGCCTCCAAGAGATCGAGAAGCTCGGGGACGAGATTCAGTAGAGCCGATCCGCGCTTCTCCAGGCGCGCTTCGGCCTGAGCCTTGCTCTCGGCGGCCACTTGCTCGCCGGGAATGACGCGTTCCTGCGAGAAGAAGAGGATGCCGAAGGCCAGAAGTACCGTGATGATCCCTACCCCGAGCATCCATGCGCCTGCCCTGAGCATCCCCGGCAGCTGCTTCCAAGGGATCCGGGTGATCGGGACGGCCTCCGGTTGCCACCACAGCTTCAGAGCCGGGTAGTGACGCAGGCGGCACTTGTAGTGAGTCCCGCTGCTCTCGACGAGGAGGAGGCTTCCGATTGCCGGCGACTCGAAGGCTCTCAGGCGCAGCGCGGCTTCGCTCTTGCGAACGCTGATTGGCTCGGGACAGCTCCTGTGGACGAAGGTCGCCTTCTCTTCGTCGATCTCCACGGCCATGTTCCTGTGCACAGCAGTCACGGCAGCCTCCACGTCGAGGGGGTGGGGTATGGGTTCTCCCACACGTCAGAAGTAGGTGTGGATCCGGTACGCCGCTTCCGCGTGCCGGTACGGCTTCTCGCGCCCGTCCGAGTCCGGCTGGGTGAAGACGAAGATCCCACGCCCCTCGTAGGGCTGGTACAGGATCAGCTCGTCGCGCTCGTCGCCGCACACGTCCAGGGCGAAGGCCTGCACCGCGAGGTTGCGCTTGTCGTTGCCCCAACGCAGGACCTCGCGCACGCGCGCCTCGTGCTCGCCCAGCGCGGCCTGGACCGTGCCGCGGCCGTCCACCACGGATCGATCGACGGGGATCCACAGCGATTGCACGCTGGTGCTCTCCCAGTTCACCGGGCAGGGGAAGTCGGGGTAGGCTCGCTCTTGCACGGTGTAGTGGTGGAAGCGGGCCAGCTCCTCCCCGCTCGCGGCGTCCACGGTCATGAAGTCGCCCGTGTGGCCGCTGTGGAGGATGATCGCCTCCTGGCCGGGATGGTCCGCGAGAAAGTCCGCGACCCAGATCCCCTGCCCGTGGGGCACCTCCTGGCGCGTCTTGGCCCAGAGCACCTCGCCCGCGGCGGACAGGCAGAACGCCGGTCCCCGGTTGCAGATGCTCATGAAGACCTCCTTGCCCGGCGCGTCGTGCACGTCGGCCACCGCCGTGCAGTCCGCGTGAGAGAGGGCTTCCTGCTGCCACAACACCTGGCCGTTCTCGTCGGCCACGAGCGTTCCGAAGACGACCTCCTCGCGCCCGTCGCCATCCAGGTCGGCCACGGTCGGCACGTGCCCCATCGAATTGCGATCGCCGTGCACCTCCCACTGCACCTCCAGCTCGGGATCCAGGGCCACGCCCAGGCAGGGGACGTTGCTGCTGGCGCCGTACTTCAGGACGATCGAGGGCTGCTCGCCGTCGAGATGCGCGATGAAGCCGACCGGGTGACAGCGGCTGCGCTTGCCGCTGCGCACCTCCAGGGTCAGGGGCGAGGGACGCGACTTCTTCACCGCCCCCGTCGCACCCTCCAGGATGCAGAGCAGCGGCCGCTCCTGCTCCCAGAGCTCGGTGATCACCTCGCTGCGGCCGTCCCGGTCGATGTCGTACACGAAGGCGATGCCGCGCAGTGCCGGCTCGCGCCCGCCGCCGTCGGGGGAGTGGCTCTCGATCTTCGCATCCCCCCGCTCCCACAGCACCTCGCCCGCGTGGTCCACCGCCACCAGGTAGCCCGGCGTCGTCTGTGGTCCTTGACGGTAGAGCAGGAAGTCGAGGCGCCCGTCGTCGTTCAGGTCTCCCGGGCACGGGTACATCCCCGGATACCGTTCCAGATCCACGCAGGCCCACGGCTTCATCGTGGGGATGGGGGCAGCTCCCGCATCCTGCGCGCGCGCCGGTGCGTCGAACGCGAGCAGTGTGCAGCCCGCCATCAAGAGCGGCAGGCAGGAGCGACGTGTGATGCTCGCCCGTGCGGTGAGCCGACGATCAGTGGTCATCCCGTCCACCTCCTCACTTGTGCGGTAGCAGGAGACGCTCCGCTCGCCTTAGAAGCCGATCCGCCGCATGACGAAGCGCGGCAGGTGGCGGATCACCAACATGACCAGCCGCCACATCCGCGGCACGTAGATCAGCGGCTTGCCGCGGTCGATGGCGCGTAGCACGAGCTTGGCCACCTGCTCCGGCGTGCCGGCAAAGGGCGGGGGCTTCAGGCCTGCGGTCATGCCGGTCTTGACGAAGCCGGGCTTCACACACACGGTCTTCAGACCGGCCGCGCGGAACTTGTGGTCCAGCCCCTCGATGTAGCGCGAGAGCCCCGCCTTGGTCGAGCCGTAGAGGATCACCGGCTTGCGGCCGCGATCTCCGGCCACGCTGCTGAAGACGCACAGGGTCCCACCGCCACGTGCGAGCAGGCGCTTGCGCGCCTCCTCGCAGAAGAGCACCGTGTGCGCGTAGTTGGCCAGCAGCAGGCGCGCGGTCTGCTCGCCGTCCTCCTCGAGCCTTTCCTGGGTGTCGAAGAGTCCTGCGGTGACGACCACGGTGTCGATCCCGTCGAGCGCCTGCTCGGCCTCCTCCAGGGCCGGGGCGAAGCTCTCCGGCTCGAGCAGGTTGCAGTAGGCCGTGCCCACGGGGGCCGCAGCCCCGTGGACCTCCAGGTCGCGGGCAGAGCGCTCCAGCTCCCCGGGCACGTGCTCCATGAGGAAGATGCGATCGCCGCGTGCGGCCATGAGCTGCGCCAGCGCGCGGCCCATCCCACGGGTAGCTCCGAGCATGGCTACTTTCATGTGCTCTCTCCGCTTGCGCGCGGTCCCGCGTCGACCGCGCTCTCCTTCGTCTTGATCGCGTCCCGCGCATCGACGCTGTCGCCGAGGATGCGGACCGACTGCGCGCTGCGCAGGCGACCCTCGGGATCCCACTTGCGGCGCACCGCCTCGAAGGCCTCGAGGCGCGGCTCCATGGCCCGGAAGTGCTCCGGGCGGGTGAAGGTGTCCTTGGTCAGGTAGATCCGTCCCCCCTCGGCGATGACCAGCTCGTTGAGCTGGTCGACGAAGCCCTGGGTCTTCTGCGCGTGGATGGGGAAGTCCATGGCGATCGAGATGCCCGGGCGCGGGAAGGAGAGCATCCCCTTCCCCTCGGCGCCGCAGTCCTTGATCACGCACAGGAAGGACATCCCGCCGCCCGAGATGAAGAGCTCCAGGAAGCGCCTGGCCGGCCCGTTGTCGTCCGCGTGGGGCAGGACGCACTGGTACTGGGTGAAGCCGCGGCTGCCGTAGATCAGGTTCCAGTCGTCCAGCACGTCCAGCGGGTAGAAGAAGGAGGCCGGGTGCTCGATGCCCCGCCGCTGCGCCTTCCAGTGCTTCCAGTAGTAGAGCTGGTTGAAGGCCTTCATGCTCAGGCGGTTCAGCACGAAGGCCGGGAGCTCCATGGGGACCGCCCGTGCGCCCTTGAAGCGCGGCGGGGAGGCCGGCGCCTCCCGAGCCTCGGCCCAGCGCCCCTTCATCAGGATCCCGCGGCCGAGCGACTCGCCCCGGGCCAGGCAGTCGACCCAGCCCACGGTCATGGGCCACTCGTCAGCGGCGTGCTTCAGCCCCTCCACCATGGCGTCCAGGTTCGCGATGCGCTCGCTCTCGCCGAGGATCCAGGGCGAGGGGAGGCGGCTCATCTGCACCTCCACCTCGAGGATGTGCCCGGTGAGCCCCATCCCCCCGATGGTGGCCCGCAGGAGCTCGGGCTCGCTCTCCTCGGTGCACTCGATCAGGCGGCCGTCGGCCAGGCGCATCTTCAGGGCCAGCACGTGCTCGCCGAAGCAGCCGTCCACGTGGTGGTTCTTGCCGTGAACGTCGGAGGCCACCATGCCGCCCAGGGTCACGTGCTGCGTCCCGGGGGTGACCGGCGTGAACCAGTTGCGCGCGAGCAGCAGGCGGTTGAGCTTCCACAGGGAGAGGCCGGCCTCGGCGCGCAGCACGCCCGACTCGGGATCGAAGGCCAGGACGCGGTCGGCCAGGGTGGTGTCGGCCACCAGGTCGCCCTCGGCCGCGGGCAGGGAGGAATCGCCGTAGGAACGGCCCAGCCCGCGGCAGAGGGCGGCCCCGACCGTGCTCTGCAGCAGGTCCTCCGAGCGGACCACCAGTCCCACGCGCGCGGGTTTGCGGCCCCAACCGCTCAGGGTGGCGAGATACGGCTCGAGAGACATGGACTGGACTTCGATCGAGCGCCGGTCTCGACACTCTGCTGCGGGCGGGTCATTAGAGAGCACCGCGCAGCCGGGGTCCACCCTGCCCCCCGGCTCCGGGCCCACCCTACGGGGAGACGATCGAAGTCGTTGGCGGCAACGGGTTCGTGGCGAGGGATTCCGGGGCAGGTACGACGCAGAGGGACAATTCAGAATGCCCCGATCAGAGCTTCCGCAAGAGCACCTCGCGGATCACGATCTTCATCGGCCCGAACTGCGTGCCGGCGTGGATCTGGAAGCCGATGCGGCCGGTCGCGCTCGTGTCGTCGCGCACGTCGGCGACGGCGTAGCCGTTGATCCACGTCCGGACGTGGTCGCCCTCGGCGCGCACGCGCAGGGTGTTCCAGCCTTCGCGGTCGACGATGCTCCGGTCCTTGTTGAGGGCGAGGAAGAACTTGCCCGTGCAGTAGAGCGAGCCGGCGTAGCACTCGGGATCGGGGTACTCGAGGATGTCGGCCTGGTAGGACTGGCTCGCGGACTGGTAGCGGAACCAGACGCCGCTGTTGCAGGGCCACTCGGCACGGTACGTGACGGTCAGGTCGTAGTCGTCGTAGCTCGCCGTGGTGAACAGGTCGCCGGGGGCGTTGCCCTCGCCCTGGGTGCCGACGAGGAGGCCGTCCTCCACCGTCCACTGCGCGTCGCCGCTCGTCTCCCAACCGCTGAGATCCCGGCCGTTGAAGAGGGAGACGGGCTCGCCGCCGGTCTCCTCCTGTGCCGGCGGACGCGCGAGGCGCTGCAGTCGGACCTCGCTGAAGACCAGGGCGGCCTCGCGCTCCTCGGGGTGGCTCTCGATGTGCAGGCCAAGGGGCCCCGACTCGGCGACCTCCACGCACACGCTGCCCAGCTCCTCGCCGTTGAGCCACACGCGAACGCGGTTCTCCTGAACGGAGACGGAGAGGGTGTTCCAGGTCTCCTTGCTCACGAGCTCGGGACGCAGATTCGGGAGCGCCATGCCCCGTCCGGGAATCTGCACGCTGCCCGTGGCGTGCTGCAGCCCGGCTCCGTCGAAGATCCCCACCCGCGGGCCGGGCTTCCCCTCGCGGTGCCGCAGCCAGAGGCCTCCGAGCACGGGCCCTGCGCACTTGAAGGTCGCCGTCAAGAGGAAGTCCTCGTACACCGCGTCGGTCCAGAGGGTGCTCGCCGCCCCGCGCTCCCCGAGATCGACTCGCAGGCGACCCTTCTCGACCGACCACCGCGCGGGCCCCTCGGCCCGCCAGCCGTCCAGGTCGTTCCTGTTGAAGAGCGGGAACCACTCGCTCGCTTCCGTCTCGTCCCCGCCGCCCATCTGCTTGACGATGTTGTGCGTGCCGTGACAGTCCGTGCAGATGGCGGCGTCCGTGATCACCCGGCCGTTGGGGCGGCTCTTGCCGAACCACTCCTCGAAGAACTTCGCCACCGCCGGTGGGCCTGCGTGCACCTGCATGCTCGGTGGCTGCGGCGGATGACACGTGAGGCAGAGGTCCTGCACCTCGGATCGTCCGAAGAGGACGTCCGGCTTCGTCATCAGCATCTCGTCGTGCATGTGGCCGGTGGACGGCCCGTGACAGCTCGCGCAGGTGACCCCCGCCGCCAGGTGCGTGGTGGCGAGCACCTCTTCGCTCAGATCGAGGTGGCAGACGAGACAGAGCGAGTTCCCCTCCGGGGGCGTCCTCTTCTCGGTCTGGGTCTGCGCCGTGGTCGAGACCATCGCGCTCGCGAGGAGCGCGATCCCTCCCAGCGCGACGAGGACCCTCACACCACCTCCCAGTCGCGCAGCCAGGCGTACTCTTCGGGCAGGCAGGCCCAACGCTCCTCGACCTGCTGCGCCACCCACTCCTCGTCCGCGGCCGTCATCGCCAGCGGCAGGTTGTAGGAGGCGAGGGCCGCGTTCTCCACCTCGTACATCGTGGTCAGCCCGGGAATCGTGGCCGAGATGGTGAGGTTGGAGAGGATGCACTGCAACGTGAGGCGCGCGAGGTCGTTCTCGCTCTTCCTGCCCACGCCCATCACGGGGAACTTCGCATCGGTATCGAACAGGCTGCCGCCGAAGAAGGGCTTGATGGTCACCACGCCGACGTTGTGCTCCTGGACGGACTGGAAGATGCTCTGCGCCTGGTCCGCGCCGTAGCCCGGGTTGACCTCCGCGACGTTCTCCCGCGTCGGCGGGAGGTCCTTGGCCTTCGTCTTCGCCGTGCAGGGGAAGATCACCATCTCGACCTCCGGGAAGGTCTCGATGACGTGCTGCAGCCAGGGCCGGCTGTGGGAGGAGATCCCGAAGTGGAGTGCCTTCCCCGCCTCGTGGGCCTTCTGGAAGGCCTCGATCATGATCGCCACGTCCTCGTCCGAGTTGTTGCCCGCCATGTCGGCCTGCACGCGCCAGATGTCGAGGTAGTCGGTCTGCAGGCGTCGCAGGCACTCGTCGATGTTGTGCAGCAGCGCCGGCACGTTGCGGTTGGAGGGATTGCGGGGGCCGAGTTGGTGGTCGTCGGCGCCGACGATCATCTTCTCGCGCCGATCCTTCAGCGCCGCGCCGTAGGAGAGGCACTCCGCGGCGGTGGTGATGTCCAGGTAGTTGATCCCCGCGTCGATGCAGGCACCCACGACCTCGGTGCGGTTCTGCGCCACGTCCGCGGGCACCTCGTCGTTGGCGAAGGTGTCCCAGAAGCGACCCCCGCCGCGGTTCTTCCAGTGCCCGCCGAGGCTGACCTCGGAGACGACGAGGTTCGTCTTGCCCAGCCGCCGGTAGCCCATGCGCGGGTGGTGGTTGACGATCTCGGGCCCCGGCTCGACCGTCGGCGGGGGTGGCTCCTCGGCTCCTCCGGAGCCGGAGGTCGCTGGCCGGCTCGCGCAGCCCGCCCCCGCGAGCCCGGTCGCGATCGATCCTCCGGCCAGGAGGGAGGTGTTGCGAATGAAAACGCGCCGTGAGAGCTCTCGATCCTTCACCGGTGTTCTCCCGTGCTCATGGGGCGGACGTCGGCGCCCCCCCGGTCATCCAGCCAACCTGGAAGTCAGGATACGGGAGACGCGGAGGGGCGGGTAGGACGAGGTGGCGGAGGATCTCGCGCCCGGCCGGACGTACCCTCCCGGGTGAGATCTCGCAGAGAAGGAATCGCCAGCGAGCCCGAAGCGCGAACGCGCGCAACGACCACAGGAGCCATCACATGACCGAGAACGCCGACCTCCCCGGGATCCATCGTCAACGCCGGCGGCGACTGGTGGAGCGGATGGGCGAGGGCGTCGCCCTCGTCGAAGCGTCGGGATTCGCGCCGGATCCCCTGCTCTACGACAAGAACCTCGTCTACCTGACCGGCGATCGGAAGCGGGACTCCATTCTCGTCCTGGCCCCCGGGGGCCTGCGGATCGATCGCTTCGAGACTCTCCACGGGCCGGAGCTCGCCCGGGGCCGGGTGGTCGAGGAGGTGCTCTTCGTCCGCGAGCTCACCGAGCGCGAGAAGCTGATCGACGGCGCGGGCTCCGGCTACGACGCGATCGCCGCACAGACCGGAGTCGAGACGGTCAAGCCGCTCTCCAAGCTGGAGGAGATCCTCGGGGAGGCGCTCGCCCGCACCGAGCGGATGTGGGTCAACGTCGGGTGGATGCCCAAGCTCGATGTGCCGCTGACTGCGGGTCAGATCCTCGTCAACAAGATCCGGGAGCGGCACCCGTGGCTCTCGTGCAAGAACATCGCGCCGCTGATCCACGACATGCGCCGCGTCAAGGATGCCTTCGAGATCGAGTGTCTGCGCCGGGCCTTCGAGATCCAGACGGAGATCTTCTCCGAGATCATGGCCTCCCTCGCGCCCGGGGAGAACGAGGGACTCGGCAAGGCCATCTTCGATCACGGCGTCGGGAAGCGCGCCGGCGAGGGGGTGCGCGGCAACTGGTCCGATCTGTATGCGGCCAACATCATCGTCGCGGCCGGGCCTCGCTGCGCCATCGCTCACTACATGGACAACGATCAGCAGATCGAGGATGGCGACCTCGTGCTGATCGACGCCGGCGTCGAGGTCCACGGCTATTCCTCGGACATCACCCGCACCTTCCCGGCCAACGGGAAGTTCACCGACCGGCAGCGCGAGATCTACGCCATCACGCTCGAGGCTCAGCAGGCCGCCATCGCCAGGATGGTGCCGGGCTCCACGAACTTCGAGGCGCACCGGGCTGCCTACGAGACCTACGAGAAGTACGGCCTCGAGCAGCACGCCTATGGCAACTGCGGCCACCCGGTGGGCCTCAACATCCACGACGCGGCCGGCTGGAAGGGCGACGACGACCTGCCCTTCGAGCCCGGCAACGTGATGGTGATCGAGCCGTTCATCATGCTCCCGGACGAGGGCCTCGGCATCCGCATCGAGGACGGGGTCCTCATCACCGAGGACGGCTGCGAGCTCCTGGCGGGGCCGCCCCGAGAGATCGAGGAGGTCGAGGAGCTGTGCCGGCGGGACCGGGGGTTCTGATGACCAAGCTCGTCCCCGGCGCGCTGCAGGATGCCGAAGGACGTCGCATGAACACGCAGGAGTCCGGGAGGTATCATCGTCCGGAGGCCCCGGATGTGGACCGGCCGTACCAATCGGAGAAGCGCCACCAGCCGGGGACATCATGGACGGACTAAGACTCACTCTCGCCTGTTGCAGCGCGCTCCTCCTGTCGATCGGCGTCGTGGAAGAGACTGCCGTCAGGCAGTCCGAGCAGCCCGACATCCTCCTGATCATGCCGGATCAGATGCGCGGGGATTGCCTGTCGATCCTCGACCACGCGGCGGTTCGGACACCCACCCTCGATCGACTCGCCGAGCAGGGCGCGCTCTTCCGGCGGGCCTACACCACGGTGCCGTCCTGCATTCCCGCGCGCTACGCGCTGATGACCGGGCAGTTCCCCCAGACCAGCGGGGTGGTCGGCTTCAAGCAGAAGCCCGTCACCTCACCGACCTTGCCGCGGCTGCTGAGCGCTGCCGGCTACGTCACCGCTCTGGTCGGACGCGAGATGCACCAGTCGACTACCGATGCCGAGCTCGGGTACCAGACGGTGCTCCACGGCTCGACCTACGTCGAGGACGAATACGCGCACGACCTGCGCCAGGCCGTGCCCGGGATGAAGGGAATCCGTCCGTGGGTCGAGAGCCTCGGGCTCGACTACAACCTCTGGCCTGCCCGACCGTGGCCGCTGAAGGACGACCTGCACCCCACGGCCTGGGTGGTGAGCAAGGCGCGCCGCGTCATCTCGGAGGCGCAGGCCGGCCGGCCGCTCTTCCTGACCACCTCCTTCTATGCCCCGCACCCCCCGCTCTTCCCTCCCGCCACGTACTTCGACGCCTACATGCAGAAGGAGCTGCCCTCGCCCGCGCGCGGCGATTGGGTGCAGTGGGAAAAGCTGACGGTGGAAGGCGCTGACGGGGGCCATCGCGTCCTGCTCGAAGGCGAGACGTTGCGCCGCGCGCAATCCGGGTACTTCGGCTTGATCGAGCACTTGGACCACCAGCTCGCCCCTCTGATTGCCGACTTCAAGACGCGCAGCGAGAAGGCCGACCGACCCTGGGCGATCGCCGTCACCACCGATCACGGCGAGATGCTCGGCGACCACGGCTACTTCCGCAAGTGCGAGCCGTTCGAGGGCTCGGCCAACATCCCCTTCATCGTCGTCGGATCATCCGAGCTGGGTTTTCGCGCGGGTGAACGGCACATGCAGCCCGTTTGCCTGGAGGACATCCTGCCCACGCTGCTCGAGCTCGCGGGCGTGCCCTGCCCCCCCGTCGACGGAGTGAGCCTGCTCAATGTGTTGCGCGGCGAGTCCGACGAAGTCCGCGAGTGGCTGCACTTCGAACACGCCACCTGCTACAGCAAGCGACAGGGGTTCCACGCGCTCACCGATGGTCGCTTCAAGTACGTCTGGCGGCCGCACGACGGCACGCAGCACCTGTTCGACCTCGAACGGGACCCTCGCGAACAGCACGATCTGTCCACCGACGCTGATCAGCGCGAGCTGCTGGAGTCGTGGCGGCGCCGGCTGGTGCAGCGACTGGCCGAGCGACCCGAGGGCTTCTCCGACGGCGAGCGCTTGATCACCGGGCGACCCTATCCACCGCTGCTGACCGGGAAAGCGCGCTGAGCGCCTGCTCCTGGTGGAGATCCGCCGCCAGGTCGAAGAGCTCTACCTATCCGGCCCCCGCACCGCGGTGACCATGATCTCCACGCGCGCGTCCAGCGGCAGGCGAGCGACCTCTACCGCCGCGCGTGCCGGCGGCGCTTCGTCGAAGAGCGTGGCGTAGACGGCGTTCATGGCGGCGTATTCGTTCAGGTCGGCCAGGAACACCTTGCTCTGGACGACGTCTCTCGGGGAGAACCCCGCCTCGCGGAGGACCGCCTCGATGTTCTTCAGGACCTGCAGGGTCTCCGCCTCGATGCCCCCCTCGACCATCTTCCCGGTGGCGGGGTCCAGGGCGATCTGGCCCGACAGGTACAGCGTCTCGCCGACCTGGATCGCCTGCGAGTAGGGACCGATCGCCGCCGGCGCGTCGTCGGACGAGACGACCTGCCGCGTCCAGGAGTGGTGGGCGCAGCCGGCGACCAGCAGGAACAGAGGGAGTAGCGCGGTGGTGTTTCTCATTTCTCGGGCAGCCCTTTCTCGATGACCGCTTCCATCGCCTCGCAGAAACGGTCGACCTCCTCCAGGGTGGTGTAGACGTGCGGGGACACGCGGATCCCCTCGAACTCGTCGTGCACGATGGGCGTGACGATGATCCGGTGCTCGGCGAACAGGTGGCTGGTGAGCTCTCCGGGGTCGATCCCCTCGATCTGCACCGTGGCCAGGCCAGCGGCGAAGCCGGGCTTCAGGCTGGTGTGCAAGCGGACTCCGTCGTGCTGCAACAGCCGCTTGGTCCAACGATCGCGCAGGTAGATCAGCCGGGCTTCCTTGCGCTCGGGTCCGATCGTCTGGTGGAAGGTGAGCGCTTCGGCGATGGCCAGGTAGTTCGCGGCGCCGTGAGTGCCGATCTCCTCGTACTTGCGGATGTCCTCGTCGAGCTTCTCGTCGGCGGCCATCATCGGCCACAGGTCCTTGATGCGGTTCTTGCGCACGTACAGGAGCCCGGTGCCGTGCGGCGCGCAGAGCCACTTGTGGAGGCTGGAGGCGAAGTAGTCACACTCGAGCTCCTCGAGCGTGAAGTCGAAGTGGGCGAAGGAGTGGGCTCCGTCCACGATCACCGGGATCCCTCGCTCGCGCGCCATCCGGCACACGGCCCGCACGGGCAGGATCTGCCCGGTCAGGTTGATCACGTGGCACATCAGGATGAGCTTCGTCCGCTCGGTGATGTTCTGCTCGAACAGCGAGACGATCTCGTCGGGGTCCTCCGCCGGCACGGGGATGGAGAAGACCTTCAGCTTCAGTCCCTCGCGACGTTCCCGCTGCTTGAAGGTGGTGATCATGCGCGGGTAGTCCTGATTGGTGGTCAGGACCTCGTCCCCCGACTCCAGGTCGATGCCGAGCTGGCAGATCTGCAGGCTCTCGGAGGCGTTGCGGGTCAAGGCGATCTCCTCCGGATCGCAGCGACAGGCGCGGGCGAGCCGATCGCGGACCACCTCGCGTTGCGGCTCCAGGATGCGCCACATCGTGTACGTCGGCGCCTGGTTGGAGAAGTCGAGGTGTCCCTTGACGGCGTTCTGCACCACCGCCGGCGCGGGGCTCACTCCCCCGTTGTTCAGGTTGACCAGGCTGCGGTCGACGGTGTAGGCCTGCTGCACCTCGAACCAGAGCGACTCGTCCCGTGCCGCTTCCAGCGGCGTGCCGGAATAGCCGGCCAGGGACCTCGCCACGCGACCGATCGCCGCCGGATCCAGAAGCGGAAGCGCCGTGGCGGCGACCGCTGGAGCGCCGACGGCTCCGAGGAATTGCCGGCGAGTGGGTGTCCCTTTCATCTCTGCTTGCCCTCCTGCGTGTCCATGGACGGACCTTCACTCCCCCAAGTTGGTACCTCCGTGACTTCGATCGGACAACCGAAAACGGGGTATGGCTCCGGTAGCGCCCGCTCGCTCCTCCTCTCGACTCCCGGGAGCTGCGAGAGTGGTGCCGCAGGCGGGTGCGCGGTGGATCCGACTGGCCGTATTCCGCGGCGGCGGCCAGAATCGACCCAGAGGAGACTCGGCCCGACCGCGGGGTCGACGAAGGCATGGAAGCAGAAGCGAGGAGGGGCAAGCAGCTCATTGCCAAGGCCCTGCTCTCCCTGTGCGTCGCCTTCGTCACCCTCGAGCTCGGATTGCGCTTCCTGCTCCCCAGGAGTCCCGGGCTGCGTACCCTGCTCTACCTGCCCAACGAGACGGGCAGCTTCGGGGACGCCAAGAGCACGCCCGAGCTGCTGGGTCGCTCCGTCCTGGGCTACTCTCCCCGGCGTCGGCAGTACGACTTCATCACCAATTCGCGCGACTTCCGCACCGTGGAGTACAGCGAGCAGAAGCCCGGGGGGGTGTATCGCGTCGTAGCCCTGGGGGATTCCTTCACCTACACCTCGGGTGGCGTCCCCTACCCGAGACATTGGACGAATCAGGTCCAGGCGGAGCTTCGAGATCGGTGGCGGCCGGAGCTGGAGGTCCTGAATCTCGGGGTGGCCGCCGTCGGGCCCGTGTTCGAGCACCGCCTCTGGCAGCTCGAGGGGTCGCACCTGGAGGCCGACCTCGTGATCCTGGCCCTGTTCGTCGGCAACGACTTCACCGACAACGCCGGTAGCCTGGGCGATCACAGCCGCTCGGACGCGGTCGCCCGGTGGAGCCTCGGCGCGCGCCTGGTGCGCAATCTCTGGCGAGTCCGGAGGGCGGAGGTGGTGGGGGAGACCGACCCGCAGCCGCAAGGGCGAGAGCACAGTCGGGGCGGGGCGCTGGTCTCCGACATCTACCCCGGGGCGAAGCCCTACCGCTACGACCCGAACGACCCGGTGCACTCGGCCGAGGACTTCCTGGCGATCGAGGCCAAGCGCCTGCGGCTCTTCGACCGCGAGCTGACAGGGCGTTTCGAGGGACTCCTGGAGATCCTCGAGAGGACCCTGCTCGTCTTGCACGCCCAAGTCGACGAAACCGGCGCGGACTTCGTCGTGCTGGTGATCCCGGATGTGCTCCAGGTGCACGAGGAAGTGCTGTCCGCCGTGCTGCAGCACGCGCAGCTTCCCCGCGACCGCATCGACCTGGAGCGTCCCCAGCGAGCCCTGGCGGAGCTCTTCGAGCGCGAGGAGATCGCGTTCTTCGACCTGCTCGCGGACCTGCGTCGTGCGGCGCTGGGCGGGGCGCTCTACAGGTTCCAGGGGACCCACTGGAATGAAGAGGGGAATACTCGGGCTGCGGAGGCGTTCTCCGACTACCTGGTGGAGCGGCTCTCCGCGCCCGCGCGCCGCTGATCCTCGCTACCAAGCGTCGGAACGGAAGGGAGAAGCCGGTAGGCCTTCCGAGTTGACCAGGTTCGGCTCCGCCAGCATGTGCCATCCGAAGCGGACGGCCACGGGGGCCGTGACCTCCTCGCTCCACACGAGCACCGTCTCGCCCTCGATCCGGGCCTGAGCGTCGACGAACTTCCGATCTTCGCCGGCGATCTGAAACCAGGTGAGGGGCTTCCCGTCCCTGGATCTCAGGCCTGCGGCGACGTGGTCGAAGCTCACGCGCAGCTTGGCGTCCTCGACGGCGGTGGAGCGGAAGAGCGGACCGGAGCAGACGAGTCCCTCGCGCCCGTAGGTCTTGGCGAGCGCCCAGAGCGCGAGCCGCCGGCCGACCTCCTGCTTGTTGGCCGGGTGGATGTCGCGCAGGTCCGCGATGTCGGTGGTGACGACCATGCCGGTGTGCGGGATCGCGAGCGACGCGCTCTGGGCCTCCTGGATCCTCGGAAGATCGTGGGGGTCGATCCCCGGCTTGTGCCAGTCGTAGTTGAAGGGCGCGATCTGCACGAAGTAGAAGGGGAAGTTGCCCTGCCCCCACGCCTCTCGCCACCCGCCGACCAGGGCCTTCATCTTCTCGAAGTAGGCCATGCCGTCCGCGCTGTGGACGTTCGACTCGCCCTGGTACCAGACCGCGCCGCGGATCGCGAAGGGCAGCAGGGGGTGGATCATGCCGTTGTAGAGACCGCTCGGCTCACCCGGGGAAGCGAGCGGGTGGCGCGGCCACCACGGATCGGACGGCAGGCGCTCTCCGTTGGCGAGGGCGGCCCGGGTCGTCTCGATCCAGCGCTCGATCGCCTCGAGCTGGCCCGGCAGGTCGCGCCGGTAGTCACGGTCCTTCCTCGCGATCTCGTCGGCGAGATGCTGCAGGCTCGGCACGGCCGCGAAGCCGTGAGGCGGGGTCCAAGGCTCGATCCGCGTTCCTCCCCAGCAGGTGTCGATCAGGCCGATGGGGACGTCGAGCTCTCGCTGCAGCTCGCGGCCGAAGCAGTAGGCGACTGCGGAGAAGCCGCCCCAGTCGCCCTGGACGATCGTCTCGGGGGCGCAGACGAGCCAGCGGGCGGCGACGTCGTCCTGGGGCTCGCCGCGCGGATTGCGCGGGACCTCGTAGAGCCGGATGCGAGGGAAGTCCGCCGCCGCGGCTTCCTCTGCGCCGTTAGCGACCACGGAGATCCCCATCTCCATGTTCGACTGGCCCGAGCAGAGCCAGACCTCGCCGATCAAGACGTCCTCCAGCGAGATCGAGTTGCGGCCGCTGACGGTGAGCGTGTGCGGCCCCCCCGCCTCCAGGGGCGGGAGCTCGACGCGCCACTTGCCCGAGGGATCGGCCGTCGCCCGGGCTTCGAGTCCGGCGATCTCGACCGTGACCTCCTCCCCGGGATCGGCGCTGCCCCACACGGGGAGGGGGCGGTCGCGTTGCAGGACCATGTGGTCGCTCAGCACGTGGGGCAGGGTGACGTCGGCGTGGACGGAGCCCGCGCAGAGGAGCAGCGACGCCAGGACCGGGGAGAGGACGCGCAGCGAGGGGTGTCGAGTTCTCATGCGCGCATCATGTCCGCGCGGGGGAGCGCGTCCACCGTATTCCGGCGATCAGCTCGTGATCAGCGCGTGCGCTGGATCCAGCGCTCCGCGATCCCCTCCAGGTCGACCTTCTCCGGTTCCTCCGCTCGGAAGTACGTGGCCTCCAGGCTTTCCAGGCTGGAGCGCAGCTCGTCGCGTTCCGGGTCGGAGAGGCCGTCTTCCGCCTCGATGCGCCGCAGCAGTCCGATCACCGTGAAGGCCGAGACGTCCTCGGGCATGGTGAAGGCGTGGGTGGGACCGGTGCGTCGGCGCCGGCCTCGCCAGAGCCAGACGGCGAGCGCGGCGAGGGCCGCCAGGCCGAGGAAGCCGCCGGTCCAGGCCAGCAGTCCGCTGCGATCTCGTGTCCCGTAGCTCGCTTCCAGGTCGACGACCGAGGCCACGCTGGCGAGATCGGCATCGACGTAGCGCTGGTAGGTCGCCTCGGTCTCCTCGAAACGCGGCGTTCCGAAGGTGAAGGTCTGGGGCAGCTCGGCGAGACCCTCCTCGGCGTGCATGCTGATCATCCACGTCCGCTCCGACAGGATCGCGACCTCGTCCCCCTCCTGGTCGAACTCCCGGATCAGCACGCCCTGGTCCTCGACGTCGACGAGGACGAAACCCTCAGGCGCGAGATCGAGGATCCGCTCCAACTCCGGGATCAGACCCCGTCCCTCCGCGCGCACCTCGAGCACCAGGCGGCCCTCCTGCGCCTGGCGTTCGTCGAGGGTCTGGGTGACCGCGAGGCCGGCAGCGGAGTACGAGGGCTCCGAGGCGTCCGCGGAGTCGATCGGAATCGCGGACGACTCGACGGGGAGCACCACGTACCCCGACGTGTCGAGGAAGTCGAGATCGAAGCGCAGCGCCGGAACCCGGTCGACCTCGGGGCCTCGTGCCTGGACGAGGATGTAGGCGTAGGGAGTGATCCGCCAGCCGTACTCGTCGTCTGCCCGCGAGTGGGTGTCCGGATGGTTGAAGGTGACCGAGAGCACGTCGAAGTGCTCCTGCAGCGCCTCGACCGCGGCTTCTTCGAACTTGTCGCGGTAGTCCTCGGTGGGGCGCCCGTAGTTGTAGGCGAAGCGCTGGTCGTTCTGGTTGACGAGGTACTTGGAGAAGCCCCCCGCCTCCCGCTCGATCTCGCGAGTGTGGCGCAGATCGACGTGGATGCCGAAGGGGGCGTCGTGACCGACACGGTCGTCACCGTCGATACGTGCCTCCAGCTGGATCTCGGTCACCAGGTCCTCGTAGTACTCGAGGATCTCGCGCGATTCCGCCGAGCGCTCGTGATCCCCGACGACCTCCAATCCGGAACGGATGTAGCGGAACTTCACCGCCGGGTTCACGCTGGAGATACGGGTGAACAGCGAATTGGCGAACATCCCCCGGTGCCGCTCGCAGACCTCTTCGGGGAGGGATTCGAGTGCTGCCTGGATCATCGGCAGCTGCGAGGTGACCTGCAGCTTCTGCGCGTCGATCGCCGCGAGATCGCAGGCCCCGAGGCTGGCGTAGAACCACGTTTCGTAGACCTCCGCGGTTGCGTCCTCTTCGTCCGCCTCCTCGACCTGGTCGTGATACAGCTCGGCCACGTGTTGGAACGAGGCGAAGGCCTCTTCTCTTACCGCGGAGAACTCGGAGAAGCGCTCCACCTCCTGGCGGAAGTTGTTCTCGTCGTGATCCACCGATGCACGCGCGAGCGCCAGCCCCCAGTGATCGGGGTGGGCGGCGATCCCCTGGTCCACAACCGCGCGCGCGACCTCGTATCCGCGCAGGATCTCGTTCTCGATGTCCTTCTGTCGGCGACGGGTCTGGTTGTCCTTCTGCACCGAGGGGCGACGCCACACGCTGACGAGGTTGGCGCGCATGCGTTGCACGAGCTCCGCCAGGGTGGTCGGTCCCAGATCGCCGAGGGAGCCGAACACCCCCTCGATCGTCTCCACCCGGTACACCTCCGCGGCGCTGTGCGCGGAGGTGAAGGCGTGAGCGATCAGCGATTCGTCGAGGTCCTCCAGCGGCAGTGCGCGCAACCGCTTCACCCACTCCGCGAGCTCGGCCAGGTTGCGCTCCTGCTTCGAGCGCGTCAGCGGGATCGCGTTGGCGCGCTGCTCGAAGCCGTACATGAACATGTGCGAGGCGGTGCGGGCGGCCTGCGCGTTGGGATTGTGGTTGTCGGCCCAGACCCGCAGGAACTCCTCGACCAGCTCCTCCGCGCGCTCGGGGTGGGTGCTGGCCAGGGTTTCGATGAAGGGGAAGGCCTCCTGTTCTCGCTGCGCCTTCAACAGGAGCTGGGCGAGGACGATCGAAAAGCGCGGTCGCAACCCGTCCACCACGATCGCGAGCCACGCATCGGACGGTCGCGCGTCGAGCATCTTCTCCGGAGGGATCGGCTGCGGCAGGTTCCGATTGCGCGACGTGTAGCTCTGGTTGACGTAGTAGATGTTGCCGTAGGGATCGCGCCGGTACACGGGGCCGAATTGAGCGGAGGTGCTGTACTTGTAGGCGTGCTCCGCCTCCCGCAACCAGTTGGCGGCGAGGAGGTTGAGGGTTCTCGCCCATTCCTCCGCGCGCTCCGGCGCCACCGAGAGAAGCGCATTGGCCGCGGTGGTCTGCAGCTCGAGCCCGCCGAACCTCGCGTCAGCATCCTGCGCCTGCGCCACCAGGCCGAGGGAGGCGGAGGCGCCTATGGCGGAGAGGATCTCCATGCCTCGCTCGGGACGATCGGTGAAGCTCTCGTCGAGCCACACCTGTCCGAGCTCTTCGCGGATCCGGGGAGCGATGGAGACGGCGCGCTTCAGCGCCTCCTCCGCTTGCTTCTCGTCCACCTCGCCCAGGGCGAGTACCGCCTGGGTGCAGGACCACGCTTCCTCGAGTGCGGGAGTCTCCCCCTCCTTCTCGTACAGCGCGACGAAATGGCGGGCGAGCAGGTTCAAGGCGACTCGATCGTCGGCCTCGCGCGCCGCATTCGGGGCCGGGAGGAACTCGCCCGCTTCGATCGGGAACCCCGCTTCGATGACGATGCGAGCGGTTTCGGCCGGCGGGAAGGGGAACAGAGCGGCGTCCTGAGCGCCGTGCAGGAGCTCGACGCAGTTCTCGACCAGGTTGCCGCTCGCGACACACTGAGCGAGGATCTGACCCAGCAGGACGAGGTCCTCGGCCTCCGGCTCTCGCGGGTACACGGCGGCGAGGCCGACCACGTCCTCGGGGGCGAAGGCGTTCTTCTCGTTCCAGGCCGCGAACTGCCCGCCCTGCTGTGGCGGTCCCGCCCGCAGCGACTTGAGCATCTGCCGGTACCCGGCCTCCGCTTCCGACTCGCTGAGCTCAGCGAAGTAGCTCTGCACCGCGTCCCAACGTCCGAGGGTGACGTTGCGCTGCAGGATCTCCAGCACCCATTGCCGGACCAGCGCCTCGTACGCCTGCTTGCGGGCGGCTTCCTCCGCCTCGCGCGCCTGCTCTGCCGTCAGCTCCTCCTCCGGCGCGGCGGCGTTCTCCTCCCCGGCCTCCTGCTCGTCGTCGGTGGTCGCGGGAGTCTCCTCGGGGAGCGGATCACCCTCCGAGACTTCAGCAGCCTCTTCGGTGGCCTCGGTCTCGTCGCTTGCCTTCGGTTCCTCGTCGGCAGGAGCCTGCGCCTCCTCCGCCGGCTGCGGCTCCTGCGGAGGTTCCGGTCGCTCGGGGGGCGGGGTCGACCACGCCTTCAGGATCACCGAAGGGCGCCGGTCGTAGGTCAGCTGGGTGAGGAGCTGCTGTAGCTCGCTCGGCTGCTCCGCCTGCTCTTCCGGCTCGGTGACGCCGGGAGTCGCAGGCATCGGCATGAGCCTCCCGTCCTCGAGCATGAGCACCGAGCCGTCGGTCCGCAGCACCTCCTTCGATTGGGACCAGGCGCAGGGGACGAGGAGGAGGCCGGCGATCGTGGCGAGCAAACGCTTCATCGGAGGTCTCGGATTCGGAGTCGAAGGGTGGAAGATCGAGGTGCTGTGGAGTCGCTGCTCAGATCAGGAGCCACTTCCGTCCGCGGGCGGGCCGAGACTGGCTCCGCGCGCATCCGACGGCTTCTGCCCATTGCTCTTGCCTCGACCTCGGCCGCGACCGCGGCCCGATCCACAACCCCGTCATTGGCTTGGCAGGGGGAGACCCTGCAGCTCGGTCAGGTCCATGCGCGCGAGGCGGATCGAGGCTTCGAGGTTCCGATGGGCTTCGTCCCGTGGGCCGTCGGCCGGAGCCGACTCGGCGAGCAGCTTGAAGGTCTGTCGGGCCGCCTCGATCGTCGGCTCCCATTCCTCGCGACCCGCGCCCTCCAGGCGCATCAGCCACGTCAGGTAGTACTGGGAGTTGGCGAGGGCGTGGCGTGCGTCGCGCAGCACCTCCGCCTCGGCGTTCTCGTCCTCGGCCATCTCGTCGACCAGCACCTGCAGCTGGGCGTTCGCCTCGGGGAGGCGGGACAAGAACATGCGGCACTTGGCCAGTTCGAGACGCACCCGTCGCTGGGTGTCGACCCGCTCGGCGGGGAGGAGCTTCAGCGCCAGTTCGTACTCCTCCGCCGCCGCGGCCCACGCCGCGCCGGTGGCGAGCTCGCCGGGCTGCGAGCTCTCGAGGTCGGAAGCGCGGAACATCGCCTCCTCCGCGCGCTCCATCGCGGCGGCGGCGTCGTCGATCAACAGACGGTCCTGTCCCGGTCCGAGGTGGTAGGCACCCAGGCCCACCGGGATCAGGCACCAGATCGCCAAGAGGTGCTTGCGCATACTTCAGTCCTCACTTGCTGCCCCAGGAGGGGGAATCGTCGGAGGGGTCGGGTTCGAGGATGCATCAGGTTCTCCCTGCGGGCAACGAGGAGTTGGCCCGGAGAGCCGTGCCGGGCCGCCAGGCGGTCCCACGGAAGTGCAGGAGCAGGGGTAGAAGGGCCAGCAGGGCCGCGCCCGCCGCGCAGGCGAGCAGGGCGTACTCGCGTCGCGTCAGCCGCTCCCAGGGGTTCACCTCCTCGACCATCGTCAGGTCGCCGACCAAGGCGGAGCTCAGGTGCTGCACGTTGCCGTTGTGGTACACGCCTCCCAAGCGGGTCGCGATCTGGCGCAGCATCGAGACGTCCTGCCGCGATTGGCGGCCGTCGATGAAGCTGCCCGCCTGGGGATCACCGACTCCCACCACGAGGACGTCGTCGATCGAGGCGGGCATCTTCGGCATGCCGGTCGTGGGGACGCTATCGCCGTCGCTCAGGAGCATCAGGACCGTGCTGCGCGGATTCCACGGCTTCGCGATGCGCACCGCTTCCTCGAGGCCGTCGAGGAGCCGCGTCTTGCCGGCGGGGAACGCGTAGTGCATCGGGAGATCGCCGAGGATGTTGCGGACCACCTCGACGTCGGTGGTGTCCACCACCACCGGCTTGGCTCCGTTGTAGACGGCGACGATCGAGATGCGGTACTGCGCGAGGGGCACGCGGGCGAGGAAGGAATCCATCACCGCTTGGGCCCGCTGCATGCGGCTCTGGAGGCGGTCGGTTCCCGCGTCCTCCAGACGCATGCTCGGCGAGACGTCGAGGACGAGCAGCACGTGGCGCACGTCCCCCTCCCTCGTCACCGTGCCCTCCGCGGAGGAGTGCCGTCGGGGCTCGATCAGGAGCAGGGTCGCCGCGCCCCACCCCAGGGCGGCGAGCGCGGTCGCCCGCAGGATCGGCACCGACCGCGCCCAGCGCGCGGGTCGCGCCCGGGGGCCGAAGGCGAGGTGCAGCACGCGCCGGATCCTCAGCGCGTGCCACGCTTCCGCGAGCGACGTCAGCAGCGCCGCGGCCAGCGCGACCAGGAGCGGGGCGAGCAGGGGATCTACCACGGCGTGTACCTCAACCCGAAGGCGGCCAGGAGCGCCGCCGCGAGCAGGACCAAGATCGCCCGGCAGAGGGGCCCGTAGTCGTCACGAGCCTCCGCCCGCGCCTTCTCCACCCGCGTTTCCTGCATCTCGTCGATGCGTTGGAACACGGTCCGCAAACCCGCGGCGTCCCCCGGTTGGAACACCTCGCCGCCAGTGATGCTGGTGATGTTGACGATCGGCTCGGGAGTGCGGGAGGTCGAGATGTGGACCGCGTACACAGCGACCCCGTCGTCACGCAGCTTGCGGGCAACCTCCAGGTCGCGGCCTCCGCCGAGGTCCGCGCTGCTGCCGTCGGAGACGAGGATGATCATCCGGCTCCCCTCCTCCCGGTCCACGAGCACCTTGCGGCAGGCGAGCAGCGCCTTGCCGATCTCGGTGCCCCCGAACCAGGGGGGGAGGTTGCCCGGCTTCATGAACGGAGGAGCGCAACGGAACGCGGAGACGTCGGTGGTGAGCGGCACCCAGTGCAGAACCGCGTTGCCGAAGAAGGTCAGGCCGAAGGCGTCCCCCTCCCGGTAGTCGAGGAAGTCGTTGATCGCCCGCATCGAGGCGTCGTACCGGGTCCCGCCTTCGAACTTGGCGTTCATGCTCCCCGACACGTCCACGCAGAACTCAATGTTGGTCAGGACCCGCTTCGAGCGCGGCTCGTCCCAGCGCTGTGGACCGGCGAGGATCACGATCACCAGCGCGAGGAGCAGCGCGGGAATCGACTCTCCGATGCCGACGAGGATCCGGATCCCCGTTCCGCGTGTGGGATGGGCGTGATCGAAGGGGAGCACGAGCGCCCGCCCGCGTCGCCGCCATGTCCACAGGAGGAGCACGGCGGGAACCATCAAGAGCAGCAGCACGGTGCCGTGACGGAAGGGGAAGAGGGTCTCCATCGCTCCCCGTCAGCGCGCCTCCTGCGCGGCTCGCTCGGTGAACTCGGTGAGGGTCTCGGCGGGAAGATCCCGATACGGAGCGAGCAGTGCCCCGACGTCGGCGACGGGAGCAGGGCTGGGGTGGTGCAGCCACTCCTCGAGCGCCCGCAGCAGCGGTCCCGCTTCCTCGTGCTCCCGCAGGGAGACGATCGCCTCCGCGGCGCCGGCATCGAGCAACCCGAGACGCTGTCGCCAGTAGGCGATCAAGCCCAGCTCGAGCTCCGCCCGATCCTCCTCGGGCAACGTGCCGGCGTGGGCGGCTTCGATCAACGGGCGCAGTCGATCCGCGAGGGTCGCGGGAGCGGCGTGGATCGGGTCCGCTGCTCGTCGGGCGCGGCGTCCCCGAGCGACGATTACCACCAAGCCGGCCGTCCACGCGACCGCGGCCAATATGAGGAGCACCCCGTATCCCCCGAGGGGCGGCATCGAGCGCGCCGGCGGGCGGCTCGGGCGGACCTGTCCCGGCGGCAGGACCGAGGCGACGGTGACCGGGATTGAAGGCAGGTCCTCGGTCGAGGTGCCGTCGCGACGACGCAGGAAGTCCCTCAGATCGTACGTTCCCGGATCGAGGCCGTAGAAGACCAGGTCGTAGCGTTGGGCGGTGCCGTGCGGTCGCACGTCGGCGATCCGTAGCACAAGCGGGGTGGTGACGTCACTCTGCTTCGCCTCCAGCTCCGAGCCGGGGAGCACGAGGTCCCGGATCCAAACCGACTGACCGACGGACGGGGGCTTCGGATCCTCGTCGACGAGATTCGCTCCAACCACGGTGAAGACGAGGCAGGCGAGGAGCAGAGGGCTCGACCACGACCGAGTCCTGCGTGAGCGACGTCGACGGATCATCTAACGCTCTTTCCTTCCCAGGAGCCCGCGCGTACCGAAGAAATGGCGCAGTCGGTGGAGATAGCTCCGATCCGTGCGCACGAGGAGATGGTCGATTCCGCCGCGACGCAAGGAACGTTCGATCTCCTCCTGATCGAGATGGTGTCGGCGTCCGTGGGTGCGGAACTCGCGGCCCGTCTCCGCTTCCCGGGCGCGCAGGAAGCCCGCCCCCTTCAGCGAGTGTTCCGCAGGGTCCTGCAGCTGGAGCACCGCACAATCGTGTAGCTGGGCGAGTCGCTTCAAAGCGGGAAGTGCTCCGGGATCGTGCAGATCGGAGAGCACGATCATCAGCACGCGGTGGGGGAGACGTGGCGTGAGCTCCTGGATCCTCTGAGCGAGGCTCGTCTCTTCGTCGTAGTGGAAGGTCCGTAGGGCGAAGAGCCACTCCAGTATCTGCGTCTTGGAGAGACTCGGGCGCCGGCGGATACTGCGTCCGCCCACGCCGACCACGCCCACCGGGCTCACCCGATCCAGGCAGGCGAGGGCCAGCCCGCCGGCGATCTCGAGCGCGGTGTGGTACTTGGTGCGCCGAATCGAGGAGACGGTCATCGACGCGGAGGTGTCGATCAGGAGGTAGACCGGCATCCGCTTCGGCGACTCGTACTCCTTCACGAAGAAGCGACCGGTGCGGGCCGTGACGCGCCAGTCGATCATCCGTACCGGATCGCCCGCTTCGTACTCCCGGGACTGGACGTACTCCACTCCGCTGCCGAGAAAGGGAGAGTGATCGGTGCCGTACGTGAGGGAGTCCGCCAGCCGGCGTACGAGGATGAGGAACTGGCGAGAATCGAGGAGGTTCAGCTCCTCGAGGTGCCCTTCCATCCGCGGCGGACCCATGACGTGCGTCTCGTTCAGACGCCGGCGGGAGCGGCGGAGTCGACGCGCGCGTCCGTCGCCCCGGAGGGCGCGGATTGCGGCGCGCTCGTCGACGGAGCCGCCCCCATCGCCGCCAGCATCTCCTCCAGCACTTCCGGCCCGGTGATGCCCTCGGCGAGCGCCTCGTACTTGAGGCGCAGACGGTGCAGCACCGCATCCTCGGCGAGTGTGAAGAGGTCCTCGGGGATCACGTAGTCGCGACCGTGGATCAGGGCGCGGGCGCGCGAGGCCTTGATCAAGGCGATGCCCGTGCGGGGACTGCCCCCCAGCTCGATCGCGTCGTGCTCGCGGGTGCGGTTGACCAGCTCCACCACGTGCTCCTGGAACGTATCGCTCACGTGGACGTCGTTCACCGCCTGCATGGCGGCGACGATCTCGTCGGTGGATCCGACCGGCTCGTTCGAGATCACGTCGAATTCCGTCTGGACCACCGCTCCGCGGTCGCGGCGCTCGACTTCGAGCGCGATGTTGCGCCGCAGGATCTCGCGCTCCTCCTCGTGCGTCGGGTACTTCAGACGGTGCAGGAGCATGAAGCGGTCGAGCTGCGCCTCGGGGAGCTCGAAGGTACCCGACTGCTCCACAGGGTTCTGGGTCGCGATCACCAGGAAGGGAGCGGGCAGCACGTAGGTCTCGTTGCCGATCGTGACCTTGCGCTCCTGCATCGCCTCCAGGAGCGCCCCCTGGACCTTCGGCGCGGCGCGGTTGATCTCGTCCGCCAGGAGCAGGTTCGTGAACACCGGGCCGCGGTGGGTGCGGAACTCGTTGGTGCGTTGATCGAGGATCTCCGAGCCGAGGATGTCGGAGGGGAGCAGGTCGATCGTGAACTGGATGCGCGCGAAGTGCAGGTCAAGGGCCTGGGAGAGGGCGGAGGCGAGCAGGGTCTTGGCGATGCCCGGCACCCCCTGGAGAAGGATGTGACCTCCGGTGAAGAGCGCAATCAGTAGCCGCTCCACCACCACGTCCTGGCCGACGACCACGGACGCGATCCGCTCCCGGATCGCCTGGACGAACTGCGTACTGGGGCGGTTGGGGAGGCCCGCTCCGTCCTGCACCTGCGTCATAATGGTATCTCCCTTGGGGAGGCCCGAAGCGGGCCCCACTCCGGATTCGAGCGCCGAATCCGGCCGCTATTCGGCGAGTGTCGGCGACCTGCTGTGCCCGATCCGGACGGCCACCGGCCGCGAATTATTCCGCATCTCGTCGAGATTGTCTACCGACGCGCTCGGGAGGGACTCTCCGGTTCCTCCCCCCCCGTTTCCTCGAAGAGCCGTCCGAATCGAAATCCTTGAACTGCGATGGGGGCCATGCCCGTCTCGAGATTCCGTTGCTCGATCGTTCTCGTGGCAGCGGTCCTGCTGGTGAGAGCCTTGCTCGCCGCGTTCGCGCCGATCCGTGTGCCGGCCGGCATACCGTTGCAGGAGCCGCGGAGCCCCGTGCTTCGCAGCCCGCGAATCGCGCGTCACGGCGCGATCGGTGACAGTCTGACCGACGAGTACCTCGAGCAGAACTACGACTACGCGCGAGCCTGGACCGAGCTGTTCGTCGAGGCGCGCTGGATCGAGATGGGCCCGACCGCCGCCGAGGCGGGGGTTGGCAACTGGGGCGAGCCGCGGCGGACGGGGTAAGAGGACAACTGCGCACACTACGGACAGACGACGGACGGGGCGATCGCCAGCGGCCAGCACTCCGAAGTGGCCGACGGCGTTCTCAACCGGGACCTAAGCCACGCGGTCATGTACCTCGGTGGGAACGGATTCGCTCCGTGGGCGTACGGCACCTACGGGGGCATCTACTGGGATGTCTGGACTGATGCCGACATCGACGCCGGGTGGTGCTCGCTCACGGCGCGTGTCAGCTTCTAGTATTTCCGTCATGGGAACGCGGCAAGGTGCGTAGCACAGGGCTTCCCAAGTGGCGGACTCCGGAACTCACCTGCCGGCTGCAGTCCCCCTGACCCTCAGCCCCGGGGCCACCGCCCCGAGCACCATGAAGACGATCATCCCCCCCTCCATCCTCCTCGCCCTCCCCTTGGTCGCCTGCGCCAGCCTGACCGGAGGGTCGACACCACCACCGGAGGAGGCGCAGGCTGAGGTGGGGGCCGTGCTCGAGGACTTCCTCCTCGCCAAGGCCGAAGGGGACGAGCAGCGCTACTTCGGGCACATGGCGCCCGACGCGATCCTCTTCGGCACGGACGCCCAGGAGCGGTTCACGGTGGGGGAGCTGCGGGAGTTCATGAAGCTGTACTTCGAACAGGGGGAGCGCTGGGGGACGCACATCGCGGATCAGAACGTATTCGTCTGCGAAAGCGGTCGCATGGCGTGGTTCGACCAGCTCCTGGTCAGCGAGCGCTTCGGCGAGATGCGCTGCAGCGGGGTCCTGCGCAAGCAGACGGACGGCTGGAAGATCGTCCAGAACAACGTGGCCTTCGTCGTGCCGAATGAGCTGGCGCTGGACCTGATTCAGAGGATCAGCGAGCTCCCTGAGTAACGGGAATTCCCGCCCCGGGGCGGGGTCCTGGGCCGCCAGAGCCCAGAACCAGCACTCCCCCCTTCACCCCGGGCCCCCGCGAGCCGATCCTCTCTGCGCATGACCGGCCAGCGCACCCGCTTCGGAGCCACGCGGCGCTTCTTCTCCACCGACGTCTGGTCGGTGGAGCTCGGCGGGGTGCCGACCTTCAAGCGCCTCTTCTACCGGCTGGCGCGGATCGCCTACCTGACGGTCAGGGGCGTCGACGAGAACCGGCTCCTGATGCGGGCCTCGGCGCTGACCTTCATCACGGTCCTTTCGCTGGTCCCCCTGCTGGCCTTCGCCTTCTCGATGGCCAAGGGCTTGGGCTTCTACGACCGGCTGCTGCACGACGTCATCGAGCCCTTCCTGAACGAGACCCTCGGCGCCACCGACGGCGGCGAGCCCGCGGCCGGGGAGCTGCGGCATGCGATCGACCAGGTCCTGGCCTTCGTCCAAGACGCGAACGTGACCAGCCTGGGGGGCTTCGGGCTGGCGATCCTGCTCTACACGGTGATCAAGCTCCTGGGCTCGATCGAGGGGGCCTTCAACGACATCTGGGGGGTGCACCGCGCGCGGACCCTGGTGCGCAAGGTGGCCGACTACCTCTCGATCGTG
This sequence comes from uncultured Planctomycetaceae bacterium, assembly GCA_964507325.1. Classification (GTDB taxonomy): domain Bacteria; phylum Planctomycetota; class UBA1135; order UBA1135; genus CAZDQL01. The sequence goes on along the minus strand of CAZDQL010000056.1, from coordinate 5,257 downwards.
GTGATCGTGCCGATCCTGCTCATCACCGCCGGCACCGTCACCACCGCCGCCCAGAGCGAGGAGGCGGTCGCCTACGTCCGCGAACAACTGGGCCTGGGGACACTGGTCGAGATCTACGCGCGCTTCAGCTCCCTGGTGGCGGTCTGGCTCGGCTTCTGCTTCGTCTACCTGTTCATGCCCAACACGCGCGTGCGCGTGCGCTCCGCCCTCTTGGGCGGAATCGTGGGGGGCACCCTGTGGCAGGTCGCGCAGGTCTTGCACGTGCGCTTCCAGGTCGGAGTGGCGAACTACAGCGCCATCTACTCCACCTTCGCCGCCCTGCCGATCTTCATGTTCTGGCTCTACATGTCGTGGGTCACCGTGCTGCTCGGCGCGGAGACCGCCTTCGCGCACCAGAACGAGCCCGCCCACCGCCAGATCACCCGCGCCCGCGCCCACGATCAGGTCTTCCTCGAACGCCTGGGCCTGCGCGCCGTCCTGCGGGTGGCCCTGCGCTTCCTGCGCGGCGACCCCCCCGACCGGGCGAGCACGCTGGCGGCCGAGCTCCAGGTGCCCGAGCCCTCTCTGCAGCGCGTCGTGGACCGGCTCGTGAGCGCCGGGATCCTGGCCCGCACCGGGGAGGACGAGGAGAACCCCGGGCTGCTCCCCGCCCGCGATCTGGACCGCTTGCGGGTGCACGACGTGCTCGACGCGGTCGGGGAGCGGCTCGGGAACGGGAGCCTGCCCACGGCGGAGCCGGTCGACCGCACCCTGGCGGAGGTCCTCGACCACCTGGAAGAGGAGCGCGCCGCCACCCCCCACAACCTCACCCTCCGGGCGCTCGCCGAGCGCTGCCTGGACGGGGAGTGATCCTGGAACCGGCCCCCGCGCCCTGGGACACTAGCGGGGTGACCGACCCCGAGTTCACGGTCGAGGAAGTCGCGGAGGGTCCCGCCGGCAACACGGTGCGGCTCCAGGGACGGCTCACCTGGGAGGGCGCGCGCCGGCTGCGCGAGGAGCTCACCCGCGTGATCCGAGTGCCCTCCGTCACCCAGCTCGACATGGCCGGCGTCGACACCCTCGATGGGGGCGCGGCCGCCGTCTTGGCCCAGGCCTGGGGGGACGCCCTGCGCGGCGGAGCCGCGGTGCAATTCGTGGGGATGAGCGCGCCGATCCAGTCGATGCTCGATCTCTACACCGAACGGGTGGCGCGCGAATGCCTGCAGCCCGAACCGCGGCGCGAGGGGACCCTGAGCCAGATCGGCCGCGTGGCCGTCGAGCTCGTGGTCAAGCTGCGCCAGACCCTGGAGTTCCTCGGCGAGTGCGCGGCCGCCCTGGTCGCCGTCGTGCGGCGGCCGAGCAGCATGAACTGGAGCGACGTGCCGCGCCTCTTCGAGCGTCACGGCGCGGACGGCGTGCCGATCGCGCTCTTGATCGCCTTCCTGATCGGCCTGATCACCGCCTTCCAGGCCGCGGTGCAACTGGAGCAGTTCGGCGCCGACAGCCTGGTGGCGGACCTGGTCAGCCTCTCCCTGACCCGTGAGCTGGCTCCCTTGATGATCGCCATCGTGGTGGCCGGCCGCTCGGGGGCGGCGATCGCCGCCGAAATCGGCACGATGCGCGTCTCCGAGGAGATCGACGCCCTGCGCACGCTCGGGCTCTGCCCCCTGCGCTTCCTCGTCTTCCCGCGCGTCCTGGCGCTGATGCTGGTCGTGCCGCTCCTGATCCTGCTCGGGGATGCGGTGGGGATCGGGGGTGGGCTCCTGATCGCCTGCACCCAGCTCGACGTGAGCTACACCGGGTTCCTTAACTCGGTCAAGCTGGCCCTGGGGCCCTGGGACGTCTTCGGCGGGGTGCTCAAGGGGGTCGTCTTCGGCCTGTTGATCGCCCTGATCGCCTGTCAGCGCGGCCTCGCCGTGCGCGGCGGCGCCGAGGGTGTCGGACGGGGCACGACCTCGGCGGTGGTGGCGATCCTCTTCTACCTGGTCCTCTGGGACGCGCTTTTCTCCGTGCTCTTCAACCTCTTCGACATCTGATGATTCGCGTTCGCGATCTGGCCATCGGCTACGGCGGAATCGCCATCCAGGAGCACCTGGACTTCGACGTGCCCGCGGGGGAGGTCTTCCTGATCCTGGGGGGCTCGGGGTGCGGCAAGTCGACCCTGCTCAGGCACCTGATCGGGCTGCAGCAGCCGCTCGCGGGCACGGTCGAGATCGAGGGGCTGGGCGATCCCACGGAGCTGGTCGACGACCGCCCGCGCTTCGGCGTGATGTTCCAGTCCGGCGCGCTCTTCGGCTCGATGACCCTGGCCGAGAACGTGGCGCTGCCGCTCAGGCGTTGGACGCGGCTGGACGCCGAGTCGATCGACACCATCGTGCGCTGGAAGCTGCGCCTGGTCGGGCTGGACGGCTTCGAGAACCACCTGCCGGCCGAGATCTCGGGGGGCATGAAGAAGCGCGCCGGCATCGCCCGCGCCCTGGCGCTCGAGACCGACCTGCTCTTCCTCGACGAGCCCTCCGCCGGGTTGGACCCGGTCAACGCGGTCGAGCTCGACGAGTTGATCCTGACCCTCAGCGAGAGCCTGGGGGTCACTGCGGTGGTGGTGACCCACGAGCTCGAGAGCATCTACAAGATCGGCTCCACCTGCGTCATGCTCGACAAGGAGACGCGGGGGATCATCGCCCGCGGGGATCCCCGAGCCCTGCGCGACGACCCGCCGAGCCTCAAGGTGAAGAGCTTCTTCAACCGTCTGCCCACGGGAGGAGAGTGAAGTGAGCACGATGCGCACCGACTATTGGAAGATCGGCCTGGTGGTCGCCGCCGGCATCGTGGTGGCCGTGATCGCGATCTTCTGGGTTGGGGCCCAGCGCTTCAACCGCCCGCAGGTCGAGCGAGTGACCTACTTCGACGAATCGGTGCAGGGGCTCGACGTGGGCGCCCCCGTCAAGATGCGCGGCGTGACGATCGGCAAGGTGGTGGACATCACCATCGCCCCCGACCGCCGCCTGGTGCAGGTCACCGCCAGCATCTACGAGGACATCTGGGTGCGGCTGGGGCTGGGCACGGTCGACGAGCTGCGCAGCGCGGCGAGGCCCCTGCCCGAGGACCTGCGGGTGCAGCTCTCGACCACCGGAGTCACGGGGGTGAAGATCCTGCAGGTCGACTTCTTCCCCTTGGCGGAGCCGCCGCTGGAGCTCTCCTTCCAGCCCCCCTTCAACTACATCCCTTCCACCCAGTCGACCCTCAAGAGCCTGGAGGACAGCTTCAACATGCTGGCCAGCGCCATGCCCGGCGCCTTGACGTCGATCGACGAGCTGGCCACCACGCTCAACGCGACGGTGAAGGAGCTGGACGTCCCCGCGCTGCAAGCGCGCCTCGACGACCTGCTCGTCAAGGCTGACGCCCTGATCGCCAACCTCGACGCCAAGCTGGCCACGGTCGACCTCGAGCGCCTGTCGGACCGCGGCGCGACCACCCTGGAGACGCTGAACGAGGCCCTGGGCAAGGCGGACGCCCTGATCACCGAGCTCCAGTCCGACGAGGGGCCCCTGAAGCGCCTCTCCACGAACGTCGAGGGGCTGGTCACCAACGCCGAGACCACCCTCGAGGGGGCGGATCTGCCGGGCACCACCGCCGAGCTGCGGCGCGCGATCTCCTCCTACGATGCGCTCGCCGCCGAGGGGAGTGCGCTCTCCGGCGAGCTGATCGAGACCCTGCTCGTGCTGCGCGAGACCCTGGCCTCCGTGCAGGCCCTGGCCAACTACCTGGAGCGGCAGCCGGGCGCCCTCTTGCGCGGGCGCGTTCCCGACTCCCCGATTCCCGCACCCGACGACCGATGAGAACGACCACCGCCCTTCTCGGCTGCGCCTGTCTGACCTTCACACTCGCCGGCTGTCTCTCGAATCTGGGGCCTGGGGAGCCGACCCCGATCCGCTACTACGCAGCCGATCCCCCCCCCGGGGAGGCACTGGAGCGCGCCGAAGGCCAGCGTCCCCTCCCCCAACTGCGGCTGCGGCGCGTCCGAGCCGCCAGCCACCTGCGGGAGCGCACCGTCTGGCGCTCCTCCGAGGTCGAGTACGGCTTCCACGAGACGCGTCGCTGGACCGAGATGCCGGCGACCTTCCTCGAGCGGGCGCTGGCGCGCGAGCTCTTCGAGCGCCACGGCTTCCGTCGCACCGAGCGCGCCATCGGGCTGGCTCTCGACGTGGAGCTGGAGGCCTTCGAAGAGGTGCTGCGGCCGCGCCACGAGGCGCGCGTGGTGCTGGCCCTGAGCCTGGTCCAGACCGGCAACGAAGTGCGCCTGGCGGAGCGTTTCGAGACGCGCGTCCCGATCGGCGGCGACGACGGCGCGGACACCGCCCGGGCGATTCGTGCGGCGCTGGGAGAAGTGGTCGCACAGGCAGCCCAGGCCGTGGTCGCGGCGATCGAGTAGGGGATGGGCTACTACTCGGCGAAGCTCGCCGGGCACAGGCTGCGGCGCTGTTACGAGGTCGCCTCGGAGCGGGTGCGGCGCTACCTCGAGGCCGAGGTGCGCTTCGTCCGGGAGCGGATCGCGCCAGGGGATCGGGTGCTCGAGCTCGGGTGCGGATACGGGCGCGTGGTGCAGGGTCTCGTCGGCTCCTGCCAGCGGGTGGTGGGAGTCGACACCGCTCTGGAGAGCCTGGAGCTCGCCCGCCAGATCCACGCCGCTTCTCCAGGGGTGAGCTTCCTGTGCGGCGACGCCGCGTCGCTCCCCCTCCGCGATCGCGCCTTCGACCTCGTGTTCTGCATCCAGAACGGGATCTGCGCCTTCGGTATCGACCGCACGACCCTGCTGGGGGAGGCGTTGCGCGTGACGCGCGCTGGAGGGCGCGTACTGCTCTCGACCTACGCGGCGCGCTTCTGGCCGCACCGCCTGGACTGGTTCGAGGCGCAGGCCAGGGAAGACCTGGTGGGCGAGATCGATCGAGACGCCAGCCGGGAGGGGACGATCGCGTGTCGGGACGGCTTCCGCGCGGGGATGCTCTCCCCCGCAGCCCTGGGCTCCCTCTGTCGCGGGATGGGCCTCGAAGGGGTGATCAGCGAGGTCGACGGCTCGAGCGTCTTCTGCGAGCTGACTGTTCCTTAACACGCAGCTCGCCATTCGGGGCGCCCGAAGCAGGGGGTGACGGACGCGAATCAGCAACCACCTTGCAGGGTTCCCTGCTCTAATTGGGGTGGCGATTCGACCCGGTTCCTTCCCCAACCGTCACATCCCCAAGAAGAACTTCGATGATCTCCCACATCACCCGCGTGATGC
>CAZDQL010000055.1:0-41747 GCA_964507325.1 uncultured Planctomycetaceae bacterium | reverse complement strand
GGGGCGGGGGGGGGGGGGGGCGGGGGGGCGCGGCCCCCCGGGGGGGGGGGGCCCCCGGGGGGGGGGGGGGCCCCCCGCCCCCCCCGCGCCGGGTCCCTCATCAGGGAGCGCCTGGCTTCCTCCGGGTCGGTGAGGGCGGCGCGCGCCTCCCGCCAGAGGTCGGCCAGGGCCCCGCGGATGTAGGGGTACTTCACCCTGAGCGGGCTGTAGAGGTACCATGAGGAGGAGCCCCCCCGCGCGCAGCCGCGCGGCTCGTGCTGGGGCAAGCCGTGCTCCAGGGCGGGGTAGTCCCGGGCGGGGGCCTCCCAGGTGACGATCCCGTCCTTGACGAAGACCTCCCAGGAGCAGGATCCGGAGCAGTTCACCCCGTGGGAGCTGCGCACCACCCGGTCGTGCTGCCAGCGGTTGCGGTAGAACTCCTCCCAGGCGCGCTCCTTGGGAGCCACCTGGTCGAGGATGAAGGAGGAGCTCTTCTGGCCGTCCATCGCCTAGTGTCCTGAGTCAGGAGTCCGGCCGCACGAGGTGCGGCGCTCGGCGCCCAGGGCAAGGCGCGCCGACGACGCCTTACTCGTGAGTAAAGCTAGGAGGTGCAACGCAGTCATGGGTGTCGAGAGTCGCGCATCGTGTGGTCGGACTTCTGATTCAGGACACTAGCTCCGCGCCACCAGGGGGCCTCGTTCGGCCCGAAAGCGCCGGCGCCAGCGGACGTCCAGGGCCATCAGCGCCAGGGCGGCCAGCCCGATGCCGGCCAGGACGAAGGCCAGGGTGTCGGTGTCGGAGTCGGCGGTGCCCTCCGCTGCGCTCCCCATCAGGAAGGCCACCAGGGCCAGGATCTCCTCCGGGTCGAGGGGGCGCGAGTGGAAGAGCGGCGCCATCGTTTCCGACGCCGGTTCACTGAGGTAGGCCACCAGCTCCCCGCGCCCTCCGAAGCGCGCGAAGGCGGTGGTCAGGTCGGGGCCCAGTCGGCCGCCGCCGAACCCGGGCAGGCCTCCCACGGTGTGGCAGGAGGCGCAGGGCGGTCCCCCCGCGGCGAAGTGCAGGGCGCCGGTGAAGAGCCCCCGGCCCCGCTCGGCGTCCTCCCGGGTCAGGGGACGGTCGCTGGGCCGCCGGCCCGAGAAGCGGGACTCCTCGAGGGCCGACTCGCGCTCGATCAGGTCGAGCAGCTCGTGGGCCTGGGCCTCGTCGAGGCCCGGGATGGCGGGCATGTACTCGCCGCGCGCCGCCTCCAGCAGCTCTTGGGCGTAGGGGTCGCCGCCGTCGATCACCCCCTTGGGGTCCACCACGAAGCGCACCAGCCAGCCGCGCTCGCGGCGCGCACCCACGTCCTTCAGGTCGGGCCCCTTCAGGGAGCCGCCGCCGATCGTGTGGCAGGCGGAGCAGTTGAGCTCGAAGAAGGTGGCGGCCGCGTCGTCCTGGGCGGGGGCCTCCTCCTGGGGGGGCGCCTCCTCCTGGACGGGCGCGTCGGGTGCGGACGGCTCCTGCACAACCGCCCCCTGCACGCCGGCGAGACCGGACGACGGGAGGGCCACGAGGGTGATCAGCAGGGTGAGGAGCCCTTGGGGGGGGCGTCGGAATCGCACTGGCGGGAACTCGGTTCGAGATCGTACCGGGGGGGTAGCGAGCCGCACACCCCCCAGGCCCCGGACCCTCGCGGCTAGACCCCGGCCCCGCGCTGCAAGGCGAACGCCTCGACGCGCACGAAGGCCGCCTGGGCGTAGGAGGTCGGGCAGAGGGAGAAGCACTCCTTGCAGCCGGGGCAGGCCTCGAGGGCGATCTCCGGCAGGAAGCTGATCTCCTTGCGCACCCCGCGGTCGATGAAGCCGACCGCGTCCTTGCGCTTCACCTCGGCGCAGTAGCGCACGCACAACCCGCAGTGCACGCAGAAGGAGGCCTGCTGCTCGAAGCGCTGCTTGTCGGCGCCGTACTCCTCGGCGAGCTCGGTCAGAGGCGGGGAGTCGGGCGCGTGGGCGAGCAAGAGCTCCAGCACCGTCTTGCGCATGCGGTCGACCTTCTCCGACCGCGTGCGCACCACCAGGCCCTGCTCGGCGACGTAGACGCAGGCGACGACGAGCTTCGTCCAGCCGCCGCTCTCCACCTCCACCAGGCACAGGCGGCAGCCCCCGTAGGGCTCCAGGTCCGGGTGGTGGCAGAGGTTGGGGATCTCGATCCCCGCCTCGCGGGCCGCCTCCAGGAGGGTCGCTCCGGCAGGGGCCTCCACCTGCTTGCCGTCGATCTCGAGCTGAAGGGTGCTCATCGTCCGTTGACCTTTGCGATCACGCGCTGCGGCTCCGGCAAGGCGTCTGGAACCGGCTCGCCGGTGAGCCTCACCACAGCGTCGAAGTTGTCGGGGCACACCTCGTAGCACACGCCGCAGCCGTTGCAGATCTCCTGATCGATGACGTGGATGCGCTTCTTGCCGCCCTCGATCGCGCCCCCGGGGCACTTGCGCATGCAGATCAAGCAGGCCTTGCACAGCTCCGGATCGATGTAGTACGAGATCATCGACTTGCACGAGAGCGCCGGGCAGCGGTGCTCCGCGACGTGCGCCTCGTACTCGGCCCTGAAGTAGCGCAGGGTGCTCAGGAAGGGGTTGGGAGCGCTCTTGCCGAGGGCGCACAGGGAGGCCTCCATGGCGACCTCGGAGAGCTCCTCCAGCGTCTCGATGTCCCCCTCGCGCCCCTCGCCCTCGCAGATGCGGGTCAGGATGCGGTGCATCTGGCGCAGCCCTTCGCGACAGGGGACGCACTTGCCGCAGGACTCCTCGGTGAGGAAGTCGATGAAGTAGCGGGCGACGTCCACCATGCAGGTGTCCTCGTCCATGACGATCATGCCGCCGGAGCCCATCATCGAGCCCGCCTTGGTGAGCTCGTCGAAGCCCACCTCCAGGTCCAGGTGCTCCTCGGGGATGCAGCCGCCGGAGGGCCCGCCGGTCTGCACCGCCTTGAAGCGCTTGCCGTCCGGAATGCCGCCGCCGATCTCGTAGATGATCTGTCTGAGCGACATGCCCATCGGGACCTCCACCAGACCGGTGTTCTGGATCTTGCCCACCAGGGAGAAGATCTTGGTGCCCTTGCTGCCCTCGGTGCCGATGCTCTGGAACCACTCGGCGCCGCGGTTGACGATCAGGGGCACGTTGGCCCAGGTCTCGACGTTGTTCAGCACGCTGGGCTGCTGGTAGAGCCCCTTCACGTTGGAACGCACGTACTTGGGCCGCGGCTCGCCGACGCGTCCCTCGAGGGCGGTCATCAGGGCGGTCGACTCGCCGCAGACGAAGGCCCCCGCGCCGCGGTGCACCTGGACCGTGAAGTCGAAGCCGGAGCCGAGGATGTTCTCGCCCAGGAGGCCGTACTGCTCGGCCTGCTCGATGGCGAGCAGCACGTTCTCCACCGCCAGCGGGTACTCCTGGCGCACGTAGACGAAGCCCTCGCGGGCACCGACGGTGAAGCCGCCGATGATCAGCCCCTCGAGGATCGAGTGGGGGTTGCCCTCGAGCAGGGCGCGATCCATGAAGGCCCCGGGGTCCCCCTCGTCGGCGTTGACGATCACGTACTTCGCCTCGCCGGGGGCGTTGCGCGAGCCCTCCCACTTGCGCCCCGCGGCGAATCCCGCACCCCCGCGGCCCCTGAGATTGGCGGCCTTGACCTCCTCCAGCACCCGCTCGGGGCCCAGCTCGAAGAGCGCCTTGGCGAGCGCCGAGTAGCCCCCCTGGGCCAGGTAGTCGTCGATGCGCTTGGAGTCGATCTGGATGTTCTGGGAGAGGAGGATCCGCTGCTGGTGCCGGTAGAAGGGGATCTCCTCCTCGCGCACCGCGGGCTCGCCGGAGACGGGATCCTGGTAGAGGAGTCGCTCGACCAGCTCTTTGCCCTTGACGCTGCGTTCGACGATCTCGGGCACGTCCTGCGGCTGGACCTGGAGGTAGCAGGTCCCCGCCGGCTGGAGCACCACCACCGGGCCCTGCTCGCAGAACCCCGGGCAGCCGGTGCCCTTGGTGTCCACCTGCGTAGCGAGGCCCTGGGCGGCCAGCTCCGCCTGGAAGGCGGCGATCACCTCCCCCGCCCCGCAGGCCAGACAGCCGGCGCCGGCGCAGATGGAGATCCCGGGCCGCTCGGCCGTGCCGTTGGCGGTCAGGCCCTGGCGGTAGTCCTCGAGCTCCTGAAGCGTTTTCAGCTGCGGCATGGCGGCCCTACTCGTAGCCCTCCAACACGTCCGCGGTCTGCGCAGGGGAGACCTTGCCGTGGGTCTTGCCGTCGATCTCGATCACCGGTCCCAACGCGCAGCACCCGAGGCAGTTGACCGTCTCGAGGCTGTACTTCAGCTCCAGGTCGGTCTCGCCGGCCTGGATGCCGGTCAGCTCCTCCACCGTGTGCAGGACGCGCGGCGCGCCGCGCACGTGGCAGGCGGTGCCCATGCAGACGTGCACCTGATGGCGCCCCTTGGGAAGCAGGCTGAAGGCCTTGTAGAAGGTGGCGATGTGCTGCGTCCGGGTGAGTGGCACCTGCAGTCGATCGCTGACCCGCGCCAGGGCCTCCTTGGGCAGCCAGTTGTTCTCACGCTGGATCTCGAGCAACACCTGGATCAGGGAGCTGGGCTCTGCCTGATGGGCGTCGATGATCCGGTCTACGGGGTCGTGGTCCATGGTCGATCTCCCCCACTCAGGCGAGGGCGTAGCACTTCTGCTCCAGGTCGTAGCGCACCAGGCTCTGTCGCGAGGAGTCGTTCATGTGGCGCGAGACCTCCGAGGCGCTCAGCCCCAGGCGCTCGGCGATCTCCCCGGTGGAGAGGGGCCCCTCGCTCAGGAGCACCATGATCTGGCTGACGACCAGGTTCTCGGCGAGCATGTCGTCGAAGCGTCGCGCCACCTCGGGGCTCTCGTAGAAGCTGCGGTAGGCCTCCTCCGAGCGCTCGGGGACGCGCAGCTTCTCCCGCTCGACGAGCTTCACGAAGGGGATCATGCGGCCCAGGGCCGCCAGCTTGAGCTCCAGGTCGCGGGGGTCGATCCCCTCCCCCACCCCCAGCGGTCCGAGCTCCCGCAGCCCGTCCGCGAATTCGCTCATCAACTCGGCGAAGCGGTTCCCCTCGGAGGCGGAGATCCACTCCAGGCGCAGGCGGTCGGGGTGCAGGCCGACGCGCCGCATCAGCTCCTTGGCGATGTAGGTGTTGCCCAGCGCGTCGTAGTTGCCCTCGGTGACGTAGTGGCACTCGCCCGGCCAGCAGCCGCCGATGATCACCCCGTCGGCCCCGCGCTGGAAGGCGCGCAGCACGAAGGCCAGGTCCACCCGGCCGGTGCACATCAGGCGGATGATCCGAATCTCCGGTGCATAGGTTTGTCTGGTAACTCCAGACAGATCCGCAGCGGAGTATGCTCACCAGTTGCAGAGGAAAGCGACGATCCTCGGCGTGTGTCCGAGTGCGCTCATGCTCCCACCTCCATTTCCGCTCGCAGCTTCCCTATTTCGTCACGCAGCCCGTCTCCCGAGGAGCCCCACGGGTCCGCGAGGGCCGCGTCGATCTGATTGAAGACCTCCTCGTTGGTGAAGTGCCGCAGCACGACCGCGTCGGTCGGGCACTTGGCGCAACACAGCCCGTCCCCCTTGCAGAGGGCGGGGTTCACCTCGGCCTTCCTGCCCACCGGCGTCTCCCGCCAGTGGATCGCGTCGTAGGTGCAGGCGGTGATGCACGCCCCGCAGGAGACGCACTCCTCCGGCTCCACCTCGCACACCGCACCCGAGGCGGTGACCGTCTCGTGGGAGAGCAGGGTGACCGCCCGGCCGGCGGCGCCGTAGGCCTGGCTGATCGACTCCTTCAGGTGCTTGGGGTAATGGCCCGTGCCGCACAGGAAGACGCCGTCCGCCGCGAAGTCGACGGGGCGTAGCTTCACGTGGGCTTCCTGGAAGAAGCCGTCGGGGTTGACGGGCACCTTGAAGAGCCTGGTCACCTCCGCGGTGCCCTGGGAGGGCACCACCGCCGCCGAGAGCACCACCAGGTCCGCGTCGATCGCCAGCCGCTGACCGAGGATCGGGTCGGGCACGCTGACGCGCAGGACGTCGGCCCCCTCCTCGTCCTTGGCGGGCTCCACGAGAGGTTTCTCCGCCGGATCCCAGCGCACGAAGTCCACCCCCAGCTCCGCCGCTTCCAGGTAGCGGTCCTCGGCGAACCCGTAGGTGCGCATGTCCCGGAAGAGGACGTGGATCTGCCGCTCCGGCCGGCGCGCCTTGAGGGCCAGGGCGTTCTTGATCGCCTGGCTGCAGCAGACCCGGGCGCAGTAGTTGCGTCCCTCCTCGCGGCAGCCGACGCACTGGATCATCACCAGCCGCTCGGCGCCGGCCAGGCGCTCGTCCTCCTCTTCCGCCGCCAAGCGCTCCTCCAGCTCGAGCTGGGTCCAGACGCGCTCGTCCTCGCCGTAGAGGTACTCGCTGGGGCGATGCTCCTCGGCGCCGGTGGCGATCACGACCGCCCCGTGCTCGATCGTCTTGACGCGCCCCTCCGACTCCACGGTGGTGACGAAGTTGCCCACGTAGCCGGAGGCGTCGGTGATCGTCGCCGCGTGGGAGACGTGAACGAGGGGGTGGCGGTAGACGCGCGCGATCAGCTCGTCGAGGTAGGCGCGCACGTCCAATCCCTCCAGGGTGGTCTTGAGCCGCCGCGCCATGCCGCCCAGCTCCGACTCGCGCTCCACCAGGTGCGCCTCGAACCCCTGGTCGGCCAGCCCCAGCGCGGCGGTCATCCCCGCCACGCCGCCGCCGACCACCAGCGCCGTCTTGGTGACGGGCAGCTCGAACTCCTCCAGCGGCTCCAGGTCCAGCGTGCGCGCCACCGACATGCGCACGATGTCCTTGGCCTTCTGGGTGGCCTCCTCCTTCTGCTTGGAGTGCACCCAGGAGCAGTGCTCCCGGATGTTGGCCATGTCGAAGAAGTACTGGTTGATGCCGCCTTCCCGCAGGGTGTCGCGGAAGAGGGGTTCGTGGGTGCGCGGGGTGCAGGCGGCCACCACCACGCGGTTGAGGCCCTTCTCGCGGATGGTGTTCGAGATCGCCTGGGCGGCGTCTGTGGAGCAGACGAAGAGGCCCTCCTCGGCGTGGGCCACGTGCTCCAGGTTCTTGGAGTATTCGACCAGATCGGGGATGTCGACCACGCGGCCGATGTTGGCGCCGCAGTGGCAGGCGAAGACGCCCACCTTGACCTCCTCCTCGGAGACGTCCCGCTCCTCGGGGTAGACGCGCTCCACGTCCAGCTTGCCGCGCCGGGACTTGAGCAGCGCCCCCGCCAGAGCGGTGGCTCCGCTGGCGCTCATCACCGACTCGGGGATGTCCATCGGCCCGCGGAAGGCGCCGCTGACGAATACCCCCGGGCGGGTGGTCTCGATCGGGTTGGAGGGACTCGTGCGGCAGAAGCCGTGCTCGTCGAGCTCGATGCCGAAGAGCTGGGCCAGGTGCTCTCCGCCGGCGGGCGGGGTCAGCCCCACGCCCAGGACCACCAGGTCGAACTCGCTCTCCTTGACGCCCTCCTCCTCGGTGGCGTAGCGCACCGTCAGGTTGTGCGTCTCGGGGTCCTCACCGCTGACCTCGGTGTAGCTGCGGATGAACTCCACCCCGGGGAGGGCGGACGCGCGCTGGTAGAAGCGCTCGAAGTCCTTGCCGATCGAGCGGATGTCGTTGTGGAAGACGACCGCCTCGGTGTCGGCGTCGTGGTCCTTGGCCAGGATCACCTGCTTCTGGACGTAGGAGCAGCAGACCGACGAGCAGTAGCTGTGGCCCCCCTCCAGCACCTGCCGCGAGCCGACGCAGTGGATCCAGGCGATGCGGTGCGGGTGGTGGTGGTCGGAGGGGCGCAGGATCTCCCCTTCGTGGGGTCCGGTGGCGCAGAGCAGCCGCTCGAAGTCGAGGCTCGTCACCACGTTGGGGTACTCGCCGTAGCCGTAGTCCCGCCGCGGCGTGGGATCGAAGGCCTCGACCCCCAGGGCCAGCACGATCGCGCCCACCTTGACCGAGCGCCGCTCGGGGCGCTGGCGCAGGTCGATCGCCTGGTTCTTGCAGACGCTCTCGCAGATCGTGCAGCGCTCGTCCTCCAGGAAGCGGCACTGGTCGGAGATGTAGGGGACCAGCGGCACCGCCTGGGAGAAGTAGATGTGGACCGCCTTGTTGTCCGACAGCTCCTGGTTGAAGGGGTCCGGGACGGGGATCGGGCAGTACTCGGTGCAGACCGTGCAGCCGGTGCAGAGGTCCTCCTTGACGAAGCGCGGCTTGCGCGTCAGGAGCACCTCGAAGTCGCCGGCCTGTCCCTCGACGCCCTCGACCTCGGTGTAGGTCAGGATCTCGATGTTGGGATGCCGGTCGCACTCGATGAACTTGGGCGACTCGATGCACATCGAGCAGTCGTTGGTGGGGAAGGTCTTGTCGAGCAGGGCCATCTTGCCCCCGATCGTCGGATCCTTCTCGACCAGGAAGACCTTGAAGCCCGCGCTGGCGAGGTCGAGGGAGGCCTGGATGCCGCTGATGCCGCCACCCACGACCATGACGTCGCCGTATTCGCTCGCAGGGGTGTTCATCGCGTCGCGGCTCCTTCCTCCAGAGCCTCCAGGACCACCTCGGTCAGGTCGCTGATCGCCAGGGGAGCCTCCTCCGGCAGGCCGAGCCGGCTCTCCTCGAAGTTGCTGAGGCAGTAGGGGCAGGAGGAGACGAGCAGGTCGGCCTCGACCTCCTGGGCCTGGGCCAAGCGCAGGTCGCCGAAGCGCTCCTCCTTGTCGGTGTGCATCCAGATGCGTCCGCCGCCGCCGCCGCAGCAGAGGCTCTTCTCCCGCGAGTCGCAAAGCTCCACCAGCTCGATCCCCGGCAAGCGGCTCAGCACCTCCCGGGGTGCGTCGTAGACCCCGTTGTGCCGTCCCAGGTAGCAGGGATCGTGGTAGGCGACCCGCTTGGTCGCCGCCCCGTTGGCCGCCGCCTCGTCGGGGAGCTCCAGCCGCCCTTCGGCGACGAGCTCCGCCAGGTACTGGGTGACGTGCACCACCTCCAGGTTCACCATGAACTCGGAGTACTCGTTCTTGAAGGTGTGGTAGCAGTGGGGCGAGGAGACCAGGATGCGCCGCACCCCGGCGTCGACGAAGGCCTTGATGTTCTCGCGGGCCAGCGCCTTGAAGGTCTCCTCGTCACCCGCCTTGCGGATGCTCTCGCCGCAGCAGTTCTCCCGTTCGCCGAGGATGCCGAAGTCGACCCCCGCCTTCTGGAGCAGCTTGGCGGTGGCGACCGCCACCTGCTTGTTGCGCGGGTCGTAGGCGTAGTAGCAGCCGACGAAGTAGAGGATCTCCATCCCCTCGGCGAAGGGCTTGACCGCCAGCCCCTCGGCCCAGTCGGTGCGCTCAGCGCGCGCCTCCCCGAGCGGGTTGCCTTCGTTGGTGAGGCTCCCGCTGGCGGTGGGCACGGCGCTGGCGCAGCCGGGGAAGACGCCGTAGGCGGAGGCGATGCGCCGGATGGCGACCCCCACCTCGATCTGCTCCACCCCCCGCGGGCAGCGCTGGGGGCAGCTGCCGCAGGTGGTGCAGCGCCAGATCTCCTCCAGCTCGATCTCCGGCACCCCGAGGGCGGCCTGGCGCACGATCTTGCGGATGCTGAAGTCCGTGACCCGGTTCCAGGGGCAGACCACGTCGCACTTGCCACACTGGTAGCAGTACTTGAAGGCCTCGCCACCGGCCTCCTTGATCTCCTGGATGATCTCGGCGAAGGGGCTGATCGTCTCCACGTCGTTCGCCAATCGCTAGGACTTGGGGGAGATGCGGGCCACGGCGTCGAGCACCTTCGACCAGCCGTGGCGGTGGGCCAGGGCCTCCAGGCCCTCGTCCACCTCTTCCAGCGCCGGGGCTTCCTGCTCCTCCTCCACCTCGCGCTCCTCGTAGATCAGGGCGTCCGCCAGGCACCACTGCACGCACAGCGGCTCCTCGAGGGTGGGGTCGGACTCGCACATGTCGCACTTCAGCGGCAAGCCGGAGTCCGGCTCCTTGAAGACGTCCCGCGAGGGGCAGGAGGCGCGGCAGAAGGCGCACTCCTCGTACTGCTTGCCGTCGATCGTGTACACGTCCCGGCCGGCGCACTCGGCCGCGGTGTACTCGCCGGCGTAGACGGGCACGTAGATGTCCGCCAGGGGATCGCGGATCACGCGGATGCGCGAGCGGTCGGGGTTGTTGCTGCTGTACTGGGGCGTGGCGTGCAGGGCGGAGCAGATCACCTCGCACCCCCGACAGCCGTTGCACTTGTCGACGTCGATCCTGATGCGCTTGACGATCTTCTTCTTCTCAGGAGTGCTCACGCTTCGCTCCCTCCGTCGGCGGACTCGGCGGCGCTCACGGCGGAGGCCTCGTCCTCTTCGTTCAGGATGCCGCGCTCCAGGAAGTCCTGCGCCACGTAGTCGAGACCCAGCTCGTGCAGGGTGGCCAGGGTGGGGATGCCGTCGTTGTTCCAGCCCTTGTACTTGTAGTACTCGTCGAGCAGCTTCTCCTCGAGCTCGGGGAAGCGTCGCTTCCAGTGGTCCTCGGGTGGCTTCTCGTCCTCGCGCCGCATCCCGCGCCGGATGTTGCAGGCGCGCACCAGGTTGCGGTTGCGCCTGGTGACGTGGCTCAGGGATTCCTCGTCCAGGTCCAGCCCCACCCCGGAGGAGATCAGCGGGGGCTGGTTGTGGAGGTGGAAGGGGGGCTTGTAGGGGAAGGAGGAGAGCCCGGCGCACATCCCCGTGCTGTCGTCGATGTAGTGCAGCTTCTCCTGCCAGTTCACCAGCTCACAGCTGGCGTCCACGTCGGGGTAGTTTGGGATCGAGTACTCGCCGCGCAGCTCCCACTCGATGAACCACTGCTTGTAGCGCTCGTCGGGAACCTGGGGCCAGTCCTTGGTGAACTCCTCGCGCTCCTCTCGCGTGGGGAAGGGGGCCTGGGGGAAGTTGCCCTCGATCTGGGTGATGTTGGCCTTCTCCCCGGTGCAGTACATCAGGAAGTACATCTGGTTCAGCATCCCCAGCTTCAGGGGCAGCTGCTCCGTCTTCTTGATCGTGTTGTGGGCGTACTCCATGGCGCCCTTGCCGATCTTCAGCGCCGCCCAGTAGGTGCCGTCCGCCAGCACGTCGCCGATCCCCTCGCGGCGCACGATGTGGTCCAGGAGCCAGTAGAAGCGCCCCTCGTTGTCCTCCGGCATCCCCGGGAAGTCCTCGTCGGTCAGGATGCCGGCCTCGAGCAGCTCGAGGGCGAAGGCCATCGTCTGCGGCGCGCTGAAGGCGTCCACTCCGTGCTCGGTGGCCTTCTGGGCGATGCGCAGACCGAAGTCCAGATCCGAGAAGGCCCCCATGGTGTAAGTCAGCTTCGAGAAGCACTTCATCATGTACGAGCACATGCGCGTGTCGACGGAGATGGCCGCACCGCATTTCATGGGGCAGTTGAAGCAGCTCAGGAGTCGGGTGCGCATCGACTCCATCGTGCTGGTCCACTGCTCCTCGATCTCCGGGGTCCAGAAGCCCTTGCGGCGCACTCGGGCGTTGCCCCAGACGAAGTTCTCGGTGTGCCACTGCTCGTCGTGGACCACCATCTCCTGGGGCGAGCCGAGGCCCGCCATGATCGGCATCACGCCGGTGAGGGGGTTCTCGTTGCGATGCCTGATGAAGCCCAGCGCCTCGTTGCAGAGCTGGATGAACTCCGCCGGCCGGGCGATGTTGATGTCCCCCGACCCGCGCACGGCGATCGCCTTGAGGTTCTTGTCCCCCATCACCGCCCCCAGGCCGAGGCGGCTGGCGCTGGAGCGGCCCTGCTCGATCGAGGCGAAGAAGACGCGGTTCTCCCCCGCCAGGCCGATCGAGGCCACGGCGGCGTCGGGGTCGTCCAGCTCCTGCCGGATCACCTCGGCCACCTCCATCGAGCCCAGGCCGCGCAGGATCTCGGCGTCCCTCAGCTCCACCTTGTCGTCCTGGATCCACAGGTAGACCAGCTTGGGCGACTTGCCCCGGATGACGATCTTGTCGTAGCCGGCGCGCTTCAGCTCGGGGCCGAAGAAGCCCCCCATCATCGAGTACCCGAAGAGGCGCGTCTGGGGGGAGATGGAGGAGACGATGGTGCGGTTGCAGCTCGGCGCGGGGGTCCCCACCAGGAGACCGGCACCGAAGATGAGCAGGTTCTCCGGGTCGAAGTGACCGACCTCGGGGGGCACGCGCTCCCAGAAGAGCTTGGCGTTGCTGCCCAGTCCTCCGAGATGGAGGGCCGCGAGCTCCGGGTCGGTGGCCACGCGCTCGATGCTGCCGCGGGTCAGGTCGACCTCGAGATTGAATCCGACCTCTGCGTATCTCATGCCTTCCCTCTGCTCTCGTCTTCAGCGCCGGCGGGGGCGACGTAGCCATCCAAGAAGAGCGCGGTCTGCTGCGCGGCGAGGTCGTCGAGACTCACCCGCGACCGCTCCGGGTCGTACCACTGGTAGAACCAGTTCAGCATCCCGAACAGGTTGGCGGTGGCGAGCCAGGAGTCGCTCGCGTCGCCGCCGCGCGGCTGCAGCTCCTTGACGAGCCCGTGGAACGCCTCGAAGTAGGCGCGCCGCCGCGCGTGGACCTCGTCGTAAGCCTGGCCCTCGAGGGTCTCCAGCTCGCGGGCACAGACCTTGAGCTCGTGCATGTTCTCGCCGAAGTGGCGCACGTGATTGCTGACGGCCGCGGCGAGGCGCTGCCGGGGATCGGAGAGCCCCGAGACGCTCTCCTCGAGCCCCGCCAGGAGGGACTCGAAGGTGTGGAGCTGGATCGAGTGGAGCAGCTCCTGCTTGCCCGCCACGTAGTGGTAGAGCCCCGCCAGGCTGGCTTCGGCCTCCGCGGCGATGCGCCGCATCGAGGCCCGGTCGTACCCCACCGCGCAGAAGACCCGCGCCGCCGCGGCCAACACCTGGTGCCGCCGGCTGTCGAAGGCGGGTGTCCGCCCACTTGGGTTCGCGAGTAGGGGCATCCGATCGAACGTCCGTTCGGGAACTCTGCCTGGAATGTATTCGCCGGGAGGGGGCCCTTCAACGGCGCGCAGTACGCATGCAGGGGGGGTCGAAGGACGGAGGACCCCCTTCCGGCCCGGTCAACCCCTCGTCTCCGACGCCTTGATGCGCCCCCGCCCCCAGATCAGGAAGTAGCGGAACTTCGACGAGGCGTGGCTGGAGATGACGGAGAAGAAGGCCACCCAGGCCAGCACCCACACCGCGGCGTCCCCGAAGGTCGGCAGCAGGGCGAGTAGCACCAGTTTGGTCCCCAACACGAGGCCCCGCGTCTGGAGCAGGAAGGCGCCGCTGCCGTAGAGGTCCACGCACAGCATCGCCAGACCGGAGAAGAGCGTCGCCAGGAACCAGGGTGTGCGGGTCGCGGCGTCCACCTCGAAGACGAGCGCCCCCAGGTAGATCCCGGCCAGGACGACGTGCAGCCCGCGGGCGGTGATCTTGACCCAGCGCTCGCCGGGGAAGTTGCGCGGCTCTTCGGGGATCAGGAGGCGGAAGAAAGGGCCGCTGGGGAGGGGCTTCGGCTGCTTCATCCAGGGGCACGGTAGCCCCGGGCGCGGCGGAAGACCAGCCCTCTGCGATCGCCCCGGTTGGCCGAACCCGCGCCGCCCGGTACGGTCCGGGGATGCAGCCCCCCCTCACCCTCTACGCCCTGCTGACCGTCGCCGGGCTCTGCGCCTGCGGTGAGTCGAGCGCGGAATCGGTCCGCCTGCGCCTGGGCACGACGACCAGCACGGAGAACTCCGGGCTCCTGGCGGAGATCCTGCCCCCCTTCCAGGAGCGGGAGGGGATCCGCATCGAGCGCATCGCCGTCGGAACGGGCGCGGCCCTGCGCCTCGGGGAGAAGGGCGACGTCGACCTGCTGCTCGTCCACGCACGCTCGCGCGAGGAGGAGTTCATCGCCGAGGGCCACGGCATCGACCACCGCGAGATCATGTGGAACGACTTCGTCATCCTGGGTCCGCCCGGGGATCCGGCGGGGGTCGCGGGGATGGACGACGGCTCCGCGGCGCTGGCCAGGATCGCCGAGGCCGGGGCGACCTTCGTCTCGCGCGGTGACGACTCGGGAACCCACATCCGCGAGCGCAGCCTCTGGGAAGAGGCGGGCGGCCTCCCCACCTGGGACGCCTACCTGGTGGCCGGGCAGGGGATGGGTGCTTGCATCAACATGGCCTACCAGAAGCGGGCCTACGTCCTCTCCGACCGCGGCACCTACCTGGCCTACGCCGGGGAGATCGACCTGGTGGTGGCGGTCGAAGGGGACCCCGCGCTGCGCAATCCCTACGGCGCGATGATCGTGAACCCCGCCCGACACCCGCACGTGCAGGTCGCTGCGGCGCGCAAGCTCCTCGACTACCTGACCTCCCCCGAGGGGCGCCGGCGCATCGGCGACTTCCGCATCGGGGGAGAGGTCCTCTTCCACCCCCACGAGGGGGAGTGATCGCCCTTGCAGCTCCTCATCGAAGGCTTCACGGAGGCGTGGCGGCTGGTCGTCGCGGGTGACCCGCGGCTCTTCCACGCCATCGCGGTCACCCTGACGTGCACGACCCTCGCCGTGACCCTGGCGGCGATCGTGGCCCTGCCCTTCGGCACCTGGCTGGGGCTCGTGCGCCGCGACGGCTCCGGACTGGCGGTCTTCCTGATGCGGCTGGGGATGTTCGCGCCGACGATCGTGGTGGGGCTGATCGTCTACTCCCTCCTCTCCCGCTCGGGACTGCTCGGGGGCCTCGACCTGCTCTACACCAAGACCGCCATCGTGGCCGGCGAGCTGATCCTGGCCCTGCCGATGATCGCCGCCCTGACCCACGGGGCGGTGGCGGCGATCGACCCGCGCGTGCCGGAGACCGCGCGCACCCTGGGCGCGGGACCCCTGCGCACCCTGTGGGCGGTGATGAGCGAGGCGCGCGTGGCGCTGGTGGCCGCCTATCTCGCCGCCTACGCCCGCTGCTTCTCGGAGCTCGGGATCGCCATCACCGTCGGCGGCAGCCTCGAGCTGCGCACGCGCACCCTGTCGGCCACCATCAGCCACGAGCTCGCCAAAGGCAGCTTCGGGCGCGGTCTGGCCTGCGGCATCGTCTTGATGGTCCTCTCGGTCACGGTGGCCTATCTGGCCCACCGCCTTTCGCGGGAGACGACGACGTGATCCGGCTGGAGGCGATCGAGATGCGCTTCGGGACGGTCCAGGCCCTCTCCCCCACCACCCTGGAGATCGCGGCGGGGGAGCACCTGGGGATCCGCGGCCCCAACGGGTCCGGCAAGTCGACCCTGCTGCGCATCCTGGCGGGCCTGCTCGAGCCGAGCGCCGGGCGCCTGCAGGGGGCCCCTCCCCCTGGCCGCACGGTGCTGGTGCACCAGCGCCCCTACTTCTTCCGCGGCACCGCGCGCGACAACGTGGCCTACGCCCTGGGTCTGGCGCGCCGTCCGCGCCGCCAGGCCCAGGAGTGGCTCGACCGCCTCGGCGCCGGGCACCTCGCCGACCGCCGCGCCGCGGACCTCTCCGGCGGAGAGCGCCGCCGGGTGGCGATCGCCCGCGCCTTGGCCCGGGGCCCGGAGGTGCTGCTGCTCGACGAGCCCTTCGCGGCGCTGGACGAGGAGGGATTCGCCAACCTGGTGGCGCAGTTGGAGGCGTTCCCGGGCACCTTGGTGATCGCCGGACCCGGTATGCACGGCGCGCCGGTGGGGCGGGTGGTGGATCTGGTCGCGGCGTCGACCGGGACCGGCCTGGCCCGGCGGTAGGGGTACGGAACCGCGTTCCTCTCAACCGTCCTGGACCGGCCTACCTTCGTGAACGGCCTGGACCTTCCACCCCTCGTCCGTCCGTATCCAGATGTGCGTGCCGGCCCAGTCGCTGCTGTCGACGACCCCTCCTTCGCCATCGAACAGGACGTATGAGGCAGTCATCACCGTGTACCCGGAATCCGGGGTGAGCGCGACGACCCGATCGGAGGTGATCTCCATCTCCAAGTGGCTCAGTGGCTTCCACGCGGCCCGGAGAGCCTCCACGGTCAGAGGAGCGATCCGCGCATTGGAGACGTGAACAAAATCCCGATCCCAATGAGCCACCATCGCGTCCGCATCCAGACTGGTGGCCGCATCGAAATAAGCGTCCCGGGCGGCGGCTATCTCGGCGGCAACCGAGTCTCTCTCGGCATCCTGGAAAGGCACTGGTTGCGACTGACATCCGAGCAGCAGGGCAGCCACAAACTCCACGGTGAACAGGCGCTTCATGATCGATCTCGAGGGGGTGACGCGGGACATCGATGGATGGGAACCGAGTCGCAACACGGAGGGCGCTCCCGCGGCGTCATTCCACGCGCCACTCCAGGATCCCGCCCGAGAACTGCGGCTGCAGCTGGACCTCGATTCTCAGCGCTTCGGTCTTCACCGGCGTGAACTCGACCTCGACGAAGCGGTCCTTGGCCGTGCCGAGCTCCGCGGTGGTATCGACCGCTCCCCAGTCGCCGCCCACCCGGTAGAGGAGCTTCCACGCCGCGGGCACGCGGCACTGGCCGCGGCCGGTGTCGTCGAACCAGTAGACGCCGACCTTCGACACCTCGGTCGCCTCGGGCAGGTCGTACTGGACCCACTCCGTCGTGCCGCGGTGGTCCCACCAGGTGAAGCGCGGGATGTCGTGGTCGATCGAGCTCTTGGGCAGGATGCGATCGTTCAGCGCCTCGATGTGATCGGAGCGCCAGTGGTGGGAGGCGCTCGCCCGACTGCGGCTGGCGAGCGTCGGCGGGGGCTCGACGAACGTCCCCTCGGGCGAGCTCGGGATCCAGACCAGCATCTCGTTCGCGCCGCGGTGGCACCACGCGTAGTAGGGAATGAGCGTGATCGCCTTGGCCTGAGTCGCGACGGTGCCGTCCTCCAGCCGGCGCTCGGCGCACGCCTCGCCGGTGAGCACGCTGATCCCACCGAGCAGGTCCTCGGCGTGCACCGCGCTGAGCTCTGCCTCCTGCGGCAGCCACACCTCGCGCACCGTCCCGTCGTGATCCGCGCCCTCGATGCAGTAGACGAGCGGTCCCCGCTCGACCGCCACCCGACCCCGATCGGGCTCGATCGCCTCGTGGGCGAGCACGCGGCGGATCGGCATCGGCAGGTCGAGCTCGACCATGTCGCCCGGCTTCCAGCGCCGCTCGAGCAGGGCGAAGCCGTCGACGACCGGGGCCTCGAAGGCCTCGCCGTTCACCGCGAGCGACCACGGCGCGGCCTCGGCGTCCTCGTAGCGGTAGAGATCGCTCGGCAGCACCTCCCCCCGCACCCAGGCTGGAATCCTGACCCGCAGGGTGAAGTCGCGGGGGGCCTCGGGGGACACGGCCAAGCGCACCGTCCCGTCCCACGGGTAGTCCGTCCTCTGCTCGATGACCACGGCGCCGCCCTCCATCTCGACCGTGCCCTTGCCGGCCAGGAACAGGTTCACGAAGAGGTCCCGACCGCGCACGGCGTAGACGTAGCCCGGAATCGACGGCAGGAAGCGGACGACGTTGCTCGGACAGCAGGAGCAGCCGAACCACGGACTGCGCTCCAGGGCGCCGTGGTTGAACTTGAACTTCATGTCGCACTCGAGCGGGTTCGGGTAGAAGAACCGATCACCGCCGAGCGAGACGCCTGAGAGGAAGCCGTTGTAGAGGATCCGCTCCAGAACATCGACGTACTTGCCGTCGCCGTGGAGCAGGAACATGCGGTGGTTCCACAGGGCGAGCGCGATCGCCGCGCAGGTCTCGTTGTAGGCCTTCAGGTTGGTCAGCTGGTAGGCACCTGCGTAGCCCTCGCCGGCGCCGTGCTGGCCGACGCTGCCGATCAGGTAGAGCTTGCGGTCGATCACGTCCTGCCAGATGCGACCGATCGCGTCGACGTACTCCTTCTCGCCGGTCAGAGCGGCGACGTCGGCCACCCCGGCGTAGAAGTACCCGCCGCGCACCGCGTGCCCCACCGCTTCCGACTGCCCGACGACGGGCGCGTGGTCCTGGCAGTACCTGCCGTAGGTCCTCTCCCGGTGCTCCTCGTTCCCGCGCATGTCGACGAAGAACTTCGAGAGCTCGAGGTACTTCTCCTCCCCCGTCGCCCGGTAGAGCCTCACGAGCCCGATCTCGATCTCCTCGTGGCCGGGCACGTCGATGCGCTGCTCCGGTCCCGATCCGAAGACCTCTGCGATCAGGTCCGCGTTCCTGATCGCGATCTCGAGGAAGTTGCGCTTCCCGGTGGCCTGGAAGTGGGCGACCGCCGCCTCGTACATGTGCCCGACGTTGTAGAGCTCGTGGCTGTGGTCGAGCCCGGTCCAGCGCGGCTCCTGGCCGTAGGCGCCGGTGGAGCCGGAGGTCTTGGCGGTGTAGAGGTAGCCGTCCTCCTCCTGGGCCGCCGCGAACTTCGCGATCAGCCCGTCCAGGTACGCGTCGAGCTCGGGGTCGTGCTCGAGCGCCAGGGTGTAGGAGGCGCCCTCGACGATCTTGAACACGTCCGAGTCGTTGAAGTAGATCCCCTCGAAGCCGTCGGGGTCCTTCTCCGCCGCCGCGACGAAGTTGTGGATGCGACCCGTGTCCTCGCAGCGGGCGAAGCAGTAGGGCACGGTCACCCTGCGGTTCGTCTCCATGCGCGGCGCCCAGAACCCCGGGCCCACCTCGACGGCGGTGAAGGGAACCGGTTGGATCGGGTAGTCGGAAACCTGGTTGCTCCACGCGGGGGTGGTTGTGAGGGAGAGCGTGACGAACGGGAGGAGGGGGTTCATGGCCAGGGAGATACGGACTTCTAGTAGGACGTCGACCGGGGGATGGGTCCGCCATCTTAGGTCGCCGCACAGATCGGTGATCCCTTTCGTCGTCCTGAGGACGCTCCGAAGGGCACCGGCTCGCACAGGGCCCGGAGGTCCTCCGGCGGCGTGCCGGAGAGGATCTCCAAGCCGATGGTCACCCGAAAGGGGTTGCCCACGGTGCGATGACATGCGAGCACGCCGAGCTGGTAGGATCGGAAGTGTCGGCTTGCCATTCACTGTCAATCACTGAGGAGGATGATGACATGCCTACGACCAACGCCTTTGACAGCTATACCGCTCGCCTGTACGGAGGCAGCTCAGATCGCACCGGGATCGTGCTGTGCTACCAGGGCAGCTCGTTCGTCGGCCGGATCGACTTCTATCGGCCCGGGGTGACACTCCCCGACGACTATCTCTGGCACCCGGGGGGGACGGGTGACTACATCGTCCTGAACATGCGCATCCGGCGCTTCTCGGATGTCATGGATCTCGTCCGGAACGAGGAACCACTTCAGCTCTACATAGACGTGGAGCGCGAGAGCGGCGCGAGCACCTCGGGTCACGGATACCTCGAGACGAGCGACAGCGAGCCGGTGGGCGAGGAGGAAGGGGGTCCCTGAATCCCGGCAGGATGCCATTCGGCATCGAGGGAGAACCAGGGGCCTGCTGGCTGATCGATCGCATCCGGGGACCTCCCGGGGACAGCGTCGGTTCGAGCTCGTTCCCTGCTACTCCTCGTACCACCCGTGGGCGGACCTTCTGCGCGGGGACCGCATCCCCACGCTCGCGATCGTCAAGCGCAACGGAGCTCGAGCGTCGTTCCCTCCTCCACCCGTAGGTCGGCGGCGAAGCGGACAGTCAGGCGTCCTCCCTCGAGCCGCGTCTCGGCGTCGATCTCCCGCTCCCCGAGGGTGACGCGCGCCGAGGACGGCCTCACGCCCTCCCCCACCGCCAGCGTCCACTCGCGCAGCCGCAGGGAGCCATGGCGCACGGTGAGGCGGCTCCGCTGCCCGCTCGCGTCGCGCCGTTGCTCGATCGTCCCCCAGCCCTCCGCGGCGGTGAAGGGGGCACGGAAGTCCTCCGGCGAGAGCCTGGGGGCGAGCTCGAGCGTGCCCTTCGGCCCGTGGTACGACCAACCGCACGCGGAGAGGAACACGCCGTAGGCCGCCAGCGCCCGTCCGTAGTGGTCGGAGCACTCGATCTCGTTGTACGGATTGCGCCGGGAGGGGTGGTAGCGATCGTGGATCGCCCGGGTGACCGCCAGCCCTTCCTCGACGAGTCCCTCGCGCACCATGTGGGCGGCGGCCTGGTACTCGAAGCCGGTCATGCACTCGTTCATGTACATCGCCGCCCAGGCGGAATTCCCCCGCCCCGTGGCACGCTGCTCCCCGCCCTTGGGGAAGGTGCACATTAGGAGCCCCGCCTCGCCGTGCACGGCGTACCAGCGTCCGCCCGCGATCACCTTCATCCAGTCGCGATAGACGCCGACGTCCGGCGCGAAGTTGTACTTCCACAGCGCGCGCAGCGCGGACAGCGTCTCGCGCTCGGGCAGGATGCGCCCCAGTCCGACCTGGTGCGCCCACGCCTGGCCGTACACCTGGTCGATGTGGCAGCCGTCGTTGGTGCTGTTCGCCTCAGGGTGCTCGGGATCGGGGCGGTGGACGAAGTACTCGCCGTCGTAGAGCTCGCGCACGATCCCGGCGGAGCCGCGCCTGAGGATCCTCGCGCAGCGCCTCGCGAACGCGCTGTCGCCCATCTCCGTCGCCATCGCCCGGCCCGCGGCGACCGCGGCCAGGTAGAGGGAGCTGAGCCACGCCATGGGCCCGTACCACGCCGCGTCGAGCGTGTTGTACTGCGCGCCCTCGAGCAGTCCGTCCTCGTCGCCGTCCTCGCCGATCAGGTGCTCGACGGAGCGCTTGACGCGCGGCCAGAGGCGGCGCAGGAAGGCGTCGTCCGGACTCATCAGGTGCTCCCGCCACGCCCGCAGCACGCACCCGCACTGCCCGTCGTGCGCGACGTGCCGGCCGAACTCGGCGCGGTAGTCGATCGCGCCGCTCTCCTCGTGGAAGGCGCGGCCGAAGTCGATCTCCTCGCGCAGGGTGCGCTCGACCTCGGGGAAGACTCGGCCGACCGCCTGGGCGTAGCCCCAGACGTGCGTGCACGTACCTGCACAGCAGCCGACTCCCTCCCAGAACCAGTACCTCCCCCCCGCGAAACGCTGGCAGGTGTTGGTGGCCAACGCCGCCGTGGGGATGAAGGTGCGGTCGAGCAGCCAGTACGGCAGCGTGGAGTCGTACCACGTGTCGCGCCAGCGCAGGGTGAGGGCGCACAGCTCGTCGAGCCGCGCGTGCAGGTCGCGGGCCACCGCCCACGCGTCCGCCCAGCGCTCGGCGTACCAGCGCCGCTCGCCCGCAAGGCCCGGGATCTGGAGGTTGGGGAAGTGCCAGGCGACGAGGAAGCGGACCGTCGTCTCCTCGCCGGGAGCGAGCTGGACGGCACGGCCGATCCGTGAGCGGGTCTCTGGCCCGTCGGCCGCCTCCACGATCTCCGCGCCGCCGTCGAGGGCCACGCAGAAGGTGCCGAAGTCGGCCTGCTCCTCGAGTCTCTCCTCCCGCCGGGGCCGGTCGCTCAGAACGACGTCGTCGAGCCCGATGTTGCCCCACCCTCCAGACTCGGCGTCGACGACCTGGAGGCGCGCGGTGCGCCCCTCCAACTCGCGCACGTCGAAGCAGTCGAAGTGCATGCGGTTCTGGTTCCGCCCCGTGGCCGTGCGCGCGACCTCGTCTCCGACGAGCAGGTTCACGCAGGTCCGCCCCGCATGCGCGCCGCCGCCGATGCGGAAGTTGACGTACTTGCGCGTGATCTCGAAGGGCGAGCTCGTGATCGTTCCCGTGTGCTGATCGCCCGCGCGGACGTCCTCGCCGTGGCGGGTCTGGTGGGAGTTGACGAGGTGCTCGCCCTCTGCGTTCATCTCGCCCTGGTACTCGGCGATGTCGTCGACGTGCCGCGGCGTCTCGCCGAACGCGGTGCCCGTGCTCTCCCAGCCCTCGTAGGTGCCGGACTCGAAGTCCTCGAGGGGGACGTCAGGGCGGCGAGCCTGCTCTTCCTCCTCGGGAGCCGCGTGGCAGAAGAGCGCGCCGAGCCCCGGCTCCGATCGATCCTCGCAGGCCAGGCGCAGGGGCCCGGCTGCGCCGCGGCTCTTCACCAGCACGGGATTCCCGAACTCGGCGGTGATGCGCCCCTCGACCGCCTCCTGCCCCTCGTTGCGCAGCCGGTAGCGCAGCACGGTGGCGGGGAACGACGAGCGCTCGACGTCGAGGGGGACGAAGGGGCTGAACGCCTCGAGCCGGACCGTCACCGACGAAGCGTCGTCGGCGTAGTCGACGGTGCCGACGGGATACTCCCCGCGGAAGCGCACCTGCTTCCAGCCGCTCCCGTCGAGCGCTCGTCGCCGCCCGCCCGAGGTCCAGACCACGCCGAGGTCGAACGGTGCGCGCTGCGTCGGAGGATCGACGTAGTTCGCCCCGTCCCGCTCGCGCAGGGAGTTCCCGCGATACTCGACGCGCCCCCGCGGCACGCAACCCTCGTGGTGCTCGTTGAAGACGTCCCAGTTCCAGAGCTTCCCGTCCCCACCGAGATACAGCGTCCCCGCGAAGAGCCCCCCCACCGGCATCCCCACGTAGCGCAGCTCGTCTCCGCTCCAGACTTCCGGCTCGCCGCGCGCGAAGAGCGCCCTGCTCCACGCGGGATCGAGCCGCTTGTCCGCGGGGATCGGGAATCCGTCCTGCCACCGGAACGGTCCCGCCAGGAGCGCGAATCCGGTGGCCGAGGACGCGGCGAGGAAATCACGACGATTGCACGTTTCGCGCGAGTCGTCACACCCGCAAGGACCCTGGGGAGTTGCCATGCGGGGATCCTAGCCCAGAGAGGCCGAGAGAAGCTGCATCCCAGCGCCGAGCCAGCCCCGGTGGGCGACGTAAGGGAAGGCGCGCGCCGATCTACACCTCGGTGGAGTGGGTCCGCAGGCGTGATCAGGCCACGTTCCGATCGCGGAGGTGGTCGGCGATCTTCCGATCTGCGCCCTCGATGTGCTGGATCAGCCAGGAGACCACCAGCTGGTGGATCTCCGTGGCCCGCACCGTCCCCCCGCGAAAGCGGTGCTCCAGCTCGCGCATCTTGCTCCGCATTTCGCGGTGGAGCTGGACATGCTCCTCGTAGGCGGGATAGTCGATCTCCCGCATGACCCGCTCCTCGTCGTCGAAGTGCTCGTTGACGTAGGCGCCCATCTCGAAGATCGCGGTACCCAGGAACTCGCCCTTCTCGTCCTCTCTCGCGGCACCGTGCAGCGCGTTGGCCAGGTAGAGGATGCGACGATGCTGCTCGTCCACCTCCGGCACTCCGACGGTGAGTCGCTCGTCCCAGTGATGCAGGCTCATGATCTCGTCTCGTGCTCGACGGGGGTACTCTGGGGGCCTCTCGACATGTACGTCTATCGTCGAGTGGGTCCTGACCCTGAACCTCTCTCCCTCCGTTCGAGCGGAGAATCCAACCCCGAGCTCGGCCAGGGCGCGGGTCCTGCACTCGTGCGGCGGCCGGCGCAGTCCTCGATGAGATCGGCCGGTCGAGAAGGTGCCAGGGAACGGCGAGCCCGATCGCTACGGGTCGCTGCGGGAGCGTCGAGGTGAGTGGAGGCGCTCCTCCTCCTCCGGCTCTTCAGGGGGGGCGTTGAGGCCGCTGCCCGCTTCCTCCGCTGCGGCCGGCAGCGCGGAGCGGGCGGAGATGCTGCCGGCGAAGTAGCTCGGAACCGAGGCGGTGACGATCGCGAGGAGCAGCAGCCAGTGGGAGCGACGACGACTCCGCCGGCGGCCGCGGTTCGAGCGGTTGGAGCACCACGAGGTGCGCTCCAGAGGGCTCGACGGTCGCCGCTCGTCCTCCGACCCCTCGTCTTCGTCCTCGCGGGGCAGCCCCGAGCGCGAACGCCGGTGCAGGATCCGCTTGACCCTCCTGCGGATGCCGAACAGCTCGTGGCCGAGGGCCAGTTCGAGCGCCTGCGCCGCCTCCTCGGTGCGACCGAGACTCAGGAGCGCGCGCGCGTGCCCGGCGATGTAGGGGAGCTCGCCGGGGGACCAGCGCAGCGCGCGCTCGAAGGATACGATCGCCTCCTCCGGACGCCCCAACCGACAGAGCGCCTCCCCGATGTGGAAGTGCGTCTCGGCGTTGCCCGCTCCCGGGGCAAACGAGCGACGCAGGAGCACGAGGCCCTCCGCGGCACGATCGTTGTTCAGGAACGCGATCCCACGGTCGCGCAGCGCCTGCGAGTGCCCGGGATCCAGCTCGAGAGCGCGACCGAAGGCGCGCTGCGCCGGACCCCAGTGCTCGAGCAGCGACAGACACCGGCCGCGCGCGTGGTGCAGCTGGGGATCGCGGGGTACGAGGGCCACCCGGGCGTCGTAGAGGCGCAACGCCTCCCCGTGGTGTCCGAGCAGGGAGTGCACCCGCGCCCGCAACAGGCGATCCCACACCGTGCGGGAGGGGAAGCGCTCCGCGATGCCCAGGAGCTCGGCCGCTCGCTTGCGCTCCTGTTCGTCCTCGAGCGGGATCGGCTCGCCGTCCCCCTCGAGCGAGAAGCCGTGCTCCAGCTCCACCTGCGCCCGCCAGCTCTCCAGGAACGTCTCGTACTCGAGCCGAATCCGATCCTCCGCGCTGCGATCCCCGCGCGCGCGGGCGGAGGCGATCTGTCGCTCGTACGACGCGGCGAGCGACTGCTGCGCGCCGCTGTCCGACTCCGCTTCGGCGGAGGAGAGAGGCCGGGAGCGGGAGGCGAGTACCTCCTCTGTTCCTTGCGATTCCGTGGGCGAGCTCCGGCCGGAAGACGACGGGTCGGAGGAAATGCGCCCGGCTCTGGCAGGTCCGGGAGAGGGGGGCATGGGGGGGGCAGGATCGGCAGGTCGATCCTGCCCGCGTCATCGACGCGCACGAGGCTCGTCTGTAGGCAAAAGCGGGAATGGCCGGCCGATGGCCCGGCTGCGTCAGACCGGGATCGGCGAGGAATCCGTGCCGGGCGGCCTCCCCGGGCCGGGGAGCGCCCCACCGGGGAATCCAGCGAAAACCGCAGGGGGGTTGCCGGATCGGCGAGGCGGGGTTACAAGCCTCCTCCCATGCAGCGAACACGCGCAGCGCTCCACCACCATCACCACGCCCCCACCCGGGCCGCGTGACGGTGATCTCGTAGGAACGCTTCGACCGAGACCAGCACGCCGGCCCCCGAGGCCGGCGCGCTCGTTTCAGGGCCCGCCGAACGCCGCGGGGACCGGCCCGACCGGAGACCCCCGTGGCCCTCGAAAGCACCCGAACCTCGATCCGACTGGCCCTCCCCAAGGGGCGCATGCAGGAGGCCGTTGGCGCGCTCCTCGCCGATGCGCGCATCCCCGTGCGCGCCGGAGCGCGCGGCTACCGGCCCCGCCTGCCGCTCCCCGGCTTCGAGACGAAGCTGCTCAAGCCCCAGAACGTCGTCGAGATGCTCCACCAAGGCTCCCGCGACGTGGGCTTCGCGGGCGCGGACTGGGTCGTCGAGCTCGGGGCCGAGCTGGTCGAGCTGCTCGACACCGGCCTCGACCCCGTGCGCATCGTGGCCGCGGGGCCGCAGGAGCTCGCCGCGGTCGACGGCTTGCGCGGCCGCCGACTCGTCGTGGCCTCCGAGTACGAGCGGCTGGCGGGTGACTGGATCGCGGAGCGGGGCATCGACGCGATCCGCGTCCGGTCCTTCGGCGCCACCGAGGCCTTTCCCCCCGAGGATGCCGACGTCATCGTCGACAACACCGCCACCGGGAGCACGCTGCGCGCGAACGGGCTGGTCGTGATCGACGAGCTGCTGCGCTCTTCGACGCGCCTCTATGCGAATCCACGCGCCCTCGACGAACCGCGCGTGCGCGACGGGGTGCAGGAGCTCGTCCTGCTCCTGCGCTCGGTCCTCGACGCCAGGCGCAGGGTCCTGCTCGAGGTGAACGTGCCGCGCGAGGCGCTCGACACGATCTGCAGGATGCTCCCCTGCATGCGCCAGCCCACCGTCGCGACCCTGCACGCGGGCGGGGGGTTCGCGGTGAAGGCGGCGGTGCCGCGGGACGAGCTGCCGCGGCTCGTGCCGCTGCTCAAGGCACGCGGGGGCTCGGACATCGTCGTCAGTTCGCCCGCCCAGATCGTGCCTTGACGCCAGGAGGAAGCGAGATGAACCCGGAGATCCTCGAACCCGTCTTCGGCCTCGGCGAGGAGCGCGGCTACGCCGTGCTTCGTGCCGCGGCCCCCACGGATCTGCGCCTCGACGGAAACGAGGGGCGGGCTCCCGACCTCGATCTGTCCGCGGTCCTCGGTGGGCGAGCGGGAGAGATCCTGCGACGCTATCCCGACGCCTCCGCGCTGGAGCGGATGCTCGCGGAGCGGCTCGGTGTCGACGCCGAACGGGTGCTCGTGACCGCCGGCGGCGACGACGCGATCCTGCGGCTCTGCACCGCGCTGCTCGATCCCGAGCGCGAAATCGTGTTGCCGGTGCCGACCTTCGAGATGATCGAGCGCTACGCCGCCCTGCGCGGGGCGAGGATCCGCGAGGTGCCGTGGCCGGAGGGTCGCTATCCGGTCGAGGCGGTCGTCGAGGCGCTCGGCCCGCGCACCGCAATCGTCGCGGTGGTGAGCCCCAACAACCCCACCGGCGCCGTCGCCAGCGCCGAGGACCTGATCCGACTCTCCGAGGCCGCGCGCGGCGCGCTGCTCTTCGTCGATCTCGCCTACGTGGAATACGCAGACGAGGATCCGACGGAGATCGCGCTCGCGCTCCCCAACGTCTTGGTCGTGCGCACGCTCTCGAAGGCCTGCGGTCTGGCGGGTCTGCGCATCGGCTACGCGGCCGGGCCACGGCGGGTCGTCGACTGGCTGCGTCGCGCGGGGAACCCCTATCCCGTGTCCGGGCCCTCGCTCACGCTGGCCGCTCGTGCCCTCGAAGGGGACCGAGACACCGTCGACGACTCCGTCCGCGAGGTGCGCGTCGAGCGCGAGGAGATCGCGCGCGTGCTCGAGCAGCGCGGCGCACGAGTCCTTCCCTCCCAGGCGAGCTTCGTCCTCGCCTGGGTGCGCGACGCGGAGTGGATCCGGGACGCCCTGGCGGGGATGGGGATCGCCGTGCGCGCCTTCCCCGGGCGTCGGTCCCTGGAGAACGCCTTGCGGATCACCTGTCCCGGCGATGCGGGCGACCAGAGGCGGCTCTCCTTCGCCCTCGAGACCGTCCTCGCGCCAGAGGCGGTGCTCTTCGACATGGACGGCGTGCTCGCCGACGTGTCGCGCTCGTACCGCGCCGCCATCCTCGAGACGGCGCGGGCGTTCGGGGTGACGGTCGGACCCGACGCCGTCTCCGGTGCCAAGCGCGCGGGGAACGCCAACGACGACTGGGCCCTGACGCGAGAGCTCCTGGCCCAAAACGGGGTCGAGGAATCGCTGGCCGAGGTCACCCAACACTTCGAGCGGGTCTACCAGGGCACCGAGGAGCGGCCCGGTCTGCGGAGGAGGGAGACGCTCACCGTCGACCGGGTGTGGCTCGAGCGCCTGCGCGCCCGCGTCCGACTCGGCGTCGTCACGGGACGGCCGCGCGCGGACGCGCTGCGCTTCCTCGACGAGCAGGGGATCGCCGAGCTCTTCGACGTCGTCGTGGGCCGCGAGGACGGTCCCTTGAGGCCCGATCCCGCGCCGCTCTTCGAGGCGCTGCGCCGGCTGGGGCTCGAGCGGGCGTGGTACGTGGGGGACACGGTGGACGACGTGCGCGCGGCGCGGGCCGCGGGCTTGCTTCCCGTGGGCGTGATCGCCCCGGGAGAGAGCGGGGAGGAGACGCGCCCCGTCCTGCTCCTCGCCGGCGCGTCCCGGGTGATCGACCGATTGAACGAGCTGGAGGACCTGTTGCCATGAAGGAACGCAAGACGGACGTGCGTCGCCGGACCCGCGAGACGTCGATCGTGCTCTCCCTTGGCCTCGACGGCGAGGGGCGCGCGCGGATCGCGACCGGTCTGGGATTCCTGGACCACGTGCTCGAGGCCCTGGCCCGCCACGGGCGCTTCGACCTGGACCTCACCTGCGCAGGAGACCTCGAGGTGGACGACCACCACAGCGCCGAGGACTGCGCGCTCGTGCTCGGCGCCGCCTTCGACGAGAGTCTCGGCGAGCGCCGGGGCGTCGCCCGCTTCGGTCACGCCTACGCGCCCCTCGACGAAGCGCTCGCGCGCGCGGTGGTGGATCTCTCGGGGCGGCCCTTCGCCGCCGTGCGGCTCGGGCTCGAGCGCGAGACGCTCGGCGCGATCGCCGCGGAGAACCTCGAGCACGTGCTGCGCTCGCTCGCCGTCGCGGGACGGATGACGCTGCACGTCGAGGTTCTGGCGGGCGAGAACGACCACCACCGAGCCGAGGCGGCGTTCAAGGCGGTCGGTCTCGCCTTGCGGCAGGCGGTGGCGATCACGCAGTACGACGACGTGCCCAGCACGAAAGGGGTGCTCTCGTGAGCGCGCCCGAGATCGTCGTCGTGCGTACCGGCACCGCGAACGTCGCGTCGGTGCTCGCCGCGCTGCGACGCGCGGGGGGCCGGCCGCGGCTGTCGAACGACGGCGCCCGCGTGCTCGAGGCGCCGTTGGTGGTACTGCCCGGGGTGGGAGCGTTCGGCGCCGCGATGGAGGCGCTGGTCAGCGACGGGCTCGAGGACGCGATCGCCACGCGCGTGATCGCGAATCGGCCGCTGCTCGCCATCTGCCTGGGCCTGCACCTGCTCGGCGACGGCAGCGAGGAGAGCCCCGGTGAGCGCGGGATCGGCGTGCTCACTGCATGCGCGCGTCGCTTCCGAGGACCGGCGCGCGTGCCGCACCTCGGCTGGAACGCCGTCCGCCCCGGCGACGGCTGCGAGCTCCTGCGACCCGGTTCTGCGTACTTCGCGCACTCCTACCGCATCGAATCCGTGCCCGACGGCTGGCGCGGCGCGACCGCGGACTACGGCTCGCCCTTCGTCGCCGCCGTCGAGCACGACGCGCTGCTCGCGTGCCAGTTCCACCCCGAGCTCTCCGGCGCGTGGGGTCTCGACCTGCTGCGCCGTTGGATCGCGAAGGGGGGTGCAGCGTGCTGACCGCCAGAATCATCCCTTGCCTCGACGTGCAGGACGGGCGCGTGGTGAAGGGCGTGCGCTTCCAGGGCCTGCGCGACGCGGGGGATCCCGTCGAGCGCGCGGCGCTCTACGAGGAGCAGGGCGCGGACGAGATCGTGCTGCTCGACGTGTCCGCCACTCCGCAGGCGAGGGGCCATGCCCGCGGGACGGTGCGCGCCGTGCGCGAGCGGCTGGGCATCCCCCTGACCGTGGGGGGAGGCGTGCGCGGCGCCGACGACGTGGGGCGGCTGCTCGACGCCGGGGCGGACAAGGTGGCGGTCAACACCGCGGCGGTCGAGCGCCCCGCCCTGCTGAGCGAGATCGCCGGCCGCTTCGGCAGCCAGTGCGCGATCCTGGCCCTCGACGCCGCGGCCGTCGGCGAGGGGACCTGGGAGGTCGTCGTGCGCAGCGGCAGCGAGCGCTCCGGCCTAGACGCCCTGCGCTGGGCGCAGCGCGCGGTCGCGGCGGGAGCCGGCGAGATCCTGCTGACGAGCTGGGATCGCGACGGCACGCGCAACGGATACGACTGCGGCCTGCTGCGTGCGGTGTGCGACGCGGTGCCGGTTCCGGTCATCGCCTCGGGAGGCGCGGCGCGGCCCGCCGACCTGGCCGAGGCGCTGCGGGCGGGGGCGAGCGCCGTGCTCGCCGCCTCCCTCTTCCACGACGGCGACTTCACGGTCGCGGACGTGAAACGCGAGCTCCTCGAGAACGGCATGCAGGTGAGAACGTGATCATTCCCTCGATCGATTTGATGGACGGGCACGCGGTGCAGCTCGTCGGTGGCGAACTCCAGGCCCTCGACGCGGGGGATCCGATCCCCCTCGTCGAACGCTTCCGCCTCGCCGGCGAGATCGCGGTGGTCGACCTCGACGCCGCCCTGGGCCGCGGCTCGAACGACGCGCTGATCGAGCGTCTCTGCCGCAGCGCTCCCTGTCGGGTGGGCGGCGGCATACGCGATCTGGAGACCGCGACGAGCTGGCTAGACCGCGGCGCGGAGCGCATCGTACTCGGCACCGCGGCCCAACCCGACCTGCTCGCGAAGCTGCCTCCCGAGAGAGTGGTCGTCGCCCTGGACGCACGCGACGGCGAGGTCGTCGTGGACGGCTGGCGGCGGCGCACGGGTCGAGGCATCGCGGAGTGCATGCGCGAGCTCTCCGGTCTCGCCGGCGGCTTCCTGGTCACGTTCGTGGAGCGAGAGGGCCGTCTCGGCGGCACGGCGCTGGAGCGGGTGGAGGAGCTGGTCACGATCGCGGGCGACGCGCGCCTCACCGTCGCGGGCGGCGTGACGACGCCCGGGGAGATCGCGGCCCTCGACCGACTCGGCGCGGACGCCCAGGTGGGCATGGCCCTCTACACGGGTCGGCTACCCCTTGCGGGGGCGATCGCCGCTCCCCTGCGCTGCGACCGATCCGACGAGCTGTGGCCCACGGTCGTCGTCGACGAAGGCGCCCGTGCGCTCGGGCTCGCCTACTCCGATCGCGAGAGCCTGCGCGCGGCAGTGCAGGAGCGGCGCGGCGTCTACCACTCGCGCCGCAGAGGTCTCTGGCGCAAGGGCGAAACCTCGGGCGACGTGCAGGAGCTCCTGCGCATCGACCTCGACTGCGATCGCGACGCGCTGCGCTTCACCGTGCGCCAACGGGGAGGCGGATTCTGCCACCGCGGCAGCCGGAGCTGCTGGGGCGAGGACCGCGGGCTGGCGCGGCTCGAGCGGCGTCTGCGGGAGCGGGTCGCCTCCGCGCCCGCGGGATCCTACGTGGCGGCCCTCCTGAGGGATCCCGGTCTCCTGGCCGGCAAGCTCAGGGAGGAAGCGGACGAGCTCGCCATGGCGCGGGATCGTCAGGAGGTGATCTGGGAGGCTGCGGATCTGCTCTTCTTCGCCCTGGTGTCGATGGCCCGCGCCTCCGTGACTCTCGAAGACGTGGAGTGCGAGCTCGATGCTCGAGCTCTGCGCCTCACGCGGCGCGCTGGATCCCCGCAGGGGGCGTTGCGATGAGCGGCACGTCTCTCCTGCGCGAGGTGACTCCGGCCCAGCTTCCCGAGCTCCTGCGCGAGCCCCTCGATCCCGGCACGCAGTCCGCGTCCGCCCGCATCGTCGACGACGTGCGCGCTGGTGGGGAGCAGGCGTTGCGCGCCCATGCCGAGCGCTTCGATGGCATCGCTCCCGATGCGTCGCTCGTGATCGGTCGCGAGGCACTCGAGCAGGCACGCGAGGACCTCGCTCCCGAGATGCGGGCCCTGCTCGAGCGCGTGGCCGAGCGCATCCGCGTCTTCGCAGCCGCTCAGAGGGCCACGCTCACCGACATCGAGATCCCCGTTCCCGGGGGGGTCGCCGGGCACGAGGTCGCTCCGGTTGCGCGCGCGGGCTGCTACGCGCCGGGGGGACGCTTCCCGCTGCCCTCCTCGGTCCTGATGACCACGCTGGTGGCGAGGAGCGCGGGAGTCGAGGAGGTGTGGGTCGCTTCGCCGCGACCCGCGCCGGTCATCCTCGCCGCCGCGGCGGTCGGCGGAGCGGACGGCCTGCTCGCCGTCGGTGGCGCCCAGGCGATCGCGGCCCTGACCTTCGGCGTGGGCGGCGTCCCCGCGGTGGACGTGATCGTCGGGCCCGGCAACCGCTGGGTGACGGCGGCGAAGAAGCACGTGTACGGTCGCGTGGGGATCGACATGCTCGCGGGGCCTTCCGAGCTGGTCGTGCTCGCCGACGGGAGTGCCGATCCCGCCACGCTGGCTGCGGACCTGATCGCCCAGGCCGAGCACGATCCCGATGCGCTGGCCGTGCTGGTGACCACGGACGCCGCGCTGGCGCTGGCCGTGGATCGGGAGCTCGGGATCCAGCTCGAGACGCTGCCCACGCGGGAGGTCGCGCAGGAGGCACTCGAGAACGGATTCGTCGTGGTCACATCCGATCTGGCCGAGGCGGTGCAGGTCTGTGATGCCATCGCTCCAGAGCACCTGGCGCTGATGGTCGAGGATCCCGAGGCCCTCTCGCCGGCTCCGTCGTGCTACGGCGCGCTCTTCGAGGGTCGCACCGCGGCGGAGGTGCTCGGCGACTACGGCGCCGGCCCGAACCACGTGCTCCCCACCGGTCGGGGAGCGCGCTTCGGCGGGGGGTTGTCCGTCCTCGCCTTCCTGCGAGTCCGCACGCGACTGCGCATCGACGACCGCGCCGGCGCCCGGCCGCTGGTGGACGACGCGGCGGCCCTGGCCCGCCTCGAGGGGCTCGAGGGCCACGCGCGCTCCGCCGAGCGGCGAGGTATGCTCGCACCCGGGGATCGAATCGGAGGAAGACGATGACGGGAATCGACCTCGTGGGAGTGGCGCTCGTCGTCGGCCTGGTCCAGGCCGACGAGTCGCCCATCTACCGGGACGCGACTGCGAAGTTGGGTCTCGCGCCGGCGAACGCGGCCTCGGCCTGGGTGGACTTCGACGCGGACGGCTTCGTCGACCTCTACGCCGGGGGAACGCTCTGGATGAGCCAGGGCGGGGACCGCTTCACGCAGGGCCCGAGTCGTGGACTCGGGGTGTTCGCGGACTTCGACAACGATGGCTATCCGGACCTCTTCGACTTCAAGGCGCAGCGGATGTACCGCAACCAGGAGGGGCAGGGGCTGGTCGACTTCCTCCTGCCCGAGCTCGCCCCGATCGAGTCGCGCGCTGCGGCGTGGGGGGACTTCGACGGAAACGGATTCGTCGACCTCTACTGCTCGGGCTACGAGGTCTGGGACACGCAGACCTATCCCGACCGCCTGCTCACCAACCGGGGTGGCAGCGCCTTCGAGCTGACGTGGGAGGAGCCGCGCTTCCGCGCGCGCGGGGTCACGACCTGCGACTTCGACCAGGACGGCGATCTGGACGTGTACGTCTCCAATTACAGACTCCTGCCCAACCTGCTCCTGCGCAACGACGGCCGGGGGGGCTTCACCGACGTCGCCGCCTCCCACGGCGCGCTGGCCACTTCCGAGGGCTTCGGTGGCGGGCACTCCATCGGGGCGGCCTGGGGCGACTTCGACGGCGACGGCTACTTCGACCTCTTCGCGGGCAACTTCGCCCACGTCGACTCGCGGGGCGATCAGCCCAAGTCGCGCTTCTTGCGCAACCGCGGCCCAGAGCACGACTTCGCCTTCGAGGACCGGGGCACGTGCGGCGTCTTCTACCAGGAGAGCTACGCCACCCCTGCCGCCGGGGACTTCGACAACGACGGCGATCTCGACCTGTACTTCACCACCGTCTACGGCACCGCGTCCTTCGGGAGGAAGAACCACCCCGTCCTGTTCCGCAACGACGGCAACTGGACATTCACCGACGTCACCGCCGCCGCCGGCCTCGCCGAGCTGCCCCCCACGCACCAGGCGGCCTTCGCGGACTTCGACGGGGACGGAGACCTGGACCTCGCGACCGCGGGGAAGGTGTTCGAGAATCGCGGCAACGAGAACCACTGGCTGCGGGTGCGACTCGACGGCGCGGGGGCGAGCTTCAACCGCTCGGCGGTGGGTGCGCAGGTCCGCATCCGGCTCGGCGGTCGCGTGCTGGCTCGTCAGGTCGAAGCCGGCACCGGCGAGGGGAACCAGAACGAATTCACGCTGCACTTCGGCCTCGGGACGCACGCCGATCCCGTCACCGTGGAAGTGCGCTGGCCGGACGGCGCGCAGGGGACCGTCCGCGTCATAGGCCTCGACCGACTCGTCGTCGTTCCCGCCGCGAGGTAGAAGCGTCTAGGCCAGCCCATTCTGGGCCTTGAAGGTCGCCCAGTCCTGCTTGAGCTGGAAGAAGGCGTCGAAATCGGGCGCCATCAGGAAGGGATTCATGAGCCGCTCGAGGGCGATCGTCGAGGAGGGACGGCACCCGTAGTCGTGTCCCGGCCAGATCGTCGTGTCGTCGGGGAGCTCGTCGAGGACGCGCGCGAGGCTCTCGTACTCCGTGCGCGCGTCGACCTCGCCGGATGTGCCGCCGATCTTGCCCACGAAGAGGTGGTCGCCGGTGATCGCGATGCGCTGCGCGGGCAGGTGGAAGAGCAGGTGATCGGGACAGTGACCGGGCACGTGCATCACGCGCACCTCGATCTCCCCAATCGAGAACACGTCTCCGTCGGTGAGCGGAATCTCCGGCGGCGGTGAGGCGCCCGCCCAGGCCGCCACCTTCGCCCCGGTCAACCGCCGCAGCTCTCCATTCCCGTTCACGTGGTCGACGTGCCCGTGCGTGTTGAGGATGCGCTCGATCCGCAGGCCCTGCGCCTGCGCGCGCTCGAAGGTGCGCTGGGGCTCGTAGGACGGATCCACCGCCGCGGCGATACCCGCGGCCCGATCGCCCACGAGGTAGGCGAAGTTGCGGTCGCCGCCCGTCCGTATCTGCTCGAAGATGAAGTTCATCGCGTCGCGTGGAGTGAAGGGGGTCGAACAATGGAATGCGTGCGAAACCAGGCTACCTGCACTGGTCGTCCACGACCACGTCGTCGAGCTCTTCTTCCTCGCGCGTCTCTCCGTGCTCGTGGACGCGATCGAGGCCGGAACGAGGAGCTAGCCGTCGTCCGCGAAGTCGGGATAGAGCCGTTGCGCGCAGTCGGGACAGATTCCGTGGCTGAACTGCGCGTCGGACCGCTCGCTCAGATAGACCTCGATCTGACTCCAGAACCCCTTGTCGTCGCGGATCTTCTTGCAGGAAGAGCAGATGGGGATGAAGCCGCGCAGGGTCCTCACCTCGGCGAGCGCGTTCTTCAGTTCATTGATCAGCCGCTCGCGCTCTCGCGCCGTCGCATTGCGCTCCGTGACGTCGTGGATGACGGAGCAGAGGAGCGATCGCCCCTTCACGGTGATGGGGCCGCTGAACACATCGACCTCTCGTAGAGCTCCGGAGGCGAGGCGGTGGCGGAACTGGAAGTGATTCCGCTGCTCGTGCTTGGCCCGCGACATCTCCCGAAACACCTCCTCCTTCGAGAGGGCGTTGATGTCGGTGATCTTCATCGATCGCAACTCGTCGCGGGAGTAGCCGTAGAACGCGCAGGCGCGTGGATTGGCATCTCGTATGGCCGCCGTTTCTGGATCGATCAACAGCATGATCGACGCGTTCTTCTCGAAGAGGGCCCGGTAGAGCTGCGCGCTCTCTTCCGGCGAAACGTCCGCTCTACTCGGGGCGCTCCGATCGTCGGCTCTCGCTGTGCGTTCCATAGCAGGGTTGCTCCGTCCCATCCGCTCGAGCCAGGGTACCCCATCGTGTAGGCCATCGCGACTACGGCCCGGCTCCTCGGGTCGAACCTGCCGTCTCTCGAGAAAGGTCGAACCGCCAAGGCCCTTCCATCGTCGCGGAAGCTCGACGGCGCCACCCGCCGCCCCATCTGGGCTCCGGTGGCGCACAGGAGTAGACTACGCCACGGCTGTACCCAGAGGACTCCACGGCGATTGGGCCGAGCGACATGGCCGGAGCGGGCGGATGAGCGATCCCGGGTTGAGAGACAAGGTCGCGCTGGTGACGGGAGGGAACAACCCCCTCGGGATCGGGGCGGCCATCGCACGAGCGCTCGCCTCCCACGGGGTCCGGGTCTTCATCCACTACTACCGGTACGACGTCGAGGCCTCGCCCGGCTCTGACCCTTCCAGCGAAGCCGGCCTCCCCTTCTTCTTCGAACAGCAGCGCAAGAGCGCCGACGAGGTGGTGGCGTCGATCCGCGCACAGGGCGCCGAGGCGGAGTCCTGGGAAGGAGACCTGCGGGAATCCGAGAACGTGCATCTCCTCTTCGAACGAGCGGAGGAGGCCTTCGGACGAATCGACATCCTGGTGAACAACGCCTGCGAATACGCCGCGGACACCTTCGTGCCCTCGAGCGCTCTGGGACGAGACGCGGAGCTGTGGGACGGGGGCCCTCCACTATCGACGATCGACGCGGAGAGTCACGATCGTCACTTCGCGGTGAACTCACGGGCGGTCGGCGTGCTCACGGCCCGCTTCGCGCGTCGGATCATCGAGAGGCAGGCGCGATGGGGCAGGGTCGTCAACATCAGCGCGGACTGTGCCTGGGGATGCCCGAGAGAGATCTCGTATCGCGCGAGCAAGTACGCGCTGGAATCCTACAGCCGCAGTGCCGCGGCCGAGCTGGGACCGTTCGGGATCACGGTCAACGTGGTCTCGCCGGGACCCGTGCAGTCCGGCTACATCGATCCCGAGATGGAAGCGGCCCTCGTGCGGGAGATCCCGCTGCGGCGAGTGGGTCGCCCCGACGACATCGCGCAGGCCGTGGTCTTCTTCGCCTCGGAGCACGCCGGCTGGATCACCGGCCAGGTCCTGGTCGTGCACGGCGGGCATCGCATGGGCTTGGGGGTGACCTGAGGGAGCAGGCCCCGCGAGTATCAGTTGAGTCGCTGAGCGACGAATTGTCGTGCTTCCCGAGCCGCCGCGTGGGCCGGCAGGCGAGTATGGATGCAGCCCCCCGACGCCACCGAACTGCACCCTGAGGAGCATCCGATGCGGCTCACCGATCCCCTTAAGACCGCCCGACGTGCCGCGCTCTTCGCCACGGCCACGCTCTGCTGCGCAGCCTCCGCGCTCGCGCAGTGCGAGGTGCAGAGACTGACGGGCCTCGAGACGTCGATGACGCAGCAGGGCGGGTTCGGGCTGAGCCTCGGCCTGTCGGGAGATACGGCCTTCGTCGGTTGGATGGTGGACGAGAATCCGTACAACGGCTCCGGTTCGGTGTACGTGTTCGAACGCTCTGCTGCGGGCTGGAAACGCGTCGACCGACTCTACCCAAATCCGGGAGGAATCAACGCCTGGTTCGGGACCGTGACTGATGTGAGCGGCGACCGGGCGGTGGTCACCGTGCTCAAGAAGAGCTTGAACAAGGCGCGCGCCTACTTCTACGACCGGAAGCCGACCGGCTGGGAGCTGATCCAAGTCGTCGACCCCGGGACGCTACCCGACGACGAGTGGGGCTTCTCCGTGGCGATGGACGGTGACGTCACGATGGTCGGCTTCGCGAAGGACGCCGGCTGGAGCGGCTCGGTGTACGTCTACGAGCGCGGGTCCACGGATTGGGTCTTCAAGGGCAAGCTCACAGCGAGTGACAGCGCAATCGATCAGATGTTCGGCGCGGGAGTCGCCATCGACGGCGACCGCGCCGCAGTCGGGTCCCTGAGCGGGTTCTGGGATCCGTCGTGGAGCGGTGCCGTGTACGTGTTCGAGCGCAACGCGGCGGGCGTGTGGGTCGAGACTGCGAAGCTCGTCGCGAACGAAGACACCAGCTCGAACTACTTTGGCCTGCGCGTCGGGCTCTCGGGGGACCGCATCGTGGCGAGCTCGTACTTGCAGGACGGAGGACGGGGAGCCGCCTACGTCTTCGAAGAGACGGGCAGCGGCTGGGTGCAAACCGCGAGACTCAGTGCGAGCGACGGTCATCCGGGCGCGCGCTTTGCGTCGGATATCTCCCTCGACGGCGATCGACTCCTCGTCGGCGCGTTCGAGGACAACGAGGCCGGCGGCAAGGCCGGAGCGGCCTACCTCTTTCAGCATGGCGCGACCGGCTGGGTGCAAACGGCGAAGCTCATTCCGGAGTCGGTCGAGAAGAACGACTGGTTCGGCTACGCCGTGGCGCTCGAGGGCGAGACCGCCATGGTCACGGCACCGATCGTGGGCTGGAAGCCGCTCGCAGGCTTCGGCGGCGTGCACGTCTACTCGCTCCCCGGCAACGCGATCCCGTACTGCTTCGGTACGGGATGTCCGTGCGGGAACGAGGACAGCACGGCGGGCTGCGCCAACTCGACCGCCAGCGGCGGGTGGCTCGCCGCCTGCGGGACGACCAGCGTCACGACCGACGACCTCGTCCTCACGGCCTCGTCCCTGCCGCCCCACAGCGCCGGCGTGCTCGTCATGGGCGCCGGAACGGCCGCGACGCCGGCGGGTGACGGCCGGCTGTGCATCGCGGGCGGTGGCGTCGGGACCTTCCGCTTCCCCCCCACGGCCTCGGACAATGCGGGGACGATCGTCGCGGGGCGCGGGCTCGTCGCGGAGAGCCACGCGCTCTTCGGGCCGCTCGGTCGGATCGCGGCGGGACAGACGTGGAACTTCCAGGTTTTCTACCGCGACGGCGCCGGGAGCTGCGGGAGCGGCCTGAACACGACCAATGCGATCGCGGTGACTTTCCTGCCGTAGCGAGACGCGGATTGCTGCGTCCACCCTATCCTGCCGCCCTTCCTCGAGCACTGGATGCACGCCGGAGTCCCGCAGCACCAGCCGCTCGGCAGGTCGAAGACAAGGCAATGTCGGATTCGAATCACATGAATGTCGCCGAATCGCGGCTCGTCCGCTGGACCGTGGCCACGGGGATCGTCCTCGGAGTGGTTGCGGTGCTGCTCCTGCGCCTGGGCAATCCCCCGAACATGGGGATCTGCGCCGCCTGCTTCCTGCGCGATTTCGCGGGCGGCCTGCAGCTCTTCTCCGCGCCAGCCGGCTTGCAGTACCTGCGACCGGAGATCCCCTCCTTCGTCCTGGGCTCGTTCGTCTCGGCGCTCGCGTACGGCGAGCTGCGGTCGCGGGGCGGCGCCTCTCCCGCCCTGCGTTTCGCCCTGGGGGCGTTCGTCATGATCGGGGCGCTGGTGTTCCTCGGCTGCCCCTTCCGCATGCTGCTGCGACTGGCGGGTGGGGACTGGCAGAGCGGCGGCGTGGGCTTCCTGGGCCTCCTCGCCGGTATCGCGGCCGGCAGCTTCTGCATCCGGCGCGGCTTCAGCCTGGGATCCGGTCACGATCAGGCACGGCCGACGGCTTTCCTGATGCCCGTGCTCGCGTTGGGCGCGGTGGTGCTGATCGCCTGGATTGCGCTCTCCGGGGAGGACCCGCAGGGGTTGCTCGAGACGAAGTGGCACGCACCTGTCCTCGTTTCGATCGTCGCGGCCCTGGCGATCGGATTCCTGGGCCAGCGCTCGCGCTTCTGCACCACCGGTGGCTACCGCGACCTGATGCTCGGCGAACCCTCCGCGCTCTGGAAGGGCTACCTGGCCCTCTTCCCCACCCTGGTCCTGGGCAACCTGGCCGTCGACGCCTTCTTCCCCGGCAGCGTCCCGCAGTTCGAGCTCGGCGCCGCGCCCATCGCCCACGGTGCTCACCTGTGGGGCTTCCTCGGCATGGCCCTCGTGGGCTTCGGCTCGGTGCTGCTCGGCGGCTGCCCCTTCCGCCAAATGATCGCCTCCGGCCAGGGCAACGGCGACGCCAGCATGACCGTGATGGGTCTCCTCGCGGGCGCGTCCCTCTGCCACAACTTCGGCCTGGCCGCCAAGCCGGGCGCGGGGGAGGTGATCGGTGGACCTTCACTCGCGGGGATGATCGCGGTCGTCGTCGGCCTCGTCGTGTGCGCCGTGCTCGGGCTCACCTGCCGCCGGGCGCGCGGCTGACCCGGCTGGCACGGCGCGGCCGGCCCCCCCCCCGGGGGAGCCCCGCCGAGGCGCCGGACAGACGGCGGGGGGGGGGGGGGTGCTGGGGTTGGGGGGGTGTACGGGGGGGGGGGTTGACCGGGGTGCCCGGGCGGGCGGGTCCCCCCTTGTGGGTTGCCGGGGGCGAGGACTCGGAAGCCGGTCGGGGCGGAGGGAGCCGGGTCAGTCGTCGTCGTCGCCGACGACCTCGCCCGCGATGACGCGCGGAGGCTCGTCCACCACCGGCTTGTCACCGATGGTGGGGGCAGCGTAGTCGCTGGCGTCCGGCAGCACGAGGTTGCTCGCGTCGACGATGTCGAGCTCGCCGT
The DNA here is from genome assembly GCA_964507325.1 of uncultured Planctomycetaceae bacterium. Lineage (GTDB taxonomy): Bacteria > Planctomycetota > UBA1135 > UBA1135 > CAZDQL01. Next base: position 2,139 of record CAZDQL010000055.1, on the reverse strand, counting down.
CACCGGAGGGGTCCTCCTGGAGAGCCTGCTCGATCTCCATCGCCTTGACGACGTACTCGGTGCCGGTCGGGCCGAGCAGCACGCCGTCGGCGAGGCTCACCACGGGATACCAGCGATCGGGGCTGCCGTCGTCGTTCAGGTCCACGCCGTCCTCGGGCAGACCCCAGAGGTCCCCGGGGCCGCCGTAGTCGAGGAAGAACGTCTTCCCGTCGTAGGTCGCGTCGCCATTGCGGTCGTTGGCGGTCGAGTGCGTGTAGGTGAACTGGATCGGAGGATCGAACACGACCGGCTCCTCGAACGCGTCCAGGAGCCCGACGTACCAGTTCCACGTGTTGTGTCCCGTCTCGTAGGAGTAGAAGACGTCCGCGTTCCACACTTCCCAGATGTCCGTCAGTCCGGCGGTGTCGGTCACGAGCGGTCCGGAGTGCATGCCCCACAGGTTGGGACCCTCGGTCGGGATCTCACCCGGCGCCAGCCCCACCTGCAGCAGGGGATCGCCGGTGCCCGTCGGGTCGTAGTAGAGCGTCAGGTCGTCCGAGGAGAACACGAACTCGTGCGGCGTCCCCAGGTCCGGAGCGTGCCCCATGAAGATGTCGCCCATCTCGACCTCCTCCGCGGTCAGCTCCGACCGCAAGCAATCGACGAAACCGAGCAGGGTGGCCGTCGAGGCTGAGGTGAAGAGGTCGTCGCTCGCGTTCACGAAGGTCTTGGCGAAGTAGGTGACGAACAGCGGATCGTCGTGCACCCAGGCCGCGGGGCCACCGAGGCTGTCCGACCACATGTTCAGGTAGCCGATCGTCTCGGTGTCGATCACCGTCGGCGGATCGATCTCGATCTTGTCGCCCGTCTCCCAGTCCACCTCGAAGATCCGCAGCCAGAGGCCGCCGCTGTACACGATGATGTACTCGTGGCCCTCTTCTCCGATCGGATCCCACTCCCACCAGCGGAAGGGATCGTCCTCGACATCGGCCACGTCGATCGTGTTCCTCTCGTGCTTGATGAGTCGACCCGGAGACTTGACCAGGGTGTAGGACTCGCCCTCGGTGTCCTCCCCGTAGACGTCGCGGAACACCGTGTCCCCGTCCTCGACGGTGACCCCGGGGGGCAGCCACATCCCCCAGTAGCCGATGTGGCCGTAGTCGTCGTTCTCGGTGCGGAAGCCGAAGCCCGATTCGAGGTCCACGCGGTTCCCGATATCCTCGCCGTCCGCGTTGTAGAGGACGTAGCGCCACGCCATCTCCTCGTAGTCGGTGCGGGAGAACACCACCTCGTCGCCGCCGTCGATCTGGCGCAGGAAGTACTGGTCGTTGAAGGCGATCAGGTACTCGTTGCTGATCAGGCCGGAGTCTCCCTCACCCCGATTGAAGCGCTCCTGCTGGAGGATCTTGGCCTCGCCCTCGGACTGATCCGCGTTCATTTGGACGTTCACGCGCACCCGGTGGGAGTAATCGCCGGGGGCCTGGACCTCGTCCACGTCTCCCTGGTTTTCGAAGAAGCTGAAGCCCACGCTCCCGCTCAGGGGATCGTTGGTCATCAGGGTTCCGTGCATCATGGGGTCCAGGACGCTGCCACCGTCCGGGTCGATCCCCGCGAAGTTCAGGGTGAACTGGCCGAACGGGTTCTCTTCGGTCACGCCTTCGGTCACCACCGTCTTGACGCGGATGACCTGATCCCAGTCGTCCTCGGGGTCGTCATCGGGGACCCAGACCTTCACGTGCTGAGGGGACGTGTCGGAGGTGCGGGTGCTGTTGACCACCCACATCTGGTACTCGGGCTCGTTCGAGCCGGAGGATTGGCCCGCATCCGTGTCCTGGCTGCCGCCCTCGTCGGCGAGCGAGGCGTCGATCAACGCGTTGTAGTTGCCCTCGTTGATCATCTGGCCCGCGGCGGTCTGCGCCATGTAGCACAGGATCATGTTGATCATGTTCAGGGGCTTGAGCGCCGAGTCGTACACCCAGACGTCCGCCACGTCGGTGTTGTAGTCGCAGTCCTCGGGGAAGTCGCCCGTTCCGGCACCGGGTGCGGTGCCTCCTGCCGTCTCCTCCTCCTCCGCGGGCGTCACGACCGAGAGCTCGTCAGGGGTGTCTAGCCCGAATTATTCACGAGGGTGGGACGCGGGTGTGTCCGGCGTGTCGATTG
>CAZDQL010000054.1:0-42454 GCA_964507325.1 uncultured Planctomycetaceae bacterium | reverse complement strand
CCGACCCCTGCGCGCACGCTGCGGCGTTGCCGCGCCTCCGAGACTCACAGCGGAGTCGCATCGTCGCGGCGCCTTGCATCGAACGCGCAGGGATCGGCCAGAATGCCCCAACAGGGAGAATCACACCACTAACGGCCCCATCCCGGCCGCCGATCCGCCCACCCTCCCGCCCGTGTCCATCTCCTCCTTCGTCTCCCTCGTCCATCTCGGCTGCGCTCGGAACCTGATCGATTCCGAGCTGATCCTCGCCAGGCTCGCCGAGGAGGACCTGATCGTCTCCGGCGACCCGGAGCTGGCCCACACGGTGGTGCTGAACACCTGTTCCTTCATCGGTCCCGCCCGGGAGGAGTCCTACGCCGCCCTGCAGGGGCTGCTCGAGCGCAAGGCCGCCGGTGAGATCCAAGCCGTGGTGGTCGCCGGCTGTCTGGTGCAGCGCTACAAGCGCGCCCTGGCGGAGGAGTTCCCCGAGGTCGACCTCTTCGCCGAGATCTCCGACTACCGGGAGCTGGCGCGCAGTGTGCGCCGGCTGATGGACGGGGAGCGCCTGGCGACGAGCTACCTGGACGGCCCGGGGCTGCGGCCGCCGGAGCGCGAGGGAGCCCGGCTCCTCTCCACCCCCGCCTCCTACGCTTACCTGCGCATCTCCCACGGCTGCGACCACAGCTGCGCCTTCTGCGCCATCCCCGCGATCCGCGGCCCGCACCGCTCCAAGCCGATCGAGGCGCTCAGGGAGGAGGCCGCCGAGCTGGTCGCCACGGGGGTGCGCGAGCTGGTGCTCGTCTCCGAGGACTCCACCGCCTGGGGCCGCGACATCGGCCTCGAGCTGCCCCGCTTGATCGAAGCCCTGGCCGAGCTCGACGGGGACTTCCGCCTGCGGTTGATGTACGCCTACCCCAACCGCTTCCCCTGGGAGCTGACGCCCCTGCTGCGCGACCACGACAAGGTCGTCCCCTACCTCGACATCCCGGTCCAGCACAGCTCCAGCTCGGTCCTGCGCGCCATGGGGCGCGCCGGCAGCGGCGAGCAGGTGCGGCGTACCCTCGACCGGCTCTTCGAGGAGGTCCCCGGGATCACCCTGCGCAGCACCCTGCTGGTCGGATTCCCCGGCGAGACCGACGCCGACTTCGAGGACCTCCTGGCCTTCACGCGCGAGTACCGCTTGGGTCGCATGGGGGCCTTCGTCTACTCCCGCGAGGAGGGCACCCCCGCCGCCGACCTGGAGGACACCGTCTCCGCCGAGCTGGCCGAGGAGCGGCTCGGCGTCCTGCTCGCCGTGCGGGACGAGGTCCTGGGAGAGCTCCAGCGCGCCTGGATCGACGAGACGGTCGAGGTGCTCGTGGACGAGGCCCCCGGCGCAGCGGGGATCGCCCTCGGCCACACCGCGATGGACGCTCCCGAGGTCGACCCCGTGGCCTTTCTCTCCGCCCCCGACGCCGCCGTCGGCGACCGCCGCCGAGGCCGCGTGGAGGGCGTCACCGACGAGCTGAACCTGGTCGTACGTACCTGATCGACATGGGCGTCTTCACCCACTGGCCGAACCGCATCACCGCCATCCGCTTCGCGGGTGCCATCCTGCTCTTCCTGCTCCTGGCCCTGGTGGGGGATCGCCCAACCAGCGCCATCCCGGAGGTGCGCGGCTGGATCACGCTCGCCTTCTGGCTCTTCGTGGTGGTGGCCTCCACCGACTTCCTCGACGGCTACCTGGCGCGGCGCGACAGCCACATCACCGCCTTCGGGCGCATCGCCGATCCCTTCACCGACAAGGTCCTGATCCTGGGCACGATGATCTTCGCGGCCACCATGCCCTGGAGTCGTCCCTGGCTCCCGGCTTGGATGGTGGTGGTGATCCTGGCACGGGAGTTCCTGGTCACCGGTATCCGCGGCTACGTCGAGAGCGTGGGCGGCCAGTTCCCCGCCGACAACTTCGGCAAGGCCAAGATGATCGTGCAGTGCCACGCGGTGGGGTGCCTGCTCTGGCTGTACGCCTACCCCTGGCCCTCGGGCTGGTTCACCTTCTGGAGCGTCCTGGCGCACATTCTGGTGTGGGCCACCCTGCTCTCCACGCTGGGCTCGGGGCTCTCCTACGTGCTGAAGACCAAACAGGCCCTGGCGCAGGCGGATCGCCCGTGAATCGACTCAAGCTGGCGATCGTCTCCTGCGGCTTCCTGGGCTGCTCTCCCGTCGCCCCCGGCACCGTGGGGACCCTGGGGGGAGTCCTGATCGCCTGGGCCCTGGCCGGGACCGACCTCTTCCTGCTCTGGATCCTCTTGGTCTGCGCCGTGATCTACGCCGTCGGCCGCACCCTGGCCCCCTGGGCCGAGCGCACGGCGGGGAAGGACCCCGGCATCTTCGTCTTGGACGAGGTCCTGGGCTACCTGGTGACCGTGGCCTGGATCCGAGGCCCGAGCCTCCTGGCCCTGGTGATGGCCTTCGCCCTCTTCCGCCTCTTCGATGTCTGGAAGCCGGGTCCCGTCAGGCGGATGGAGCGCATCGGGGGAGGAGACGGCATACTGCTGGACGACCTGGTTGCCGGGCTGTTCGGCTTCGCCATTCTGGCGTTGGCTCGCGCGACCCTGGGTGAGGCGACGATGTGGGAGCTCCGGTGAGTTCGGGACGAGGCACACCCCGCGGCGGCGGCCTCTCGATCGCGGGCCGCTTCTGTCTCTGGATGTCCACCGCCATGTTGGTGGTGATGACCGCCGCCGGCTTCTTCCTGCTCGACAAGAGCCGCGACGCCCTCGGCAAGGCCACCACGAGCGTCCTCAACCGCGCCGCCCAGCTGACCGCCGAGGCCCATCGCAGCAAGGCGAGCAGTCGCCGCGACGTCGTACGCGCCGCGCGCGAGGTGGACCGCGAAACGAGTCAATGGAGGCTCCATGAGTCGGAGGTGTTGAATCGCCTCGACCACGCCCACCCCACCGCCTACGAGCAGCGCGGCACCAACGCCGTCGTCACCGGGGGGGTCACGCGCTTCCCGATCCGCTTCAAGGAGGGCAGCAGCGCGGCGGGCGAGCCCGGGGTCCTGGTGCGCCCCGAGGGGGGCATCGACCTGGTCGCCTTGGCGGACCGCTACGGCGGGCAGGAGCACAGCCTCTTCGGCCTGATCCTCCTGGTCACCGCGGCGATCCTGGCGGTCGGCACAGGGGTGGCCTTCGGCGTGTCGAAGCAGATCACCAAGCCGATCGAGACCCTGGTCGACGACGTGCGCTCGATCGCGCGCGGCAACCTGCACCACCGCACCCGCGTGCGCGGGGGGGGGGAGGTCCAGCACCTGGCGCGCCAGATCGACCGCATGGCCCAGTCCCTCGAGGAGGCCCAGGACCAGGAAGTCCAGCTCGGGATGCGCGAGCGCGAGCGGGAGGTCGCCCTGGGCGTGCGCGAGGCGCTGCTCCCCGACCACTGCCCCGAAGCCCCGGGCTTCACCATCGCCGACCTGCACCTCGACGCCTCCGAGGCGGGGGGGGACTTCCACGACTTCGTGCAGGTGGGGGACAAGGTCGTGATGCTGATCTGCGAGGTCAGCGGCCACGGCGTGCCCGGCGCCCTGGTGGGAGCCACCGCCCGCGCCTACCTGCGCTCCGAGCTGGGTCGCTCCGGCAGCCTGGCGGAGGACCTCTTCACGATCAACCGCGCCCTGGCGCAGGACGTGCGGCGGGGGATGTACGTCACCGCCTTGGTGGTGGTGCTCGATCCCAGCGAGAACGTCGCCACCGTCGCCTGCGCCGGCCACAAGCTGCCCCTGGTGCGCTACAGCGCCGAGGACCGCCAGGTCCGGCTGGTGCAGCCGGGAGGGATCGCCCTGGGCTTCGACAAGGGTCCCATCTTCGAGCGCGGCCTGGAGACGGTCCGCGTACCCCTGAGCCCGGGGGACCGGCTGGTCCTCTCGACCACCGGTCCGGTGCTGGTGCAGAGCCGCGACGGGGAGGAGTACGGCGAAAAGCCCCTCTACCGGCTGGTGGCCCGTTACGCGGAGGAGGAACCGGAGGTCATGTTGAACGGGATCCTCACCAGCCTCGAGGCGCACGCCGACGGCGAGGAGTTCCCGGCGGACATCTCCCTCGTGATCGCGTCCCGCGACGCCTGACCCCGTGCCCGAACCCCGAGAGCAACCCGGCCTCTTCCCCGAGGCCCAGCCCGCCCGCGCCCCGCGCGCGGCGCGACGCAAAGCGCGCCGGCCGCCCTTGGCGCGCGGGGTGTACTGCGACGTGGCGCTCAACCGGCCGATGCGCTGCGAGTTCACCTACTCGGTGCCCGTCGAGCTCGCGCAGCTCCTCGAGCCGGGGGTGCGGGTGGCGGTGCCCTTCTCCGGCCGGCGCGAGGTGGGGGTCTGCGTCGCCCTGCACGGCAGCACCGAGCTCCCCGCCGGGCGCCTGCGGCGGGTGAGCGAGGTGCTCGACCCCGAGCCGGTGGTCGACGCGGAGCTGCTCGAGCTGACGCGCTGGATGGCGGGCTACTACGCCTGTTCCTGGGGCGAGGCCCTGGCCGCGGTCCTGCCCGCCGCCCTGAAGCGCGAGGGGGGGCGACGCAAGGTGGCGATGGTGGCCGCCGCCGACGGAGTGGGGGAGGGCGAGCTCGAGAGCCTGGAGGAGACCTTCCCCAAGCAGCACCGCCTCCTGCGCACCCTGCTCGACGCCAGCGGACCGCTGGAGCGGCGCGAGGTCCTGCGCCGCGTCAACGTCTCCGACTCCCCCCTGCGCACCCTGGTGCGCAAGGGCTGGGTGGTGGTGGAGCGGGTGGAGGCGGCCCCCGACCGCCTGCTCGCGGGGGACGGTCGCGGCGCGGGCGCCGAACGGCGCCCCCCCGAACGACTGACCGAGGCCCAGAGCGAGGCGATCGCCCGCATCGAGGGCCACCTGCACGCGCGCCGCAGCGCCACCGTGCTCCTCTTCGGCGTCACCGGCAGCGGCAAGACCGAGGTCTACCTGCGCGCCATCGAGCGCGCCCTGGAGGCGGGCCGCGGCGCGATCGTCCTGGTGCCGGAGATCGCGCTCACCCCCCAGACGGTGAGCTGGTTCCGCGCGCGCTTCGGCCAGGTGGCGGTGCTGCACAGCCGCATGACCGACGCCCAGCGGCTGGAGATGTGGCACCGCGTGCGGCGCGGCGAGGCGCGGGTGGTGGTCGGCGCGCGCTCGGCGGTCTTCGCCCCGGTCAAGGACCTGGGGGTGATCGTGGTCGACGAGGAGCACGAGCCCTCCTTCAAGCAGTCCAGCGCGCCCCGCTACCACGCCCGCGACGTGGCGGTGATGCGGGCGCGGATGACCGATGCGGTCTGCGTTCTGGGCTCCGCCACCCCCGCTCTGGAGAGCTGGTCCAACGCCGCCCGCGGCCGCTACGAGCTGGCGCGCCTGCCCCTGCGCGTGCACGGCGGCGCGCCCCCCGCGGTGCAGGTGATCGACATGCGCGCCGAGGTGGCGGAGACCAAGACGCCGGCGCTCTTCTCGCGCGCCCTGGCGCGTCGTCTCAGCGAGGCCCTGGAGCGCGGCGAGCAGGCGATCCTCTTTCTCAATCGCCGCGGTTGGTCGCCGGTCTTGTGGTGCAAGGCCTGCGGCGAGACGGTCAAGTGCCGCCAGTGCGACGTGTCTTTGAACTACCACAAGCGCCAGCGGAGGCTCGTCTGTCACACCTGCTGCGACGAGCTCGTCCCGCCGCGGGAGTGCCCCACCTGCAGCGCCCCCGGCCTGCGCTTCCTCGGCACCGGCAGCGAGCGGGTCGAGGACGCCATCGCCGAGCTCTTCCCCCAGGCGGTGATCGGCCGCATGGACTCCGACACCATGCTGCGGCGCGAGGACTACGAGGAGCGCCTGGCCGCCTTCGGCCGCGGCGAGATCGACGTGCTGGTCGGCACCCAGATGATCGCCAAGGGGCTCGACTTCCCGCGCGTCACGGTGGTGGGCATCGTCTCGGCGGACTCCACCCTGCACCTGCCCGACTTCCGCTCCGCCGAGCGCACCTTCCAGCTCGTCTCCCAGGTGGCGGGCCGCAGCGGGCGCGGCGAGCTCGTCGGGCACACCGTGGTCCAGACCGCCGCCCCCGAGCACCCCGCCATCGTCCAGTCCGCCCGCCACGACTACGAGACCTTCGCCTCCCTCGAGATGGAGATGCGCCAGGAGCTCGGCTACCCGCCCTTCGGTCGCCTGATCCGCGTCCTGCTCGAGGACGAGGACGAGGCGCGGGTGCGCGCCGCCGCCCAGCGCTTCGCCGCCGAGCTTTCGGAGCGCGTCACGGCGCTCGGCGCCACCGTCCTCGGTCCCGCGCCGGCACCCCTCTCCCTGGTCCGTGGCCGCCACCGGCTGCACGTCCTGGTCAAGGCCCCCGAGGGGAGCCCCGCGCTCCCCGCCGCCCGCGCCGCCCTGGTGGAGCTGGCGGCGGAGACGGCGCGCCCGCGGGTGGCGATCGACGTCGATCCGGTGGGGATGTCGTAGGGGGCGCGAGCGCCGCAAGGCGTTGTCGTTGCGGGGTTTCGGACGTTTTTGCGCTCGGCGGCCAAGACGCCCCCCTCCCCGATCGTCATCCCTCCGTACGGAGTGAGACCTGGCCCACACCTGCATGCGCGAACCAGCGACCCCCGACGACCGACGCCTCTGGATCGGCGCGGCCCTAGAGCGCCACGAGCGTGACCTGGTGGGCTACGCCCTGCGGCTGCTCGATGGGGATCTGGAGCGCGCGCGCGACGTGGTGCAGGACGTCTTCCTCCGGCTCTGTGAAGTGCGCCCACGGGACGTGGATGGGCACTTGCGGCAGTGGCTCTTCCGGGTCACTCGCAACCGCGCCCTCGACGTCCGGCGCAAGGAGGACCGGATGACCGACCTGACAGACGAAGACGCCCACAGGCGCGGGGGGGATCCCGCGGCGACGACCGCGGCGGTGGATCTCGAGGACGAGGCGCAGAGCGTCCTCGCCCACGCGCGGGAGCTGCCCGCCAAGCAACACGAGGTGCTGCGCCTCAAGTTCCAGCACGGCCTCTCCTACCGGGAGATCGCCGGAGTGATGGGGGAGACGGTCGGCACCGTCGGCTGGCTCGTCCACGCGGGGATTCGGGGGCTCAGGGAGCGGTTGGACGGGAAAGGAGTGCCGGCGTGCGACGCGACGGAACGAAGTTGACGGCCTACGCCCTCGGGGAGCTCCCGCCGGAGGAGGCGGCGCTCGTCGAAGGGTGGCTGGCGGAGGAGCCGCGGCTGGGGGAGGAGGTCGAGGAGGTGCGCGCGACGGCGGCCCTGCTCGAGGGGGGCTTCGCGGAGGAGGGGACGGCGGTCGGATTGAGGTCCTTTCAGCGCGCGTTGATCGAGGCGCGGGCAGGGCGCCGGCGGAGGTTCTTCTCGGTGAGAGTGGGGAACTTGGCCGCCATGGCCGTGGCGGCGGGGGTGGTCGCCGCGGTCGGGGTATGGATCGGATGGGGTGCTGATGGCGAGGAACGGAGTCCATCGGGCACCGACGTCGAGTCCGCCAGGGTGGACGGGATAGATTTCCTGGGGGGGGTGGAGGGGATGGCCTACCTCGGCGAAGAGAGCGGCGGGTTCCTGGTCGGCGCCGACGAGGTGCAGTGGTCCGACTTGGACGACCTCGTCCAGGAGCTGACACGGCCCGATCCCGCCGACGAACACATAGGCGGTCGTGTCAAGATCATCTACCGGTACGAAGATATGGGCTTTGACCTCGACGAAGAGGTCATTGCGAACGTGGAGGTCGAGGGCCTGGAATGGCCTCCCTTGGCCATCAGCCCCTCCTGGTATGTGCCCGACGACCTCCCCGCGCCCGGCACCGAGGCCTACCAGCACCTGGTCGAAAACACCTTCCGCGACCCGCGCGTCTTCCCCTTCTCCACCTTCTCGATCGACGTCGACAGCGCGGGCTACGCCAACCTGCGGCGCTTCCTCGCCCAGGGCCGGCTCCCTCCCCGGGACGCGGTGCGGGTCGAGGAGATGATCAACTACTTCCACTACGACTACCCCCTCCCCGAGGGGGAACACCCCCTCGCGATCGACGTCGAGGTGGGAGCCTGCCCCTGGAATCGCGACGCCCGCCTGCTGCGCGTCGGGCTCCAGGGGATTCCCCCCGCCGAGGAAGGGCGCCAGCCCGCCAACCTGGTGTTCCTGCTGGACGTCTCCGGCTCGATGAAGGCAGCGGCGAAGCTCCCCCTGCTCAAGGACGCCCTGCGCCTCCTGATCGCCAACCTGACCGAGGAGGATTCGGTCGCCATCGTCACCTACTCGGACCAAGCCCGGGTGCACCTGCCGCCGGTGCGCGGCTCTGAGCGCGCCGTCCTGCGCGAGGCGATCGACCGCCTCTCCGCCCACGGGTCGACCAACGGCGAATCGGGCCTCGGGCTCGCCTACCGCTTGGCGAGCGAGCGCTTCCTCGAAGAGGGCATCAACCGCGTCCTGCTCGCCACCGACGGGGACTTCAACGTGGGGGCCTCGAGCGAAGGCGCCCTCGAGGAGCTGATCGCCGAGAAGGCCCGGTCGGGGGTGCACCTGACCGTGCTCGGCTTCGGCAGCGGCAACCTCAAGGACTCCAAGCTCGAGGTCCTGTCGGGCCGCGGCGACGGCAACTACGCCTACATCGACGGCCTGCGCGAGGCGCAGCGCGTGCTGGTCGACGAGCTGGCGGGCACCCTCGAGACGATCGCCGAGGACGTCAAGCTGCAGATCGACTTCAATCGAGCCCAGGTCGCCGCCTACCGGCTGATCGGCTACGAGAACCGCGCCCTGGCGGCGCAGGACTTCCAGGACGACCAGAAGGACGCGGGGGAGCTCGGGGCCGGGCACCGGGTGACCGCCCTCTACGAGCTCCTGCCCGCCGCCGGCGGGGTGGTGCCGGGGGTCAGCCCCTCGAAGTACGCCGCGCCCGAGCGGGAGGTGATCCCCACCGACGGCGAGCTGTGCGAGGTCCGCGTGCGCTACCAAGCACCCGGCGGGAGCGCCAGCCGCGAGCTGCGCGTGCCGGTCGTCGACGCAGGGCTCGCCTTCGAGGAGCTCTCCCGGGACACCCGCTTCGCCGCCGCCGTGGCCGCCTTCGGTACGCTCCTGCGCGGCTCACCCCACCGCGGCACGGCCGATCCGGAGACCATCTCCCGCTGGGCGCTCGAGGCGCTGGGGGAGGACCGGGACGGCCGCCGCGCCGAATTCTGCGACCTCGTCCGCAGGGCGGTGGAGCTGGGTCTGCGCTGATCCGGCTCCCTGGACAGGGGATCGGAGCGGGGATACCGTCCGCCCGTGGGCCTTCGGATCCTATTCCTGCTGCTCCTGCTCCTGTGCGGCTCCTGCGGTTCGGACAGCCCGCGCCCGGAGGTGATCCGCGCTCCCGACGTCGTGATCTTCGTGGCGGACGACCAGGGGCTCTTCCTGGGGGCCTACGGCCACTCCTCCGTCACGACCCCCACCCTCGATCGGCTCGCCGCGGAGGGGATCCGCTTCGACTGCGCCTACGCGACGACGGCGGTCTGCACCGCCTCACGCGCCGTGCTCTACACCGGCCGCTTCCCCGCGCGCAACGGCTGCCCCGGCTTCGAACCGATCGCCCCGGAGGTTCCCATCTGGAGCGATCTGCTGGGCCCCGCGGGCTACCGCACGGGGATGATCGGCAAGCTGGGGGGCAAGCCGCTCGAGCGCTTCCAGTTCGACTTCTTCGCGCGCGCGCTGCCGAACGACCCCGGCGCGCGTTCGGTGCGCTGGTACGTGGAGCAGCTCGAGGCGTTCCTCGCCCAGGACGATCCGCGGCCCTTCTGCCTGATGGTCAACCTCAGGGACGCCCACTACCCCTTCCCGACCGACGGCGCGCCGACGGGGATGGCGAGCGTGCCGGAGACGCCCCACGATCCCGCCGCCGTCGCCGTCCCGGGTTTCCTGCCCGACCTGCCCGAGGTGCGGGGCGAGTTGGCGCGCTTCGCCGATTCGCTGCGCCGGCTGGACGTGACGATCGGGTGCATGCTCGAGGTCCTGGAGGCGGAGGTGCCCTCCGAGCGGCTCTTGGTGGTGCACACCGCGGATCACGGAGCTCCCTTCCCCTTCGCGAAGACGACCCTCTACGAGGCCGGCCTGCACGTGCCGCTGCTGTGCCGCTGGCCCGGCACGATCGAGGCGGGTCGCGCCACGCCGGCGCTGGTGAGCCTCGGGGACCTCCTGCCGACGCTGCTCGACCTCGCCGGCGCACAGGTCCCGGACGATCTCGACGGACGCTCCTTCGCGCCCCTCCTGCGCGGGGAGACCGACGAGCACCGCGGCGCGATCTTCGGCTCGCACACCAGCCACCGCATCGAGCCCGAAGTGCCCTCGCGCTCGCTCCGGTCGGGCGACTGGAAGTACATCCGCAACCTGAGGCCCGAGGCGCGCTTCGAGAACGCCGTGATGCGCACGTCCGCGTCCTGGCGCGCGATCGTCGCGGCGACCGCGACCGACGAGGCGCTGGCCGAGCGCGTGCGAGCCTACGTGCAGCGGCCGAGCGAGGAGCTCTACGACCTCTCCAGGGACCCGCACGAGCTCGAGAACCTCGCCGGCGTCGCGGAATTCGCACCCGTTCGGGAGAGGCTGGCGCGCGAGCTCCTCGAGCTCATGCGCGAGCAGGGCGATCCGTTGCTCGGCGAGTGGTGACGCGCGCGCGGCCCCGCCTCAGCGGGTGCCGCCGTCGACGACCTTGCCGTCCTCCTTCCCGCCCTGCTTCTCTCCGATCACCGCCCAGATGCGGTCGATCTCCTCGCGCAGCTCGTCGACCTGCCGCTGCAGGTCGTCGAGGGCGTGGTGGAGCTCCTCGACGTGTCCGATGTCGCCCTGCAGCTCACAGGGGGCCTCGCACTCCTCCAGCTCATGCATGCGCCGCTCGAGCGCCTCCATCTCCCCCTCGAGCTCGATGCGGCTGCGCTCCGCCTCCATCTCGGCGCGCACCATCTCCAACTCGGCTCGGGCTTCGTTCTCCTCCAGCTCCCCTTGGATGGTGAACTCCATCTGGGCCAGTTGCTGATCGAACTCCCGCATCCGCATGCGCCCCTCGACTTCGTAGTCCTCGCGCTCGTGGGCCATGGCGTCGTAGAGCTCCGCCGCTTGCTCTTCGCGGGCCCGGCGCTGATCGCGCATCTGGGCCAAGAGCTCCTGTTCCTGCTGGGCCCACTCGAGCTCCAGCTGCGCCATGACGAGCTCCATCTCGCGCTCGTCGGAGAGCTCCTGGAGGCGCATCTGAGTCTGCAGCTCGAAGGCGCGCTCCGCCTGCTCGCCGGCGAAATGGTAGTCCTGCTCGAGATCGTTGATCGAACGGTCCAGCCGCTCCGCCGCGAGCTCGTGCCGCATCTCCACCTGCTCGAGTTGCCGGTGGAACTGGCTCTCCAGATCCTCGCGTTCCGCCTCCATCCTCTGGCGTTGCTGTTCGAACTCCCACTGACGGGCGCGCATCTCCCGTTCGCGGGAGACCGACTGTTCGAGCCTCTGTAGCTCGAACTGCATCTCGTTCTGCCGGAGGATCGTCTCCAGCTCGCGGTAGCGCGCCCGCAGGGCTTCCAGCTCGTCTTGCGGGTCGCCGGGGACCTCGACCACGGCGGGCGAGGACGGGGAGGAGGGCGAGGAGGGGTCACCCCCGAAGGAGAGGGCGCCCAGGGTCGGCACGGCGGCGCCGGCCAGCAGCATTCCGGTGATCAAGGTGGCTTTCATGGTCTGCATCCGGGTTCAAGGGTGTTCGGGAAGCGCCGCCGCGTCGGCGACGGCGCGCAGTCGGCGCGCCTGGGAGCGCAGGTGGAGGGCGCGTTCGATGAGCTCGAAGCGCTCGACCTCCCGCTCGGCGGGCAGGCTCAGCACGCTGCGCAGCAGGGCTCCGGTCTGGCGCTCGAGCGCCTCGGCCCGTTCCGCCGCGGCGGCCCAGGCGCCCGGGGGCTCGGCGGGAGGCGGTTCGGTCGCCAGGGCCGGCAAGGCCAGCGGCGCGAGGATCGGCAGCAGGAGGGCGGCGAAGCGCGCCCGCGGCCGCCGCAGCTCGGGGGTGGCGTCGAGGATGCGCCGCACGCGCTGCTCGAGCCGTCCCCTGCGACGGACCATGGCGCAGGCCGCCGCGGCTGGCTCCCTGCGCCGCAGCCAGCTCGCCACCTCGGTCAGGGTGCGCGCCAGGGCGAAGCGGTCCCCGGAGCGGCGCGCCGCCCAGTCGTCGGCGGCGAGCTCCGCGAGGTGCGTCAGCTCCCGCGTCGCCAGGCGATTCAGGGGCTGGACGAAGAGCAGGGTGCGCGCCACGTGGGCCAACCCCAACCACAGGGGATCGAGGCGCACCACGTGAGCCAGCTCGTGGGCCAGGGTGGGTCGGGCGAGTTCCGGATCGAGGTCGCTCAGGGCCCGCGCGGGGAGGCAGATCTCCGGGCGCAGGACTCCGAAGGCGACCGGGGCGCTCAGCCGATCCGAGACGGTGAGTCGCACGCGACGTCGCACCCCCGCGTCGCGCGTCAGCCGCGCGAGCGCCTCCTGCCAGGGGCCCTCCGCGACCGGCCGCCGGCGACCGAGGGCGCGCTGGGAGCGCAGGCCCGAGGCGATCCCCAGGAGGCCGATCAGGAGCATGGCGAGGGCGGGGGTGACGTCGCGTTCGTGCGTCGGTGTGGGGAGAGGCGCGGAGGTGGGCGCGGCGGGGGCTTCCCCTGCGATGGCGCGAACCGACGCGACCGGGAGGTGCGCCGACACTGCCCGACGGGGCTCGGGCGGCGCGGCGGGAGTGCGCGTGACCGCCGCACCGAGTTGCTCGGGCAGGGGCGCGGATCCCATCCAAGGGCGCACGCCCCCCACGGTCTGCAGACTGGCGCTCAGCACCCCTCCCAGGAGCGCCGCCCGCCAACACCACTCGCGCGTCGCGAGGCGACGCAACAGCCCGCAGCGCGTCGCCGTCCACGCCGCGCCGATCAGGATCGTGCTGTGCAGGAGGTAGGTCAGCCCCCAGGCGAGCATCGCTTCGGTGCTCATCGCTGCCCCTCCTCCTCCTCGGCCTGACGGCGCTCGATCTCCGCGCGCAGGGCGTCGAGGTCGCTGCCGTCCAACTCCTCCTCGCGCACCAGGTGCCCCAGGAGGGCGAGCGGGTCCCCACCGAAGAGGCGGCGGGTGAGGTCGACGACCATCCCGCGCCGCACCTCCGGCTCGCTGACCGTCGCCCGGTAGACGTAGCGCCGCCCGTCGCGCCGATGGCGCACGATCCCCCGGCGCTCCATCTTCTGCAGCATCGTCCCCACGGTGCTCGAGCTCAGCTCGCGCGCCTTGACCAGTTCCTCGTGCACCTGCACGACGGTTGCGCCATCCCGCTGCCAGAGGACGCGCAGGATGGCGAGTTGGAGGTCTCCGAGTCGGTGGGGTGAGGCCATGGTCGGTTCGGTGGGGGGGGATGGTCCGTAATACCACCCAGGTTGCAGGTCGGCTACCGATCCCTCCGAAAGAGATGTCCGAGTTTTCGTAATATGCTGTCTTTACTGGATTTACGTCTACCACCCAGGTGGTCGTACCTTCCGGGGGGGCCCAGGGAGTGCGCCGCCGCGCCGCCCGAAGTACGGTGGACTCGATCGCGGCGCGCCTGGCTGCTGACGTCGAAAGGAACGTGAGCATGCTTCCCTTGATTGTCGTCAGTGCCCTGGCCTGTGGTCTGTGCGCGCCGCTCCCCGAGCGCTTCGTGGAGCGCTACGGAGGGGCTGAGTTCGACCGGGGTGTCCACGTCAGCCCCACGAGCGATGGAGGCTTCGCCGTCGTCGGAGTCACCCGGAGCTTCGGCCACGGCGGGGACGACGTGTACCTGGTGCGGACCGACTCCGCCGGGGCAGTGCTGTGGTCCCGGGCGTACGGGGGGCCCGGCACCGACAACGGATGGTCGGTACTCGAGACGGCGGACGGCTTCCTGCTCGCGGGCTACACGCAGAGCTTCGGCGCCGGCGGCTACGACTTCTACGTCGTCCGGACCGACGGGCGCGGCGACGTCCGCTGGTCGCGCACCTACGGCGGGGCGGGGGACGACCTGTGCTGGGCCCTGAGCGCGACGCGCGATGGTGGCTTCCTGCTCGCCGGAGAGACCACCGGTTCAGGGGCGGGGGAGGAGGACTTCCTCTTGGTCAGGATCGACGGCGACGGGAACGAGCTGTGGTCGCGAACGCACGGCGGGCCGGCGGGCGACCGCTGCTTCGCGGTCGCCCCGGCGTCGGACGGCGGCTTCATGCTCGCGGGCCAGACCTACAGCTACGGCGCCGGTGACCGCGACGCCTACGTGGTGAAGACGGACCGGGACGGCCAGGTGGTTTGGACCCGGACCTTCGGTGGAGCGGCCTCCGACGTCGGACACGGCATCAGTCGAACTGCGGACGGCGCCTTCGTCATGACCGGGTACACCACGAGCTTCGCGACCGCAGGGGACGATCCGCTGCTGGTCAAGATCGACGAGCAGGGCGCGCTCCGCTGGCGGCGCGTGATCCCCCTCGCCGGCCGGAACCACACGCTGACCGGCGAGGAGGACGAGGACGGCGGGTTCTTCCTGGTCGGGTTCACCGAGTACGTCGGCACGGGTGAGACCGCCGCCCTGTTGGTCAAGACCGACCCCGCGGGTCAGCTCCTCTGGCAGCAGGAGGTGTTGCCGACGATCCCGGGGGAGAGCTTCGGCTACACCGTGCGGGCCGTGCCCGGCGGGGGGTGCGTCTTCACGGGGCACACGACCGTCGGCAGCGCGGGAGGTCGCGACGTGCTGCTCGTCAGCTTGGACGATGCGTGAGCCGATCCGGGAAATCGGTGCCATCCGCGGGCACCACGGGCGGTGACCCTGCGCGGCGTTCGCCCTGCGAATCCCCCGCCTCAGTCCTCCTGCAGCTCGTAGAGCACCTCGAGGACGTCCTCCCCGTGGCTCGCGACCTGCACGCCGTCGTCCACGTGGCGCAGGATGCCCCGGGGATCGATCAGGAAGGTCACCCGCTTGGCGAAGGTCTGCTTGAAGAGCACGCCGTACTTGCGCGCCGCGCTGCCGTCCGGGTCGGAGAGGAGTGGGAAGTTCAGCTCCTTCTCCTTGTGGAAATGCGCCTGGCTGCGCACCGGATCGACGCTGATCCCCAGCACCTTCGCGTTCAGTTCCTCGAACCCCATCGCTGCGTCCCGCAGCGAACAGACCTCGCGGATTCACCCGGGCGTCATCGCCTTGGGGTAGAAGGCGAGCACGGTCCAGCGCTCGGCCTTCCCCCCGACCGCCACGGCTCGGCCGGTGTGGTCGTTGAGGCGGAAGGCGGGGGCGGACTTCCCGACCGCGGGGACGGGCGGGGGAGTGGGCACGGGCTCCTTCTCCTGCGGCATGGCGAAGGGCAGTGCCGCGAGGGTGAGGAGGAGGAAGGTGGTTTTCATGGGGGCTCCGGGGAGAGGTCGTCGTATCGGCCCACCCTACACCCTCCCTCACCGCGGTCCATTGCGGGGAGAGGAGAGGCGTGCGAAACTGCCGAACAGCGCCGGCAGAGGTCCCCGCAGAGGCTCAGCGGGTCGAAGGCGGAGAACGGAACGGCGTGGAAAGGAGGACGCGGCTCCGGCAGGGGCCGTTCGTGGAGGAGAGCGAATGAGTTCGCAGGGGTGGAATCGCGTCGAGGCGCTGTTCGACCAGGCCTGTGCCCTGCCCGCGGAGGCGCGGGGCGCGTTCCTGGCCGAGGCCTGCGGCGGCGACGACGAGTTGCGCCTCGAGGTGGAGTCCCTGCTGGCCAGTCACGAGGGGTCCGGCGACACCTTCGAGCACGTCGTCGACCAGGTGGCTGCGGATTGCGTGCGCTCGCCCCAAAGCGCGACGTCCCCCTCGGTGGTGGGGCGCAGCTTCGGCTCCTATCGGGTCGTCGAGGAGATCGGAGCGGGGGGACAGGGCCGCGTCTTCCTCGCCCACGACACCCGCCTCGACCGGATGGTCGCGCTCAAGGTGCTCTCCACGGGCATGAGCCTCTCCGGACGGGCCCGCCAGCGCTTCGAACGCGAAGCTGCCGCGGCATCCAAGCTCGACCACGCCGGCATCTGCACCGTCTACGAGATCGGCGAAGAGGAGGGCGCGCCCTTCATCGCGATGCAGCACGTCCAGGGCGAACCCCTGCACCACAGGATCCGCGCGGCCGTGGAGGACCCACCCACCCCCGGTGGTACCAACTGCGTCGACATCGATGCGCCTGAGAACACCCCCTACGAGGGGCAGATCATGGGCGGCGGGAGGATCGCGGAGCTCGTTCGCTTCGGCGAGGAGGCCGCCCTGGCCCTGCACGCGGCGCACGAGGCGGGACTGATCCACCGGGACATCAAGCCCGCCAACATCATGGTCACGCCCGATGGGCACCCCGTGATCCTGGACTTCGGCCTCGCGCGCGAGGACAAGGAGCAGGGATCGGTGCTCACCACGACCGGCGCGATGATGGGGACGCCCGCCTACATGTCCCCGGAGCAGATCGTGCCCCGGGAGGGAAAGGTCGATCGGCGCGCGGACGTCTACTCCTTGGGCGCGACGCTCTACGAATGCCTGACGCTCCAGCGTCCCTTCGGCTCGCGGACGGGGGAAGCCCTCTACCACGCCATCCTGACCCAGGAGCCGGTCGATCCCCGCCGTGTCAATCCCGCCATCCCGCGCGACCTGGCGGTCGTACTGAGCAAGGCGATGTCCGGCGACGTGAGCAAGCGCTACGGGACCGCGCTCGAGCTGGCACAGGAGCTCGGCCGCATCCGCCGCTTCCAGCCGATCGTGGCGCGGCCGCCGAGCCTGGTCTACCGCGTCTCCCGCTTCTACCGCCGCAACTGGGTGGCCAGCACCGCGATCGCAGCCAGCCTGCTGGTGGTCCTGGTCACGCTCTTGTACCTCTCCTTGGGGCGTCCGTGGTTGAACCTCCGGGAGGCGGTGGCGGAGGAGCAGAGCGAAATGCTCGAGGTGATCGCGGACAAGCGCGAGATGGAGCAGCGGGCCGCGGAGAGGCTGGCCCGCGCGCGGGCTTGCCTGCCGGGCGATCCCCGGGAGGCAGTGCGCATCGCGAACTCCATGGAGCCGGAGTTCCAGGAGTACGAGCGGACGCTGCCCAGGCTCGAGGAGCCGCTGCAGTTCAAGGCGGTCCATGGCCGGAATCGGGAGCTCGTCGAGTTCTTCGAGCCCTACTCGCTGCAGCTCTGCGACGCCGCGCTGCTGGTCGCCGAGGTGAGCCTGGAGAGCTCGGAGATCGCCGACCCCATCCAGACGAGGATAGAGGCGGGAGCGCGCGCCTTCGTCTGGGCGAGGTGCCGGGAGGGCCCGCAGGACGAGGAGCGCGCGCTGGCCGGGGCGATCCACCTGGGCGAAGCGCTCTTCGAGAGCGGACGCTTCTCACAGGCGGAGGTGAGCTTCGAGACGGCCCGGCAGCTCCTCGACCTCGCTCAGGATTCGCCTGTGGTCCACTTCGGGCTCGCCAGGGCGCTGGAAGCCCAATGCGAGTTCGCCGAGGCGGCGAGGGCCTTCCAGCGCGTGCTCGACCTCACGCCGAACGAGGAGATCGGGGCGTACGCGCAGCGAGCGCTCAATGCCTACAGCACCCTGCTCCCCCCCGTGGACTACTTCCTCGAGGTCCAGCCCATCGCAGCGGGGGACCTGGATGGGCACGGGGGGGACGAGCTCATCTGCGTCGGGGCCGATGGGAGCTTGTTGGCCTACTCCCTGTGCGACGACCAGGGTCGACCTCTCGAGGAGCCCAGGGAGGTCGCCAGGGGTCGTTGGCAGCCCGAGGGCTCGCAGGTCGAGGCGTCGGTGCGGCGCTCGCTCGTCGCCGACGTCACCGGCGACGGAAGGATGGAGCTGATCCTCGCCTGGACGATCGGTGGGTACCGCCACGGTCGGGTGGAGGTCTTCTCTCTCGCCCCCGGGGAGGTGCTGCGCAAGATCGCCGGAGCCCCGAATACCGGCGAGACTCGCTGTCTAGTCGCGCAAGACGTCGATGGGGACGGCAAGAACGAGCTGTGGGTGGGGGATGGTTGGCTGGGACGGGAGCTGGAGGCCTACCGCCTGCCGGAGGACGCGCTCGGCGATCCCGATGCACCACCGGTCGCGCTGAGCTCCTTCTTCTACCAGAAGCTCTCCAGCGACATGGAGTCCTTCCTCTTCGGGGACTTCGATGCGTCGCGGCCCGGCCAGGAGATCGCCTTCGCCTTCGGGGCCTGGAGGCACCAGAGACTGGCCGTCGGCCACGTCGACCTCGAGGAGGGACGCTTGCACGTGACGGCCGCGACCCAACGCCACCTTTGCGGCTTCTACACCTCGCTGCACGCCTGCGAGCTGGAACCGGGGGGCTTTCTGGCCCTGCACCGGTGCAGCGGATGGGAGAAGGAACGCTACAGGCTCACCAAGCTGCCGCTGCTCCAGAACGGCCTGCTCCTGGCCCGCCCGAGCAGCGGGAGCATCCCCGAACCCGTTCGGATCGCCCAGGGCAGCCCGACGCCCCAGAGCCGCGCGCCGGCCTTCAACGTCCCCAGTGGCATCCTGAGCTGCAAGCTGGAGGGAATCGGCCCATGCTGGGTGTGGCACGAGGCAGGCCCCTTCGCCGGTCACTTCCGGGTGACTCCGGCGGAAATGTTCGGCGGCCGCTTGGCGCCGCCTCTCCTATTCGCCGATTACCTCGGCGCGCAGATGTTGGTCGGCGACTTGGACGGCGACGGCTACGACGAAATCGCGGCTCCGGAGCCCCAGCAAAAGAGCACGTCCCTGCGAATCCGGGTCCTGGGGCTCGGGGATCGAGAGAGGTTCGAGCCCAGCGAGGCCAGCGAGGCCGAGCTTCCCGGCGTCCTGGCTCCCAGCCCCGAGGAGCACCCCCTTCACCTCTTCAATCTGGGCTGCCACCAGGCCGCCTTCGAGGCTTTCGAGCGCGCGCTCTCGAGCGCCGAGCCCTCGGCGAAGAGCCGGATCCTCCACCGCCTGGCGGATTGTTACGCCAGTCTGGACCGGCTCGAGGATGCGGCTGCGGCCTATGGAGAAGCGGCCGCAGCGGGCTCGAACTACGACAAGACCGATGCGGTCCTGGAGCAGGTCCGCGTCTTGATGCAGCTCCGGCGCTGGACCGAGGCGCGCTCGATTCTGGAGCGCTTCGACGTCTACATCCCCAGCGGGCTCGAGGGTGAGGAGATGCGCAGGCTCCAGCGGGAGATCGACAGCGCGTTGGAGCCGGGCACCTCCCGCCCGCTGCCCTTGGCCGATCCGCACCGCGTTCCGCTGGTCGAGAACCCCCTCGTTTGTTCGCTCTCCGCGGACCGCATCCACTTCGACGGGGAGGCGACCTGGTCGCCCCGCGTCGCGCTTCCGCTGCAGTTCCGCAACGAGAAGTTCGAGGTCCACGTCGATCTCTTGCCGCTGCGAGGGGATTGGCAGACCTGCAGTGCGATCGCCCTCGGGGAGAGACCCTTCACGTCCGAGCGTGCGCTCGCGCGGCAGCCCGAGCGGAGCGGTTGGGGCCTGGTGTGCGCCGCCTTCCACTCGGACGGCTCGACGAATCAGCCCTCGCGCTACATGACCCCGCGTGGGGCGAGTTTGGGGTCGGCGGAGATCCCCCAGAGCCTGAAGCCGGAGGGTGGCTTTCGCTGGGGAATGGAGGAGCGCACCCACCTGACCATCACACACCTGCCCGAGAGTCAGCTGCTGCAGATCGAGCTGGCCAACTCCGAGGGCGAAGCCGTCTGGAGGAGCTGGCACGCGACCCCGGGCATGCTGACTGCAGAAGAGCTCCTGTGGCTGCAGTTCGGAGTGGGCGAGACTTCCAGGATGAACGCCGGCCACCGCAACGCGTTCGAAGTGACGAACCTGGAGATCCGGGCGGCATCGATGAAGCCCGCAGTCTTCCGGCCAGAGAGCGGCCCAGAGCACATCGCGGTCGGCAATGGGCACTTCGCACGGGAGGACTGGAGTGCGGCGCTGGAGAGCTACGAGCGCGCGCTGGCTGAGCTCGATCGCGAGCGCAGGCTCGGTGGCGAGCTGGAAGGCGAGTGCCGGCTGTGGCGCGGGTTGGCCCTCGGGCGCGGCGCGCCGGGCGCTGGAGAAGAGGAGCTCCGACGCGCTTTCGAGCTCGCGCCCGCTGCCTGCGTGCACCGGATTCAGGTCGGCTGGACTGGACTGACTGAGGCCGAGCGGGGGCTCGTCGCCCGCATCGTGGAGGCGGTGGTGCTGGCCGACGGAACGAAGACGCGCACCGCGCAGGAGCTCCTCAGGCTCCTGGGGCTCCAACCGAACCTCGTGGAGGGAACTGAGGGGCTGGGCGAGACGCTGGTCTTCGCGGTAGGCGCGGAAGTCTCCGCGCGCCTCTTCGCCGCGCTCCCGGAGGTCTGCAGCTACCTGGACGATGCGGCGGAGGAGGAGCAACGGCAGGCGTCGCAGCGGGCCTCGTGGACCTGCGATGACTCGGACGCTTCCTCGAGCTGACGGCCGAAGCAGCCTCCGCGAGCGACGCCCTCGATCTGGTCCTGCACTTCAGCACTCTGATCCACGCCTGCACCGACCAAGAGCACGACCACCGAGCGGACCTGCTGCGGGTCGTGGAGCAGGGCCTCCTCCTGACGCAGGAGCCCGCTGAGCTCGACCGCAAGGACCTCCCGGTGGCCCTGAGCCGCTTGACGAGCTCCGCGTTGCGCTGCGACGCGCTGCGCCAGGCCGCGGAGCTCGTCGAGCGCCTCGACGCGCTGCAGCCCCTGCCTCCGGCGGTGGACGTGGATCGGGAGGTCTACGCGGCCCTGCTCGCTCAGGGCGAAGAGCGCTGAGGCCGCCCGGGAATCAGGGGCAGAAAGTGACCTCCAACCCGTTGGCGAAGTTGTAGCCCGCGCTGCCGAAGCCCGGGTCGCGGTACCAGAAGGAGAAGCGCAACAGGTCGCCCGCCTGGATCGAGAGTCCTCCCGGCAGGTTGTTCAGGTCCAGCGTCAGCTCGGCGATGCCGAGGTTTTCGATCTGCAGCGCCGGGAAGCGCGTCAGGCTCCCGCCCACGCACATGATCCCGTCACCCACCGGAATGCTCGCCTGGTCGGGGCCGGTGTAGAAGAGCCCGAACTGCTTCGGCGGGCAGCCCGTCGACGCCAGGGTCAGGTCGTTGGCCGTCACACTGGTCGAGCCTCCGTAGGCCATCAAGGCCCCCGAGCCGACCGAGTTCGGCGAGGTGACGCAGTAGGTCTCCGGATCGGGGCAGGGATCGTTCAGGTCGAGGTCCAGGAAGGGATCTCCCGCCACGGTCATGCCGAAGTGCCAGGCGGTCTCGTAGTCGCTGTACGGCGCGATGTGGTTGAACCACCCGCGGAACGACTCGCCGAAGCTCTCGTTGGCGCCGAAGCGGTCGTAGAAGGCCCAGAAGGTCAGCATCGACCCGGTCTTGGTGCTGCCGATCACCGCCAGGCTCGGTGTGCCCGTGTCGTAGATGTAGGAGCCACCCAGGAAGTTCGAGGAGGTGAAGCGCAGACTGCTGCAGGCGAAGAGGTTGTAGTAGATCGCCTGCGGCGGCGCGTTCTTGATGTCCGTGTTGTAGGCGTAGCCGCCGCGCGTGAAGGCATGACCTTGCGACCAGGAGTGGCAGCAGAGCTGGATGAACTCGTAGCCGACGTCGGTGATCCGATTGTCCACGTAGTCGTCGCGATTCGTCGCCGGCGCGGGGACGTCGTCGAAGCTCGGGTAGGCGCCCGAGATGTCGGTGCGGATGTCCCAGAAACCCGCCCAGTCGTCCTCGGTGTAGGACAGAGCGTGGTTCGTCGGGGTGTAGCCGCCGCTGCGGTAGGAGTGGTTCTTGATCAGGTAGGCGTTGGTGATGGCGACCTCGTTGCCGCTCATCATCGAGGCGTCGATCCGTCCGACGAAGATCTCCGGCCCTTCGTCCCCGGCTCCGCCGCTGTGCGAGTCGTACTTGCCGTCGGAGTCTCCATCCGACCACTGCCCGTCGAGATCCATGAAGAAGAGGTCGCAAGGGAACTCCTCGTACCCCCAGTAGTCGTGCTCGAACCAGGCCGCTGCCAGGTCCCCGACGAAGACACAGCCGACCAAGTCGGTGGAGTTGGTGAGGATGAGGTCCTTCAGGGAGACGTGATCGCCTCCCGAGACATCGTGCACCTCGACGGTGTAGCCCTCCGCGACCAGGTCGGCGACGTAGACGTCGAGCTGCGTCTGAATGCCGCTGCGGATGCCGGCGTTCACCAACACCAGGGCCTTGGAGGCCGCGCGCTTCTGACCCCCGGGTCCGGTCGTGGAGACGTGTTGGCTGCGGAAGGGGGCGCTCCCCCGACGTCGCAGGTACTCCGCGTAGGTCCCGGGTCGCCCCGGCCCCCTCCACTCCAGCCGGGGGATGGAGCTGTAGTCCGCGGCGTAGCCTCCGTCGCCATCCCAGTCGGGGTTGGCGGCGACCTGGCACATACCGTGGTCGCACATCACGGAGAGGCTCGCCACTGCCGAGAGGAGCACTGCGGGGAGGGGGAGATGGTTTTGCTTCTTCATGACGTGGTGGGGATCGGGAGCACGCGGTCGAGTGGAGGACGTTGGACCCGTGGAGGATGTTCCGCGCGAGACCCCACTCTAACAGGGGGGGCCGCCTCATTGGGTGGCAGTGCGGGCGTGACTGGTGCGAACCCGCTGCTAGCCCCCGCGGTCACCCGCTGTGGTTGGCGTCTCCTTGACAGCGATTCCCGGCTCACCTAGACCTCCGCTCACGATGGGAAGGCACGCCGCGCATTGGCTCCTGGTCTCGATCCTCTGCCTGCTGGCGCCCCGCGCGCACGCCTTCGACGAGCCTGGCTTCGTCGAAGCGCACCCCGTCTGGCCGACGGGACGCGCGGAGGAGCGCAATCTGAGCGTGGGCTTCCGGGCGGTCCTGGAGGAAGAGACCGGTGAGGCGAGCCTGCGCATCACCGCCGCCTCTCTGTACCGCGCGAGCTGCAACGGGCACTTCGTCGGACATGGACCGGCCCGCGGGGCGCACGGAACGGCGCGCGTCGACGAGTGGGACCTGACGCCGTACCTGCGCGAGGGTCCCGACGTCCTCGCGGTCGAGGTGGCGGGCTACGCGGTCAACAGCTACTACCTGCTCGACTCGCCATCGTTCCTGCTGGCTGAGGTGGTCGCCGGGGAGCGCGTGCTCGCGGCGACGCGGCCCACCGGCATCGATGGACCGCCCTTCGACGCGCGCATTCTCGACGAGCGCGTGCAACGCGCGCAGCGCTACAGCTTCCAGCGGCCCTTCGCGGAGGTCTACCGCCTCGCCCCGGGCTTCGACGCTTGGCGCACGGCACTCGCAGCTACGCCCGGCGATCTGGAGCTCGAGGAGCGACCCCTGCCGACGCTGCTTCCGCGGCGCGTGCCCTACCCCGACTTCGCGCTCCGTCAGCCGACGCTTCACGTCGCCTCGGGCACCCTGCGCACCGACATGGAGGTGGAAGAGCCCTGGAAGGACCGCGCCCTCACCCAGATCGGACCGCGTCTCGGCGGCTATCCGGAGCCCGAGCTGGAGGTCGTCGCCTCCCTCGAGCTGCAGCGGATCGCCGACGAGACCCGCGTGCCCCACGGCGGTCCCTACGACCCGCACGTCGCACTGCCCCTCGACGCGCGGACCTTCCACGTCCTCGACTTCGGCACCAACCTGACCGGCTTTCTGGGAGCCCGCCTGCGCTGCGAGGAGCCCGCCCGGCTGCACCTGACCTTCGACGAGCTCTTGCGCGACGGCGACGTGAACTGGCGGCGGCTCGGGTGCGTCAACGCCATCACCATCGACCTGGAGCCGGGCGAGTACGCCTTCGAGTCGATCGAGCCCTACACCCTGCGCGCCCTGAAGATCCTGGCCGTCTCCGGCCGCTGTACCGTCTCCGGCGTCTCGCTCAGGGAGTACGTCAATCCCGACGCCGACCGCGCGCGCTTCGCGGCGAGCGACGCGCGCCTCGTCCGCATCTTCGAGGCCGCGCGCGAGACCTTCCGCCAGAACGCCGTGGACCTCTTCATGGACTGCCCCTCGCGCGAGCGCGCGGGCTGGCTGTGCGACAGCTTCTTCACCGCGCGGGCCGCCTTCGACCTCTGCGGCGACACGTGCGTCGAGCGCAACTTCCTGGAGAACTTCCTCCTGCCCGAGCGCTTCGAGCACCTGCCGCAGGGGATGCTGCCGATGTGCTACCCCGCCGACCACGACGACGGGGTGTACATCCCGAACTGGGCACTGTGGTTCGTGCTCGAGCTCGAGGAGTACGCGGCGCGCAGCGATGACCGGGGGACGGTCGACGGGCTGCGCCCCCGCGTCCTGGCCCTGCTCGAGCTGATGCGCACCCATCGCAACGCAGACGGGCTGCTCGAGCGGCTGCCGAGCTGGGTGTTCATCGAGTGGTCGCGGGCGAACGCGTTCGTACAGGACGTCAACTACCCCTCGAACATGCTTTGGGCGGCGACCCTCGACGCGGCCGCCACCCTCTACGAGCTGCCCGCCCTCGCGGCCGAGGCGGCGGCGGTGCGCGAGACGATCCGCGCCCAGGCCTTCGACGGCGAGTTCTTCGTCGACAACGCAGAGCGGCGGGAGGACGCCCTCGTCAGGACGGAGAATCGCAGCGAGGTCTGCCAGTACTTCGCGTTCTTCTTCGACGTCGCCACGCCGCAGAGCCACCCCGAGCTCTGGCGCAGGCTCGTGGAGGACTTCGGGCCGACGCGGGCCGCGCGGGGGCTCTGGCCCGACGTCCACCCCGCCAACGCCTTCGTGGGCAACGTCCTGCGGCTGGAGCTCCTCTCCCGCCACGGGCATCAACGGCAGCTCCTCGACGAGTCGATCGAGTACCTGCACTACATGGCCGAGCGCACCGGCACGCTGTGGGAGAACCAGGGGGACTACGCGAGCTGCAATCATGGATTCGCTTCGCACGCCGCGCACGTGCTGCTGCGCGACGCGCTGGGGCTGCGCAGCGTCGATCCGATCGCGCGCAGGATCAGCCTGCGCTTCCCCGACGTCGACCTGGCCTGGTGCGAGGGGGTGATCCCCACTCCGGACGGGCGGATCGAGCTCGGCTGGCAGCGCCACGGCGACGTCCTGCGCTACTCGGTCTCCGTCCCCGCCGGCTACGCGCTGCTGCTCGAGGAGACGGAAGGGCTGCGGCTCGAGCGGCGGCGCTGAGCGCCCTCAGATCCACTCGAGATCGTCCGGTTCGATGGTGTGGCGATGCTCCCTGTCTCCCGTGTTGCGCGTCGTCGCGGGCTCGAAGAGCAGCACCTGGGCCCGTTCCCGCGCGACCGGCTTGTGCTCGACGCCCCGCGGCACCACGCACATCTCCCCGGGAGAGAGCTCGACCACACCCTCCCGCAGCGCGATGTCGACGCGCCCTTCCAGCACCATGAACAGCTCGTCCTCCTCGGCGTGGCTGTGCCAGACGTACTCCCCCTCGAAATGGGCCACCTTGACGTGTTGCCCGTTGAGACTCGCGACGATCTTGGGGGTCCAGGCCGCGTCGAAGGTGGCGAGCTTGGCGCGGGGGTCGATCTTCTCCGGCTTCTGCATGGCGACACTGTAGCCAGCCTCCCTCCTGATTGCCCGAACTCGCCGATGCCGGTGGTCCAGCGGTGGGATAGACTGACCCGATGTGGAAGAGGCTCGGACTCGCGGTCGCCAGCGTCCTAGTCGCGCTATTGGCTGTTGAGCTCTGGTTCCGTGCGCAGGCGCCCCGCGGTCCGCGCACCGTGATCACCGAGGAGGGGGAGGAGATTCGCTCGGTCTACGAGCCCGAGGAGAAGCTGGTCCAGAAGTGGAGGGCGCGCCTCGCCCGTCTGAAAGCGGGCGCCATCTCCCCCCACGTTTTCAACCGCTTCTCGGCGCGCTACGGCTGGGCCAACGTGCCCGGGGGCGAGGGTGATCACGGGGGCTACAGGGTGAGCTTCAGCTCGATCGGGGCTCGTGGGGGGCGCGAGGTGGGGGAGAGGCCTCCGGAGGGCGCCCTGCGGCTGGCGTGCTACGGAGAGTCCTTCACCTACGGCAGCGAAGTCGACGACGACGACACCTGGCCCGCCCAGCTCGAGGTCCAGGCCGGGGGGGCACTGGAGGTGATCAACCTGGGTGTGGGGGGGTGGGGGACGGACCAGGCCCTCTTGCGCTTCCGCGACACCTGGGAGCAGTTGAGCTCCGACGTGGTGTTGATGGGGATGCTCTCCGAGAACATCGCTCGCAACGTCAACCGCCTGAGACCGGTGTACGCCCGCGGCAGCGGCGAACCCCTGGTGAAACCGCGCTTCATCTTGAAGGAGGGCAGGCTCGAGCTCCAGCCCCAGCCCTACGCGACCGAGGTGGAGCTCTACCAAGCGGCGGTGGACGGCTCCCTGGGGATCGACATGGCGCCCCACGAGTGGTGGGCGCCGCGCGAGGAGTCAGGGGAGTGGCTGAACGTGCTGGCGGCTCTGAACTCGCGCAAGGACACCCAGCGCCGGCGGCGCTGGCACCAGGAATGGCGCCGGCCCGAGGGGGAGCCGTTCCAGGTCTCCCTGGCACTGCTCGAGGCGTTCCACCGGGAGGCCCTCGAAGGCGGTGCGCGCTTCGCCGGGGTGATCCTGTACCCGACCAAGGGGGACATCAACGACCCCGAGCGGCGCTTGGTGCTCTTGGTGGAAGCTCTCGAGCAACGCGAGATCCCCTACCTGGATCTCTTCGGCCTGGTCCGCGCCCGCCTCGACCGGGGTGAGCCGGCCTACCGCAAGACCCACTTCAACCCCGCCACGAACGGGGAGGTGGCAGCCGCGGTGTGGGGCTGGCTGCGGGAGGAGCTGGCGCTCTAGATGGCCTAGGGGAGGCTCCTCCGTCGGCTACACTCTCAGGCGATGGCCTCTCCCACCCGTCGTGACGTGCTCGCCGGGGCCTCGGCCCTGGCCCTGGGGGCGAGCGTCGCGGGCTGCGCGGGTGGACCGCGGCGACGCCCGAACGTGCTCTTCCTGATCTCCGATCAGCACCGGGCCGACCTGGCCGGCTTCGCCGGCGATCGCCACGCCCACACCCCGAACCTCGATCGTCTGGCGCGCAGGGGCATCACGCTCGATCGGCTCTACTGCCACAACCCCCTCTGCGTCCCCTCGCGTCAGAGCCTGATCACCGGGCAGCGCTCCCACGAGCACGGCTGGTTCGGGAACGTCGCCGGCTTCCCCGCCGACCTCCCCACCCTCGCCCGCCACTGGCGCCGCCACGGCTACCGCACGGCCATGATCGGCAAGGCGCACATGGCGACACACGACTTCGACGTCGTGCAGGAGAAGTCGGCTCTGTACCGCGCGTGGAAGCAGACACACCCCGGCGCCGGCCACCCGGGCGACCACCTCGTCGAGTCCCCCCCGCCCGAGCTCGCGCACCACACCAAGTGGGTGCTGGCGGCCAACCCGCGCCTCGATCCGCCGGCGGCGAACGAGTTCCAGATGGAGCCCGCGGTGGTCGCCGAGGCGCGGCGCTTCCTCACCGACCACGATCGCGCGTCGCCCTTCTTCCTGTGGGCGAGCTTCGTGCAGCCGCACCCGCCGCGCTTCCCCGCTCCGGAGTGGCTCGAGCGCTTCCGCGGAGTGGACGTGCGTCACTGGGGTCCCACGACGGCGGAGGACCTTGCGGCACTACCGGGCTTCGCCCGCGACATGCGCCTCTCCACCGGCGCCGATCGACTCACCCCCGAGGAGCTGCACGATCTGGCGCGCGCCTACCACGCTTCGGTGTCCTGGACCGATCACTGGATCGGTGAGCTGCTGCGGGCGGTCGAGGAGCTCTACCCCGACGAGGAGACGCTCGTCGTCTACACCTCCGACCACGGCGAGATGCTGGGCGACCACGGCCTGATCGGGAAGTTCACCCTCTACGAGCCGGCTTGTCGCGTGCCCGCAATCATCCGCTTCCCCGACGGCGCGCGCGCGGGGGAGCGCGTGGAGAGGGTCGCGCAGCACCTCGACCTGCTGGCGAGTCTCTTCGCGCTCGCCGGGCTGCCGCAGCCAGCGGGCCTGTCCGGGGCTCCGCTCCCCGAGCTCGTGGGGGAGCAGGCGGGCGACGGGCCGCCCGAGGAGGCGCTCTGCGAGATGTACTTCCGCCGGGAGAGCCACGTCACCGTTCCGCGCGCGGCGCTGGCGACGAGCCTGCGCATCGGTCGCTGGAAGTTCGTCGGGAACGCGCCGGACGAGGAGGCGCTCTACGACCTCGACGGGGACCCCGAGGAGCGTCACAACCTGATCGCCGATCGGGGCCACGCCGCTCACGCGGACGATCTGCGAGCGCGCGTGCGCGAGCTGGTTCCCGAGGAGGTCTACGTGGTGCGGCGCCTGCAAGGCGGCCGGTAGCCGTCGCGTTCCCTCATCCGCTACCGCAGCAGCGCTTGAACTTCAGGCCGCTCCCGCAGGGGCAGGGGGCGTTGCGGCCGACCCTGGCGCTGGGTGCGGCCGCACGGGGATCGCGGGCCTGCGGCGCGTAGGCCATCTCCTGCGCGGCCTGATCCTCCCTCCACTGCTCCGCCAAGCTGCGGAATCCGCTGTCCGCATGCTCGAAGAACGCCTTGAGACCCTGGCACAGGGAGTTCTCCTCTCGACCGGCGGTTCCCGTCGCGCGGTCCTTGTGGCAGCCGCCCCGGCAAAGGGAGAGCCAACGACATTCCCCGCAGGACTCCGGGAGAGCGGACTTGATGCGGCCGAACTCCCTCTGCCGCTCGGAGTTCAGCATCCGAATCAGGCTGCCCTGGAGGACGTTTCCGAGCTTCCAGGCGGACTCCACGAAGAAGTCGCAGGGGAAGACATCGCCGTTGTGCTCCACCACCAGGTAGACGCCGCACTCGTTCAAGAGGGTGCAGTCGGGAGCAGGCAGGTGCAGATAGGGGTAGAGCAGCGACTCGAAGAACCGGATCGACGTGGTCGGGGCACCCTGCGAGAAGTCGGCCTGCCAGAGGTCGAAGAGCTCACAGAGGAAGTGCCCGTAGGCTTCCGCCGACAGGGTGAAGGGCGCGGAGACCGGGATGAACTGCATGTGGTCCAAGCCGAGCTCCTTGTGGAAGGCGTAGATCTCCTCTGGGAACCGGACCGAGTAGTCGTTGACGACCGACAGCGCGTTGACGGCGACATGGGCATCGAGCATCAACTTGGCGCGGTCCACGACGCGCGACCAGGTGCTGCCACCGCTGCGTGCCCTGCGATAGCGATCGTGGACGTGCGCCGGTCCGTCGAGGGAGAGCCCGACCAGGAAGTCGTTGCGCCGGAGGACAGGAATCCAGCTCTCGTCGATGCGTAGGCCGTTGGTCTGCAGTCCGTTGCGTACCGAACCGGAGCTTGCGAACCTCTTCTGCAGCTCCACCGCTCTCTCGAAGAACCCGACTCCCATCAAGGTCGGCTCGCCCCCTTGCCAGCCGAAGGCGACCTCGGATCCGGCCTGTGCGAAGACCTGGCGCATCAGCTCCTCGAGCACGGCATCGCTCATGCGATGGACTGCGGTCTCGCCGAAGAGCTGGGCCTTCTCGAGATAGAAGCAGTAGTCGCAGGCCAGGTCGCAGTCAGGACCTGCCGGCTTGATCAGAAGCGAGTTGAGGGGCTTCCCCACGGCGGTACGGTACCAGGCGGCGGTTCCGCACCTGGTGCCGCTACTCCCCCAGGATCGCGTTGAGGGTCGCGCTCGGCCGCATGGCGGCGGAGGCCTGGCCGAGGTCGGGCTTGTAGTAGCCCCCCACGTCCTGGCCGCTGCCTTGGGCGTCGAGGAGCTCCTTCAGGATCTTCTCCTCGTTCTGCTCGAAGGCCTCCGCCAGCGGGCGGAAGTGCTCCGCCAGGGCGGGGTCGTCCCCCTGGTCCGCCAGCGCCCGGGCCCAGTAGAGGGTCAGGTAGAAGGTGCTGCCGCGGTTGTCGAGCTCGTTCACCTTGCGCGAAGGCGAGCGCGCGTGGTCCAGGTACTCGGCGGTGGCGGCGTCCAGGGCGTCCCCCAGGACGCGCGCCCCGGCGTTGCCGAAGCGTTCCCCCAGGTGTTGCAGGGAGGCGGCCAGGGCCAGGTACTCGCCCAGCGAGTCCCAACGCAGGTGCCCCTCCGCTTCGAACTGCTGCACGTGCTTGGGCGCCGAGCCACCGGCACCGGTCTCGAAGAGCCCGCCGCCGTTCAGCAGCGGCACGATCGAGAGCATGCGCGCGCTGGTGCCGATCTCCAGGATCGGGAAGAGGTCGGTCAGGTAGTCCCGCAGGACGTTCCCCGTGACGGCGATGGTGTCCTCGCCGCGACGGATGCGCTCGAGGGAGAGCTCGACCGCCGCCACCGGGGGCAGGATCTTGACCTCCAGCCCGCTGGTGTCGTGCTCGGGCAGGTAGGCCTCCACCTTCTGGATCAACTGCGCGTCGTGGGCGCGGTCGACGTCGAGCCAGAAGACCGCCGGCGCACCGGTCGCGCGGGCGCGCGCCACCGCCAGCTTCACCCAGTCGCGGATCGGCGCGTCCTTGGCTTGGCAGGCGCGCCAGATGTCCCCCTCCTCCACGTCGTGCTCGAGCAGGGTCGTGCCCGACGCGTCGATCACCCGCACCTTGCCCGCGGCGGGCATCTCGAAGGTCTTGTCGTGCGAGCCGTACTCCTGCGCCTTCTGGGCCATCAGCCCCACGTTGGAGACGCTGCCCATGCTCGAGGGGTCGAATTGACCGTGCGCCTGGCAGTCGCGCACCACCGCGTCGTACACGCCGGCGTAGCTCGAGTCGGGAATGGTCGCCTTGCAGTCCTGGAGCTCTCCGGCCGCGTTCCACATGCGGCCGGAGTCGCGGATCATCGGCGGCATCGAGGCGTCGATGATGATGTCGCTCGGCACGTGCAGGTTGGTGATTCCGCGGTCGGAGTCGACCATGGCCATGCCGGGACCGCGCTCGTAGACCGCTTGGATGTCGGCTTCGATCTCACGGCGCTTCTCCTCGGGGAGCGTCGCGATCTTGGCCACCAGGTCGCCGAAGCCGTTGCGGGGATCGACGTCGAGCTCCGCCAGGGTCCCGGCGTGGCGTTCGAAGACGTCGGCGAAGAAGGTGCACACGCAGTGGCCGAAGATGATCGGGTCCGAGACCTTCATCATGGTGGCCTTCATGTGCAGCGAGAAGAGCACTCCCTTCTGCTTGGCGTCCCGCACCTGCTCCTCCAGGAAGGCGACCAGGGCGCGCTTGCTCATGAAGGTCGCGTCGAGCACCTCCCCCGCCTGCAGCTCGAGGCCCTCCCTCAGGAGCGTCACGCTACCGTCGGTCGCGGTGTGCTCGAGCTTGGCCGTGGTCGCCGCCGGCAGCGTGACGGAGCGCTCGTTGTGGCGGAAGTCGCCGCCGCCCATCGTCGCCACGTGGGTCTTGGAGTCCGCGGGCCAGGCGCGCATGCGCGGCGGGTTCTTCTTGGCGAACTCCTTGACCGCCCGCGGCGCGCGCCGGTCGGAGTTGCCCTGGCGCAGCACCGGGTTCACGGCGCTGCCCTTGACGCCGTCGTAGCGCGCCTTGACGGCGTGTTGCTCGTCGTTCTGGGGCTCCTCCGGGTAGTCGGGCAGCGCGTAGCCCTTGGCGTTGAGCTCGGCGACGCAGGCCTTGATCTGGGGAATCGAGGCGCTGATGTTGGGCAGCTTGATGATGTTGGCCTCGGGGGTCTCCACCAGCCGTCCCAGCTCCGCCAGGTCGTCGGAGACCCGCTGCTCCTCGGGGAGCTGGTCGGCGAAGGTGGCCAGGATGCGCCCCGCCAGCGAGATGTCGCGCGTCTCCACCGGCACCCCCGCGGCCCCCGCGAAGGCGCGGATGACCGGAAGGAAGGAGTAGGTCGCCAATGCGGGCGCTTCGTCGGTCCAGGTGTAGAGGATCGTGGGGGATTGGCTCATGATCTCGCGTCGGATCTGCGGGTGGGGTGGCCCAGAGAATGGGGGCGGATGTCTACCACATCTCGGGCGGCGGCGGTATTCCCACAGCCCCGTGGGCTGCTACGAGATCCGGCCTATTGGAAGACTACGCTCACTCCGTCGGTGAAGTTGGTCTCGTGCACGGGGAAGCTGACCCCGCGGTCGCGGTACCAGACCTGGAAGTTCAGCGTGTCCCCCGGTTGGACGCCCAGATCGGCGAGTTGGATCCTCCGGTGAATGGTCGGCCCACCGCTCTGAGGTGGTCCCAGATGGCGGAGAGAGCTCCGGTCGAGGCACAAGTTGCCCATGCTGCCGCCCGCGCCGGGGAGGAAGTCCCGACCGTTGGAAGCGAGGAAGACCGCGTAGTCGACCCCGACGTGGTCGGCGCGCAGCAGGAAGTCGTCGTCCGCCACCGAGTCGCTGCCGAAGGCCAGGAGTCGGGCGGGCCACCCGGAGAGACCGGTCACCGCGGGTCCGCAGTAGCTGGTGCCGATAGGGCTACAGCGATCGATCAGGTAGGCGGCACCCCCCTTCTCTCCCCACTTCCACCGCGGAGCACCGACTACCAAGCGTCGTCCTCGCACGTCGAAGGAGTCGCCGAGCCCATCCGTCCCCCCCCCTGGCGTGGTGGAGAGGATCTCCGCAACGAGGCGCTGTGAGGGGATGTCGATCACCGAGATCCTCCCCTGGCCCCCCAAGTAGGCCAGATCCCCGGCCAGGAGCGCGATCCAGGACCCAGCCCAGTTGGCATCGAGCACGGCGAGGTTCTGTCCGGTGGCCAGATCGTAGAGGTAGGCCCGGTGGCCGTAGCTGCCGACCAGCACCCGACCCGAGTCGATCGACACGCTCGACCCGAAGTGGTGGGAGTAGGGCGATGGTGGCGTGAGCCGGAAGAGCTCCGCTCCGGTCGCCGCGTCGAAGACGTACGCCGCCCCCTGATCGTAGTCGTCGTCGATGTGCGGAGCCCCCACGACGACCCACCGTCCCCCGATCGCCACCGAGTGCCCGAACATCGCGTGGGTGTCGCTCTGCGAAGGCACCAGCTCGACGAAGGTCCCGGGCGAGGCCAGATCGAAGAGGTAGGCCGCGCCCGAGTCCTGATGCACGGCGCTGTCCCGCCGGTGAGCGCCCGCAACGACTCGCGTTCCCGAGAGGGCGACGCTGGATCCGAACTCGTCTTCGTATGCGAGGGTGGGCACCTGCAAGGTCATGCGGTATTCGCACTCCGGCATGGCGTACACGTGCACTGCGCCCTCGAATCCGGTCGCGCCCACGACCGCCAGGGAACCCTCGAGATCGAGGCTCTGACCGAAGGGAGCGAAGCCCTGGCCCTGGGGGGTCTTCAGCCTGTCACGTTGTTTCCCGGTCGCGGCATCGAACAGGCGCACGCTCCCTGGGAAGTTGTCCGTACTGACCAGGACCAGATCCCCGTCGATGGCGACGGCGTGTCCGAAGTGCGCGTACTTGCCGACTCCCTAGCCCTCCAATCTCGTGCGGTTGCACTGAGCGGTGGCAGAGGCGACGAGTACGACAGACGCGATGAGCGGGCCGACAGTGCGGAGCATGGGGTCCTCCCATGGCAGGTTTCGAGGGCGGCCAGGCCTCCACCCCCGTACCCGGTCGACCCGCTGCGGTCACCGACGGAGGATTGGAAGCCACTGGAAGACCACGCTCGATCCGTCGCTGAAGTTCGAAGTGCCCGGCGGATGGAAGGGGCCGTCCGCGTCACTGCGAGTCGGCCGCCAGCTCGTACATCCGCCGGAACAGATGCGCCGAATCCAGCGGACCCGGGGCCGCCTCCGGGTGGTACTGGACGCTGAAGCAGTCCGCGCTCGTGTGGCGCACTCCCTCGACCGTGTGGTCGTTCAGGTTGACGTGGGAGAGCTCCAGCTCCGGCGGCAGTGAAGCCTCCTCGACCGCGAAGGAGTGGTTCTGGGAGGTGATCTCGACGCGCCCCGTGGCCAGGTCGCGCACCGGGTGGTTCGCTCCGTGGTGGCCGAAGGGCATCTTGGTCGTACGGGCGCCCAGGACGATCGAGAGGATCTGGTGGCCCAGGCAGATGCCGAAGATGGGGACCTTGCCGACCAGGTCCGCCACCGCGTCGATCCCGCCGCGGACCGCGGAGGGGTCGCCGGGGCCGTTGGAGAGGAAGACCACCTGCGGGTCGCGGGCCAGGGCCTCCGACGCCGGTGTGCTCGCCGGCACCACCGTCACGTCGAAGCCGCAGTGGACCAGGCTGCGCAGGATGTTGCGCTTGATGCCGAAGTCGTAGGCCACGCAGCGCAGGCGCTCCTCCTCGACGGCGCGGATCAGGTGCGGGTAGGTGGCGGGGTAGGACTCGCTCCACCCGTAGGGCTCGGCGCAGGTCACGTGCGCAGCGAGGTCCCGGCCGTCGGTGCCCCGGACCGCGCGGGCCTTGGCCAGCAGGGACTCGCGCTCGCCATCCTGTGTGGAGACGACGCAGCGCAGGCAGCCGTGCTCGCGCACGGCCTTGGTGAGCTTGCGCGTGTCGATGCCCTCGATCGCGACCACCTCCTCGCGCACCAGCCACTCACCCAGCTCCAGGTCGGCGCGGTGGCTGCTGGCGATGCTCGAGAGCTCCTTCACCACGAAGGCCTCCGCCCAGACGCGCGCGCTCTCGGCGTCCTCCTCCGCTACTCCGTAGTTGCCGATCAGGGGGTAGGTCATCAGCACCACCTGTCCGGCGTAGGAGGGATCGGTCAGGATCTCGTGGTAGCCGGACATGGCGGTATTGAAGACCAGATCGCCACCCACCTCTCCGCGGGCGCCGATCGCGCGTCCCTCCATCACCAGTCCGTTCTCGAGCGCCAACCAGGCCTTGGTCTCACTCATCGCCAGCGCCTTCTGCGAGCGTTCGATTGATCTGGGCGGCGGCGTAGCCCGCGCCGAAGCCGTTGTCGATGTTCACCACCGTCACGCCGGGAGCGCAGCTGTTGAGCATCCCCAAGAGCGCCGCCAGCCCTCCGAAGGCGGCCCCGTAACCCACCGAGGTGGGGACGGCGATCACCGGTCGGTCGACGAGGCCGCCGACGACGCTCGGCAGCGCGCCCTCCATCCCGGCCACCACCACCACCACCCGCGCGGCACGCAGCGTCTCGCGCTCCGCCAACAAGCGGTGCAACCCCGCGACGCCCACGTCCCGCACGGCGTCGACTCGAGCTCCGTGGGCGCGGGCGGTGACGACCGCCTCCTCGGCCACCGGCAGGTCCGAGGTGCCCGCGCAGGCCACCACGACGCGACCGACCAGCTCCTGTTCACCGCGCGACCAGGTCACGGTGCGCGCACACTCGTTGTGCTCGGCATCCGGCAGGGCTTCCAACAGCGCCCGCGCCCCCTCCTCGCTGACGCGCGTCGCCAGCAAGCGCCCATGGTGCTCCGCCAGAGAGCGCGCGATCGCCACCAGTTGATCGGGTCGTTTCCCGGCTCCGTAGATCACCTCCGGGTGACCGCAGCGCAGCTCCCGCTGCAGGTCGACGCGCGCTTCCCCCAGGTCGAGGTACGGCCAGTCCCCCAAGCGCGCGAGACCCTCCGCGACGCTGATGCGTCCGTCGCGGATCGACTCGAGTAGGGCGCTGAGCTGCTCGGAGGTCACGGCGTGATGATACGCTGCCAGAGGCGGTATCAGCGCGGGCTCGCGTCCAACCCCAATCCGTCCCGCACCCCCGCCGCCAGGTGCTGCCATCCCAGCCCGGCCACCATCACCGCGTTGTCGGTGCACCAGCGCGGTTCCGGGAAGAAGACCTGCACGCCCCGCTCGCCGGCGCGCTCCGCCATCACCTGGCGCAGGCGGGGGTTGGCGGCCACGCCCCCCGCGACCAGGACCTGATCCACCCCCTGCTCTTCCGCCGCCCGCAGGGAGGGTCCCACCAGGGCGTCGACGACCGCCTCCTGGAAGGAGGCCGCCACGTCCGCCGGACGGTCGATCTCCCCGGGCGCGGGGGTCGGCGCCAGGGCGTCTCCACCCCGCAGGTGGTAGAGCACCGCCGTCTTCAAGCCGCTGAAGGAGAAGCCCAGCCCACCGTCCTTGGGCCGGTAGCGGGGGAAGGCGATCGCCCGGGCGTCTCCCTCCCGGGCCAGGGCCGAGATCGCCGGGCCGCCGGGGTAGCCCAGCCCCAGGAGGTGCGACACCTTGTCGAAGGCCTCTCCGGCGGCGTCGTCCAAGGTCGTGGCGAGCGGCTCCATCTCCCGCGGCCCGGCGACTCGGTAGAGCGCGGTGTGGCCGCCGGAGACGACCAGGGCGACGCAGGGGAAGCTCACCTCCCCCTCACTCGCGCCCATCGTCGCGGCGTAGACGTGGGCCTCGATGTGGTGCACGCCCACCAGGTCGAGTCCGCGGGCGAAGGCGAGCGCCTTGGCCGCCGAGAGCCCCACCAGGAGGGAGCCCACCAGTCCCGGGCGCCGGGTCACCGCGATCCCCGCCAGGCCGCCGAGCTCCGTCCCGGCCTCCTCCAGGGCGCGGTCGATCACCGGCAGGATGACGCGCAGGTGCGAGCGCCCCGCGATCTCGGGGACGACCCCGCCGTAGGCGGCGTGCTCGACTGCCTGGCTGCGGACGACCGACGAGAGCACCTCGCGCCCAGCGCGCACCACCGCCGCGGCGGTGTCGTCGCAAGAGGATTCGATGCCGAGGACGAGCCCACACCCCTCGCCAGCGGGGAGCTCGAATCGCCCCAGTCGACTCCCAGCGGACGGAGTGCGGCCGGTCATCCGCAGGCGACCTCTCTGTAGGTCGTTGAGGACGGAGCGGTCGCACTCCGTCCGCTGGGAGTCAACTGGGGCGATTCGAGCCCGCGGTGGTGAGGAGCGTGGGCTCGGTCCATCATCCCCCCGCCAGCTGCGGCGTGGGGCGCTCGCCGCGCAGGAGCGCCAGGGCGGCTTCGAGCTGGAGGTCGCGGGGCAGGGGATCGAGCAGCTCGATCCCCTCTGCGGCCTCCCAGGCCTCGATCGCCGGGATCACTTCTGGCCCCGGGCTGTAGTTCTGCAGGAAGGCCCTCAGCTCCCTGCGTGCGTCGCGGCCGAGCACCGCCAGCACGTCGGGGACGATGCCGTGCTCCCGGCCGGGGTCCGCCGTGCGCTCGAAGTTGCGGCGCGTCGGGGAGTAGTAGTACGAGCTCGTCACCTTGGCCCGCGTTCCCCACTCCTCGAAGTGGCGGATCGTCTGCACCATTCCCTTGCCGTAGGTTGGCGCGCCGACGAGCACCGCCGCCCGGTGATCCTGCAGGGCTCCCGCCAGCACCTCGCTGGCACTGGCGGTCTCGCCGTCCACCAGCACGACCAGTGGAGTGCCCAGGTACCAGGCCGCCTGCGGGTCCGCACGGTAGACCACCGGATCCCGGCGCCCTTCGGTCGAGACGATCGTCCCCTGCTCCAGGAAGCGCTGCCCGACTCCCACCGCGCTGTCCAGGACGCCGCCGAGGTTGCCGCGCAGGTCGAGCACCAGACCACCCATTCCCCGCCGCCGCAGGAACTCGAAGGCGCGGTCGAACTCACCGCGCGTCTCGTCGCTGAAGGAGGTGATCGCCAGGTAGCCGATGCCCCGCTCCCTCTCGATCATGCGCGCGTGACGCACGGTGGGATCCACCACGCTGGCGGGCTGGATGACCAGCTCGCGCCGCGCGCCGTCGCGACCCTCGACCGTCACCTCCAGGGTCCCGCCGGGGGGAGCGGCCAAGAGCTGCGTGAAGGCCTCCTCGCCGTACTCGACCAGCGGCCGGCCCTCCGCGAGGAGGAAGCGATCGCCGACCCGGACTCCCGCGCGCTCCGCGGGGGAGGCGGGCAGGGGGTAGAGCACGAGCCCCTCCGACAGCGGGCGCCGGAAGACGGCCCCGATCCCCACGTAGCGGCCGCGCGTCTCCCGCAAGAGCGCGTGCGCCTCCTCGGCGCTGTAGTAGCGCGAGTAGGGATCCAAGCCGCGCAGCATCCCGTGCAGGGCCATGTCGACCAGCTCCTCGTCGCCGACATCGCGCACGAACGACTCGCGCACGAAGTCACGCGCGGCGCGGTACTGCTCGACGTCGCTCTCCGCCTTCGATGGCCACAGCTCGTCGATCGCCAGGGCCAGGATGATCCCCGTCAGGGCACCCGTCAGGAAGGTCGCAGTGCCGCCGCGGATCACGCCGTCTCCACGCTCACTGGAGCTCTTCGAGCTCCGCCATGGCGGCCGCGTACTGCTCGTCGTCGGGCGCGACCCCGTGCCAGCCGGATTGATCCTCCATGAAGGAGACCCCCTTGCCGAGGGTCGTGCGACAGACGATCGCCGAGGGACGCACCCCTTCCTCCTTGGCCGCGTGCAGGGCGGCGTCCACCGCGTCCAGATCGTGGCCGTCCACCTCCTGCGCGTGCCACCCGAAGGCCTCGTACTTGGCGCGCAGGTCGCGCACGTTCATCACCTCGTGCATCGGCCCGTCGATCTGCACGTCGTTGAAGTCCACCAGGACGGTCAGGTTCGAGAGCCCGAAGTGCGCCGCGCTGGTGGCCGCTTCCCAAATCTGCCCCTCCTGGCTCTCGCCGTCGGAGGAGGCGCAGTAGACCCGGGTCGCCAGACCGTCCATGCGGGCCGCCAGGGCCATGCCGCAGGCCACCGAGAGGCCGGTCCCCAGACTGCCGGTGGAGAAGTCGATGCCCAACTCCGGCGTGCGGTGCGGGTGCCCCTGCAGGGGAGCGCCGAACTTGCGGAAGCGCAGCAGCTCGTCCCGGGGGACCACCCCCTTGGCGGCCAGGAGCGCGTAGTACCCCGCGCAGGTGTGGCCGTTCCCGAGCACGAAGCGATCCCGGTCGGGGGAGTGCAGGTTCTCGGGGTCGAGGTTCAGGTGCTCCATGAAGAGCACGGTCATGAAGTCCGCCATCCCCAGGGGGCCCCCGGGATGCCCGGAACGCGCGGCGTGCACCATGGCGACGATGTCTCGCCGCACCTGGCCCGCGATGGCCGCCAACTCGATCCTGCGTTCGTCGGAGAGGGTCATGCCGTCGCCTTCCTCTCGATCAGTCGTTCGGCGCGCGCCGCGATCCCGGCCGCATCGAGTCCGTAGTGGGCCAGGAGCTCTGCGGCGGTGCCGCTCTGACCGAAGCTGTCGTCCATGCCGGCCAGCTCCAGGGGGACCGGATGACGGCGCCCCAGGGCCTGGGCCACCGCGTCGCCGAGGCCCCCGCGGATCTGGTGCTCCTCCACCGTCAAGAGCGCCCCGCACTCGGCGGCGGCGGCCTCCACCAGCTCTTCGTCCAGTGGGTCGATCGTCGCCAGGTCCAAGACGCGGGCCTCGATGCCGCG
Organism: uncultured Planctomycetaceae bacterium; assembly: GCA_964507325.1. Lineage (GTDB taxonomy): Bacteria > Planctomycetota > UBA1135 > UBA1135 > CAZDQL01. Next base: position 3,436 of record CAZDQL010000054.1, on the reverse strand, counting down.
CGTGGCGAGCAGCTCGGCGGCTTCCAGGGCCTCCGCCACCTCGACGCCGCAGGCCGCGATCGCCAGGTCGCTCCCCTGGCGCAGGAGCGCCCCGCGGCCCAGCTCGAAGCGGTAGCCCTCGCCGAAGACCACCGGCGTGGCCGCCCGGGAGAGGCGCACGTACACCGGGCCCGGCGTCTCCGCCGCTGCCCGCACGGCCTGCCGCGCCTCGACCGCGTCGGCGGGCACGATGACCCGCATGTGGGGCAGGACGCGCATCAGGGCCAGGTCTTCGAGCATCTGATGGGACTTGCCGTCCTCGCCCACCGTCAAGCCCGCGTGGGTCGCGCAGATCTTGACATTCAGCTCCGGGACGCAGATCGACTGGCGCACCTGCTCCCAGGCCTTGCCTGCGGCAAACATTGCGAAGGAGCTGGCGAAGACGGTCTTGCCCATGGCTGCCAGCCCGGCGGCCGTGCCCATCATGTTGGCTTCGGCCACTCCGAGGTTGTAGAAGCGTTCAGGAAACGTCTGACCGAAGGCCTTGGTCTTGGTGGAGCCCGAGAGGTCGGCGTCGAGGACCACGACGTCCTCGCGCTCACGGCCCAGTTCCAGGAGGGCCTCACCGTAGGCGTTGCGGGTGGCGATCCTGGCGCGTTCGCCGCTGGCCAGGGGGGCTGTGGTGGGGGGAGGGGCCAATTTCGATGCGTCCTGTGGGTGGAAGGGGGCCCGACCTTGTACCGCCCATTCCCGGCCCGGGCAATCCCGCCGCCGGAGTGGCGGATTTCTGACAGGTGCCCTGTGGCCAGGGCGTCTGTGTCCCCGATGGAGGACGGTGGGGTTCCCCGGCGTCCGGCGAATCCGCCACGGCTGCCCCCTAGTGGGGCGGCTGTCAAGCACTTAGGATGACCCCAGCGGTTTGGCGCCGACTGGCACGCTCCTCGCTAGATCCTCCCACCGACCGCGTCTCCGCGGGGGAGAAAGACAATGTACAAGCCCATCCCGATCGCCAGCGCCCTGGCGCTCCTCCTCGCCCTTCCGTCGATGGCCCAGCAGCCCGCCGAGGGCAGCCTTCCGAGGGCTCGGGCGCTCTTCCAGCGGGTCGATCGGAACTCCGACGGCCTGATCAACGCCCTGGAAGCGGGTCGCAACGGGATCCCGACCCGGGACTTCGTCGCCCACGACGTCGATCGGGACCGGAAGCTCTCGGAGGGGGAGTTCACCCTCTTCTACCGCCAGCTCCTGGTCCGATCCGGCAAGAAGGTGGGGTCCGACCTCGAGGCGGAGGCCGCCCGGATCGAGGCCGCGCGCCGCGAGAAGGCCGCTCGGGACGCGGAGCGGGCCAAAAAGGCCCGAGAAGACGCCGCGCGTGCGGCCGCAGCGCGGAAGGACGCCCAGACCGGCGGCTCACAGACCGGCGGCTCGCAGACCGGCGCTGAGCGTGCCGAGGCGGCCCGAGCGGAGAAGGCGGCCCAGGACGCCCAGAGGGCCGAGGATGCGCGTGCCGAGAAGGCGGCCCAGGATGCAGCGCGAGCCGAGGCGGCGCGCGCGGAGAAGGCGGCTCAGGACGCCCAGCGTGCGGAGGATGCCCGGGCCGAGAAAGCGGCTCAGGATGCAGCGCGGGCCGAGGCGGCCCGGGCGCAGGACAGTCGCATCCGGGAGGCCCGGGACGCCGACACCGCCAAGCGGGAGGCTGAACGCGCCGCGGCCGCGCGGGCTGAGAAAGCGGCCCAGGATGCCAAGCGCGCCGAGGCTGCCCGGGCTGCGAAGGCCGCCCAAGACGCCAAGCGTGCCGAGGCCGCGCGCAAAGCGGCCCAAGGCAAGGACAAGCCGGCGCCCAAGACTCCCGAGGCCCGCGCCCAGGCCTACGTCAAGCGCCTCTTCGAGAGTGGGCGCCTGACTGCCCCCCAGGCGCGCGACTTCTATGCGGTTCTCCTCGCTCCCCTCGCCGGGGAGGGAGATGGTGTGGACGCCGCCGAGCTGCGCAAGGCCCTGCAGCGCGCCAAGGATCGGGTGGGCAGCCTGGTCGTCAAGGGGGATCTGACCTCCGAGGAGGGGCGCCAGTTGGCCGCAGCCCTCGATGCGAGGGCCAAGGCCGCCCTCCCGCCCGACCCGGAGCCGCCCGCCCCCGCCGTCCGTCGGCGCAAGGTCGACCAGACCCGTGCAGGGGAAGCTGGCGTCAAGCGCGCCAGCGATCCCAAGGTCAAAAAGCAGCCGGTCCGCGCCAAGCCGAAGCCCAAGACCGACAGGAAGGACGCGGACGCCCGCAAACGGCGCGACGGCTGAGCGACGACCCCCACCGGGGATCCCGGGATCAGCTCCCCGGACCGAAGTAGTCGACCGCGTTCGACGTGCTCTCCGAGAGCCTGACGCGGTGGAGCCTCGCCGAGCCCCATTCCGACTCGTGCGCCGCGAGTCGCGCCCAGAAGGCGATCGCCAGGTTCTCCGTGGTCGTCACCTCCAGGTCCTTCAGGAAGGGGACCTCTTCGTTCAGGTAGCGGTGGTCCACCTCTTGGACGATCTCCTCGACCATCACCCGTTGGAGATCGTCCAGGTTCATGACCATCCCGGTGCGCGGGTCCACCGGTCCACGGACAGCGACCTCGAGCTCGTACTCGTGTCCGTGCAGTCGGGCGCAAGGCCCGTAGATCCGTCGGTTCTCCTCGTCCGAGAGTGACCTGGCCCACAGGCGGTGCGCGGCGCAGAACCTCTCGCGGTGCACGATCTCAACGCTGGACATGCAGAGGACTGTACCAAGCTGCGCGCTGCGACGAACTGCGACCAACCCGTGTCCAAGTCCGAGAGCACGCCCAAAGAGAGACGGAAATCGTACCCATTCTCGCAGTCGCTTTCGGACCGTGAATACGGATGAGGCAGGCGTCCGTGACCCCCGATTCGCGGAGGCCACCTGGAGTTTTTTTCCTTCGGATTCCCCCAGGATCCGGCTTAAGGGGGCGTCGCCAAGGAGCCTCCCATGAAGAAAGCCTACGACCGCATCCGTGCCAAACAGCTGGTCCCCTTGCTGCAGTCCGTCAGCCGTGAGCTTGCCGAGCGCCTGCACGAGATTCGCATCATCCAAGGCCGGCTCGCCGTGCTCGAGCGCACCGGCGAGGGATCGGCCGAACTGCTCGACCTCAAGGCCTCCCTCTCCACGCACCTGCGGGAAGTGCGCACCATCGAGCGGGAGCTCAAGCGACTGGGTTGTGTTCTCGACGGGAACCGCCCGGGCAGGATCCTGATTCCCGGCATCGACGGAGACGTCGCCCACGGCTTCGCCTGGGACCTGACCGACCCCTTGCTGCGCCGGGTCTCCACGGGAGCAGCTCTGTGAGCTGACCCGGAAGGCGAAGAATGAAGCCTGAGAGGGGAAGCCCCGCCTCACCCGCGGGGCTTCTCCCCTTTTGAACTGCCCCCCTTCGGTGTGCATTCCCCGGGATCTCTCGCCGCAACCCCGTTA
>CAZDQL010000053.1:6644-43467 GCA_964507325.1 uncultured Planctomycetaceae bacterium | reverse complement strand
CTTTTCCACCACTTACAGAGGTCCCCCCGGGGGGCCTCTGTAAGTGGTGGAAAAGGGGCGGGCTCGGTACTGCCCCGCACCACGCCGCACTCCGTCGCACATCACTGACGAGTCTTGGCGAGCTTCTCCAGGCGCGCGCGCAGATCGATCGTGCCCGGGTCGTTGGGGCGCTGCTCGTCGGCGATCTTCACCTCGGCCAAGCCCCGTTCGTAGTCACCCAACGCCATGTAGGCTTCCGCCAGCCGCTGATGCAGGATCGGGCCGTCGTAGTCGCTGGCGATCAGTGCCTCCAGGGGCGCCAGAGCCCTGCCGGGCTCCCCCGCCTTGACCAGGTACCGGCTGAGTCTCGTAGCCGCCAGGACGTTGCGCGGGTTGGCGTGGTTGACGCCCTCGAGGAGGCGAATCGCCGTCTCGAAGTCGTCCTGGCCAGCCGCATTGATGGCGTCCTGGATGTCGTCGAACTCGCTCAATCGCGTGCGCGGGGACGGCAGGTCGGTCAGGTACAGGAGGTCCGGGATCTCCGTCTCGGGGCTCGCGGAGCCGCCGTAGCCCAAGCCCACGATCTCCGCACTGCCCGGCAGGGCGACCTCCTCGTCGCCCTCCCGCGGGAGCGGCTCGAGGCTCGAGAGTCTCTCGAGAGCGGCCTTGGCCCGCTGCACCCGGGGGTCCTGGGCCCCGTACAGGTTGCTGGTCTCCTGGCGGTCCTGCACCACGTTGTAGAGCTCGGGCCCGGTGCAGTGCAGGTACTTCGACTCGGCGTCGGCCCAGCCGACCAGGGGGCTCCAGCCGTAGTTGAGGAAGCCGGAGTAGCACTCGAAGTACACCCCGGCGTGCGAGGGGTCGGGGCCGATCAGGCTGCGCCCGTCGACTCCGGCGCCGGCGCGCTCGGGGCTCGTGAGCTGCATGCACTCGAGGAAGGTGGGGTAGACGTCGGCGACCGTCGAGAGCTCCTCGCTGCGCTCGCCCGCCCCCTCCGCGCCGGGATACCGCACCAGGAGCGGCACGCGCAGGGTCACGTCGTAGGCCAAGAGGCCGTGGGTCCCCTCGCCGTGGCGCCCGTGGCTCTCGCCGTGGTCACCCACGACGACGATCGTCATCTCGTCGTAGTCCGGTTCGGCCCTCAAGCGCTCGAACAGCCGGCCCAGTGACGCGTCCATCGCCGCCACCTCGCCGAGGTACCCTCGCCCGCCGGCGCGCTCGAGGTGCTCTTGCGGAGGATCGTAGGGCGCGTGCGGATCAAAGTAGTGCACCCACAGGAAGAAGGGCTCGTCGCCGCCCCACTCGTCGAGCAGGGCGATCGCCCTGCGGGTGACCTCCCAGGCCGGCCGGTCGCGGATGCCGCCGTCGCTGACCTCCTCCGACTTGTGCGGCCCGTCGTAGCGCTCGAAGCCCTGATCGAGCCCGTATTGAGCCGCCATGACCGAGGCCGCGATCACCGCCCCGGTGCGATAGCCGGCCTGCCTGGCGGCCTCGGCGAGCGTCTCCGCGGACTGGGGCAGGGGCAGGTGTCCGTTGTCCCGCACGGTGTGCCGCGGGGGATAGAGCCCGGTCAGCATCGAGGCGTGGGCCACGACGGTGATGGGAGCGACGCTGCGCGCCTGTTCGTAAATGACACACTCCTCGGCGAAGCGCTCCAGCTCGGGGGTGATGCCCCGGTGCTTGCCGTAGATGTCCAACGCTACGGCGTTGGTCGTGTCCAGCGTGATGAGCACTCCCGAAGGGGGACGTGGATCGGCCCCGCAGGAGGCGAAGATCCACGAGCCGAGGAGCAGCAATGTGACGATTCGCATGATCCGCTGATGATAGTGTCCCCCGGCGCGAGCGTCAGTCGATCTTCGTAGGCCTCCGAGTCTCATCAGCCCTCCCCCCCCCTCGGGGAGGCGGCTACAATTCCGCGCCCTCTCTCCTGGGCACCCTCCCCGAATCGAGCGCCAGATTCCCATGCGCGAATTCACTGACGGTTCCACGGCCATCGTGCGCGGTGCGATCGACGCCGGCTGCGACTTCTTCGCGGGCTATCCGATCACGCCGGCTTCCCCCATTCTGATGTCGATGCTGCGCGAGATGCCCAAGGTGGGGGGCGTGGCGGTGCAGGCGGAGGACGAGATCGCGTCGATGGGCTTCTGCATGGGGGCGGTGATGTCCGGCATGCGGGCGTTGACCGCCACCAGCGGGCCGGGGCTGAGCCTCTACAGCGAGAACATCGGCATGGCGATCATGGGGGAGGTGCCACTGGTGATCGTCGACGTCCAGCGCCTGGGTCCGGCGACCGGTGGCGCGACCACCGTGAGCCAAGGGGACGTGCTCTTCGCGCGCTGGGGCACGGCGGGGGGCTACCCCCTGATCGTGCTGGCGCCCTCCTCGGTGGCGGAGTGCTACGGGCTGACGCGGCGCGCCTTCGACCTCTCGGAGCGCTTCCGCACCCCGGTCATCCTCTTGACCGACAAGGAGCTCAACACGACGGCGGCTGCCGTCGAGGTCGAGGACTACGACGAGGCCCCCGTCCGCGAACGTCCGCGCGCCGAGCAGGGGAAGGGCTTCGAGCCCTACAGCTACGAGCCCTGCGGCGAGGTGAAGCCGATGGCGCACTACGGTGAGGACATCGTGCTGCGCTTCACCGGCTCGACCCACGACGAGTGCGCCTACATCACCAAGCACTCCCCCACGGTGGCGTCCCTGAACGAGCACCTGCGCGCCAAGATCGACGATCACGTGGACGAGATCGAGCTGGTGGCGAGCGATCTCCAGGAGGACGCGCGCACTTTGCTGGTGAGCTACGGGATCACCGCCGGCGCCATGCGCGAGGCGGTGGAGCGGATCCGCCGGGATGGCGGGAAGGTCTCCGCCGCCACCGTCCAGAGCCTGTGGCCCGTGCCCGAGGGCGCCCTGCGCGCCGCCCTGGAGGCCTCGCCGATCGAGCGCGTCGTCGTGGGAGAGCTCAACCAGGGGCAGTACCTACCGGAGGTGAAACGACTGGCGCCCCACCTGGAGGTGATCGGGGTCCAGCGCGTCGACGGCGAGCTGATCTCCCCCGAGGAGTTCGTGGAGGTGGTGCGATGAGCGTGCAATCGAACGAAGCGGCCGGGATCGAGACCTACCGCAACGAGCGACCCTACCCCTTCTGCCCCGGCTGCGGGCACTCCCAGATCCTGGACCAGCTCAACAAGGCGCTGCTCTCCCTCGAGCTCGACCCCAAAGAGGTCGTGCTGGTGACCGACATCGGCTGCTCGGGGCTCAGCGACCAGTACTTCCGCACCAGCGCTTTCCACGGCCTGCACGGGCGTAGCATCACCTACGCCACCGGCATCAAGCTGGCGCGTCCGGAGCTGAAGGTGATCGTGATCATGGGGGACGGCGGCACCGGCATCGGCGGAGCGCACCTGCTCAACGCCGCGCGCCGCAACATCGGCCTGACGACCCTGGTTCTGAACAACTTCAACTTCGGGATGACGGGGGGGCAGCACTCGACCACGACCCCCTTGGGGGCGGTGACCAACACCACCCCGGGCGGCAACCTGGAGCGACCGTTGGACATCTGTGCCACGGCGTCGGTCAACGGGGCGGGCTACGTCTACCGCGGCTCCAACTTCGACAAGGAGCTCTCGGTGCGCATGACGGAGGCGATCCAGTCGGAGTCCTTCGCCCTGCTCGACATCTGGGACCTGTGCACCGCCTACTACGTGCCCGCCAACAAGGCCTCCAAGAAGACCCTGGCGGAGACCCTGGAGTCCCTGGGCTACGAGACCGGCGTGTTGCACCGCTCCGATCTGCCGGAGTTCTCCGCCGCCTACCGCGAGGCCACTGAGGAGGAGCGCGGGAAGGCGACCCTGGCGACGAAGCCGCTGCCGGCGAGCTTCGAGGCCAAGCTCGATCGCCGCCTCCGGATCGTGGCCTCCGGCTCCGCCGGAGGGCGGGTGCGCACGGCGATGCGGCTCGTGGCGCGGGCGGGGATCCTCTCGGGGCTCTGGGTCACCCAGCGCGACGACTACCCGATCACGGTCAAGACGGGTCACAGCGTGTCGGAGCTGATCCTCTCCCCGACCGAGGTGAGCTACACCGGCATCGTGCGGCCGGACGTCCTGTTGATTCTGACCGAGGACGGCCTGACCAAGGCCCGTGGGCATCTGGCCAAGATGGACTCCACGGGGCGCGTCTTCGTCATCCCCGACTTCGCTGACGTGGAGACGGCGGGGCAGGTGACGGTGATCGATCCTTCGAAGTCCCCCAAGAAGATCGGCGCAGGGGAGCTGGCCCTCTACGCCTGCACGAGGGCGATGGTCGAGCTCGGGCTGCTCTCCGGCGACTCGATCAAGGAGGCCGCCGGGCTGCAGCGGGCGGCCTTCGCGAAGGAGAGCCTGGCGGTGATCGAGGCGGCCCTCGCGTCCTGATCGGCGCGGGCCGGAGACGGCAGTGGGTCGCGGGAAGCTCCGCAAGTGGCACGAGCTGCGCTCGATGGAGCGCGTCTTCGAGCCTCCCGCCGAGGGAATCGCCGCCTGGAGCGCCGACCTGCGGCGGCGCTGGTGCTCCGAGGTCTTCGCCAACGACCACCCGATCACCCTCGAGCTCGGCTGCGGCCGCGGCGACTACGCCCTGGCCCTGGCCCGCCGCCGCCCCGACCGCAACCACGTCGGCGTAGAGATCAAGGGGCACCGCCTCTGGCACGGCGCCCGGGCGGCCGAGGAGGAGGGACTCGCGAACCTGGCCTTCCTGCGCGCACGGGTCGAGTACATCGACGAGTTCTTCTCCCCCGGGGAGGTCGACGAGATCTGGATCGCCTTCTCCGACCCCTTCCCCCGGGACGAGCGGGGCCTGCGGCGGATCACATCCCCGCTCTTCCTGGAGCGCTACCGGCGCTTCCTGGCGCCGGGGAGCACGCTCCACGTCAAGACCGACAGCGAGGAGGTGTTCCGGGAGACGCGGGAGGGGGCACTCGAGGCGGGTCTCGAGATCCGGGTGGACTGTGACGACGTCCACGGCGGACTCCCGCCAGAGGTCGACGAGGAGCTGCGCGAGCTGCTCGAGATCCGGACGCACTACGAGCGGAAGTGGTTGGAGGAGGGTCGGCGGATCCGGTACCTGCAGATCGGGATCTGATGGCTCGCGGAGGGCGGTGGAGGTGCAGGTCCCTCCCACCCCCGTCGTCCGAGCCGGTCAGCCCACCGGCTGGGACTCCGCCACCTCCCCGTGCAACTCCCGCTTCCCCACGTACACCGCCCCCGACCCCCCGTGGATCGAGATCACCTCGCCCTTCCCGACGCGCTCCAAGATCTCTCCCTCCTCGCCTTGGAGGACCACTTCCCGCCTGATCGCGTCCACCTGGATCCCCACCACCCCCAGCACCGCTGAATAGGGCTTGTCGTCGATGCCGTGCACGGCGACGGCGGCGTGGGAGGTGGATCCGCCGCGGGAGGTCATCAGGCCGTCGGCGGCCAGGATCATCGGGATCTCGTTGGGGGTGGGGTTCTCGAGCACCAGGAGCACGCCGTCGGTGTCCTGGCCCTTGCGCCCCGCCAGCTCCTCCAGGTCCTCCTCGTCGAACGCCACCAAACCCCGGAAACCGCCTCCGCGAATGCCGATGCCGTGGGTCGCTTCGGGGCCGGGGTCGACGAAGCCGCGCACGTCCTCGTCGATGGCGGTCTGGGCCATGCGCGCCTGCAGGACGCTCAGCTCGCCGCGCTCGACGGTGAACTCGATCTCGGGGTCGGTTCCGCGGAAGCGGCGTAGGCGCGTGTGGATCGAACCCAACTGACGGCTGAGCATCGGCATCAGCTCGCGCAATTCCCCGATTGACTGGAAGGAGTCCGCCGAGATCAAGCCGCCCACCAGGTCGTCCCCACAGGCGCTGAACTTGACGTCGCCGGTGAAGGCGCGGAACCCCTGCTCGTTCATGCGCGAGAAGGGGATCACCCCGGTGAGGGAGGCGCGCGTCTCGTCCAGGCCGGGGCCGGTCTCGTCGTTGCTGCGGTTGCCGGCGGCCATGCGCTGCACGGTCACGGCGGTTTGCCAGTCCTGGGATAGACCCTTGACCTCCCGGTACTGCAGGGCGCGCTTGCTGTTCCAGGAGGCGAGCACGGCCTTCACGGAGCGGGTCAACTGCCGCAGGGGGTCGGCGAGGACGCTCTCCAGCTCCTCGCCGTGGCCCAGGTTGCGGATGGCGGCCTTGGAGGCCTCCGCCACCTCGCGCATCGCCTGACCCGGCAGCTCCTCCTTGAACTTGACGCCACAGCGCCGCTTGGCGGTCTCCACCAGGGCGAATTCCTCGAGATCGACTCCCCAGACCGCCTCCGCGTAGGAAGCCAGGAAGCGCCGGTAGGAGTCGTAGGCGAACCAGGGGTCCTCCCGCGCCAGGGCCGCCGCGACGTCGTCGTTCATCCCCACGTAGACGACGGTGGCGAGCATGCCCGGCATGCTGAACACCGACCCGCCACGCACCGCCAGGAGCAGGGGGTGCTCGGGGTCGCCGAAGAGCAGCGCCTCTCCCCCTTGGCGCTGGATGTCCTCCTCCAGGACGCTCAGGTGCCGCGCCAACTCCCGCTTCAGCCGCGGCTCGTCGGCCTGGTGCATCCCCGACCGCGGCAGGGTGGTCGGGATGACGAAGCCGTCCCGGGTCGGGATACGCAGGTGGCTCATGTAGACGAGGCTGCTGCCCTTGCCCCCGTAGAGGTCCTGCAGGCTGGGTCCGGCGACGTGCTCCACGAGGTGGTCGATGCGCTCGGTGTCGGAGAGGTGCAGGAAGTCGTAGGCCCCCTCCGGCGCCGTCGGGGCGGCGGGCTCTCCGTCGACGCGCAGGGTCAGGTCGTCCACCCGGGTGCGGATGTGCCTGCGCGCCAGGTCCACGAAGTGCACCATGCTGTTCAGGTCGTGGAGGTAGCGCTGGTAGTTCGCCAGCACCGCCCGCAGCTCGGCCTCCGTCAGCCCCAGGTGCTCGCTCATCGTCTGGTAGGCGACGCTGAAGCGCTGGAAGACCCGGTGGTAGGTGTGCTGGATCCCCTCCAGGACGTCGAGCAGCTCCAGGTGGGTCTTGCTCTCGTCGACCAGCATGCGCGCGAGGTCGACCAGCTCCCGCGAGTAGAGACCGTCGTACCCCAGGTTGTGGATGTTCTGGCCGATGATCGCCAGACAACGCCGCAGGGGCACGCCCTCCTCCTCGTACTGCGAGGCGACGGTGCGCAGGGCCAGGTAACCCATCTCCTCCATCAGGCAGTCCAGCCGCAGGAGGAGGTGGCGCTGCTCGGTGAAGGCCCGCCGCCGCAGCCAGGCCTCGATCACGGCGCGGAAGCGGCTGATCTGGAAGAAGGACTCGGCGAAGGAGTCCTGCCCGTAGGTGGCCAGCACCCCTTCGATCGAGTCGAAGAGGTCCTGCTGCTCCCCCTCCACGATCTGCCGCGTGAAGTCGCCGACCGCCTCGCGCGCCTCGGCCTCCACCTGTGACGCGTCGAACTCGGCGGCGTCCGGCACCTGCGCCTCCAACGCTTCCAGCCGCGACGCCAGCTCGGCTCCCACGCCCTCCGCCCAGACGCCGCTGCGCGCCTTGTCCTGCAGGATCCTGAGGTGGCGCTGGTAGACCCAGCGGTTGCCCCCCCGGATCCCGTGCTCCACGAGCAGATCGAGCTCCTCGTCGATGCGGTTCCCCGACTCGCAGCCGAGCAGGCCCTGGGTGTAGGCCGCCTGCCACTCCCGGATGCGCGTGACCACCTGGGAGGTGCCCAGGAGCTCCTCGAGATCCGCCATCACCCGCGCCACGATCTTGCGCGGAGGTCCCTTGGTGCGCGCCTCCTCGTCGGCCGGGGAGAGGGCCTCCGCGCCGGGGTAGGGCAGCTCGGAGCCGTCGCCCGTGTCCAGGTAGTGCAGGTAGGCGCGGGCGAGCTCCAAGGTCGCCTTGCCCAGGGCGTGGTGGGCGCTGCGTCGCAGCTCGTTGGTGATCGCGCTGCCTCGCACGTGGACCTCGGCCAAGGCGATGGTGTCGTTCCAGAGCTCGTCGATGACCTTGGGGCGCAGCACCAGACCCGAGACGTTGCGCACCAGGATGCGCAGCGGCAGCCGCAGCCGCGGGGCGAAGGGGCCGTTCAGCAGATGGCAGAGCTCCTCGCGCAGCTTGCGCACCTCCGGCTGGATGTTCTTGGCCCCCAGGAAGCCCCGGAAGGAGAGGCTGCACAGCTTGGCCACCACGAAGCGCAGGGAGTAGAGCACCTCGCGCGAGTCCTTCGACGCGTTCACCTGGGCCAGCACCGCGCCCATGTCGCGGATGCGGTCGATCGAGAGCGCCTGGGAGGGCAAGGGCTGGAAGTCCCCCGCCTCGAGGTCGACCGGCTCGAGGTCCTCCTCGATCGCCGCCAGGAGCAGCTCGTCGGTGAAGATCGTCCCCTGGGGATGCCTCTTGCCCAGCGTCTCGATCACCTCGTCACCGCGGACGGAGTGCAAGAGCAGCTCGTCGTCCAGGAGGTAGGGGACCAGGACCCTCCCGTCCCCCCGGAAGACGCGCTGGTTGGCGATCCGGAGCCACGCCGGACGAGCACCGATGGCGGCTTGCAGCTCGAGGTAACGCTGCAGAGCGTCGCGCATGCGCACGGGATCGCCGTCCGCCTCCACGGCACGCGCCACGAGCCGACTGAGGGCGGCGATCTCGCGGCGGTCCCCGTCGAGCTCCTGCGCACCCTCGTGCGGGAGCTCGACCTCCTCCGAGGCGGCGCTCGCCGGCGGCGGGGTCTCCTCCTGGGGCGCGGGAAGGTCCTCCGCCGGCCCCTGGGCGTAGACGCCGCTGATGCGCCGCAGCTCGTCGCACAGGCGCTCGTCACGGGCCTCCAGCTGCTGGTTCACCTCGCGCAACGCCGCCACGTAGTCGTCGAAGCCCCCCCCCGCGACCGTGACCCCGTGGGCCGCCGTCAGACGCGCGATCAGCGCCAGCATCTCCTCGCGCAGCAGCTCGTGCAGTTCCTTGCCCTGGACGTGCGCGACCCCGCGCGCCAGGGCCAATGAGGTGGAGAGCAGCGCGTTCATGCCCACGTTCTGCTTGCGCTGCATGACCGCGATCGCCTCCCCCTCCTCGGGAGGCTTGGCGCACTTGCCCCGGCGCTGGGCGACCTCCAGCTCGAGCTGCAGCAGGGCGCGGTCGATCTCGAGCAGCCCGAAGCCACCCACGTTGCGCTCGACGAAGTAGGGCGCGAGGATCTGCTGGACGTTGTCCACCGCGTTGCGACACCCCTTGCCGCCGTAACGCTGGGCCTGGGCGAAGAGCGCGCGCAGGTCCTCACCCCCGGCGTCCAGCTGGGACCGGGTCACCCCGCCGCGGAACTGGTAGACCCCCGACTCCGCCTCCTCGAAGCACTCGGGGTGGCGATCGATCACCTCGGGGTTCTCGGCGTACTCGACGAAGCGGTCCACCAGGTGCACCGCCTCCCCCGTGCCCGCCGAGGTCCCCAGCGGAGTCGCCCCCCGGAAGGACATGGCAACCCCCGTCTCCGGCAGGCTGAGCTCCACCTCGGCGCCCACGGTGGGGATGCCGGCGTTGGTCGGCTCCTCGTGGGCCGAGACGCGGCTGACGATGGCGCGCCGCACGGCGGGGGACTCGTCCCGCGGTCCGGCGGCCGCCACCCCCTCCATCTGCACCGTGACCGCGTGGTACTTGACCAGCCGCTCGGTGTTCGAGCCGCCCCCCGCCTTCAGACCCAGGGCGTTCGTCGACAGGGCGATGTGCGCCTCCATGTCGTCGTTGGGGCTCTTGGAGCGGTGGGAGACGACCACCTCGAGTCCCTTGCCGAGGGTGGTGAGGACCGCCAACAGCGTCTCGTACAGGGTCCCGATCTGATTGGCCTTGACGAGCACCGAGTTGATCAAGCCCCGGGAGGAAGCGTCCTCGATGGTGCGGTCGTTGGTGGTGACGAGGTCGTCGCCGATGACGAAGATTCGGTCGCCGAGGCGCTCGAGGAGCATCTCCCACCCCTCGAAGTCGTGCTCCGAGAAGCCGTCCTCGATCGAGATGATCGGGATCTCGTACTCGGTGAGGGCCTGCTCGTAGATCTCCAGCACCCCGTTGCGGTCGTGAACCGTCTTGGTCTGGTCGCGCCAGAAGAGGTACATGCCCACCGCGCCCGGGACGTCGAACTCCTCGCGGTAGGCGATCTCGAGCTCGCTCAGGGCGGGATCCAGGGCGATCGCCACGTCGTGACCCGGACGGTGGCCACACTCCTCGATCGCCTGCTTCATCATCGCCCACAGGCGCAGCTCCGGCAGCGGGTAGGTGCCGCGGTCGACGTAGGGCGCCAGGCCTCCCTCCAGGCCGATCCCCATCACGCGGCAGCCGTCCTCCTTCTCGATGATCTCCTTGAGGCGGTTCTGCAGGCGTACCGTCATCTCCTGGGACTCCTGGTAGTCCCGGGCACCGAGGATCACGAACATCGCCTCCTGCATGCTGATGTTCGACTCGGGGTACTCCTTCTCGGTGTGGCGCCCGCCCATGCCGCAGTTGCGGAACTGCCAAGGTGCGGTAACCAAGCCCAGGCGGGGGTGCATCGCCTCCTGCATGCGCTCCGCGCCCATCTGGCGCTTGACCTCGGGGGCGCGCTCCAGCCACCCCGCGAGCTTCTCCACCCGCTCGGCGGAGCGCGCCGCTCGACGCTCGCGCAGCTTGAACTCGCGGTACTTGCCGGGGTCCGCCATCAGGAAGTCGAGCAGCGTCACCACCCCGATCCCCAGGGCGAAGCGGCCGACGTAGATCGCCGCCGGCACGGTCGCCGCCAGGCCTAGCCCCAAGAGCAGGAGGGCGGGGGGCAGGGCGATCAAGGCCACGTTGCGGCTCGCCCGCGGACCGGCCGCCGCGACAGCCAGGTTGTAGGGCGCGTCCGGGTAGTAGTTGAGTCCCTGACGCTCGATCCCCGGGGCCGCGCCGAAGGGCGCCAGCAGGAAGGTGCGCGCGTAGAAGCGTAGGCGTCCCCAGAGGGGTCCCTGGAGCTGCGGTTCCACCCGTGCCAGCGCGTCGTCGTTCAGCGCGCGCAGGCGAGCGGCGGTCGTCAGGTGACCGAGCTCGTGCAGGGCGATCCCGGCGTGGAAGCTCGCGTAGAGGAAGAGCGCCGAGACCAGGGTCTCGGGACTGCAGAAGACGAACCACAGCACCTCGCCGCGGGTCGACACCTCCGGTGGCAGGGCGAGGACCGAGGAGATGAAGGCCACGTGGAACGAGACCAGGATGTGGTTGGCGATGACCCAGCCCTCCTGCAGCCGGATCCGCGCCTCACGCGACTTCCCCGTCAGCAACCGGGTCGCACCCATAGGAAGGCCTCCTCAGCCGTGCCTTCGCAGTATGCGTCATCGCACGCCAATGACCGCTAGGGAATCCAGCCTATCGACAACCCGCACTCTCCGGACTAGGAATAACCCCATGGCCAGGCGCAGCAAGTACAAGGCGACGACCCGATTGGTGCACGGGCCGGATCACTCCGCCAAGTGGGATTTCTCGCACCACGTCACGCCACCGCTCTCCTCCTCGACCACCTACCGTCTGGACTCGTCGCGGCGCGGAGCGCGCGGCTTCAGCGAGTTCGGCCATTACGTGAGCGACAGGGGAGAGGCGCCGGTCTACATCTACGACCGGCTGGACGAGCCGACGCGCTCGATCCTGGAGGGGGAGTTGGCCGACGCCGAGGGGGGCGACTGCTGTGTCACCTTCGCCTCCGGCATGGCCGCCATCTCCGCGACGATGTGCTCCCTGATGACCGTGGGTGACGCGGTGATCGCGCACCCGGAGGTCTACGGCTGCACCCACTCCCTCTTCACGAACTGGTTCCCGCGGCTGGGGATCGGGGTCGAGCGCATCGACATGAACGATCACGAGGCGCTGCGTGCCGCCATCACCCCGGCCACGCGCGTCCTCTACTTCGAGACGCCCACCAACCCCACGCTGCAGCTGATCGACATCGGCGCCATGCGCGCCCTGGTCGACGAGGTCAACGCCGAGCGCGAGACGGGGCGCGAGATCCTGATCCTGGTCGACAACACCTTCGCCACCAGCTTCGCGCAACGTCCCCTGGGGCTGGGGGCCGACGTGGTGCTGCACAGCCTGACCAAGAACATGGGGGGCTTCGGCACCGAGGTCGGGGGCGCGGCGATCGTGCCGCGGGCGCTGCTCTCCAGCCTCCTGCTCTACCGCAAGGACTTCGGGGGCATCCTCTCGGCCAAGTCCGCCTGGGCGATCATGGTCTACGGCCTGCCCACCCTGCCGGTGCGCCTCAAGCGCCAGCAGTACACCGCCGGCAAGGTGGCGCGCTGGCTCCAGGAGCAGCCCGCCGTCGCGCAGGTCACCTACCCGGGGCTGGACAGCTACCCGCAGAAGGAGCTCGCCCAGAAGCAGCTGCGCGACTTCGACGGCGACTTCGCGCCGGGGAACATGATCCATTTCGCGCTCGATTCGGCCACGGTGGACGCGGCGGAGTTCGTCGACGCCGTGGCCGAGGAGGCCTACTCGATCACCCTGGCGGTCAGCCTGGGCCACACCAAGACGCTGATCGAGATGCCGGAGAGCATGACCCACTCCGTCTACGGCGAGGGCGGCGGCTTCCAGGGGATCCGGCTCTCCATCGGGCTGGAGAGCCCGACCGACATCATCAGGGACCTCGAGGATGGGCTGGCGGCGGTCGAGCACAAGGGTTCCCCTAGGAAGGTCTGACTTTCGCGGCCGATTGCGGCATCCTGTGCGACATGGTTGAACAGCGCTTTGCCCTGCTCGGCGCCAGCGCCGCTGTCGCCGATCGCCACCTGCGCGCGATCCACGACCTCGGCGGCGAGCTGATCGCCGCGCTCGACCCCGCCGGGATGCCCGCTGGCATGGTGGATCGTTTCCCGCGGGCGAACGGCTTCACGCAACAGGCGGCCTTCGAGACCTACCTGCGGCGCGAGCGGGAGGCGGGTCGCGGCGCGGACTACGTCGTGGTCTGCACCCCCAACCACCTGCACGTCGAGCACACCACCCTCGGCCTGGGGCTCGGGGCGCACGTGATCTGCGAGAAGCCCCTGGCGCTCGATCCCGCGCAGCTCGACGGGCTCGAGGAACTCGAGCGGACCAGCGGCAGGCGCGTGAGCGCCATCCTGCAGCTGCGCCTGCACCCCGAGATCCTGCGCCTGGCGGCCTCAGTCGACCCCGCCCGCCGCTCCGAGATCGAGCTCGACTTCGTGCTGGCGAGGGGGCCCGAGTTCTTCGCCTCCTGGCACGCCCATGAGGACCGCTCGGGGGGCCTGATCATGGAAGTGGGGATCCACTTCCTCGACCTGCTCCTGGCGCTCTTCGGCGCGGCGCGCGACGTGGCCGTCCAGCGGCGCTCGATCGACCGCGTGAGCGGGATCTTCGAACTGGAGCGCGCCCGGGTGCGCTGGTTGCTCTCGTTGAACGCCGACGATCTGCCACCTGAGAAGCGCAACGCCGATCCGCCCTTCTTCCGCCGCCTGGCCGTGGACGGCGAGGTCTACGACCTCTCCAAGGGCACCGTCGGCCTGCACACCAAGCTCTACCGGGAGGTCCTCTCCGGAGGGGGCTACGGAATCCCCGAGGCCCGCGCCGCCATCGCACTGGCCGACCGCGTGCGACGCGCGACCCCGCTCGCCCAGGAGGCGACGAAGTGACGCTGCGCTCGCACCCGCGCGCGCGGGGGGCCGCCTCTCCGTCGTCCGCCTTGCCCGGATTATTCATGAGCGCCCACCCCAGCACACCCCAAGTCCGCCCAGGCGCACGATTCGGCGCCGCTCGGTGCTCGACGGGGCACAGAGGCCCCGCCTGCGCGCCGATCGGCGCCAACTCGCGCACCAGGGCGGACTTGGCGTGCACTGGGGCGAACGCTCATGAATAATCCGGGCTCGACCACTACCGCCGCCATGTCCGACACCTCAGTTCCCTTCCTCGACATCCCGCGCGAGATCGAGAGCCTGCGCGAACCCCTCACCTACGCCATCCAGCGCGTGCTCAGCGGGTGCCGCTTCATCCTCGGCCCCGAGGTGAACGCCTTCGAAGAGGAGGCCGCCGAAGCCCTCGGCGTACGCCACGCGATCGGCGTGAACTCCGGTACCGACGCCCTGGTGATCGCCCTGCGCGCGATGGGGGTGGAGCAGGGGGACGAGGTCGTCACGACCCCCTTCACCTTCATCTCCACCGCCGAGTCGATCAGCCTGGTGGGGGCCACCCCGGTCTTCGCCGACATCGACCTGGCGACCTTCAACCTCGACCCGGAGCGCCTCCCCGAGGCGATCGGCGAGCGCACCAAGGCGATCATGCCGGTGCACCTCTTCGGCCAGACCGCCGACATCGACGCCGTCCGGGCGCTGGCCGAGGAGCGCGGCATCGGCATCCTCGAGGACGCCGCCCAGGCCTTCGGCGCCACCGGTGGGGGCGTCTCCGCCGGCGGTATGGGGACCGCCGCGGCCTTCTCCTTCTACCCCACCAAGAACCTGGGGGGCTGTGGGGACGGTGGGTTGATCACCACCGACGACGACGACTGCGCGGAGCGCGCGCGCATGCTGCGCGGCCACGGCTCCAAGGGGCGCGGGGAGCACCAGATCGTCGGCTACAACTCCCGGCTGGACGAGCTGCAGGCGGCGGTGCTCAGGGTCAAGCTGCCCCTGCTCGAGTCCTGGAACGAGGCGCGCCGCCGGCACGCAGCGCGCTACGACGCGGCCCTTGCGGGCCGGTCGGACGTCTCCACCCCCGCGGTGCGCGAGGGGTGCAAGCACGTCTACCACCAGTACACGATCCGCGTCACCGACGGCCGCCGCGACGCGGTGCGGGAGCGGCTGACGGAGATGGGGATCGGGACGATGGTCTACTACGACAAGCCGCTGCACCGTCTGCCGGTCTACGCTGCCGGCGACAGCTCCCGCTGCGCGGGGGAGCTGACCCAGACGGAGCGGGCCGCGGCGGAGGTGCTCAGCCTGCCGGTGTCCGCCACGATGACCGACGCCGAGGGAGAGCGCGTGGTCGCGGCTCTCCAGGCGGCTCTCGACGGCTGAGGCGGGCGCGGATCAGTCGCCGCCGCCCAGGTAGCCCATGCCATCGAGCGCGGATAGGGCGCCCTCGTCGCCGGCGCTCTCGACGGCCAGGACCACCTTGTCCGCGACCTCCTTCATCGTCGGGTCGCCGGGATAGCGCTTCACGCCCAGGTCCATCACCCAGGCGGCCGGTTCGTATTGCCCCGCCGAGACTAGATCGGTGGTCACCAACTTGAAGTCGCGGGGCAGCAGCCGCGTGTCGTCGGTGATCTCGGCGTTGAGGGCCTCCATCTCCTCGACCACTTCCTCACCCTTGCCCTCGAGGTGAGCGAGGGCCTGCAAGCGCCCGATCTTGAGGGAGACGTAGTCGGGAGAGCTCGCGTCGAGCCCCTCCAGGGCGACGTCGAAGTACTCGACGGCGGCGTCGTGATTGCGCGCCGCCAATGCGTCGCGGCCGTCTACCGCGGCCGTCTCGGGATCGATGCCGCCGCCACAGGCGGCCGCGAAGAGGGGCAGGACGAGGGCGAGGGAGCGGAGACGTCTCATGGTGGGCCAGTGGGTCGTTCGGGTCTCGGCGGGAAGTCTACCCCGCATCGAACGGGTCCTACGGGCACCCCCGGCGCCCCGCGAGCGCCCGTCGCGGGTAAAGGTCGACCCTGCGAGGCCCGGTGATTTACAGTGAAGGTGCAAAAATAGGGGCTGCACTCCCCGAACACTCCAATCGGGGTACAATCGGAGTGCTATAGGAGTGCACCCCGGGTCGGACCCCCCGCAACCCTCCACAGTTCTTCCCAGGTCCTGAACCCCCACCCACCGACGCCGTGCGCGAGAGCAAGGTCACCATCAAGATCCCGCGACCCCTCTATCGCCGCATCCAGCAGGTGGTGGAGGACTCCGGCTTCGACTCGCCCACCGACTTCATCGTCTACGTCCTGCGGGACCTGATGGGGGAGGCGGAGGCGCACCGCGAGGCGCGCGAGCAGGGGGACTACACCTCCGAGGAACTGGACGACGTCAAGCGCAAGCTCCGCAACTTGGGCTACCTCTAGCGCCCCTTCCCTGACGATGACCAAGGGCTGACTCTTCGCCCTCCACCCGCAACGCCATGGGCTTCCTCGATCGCTTCAAGAAGAAGAAGGCTCCCTCGGGCCCCCGCCCCAAGCTGCCGCCGCGCCCCGCGCTGCGCCCCATGGGGCCGCGTCCCGAGCCGCAAGCCGAGAACAACTTCATCATCATCATCCTCGACTCCCTGCGCTACGACTCGTTCCTGGCGGCGGAGCCGAAGACGATCAGCAAGCTCGGCAAGGTGGAGAAGCGCTACAGCTATGCCTCCTGGACGGCGCCCTCGCACTACAACCTGCTGACCGGGCTCCTGCCGCACACCACGCCGCCCAACGTCTACGCCTCCGAGTACTACAAGGAGGACTTCTTCAACTACAACCAGCGGCTGGGCGCCGAGGGAATCGAGTTCGCCAAGATGGTGCCGGGGCTGTGGCTGCCGGGGCTCCTGCGCAACACCCTGGGCTACACCACCCACGCGCGCGTGTCACTGCCGGTCTTGAACCCCAAGACCGGGGTCAACCGGGACTTCGACAGCTTCCAGTTGATGGACAGCCACAACGACATGGCCGCCATGCTGCCGACGATGAAGTTCGACAGCGAGCGGCCGGCCTTCTACATGCTGAACGTGGGCGAGACGCACTACCCCTACGCCAAGCCCGACGAGGACTCCTCGATGTGGCCGCGCATCAGCGGCGTGAACGGAGTCTTCAAGAAGATGAACGACCAGCTCGAGGGGACCGAGGACGAGGACGAGGAGCGCTTCAAGGAGGAGTTCCAGTTCTTCGACCAGGACCGTCTGGACCAGCTCCGCGAACGGCAGATCGACACCGTGCGCTACCTGGACCAGGAGGTCTTCCCCCAGCTCTACGACCTGGTTCCCGAGAACACCTGGATCATCGTCACCGCCGACCACGGCGAGCTCTTCGGTGAATCCGGGTACTTCGGACACGGCCCGATCATGCACGACAAGTGCTACGAGGTGCCCTATCTCGAGGGCAAGCTGCGCTAGCCCGGGCGCCTCGAACCCCCCAATCGATTCCTTTCCTGACCTGACTCCCACCATGTCGAACAACGGTTTCATTCTCTGGTTCACCGGTCTCTCGGGAGCCGGCAAGTCGACCCTGGCCGAGTGCGTCGCGCCGGTCCTGCGCGAGCGCGGGGTGAACGTGGAGGTCCTCGACGGGGACGTCGTGCGCACCAACCTCTCCAAGGGCCTGGGCTTCAGCAAAGAGGACCGCGACACGAACATCCGCCGCATCGGCTTCGTCGCCAACCTGGTGGCGCGCAACGGCGCCGCGGCCATCACCGCCGCGATCTCGCCCTACATCGCCATTCGCGACGAGGTGCGCAGGGCCGCGGACGCCACCTTCGTGGAGGTCTACGTCGAGGCTCCGCTGGAAGTGGTGGAGAAGCGCGATCCGAAGGGGCTCTACCGCAAGGCCCGCGCCGGCAAGATCGCCAACTTCACCGGCGTCTCGGATCCCTACGAGCCGCCCGTCAACCCGGAGGTCGTCGTGCACACCGGGGAGGAGGACATCCAGTCCTCCACCGA
The DNA here is from genome assembly GCA_964507325.1 of uncultured Planctomycetaceae bacterium. Classification (GTDB taxonomy): domain Bacteria; phylum Planctomycetota; class UBA1135; order UBA1135; genus CAZDQL01. The sequence continues at coordinate 25,889 of CAZDQL010000053.1, read as the reverse complement.
CAAGATCCTGAACTACCTGGTGGCCCAGGGCCTCGTGCCGGCGGCGGCGAGGACCGAGCTCTCGGCCTGAGTCGACCTTCAGCCCGCGTCGCTGCGCTCTCGCGCGGGCTGCTCATCCTTGCCCGCTAGGCTGGGAGCATCCTCCACCTCGGAGCGCCCCGCGCTCGGCCCGTCCTGGGCAGTCTCGGAACGCAGGTGGTCCAGCGCCTCGTTCAGCGCGTCACACAGCTCCCACAGTTCGTCGTCCTTGCGGATGCGGCAGGGGCCGACGTCCTGACCACGGGCGACCGCTTTGCAGTGCTGCGTCATCCGGTAGGCGGGACCCGCTACGCGGTGGGTCACCAAGAGGCCGACCAGGAAGGTCAAGGGACACAGGACTCCGATCGTCAAGACGATGTTCGTCAGCAGGATGCCGGGCAGCTGCCCGAGCAGTCTGTCCCCCTCCTGCGGCAGATGCTGCGCCAGGCTCATCATCGAGCGGTTGAGCAGCACCACCTGAAAGAGGCTGGCCACACACGAGACACCGAGGAACACCCCGATGAGCTTGAGCTGCAGGCGGGAGTTGATCAGCTTCTTCTTGCGCTTGAAATGCTGCATGGTGGTTCTCGCTTCGGCAGCGTCACTCCAGGGCGCCGTTGCGCAGGTAGAGGATGGACTCGATTTCGCGCACGGACTGCCGTCCGTTCACGGTGCCGGCAGCCAGGAAGAGGCGGACGTGCAGGCAGCCCGTCTCCGGCTCCCACATGAAGAGCGGGTCGTCGAAGCCGTCTCCGTCCAGATCGCTGCCCCAGTTGCAGCGCTCCTGGAGCACGATCGGTGGACACATGGCGACGTCGGTCATCTCCTGCCCCGCGGCGAACGCGTTCCAGGAGATCATGCGGATCCGGCCCAGGTCGAAGATGTCGATTCGATCGCCGTCCCCGTTGAGGTCGGCACCGGCCTGAGCCTTCAGCAGCTCACCCACCTCCTGGTAGTAGAGCGCCGACCACCCGTCGAGTGTGGGCTGGCCGTCGATCGTCGCGCCCCAGCGGACGGCTCCGTTCTCCAGGAAGTCCTCGCCGCCTCCGGGATCGGTGGGCACCCGGAAGGAGAATCCGGTTCCATCGCCGCGGAAGAAGACCCCGCCCGTGGGCTCGAGGCACAGCCCGTCGAAGGTCCCGGGGGGCGGATTGAGCTGGTTCTCGATCGGTGTGGCCATGCCCGCCCAGCGCACGATCTGGTTCTTCGGATGGAGGGACGCCGAGCCGCACTGCGCGCCGCGGTCCAGCTCCTCGAAGCGCTGGGCGACGGGATTGATGCGGTCGTAGGCGATGCGCTCCTCGGCGCCCGTCCCGGGCTCGAGCAGCAGCACGCCGAAGGCGGGGAAGCCGAGGGTGGTGTCGACGTTCATCCCCGCCGTTTGACCCGCAGAGAGGTTGCCGGAGAGGAAAGCCTGCGGGTTGGCGCCAGAGGCGAATCTCAGCGTGTTCTCGATGCGGCCGAGCATCTCGCTCACCCGCTGCTCCTCGGCGTCGCGATTGGCCATCTCCGACAGGCCTCGCGCCTCGCGCGACATCGAGATCGCCACCGTCGCCAGGATCAGGGACGTGACCGCCAGCGAGATGGTGAGCTCGACCAAGGTGAAGCCGGCTCGCGGAGTTCGACGTCTTGTGCGGTACGGCATGGCGTCAGAGTCCCATGACGTAGAAGCCCTGGACCAGCTCGCGATCGCCCGCGCGGCCGGTCCACTGCAAGCGCACGATCACCGGCAGCAGCGTGGCGGTGGAGGACACGTCGGTGTCTCCCACGACCGCGTCGTTGTCGAGGTCCCGCGGCATGCCCAGCTCGACCTCCAGCTCGGCGTCCTCCAACGTCTCGTCGGTCACGATCTCGATCGAGCCCACGCTGGCCAGGCCCTGCCAAGGGGTCAGACCGGGCACGTCGAAGGTCGGGCCGGGATCCCCTCCCGCTCCGTAGGCGGCGACCATCGTCTCGGCCCAGGAATTCTCGCCTTCGGGGGGGCGGTTCGCCGTGGCGGTGATGTCTTCGATCACCGAGCTCAGGGCCGCGCCCGCCGCGCGTCGGTCCGTATCGCTGTCGCTGAGGGTGTGCGCCACGAACGACGTCGAGGTCAACGCCAAGAGGCCGACCATCAGAACCGAGATGCCGATCATAGTCTCGAGCAGGGTGAACCCCCCTCGGGCGGAGGCGCGCGGTCTCGTGGGGTGTGTGGTTCTCAGCATGTCGTGGGGGAACCGGCGGAGGCGGAATGCAGGCGTTCCGTGTTTCGGACGTAGACGAGCCCGAACTTGGGACGTTTTTGGCTCGACCGAGGCGCCGGGCGTAATCGAGCCACCCCCCCCCGCGGGCGGAAGACTCTTCCGGTTCGCCTGGGTCGGCGGCCCCGGCTCCGCCACCCGTAGAAAGGCGCAGTGGGCTTCAAGAGCGCGCGTGAGCCTCGTCGAAGAACCGCACCGTAGTCGTGCTGAAGCGCTGATCACCCAGACGGACCATCCACTATGAGACACCGATCCTGCCCCCCCCGGAGGCGTCGAGGCACGGCGATTATCACGTCGGTCGTGTTCCTCTCCGCACTCTCGATCCTGGTTCTGGGTTTGCTCACCGCGGTCGTCGACACCTCTCGCTGGACCAGCCGGCAGACCGACGAAGTGAGTGTGCAGGCCTCGGCCGAGAGCGCCATGACGCTGGCCGTGAGCCGCCTCTGGGGCGACTTCCTACGGCAGACGGAAGGGCAGAAGGTCCACATCTGGGACTTCCAGGCCTACCTAGACGACCTGGGCGTCGCCAATCAGGAGGACATCCAGAAGAGCAAGACTCAGGAAACCGGAACGGACCTGGTCAGCCAGCTCGGTCTGGCCGTCAACACACACGGCGACCAGGCGCTCTCGGGGGTGGTGATCGAGTCGATCTCGGTTGAGCGCCAGGACGACTTCGACAATACCCTGCTCGACATCGAAGTGCGCGTGTCCAGCGATCGCGGAGCCAAGAGCGACGACTCGGCACTGGTCGTGACCGACACCGTACGGGCTACCTGGATGGTGGAGGCCGCCGATTGGGAGGGCCTCGAGTACGCGATGCTGGCGAACAACGTCAACTGCATCCTGTGTCACACCGATGTGGACAACGCACAGCGGATCTACAACTCGGATCCGGCGCAGTACGGGACGTTCGATCGCGTCAAGCTGGGGTCCCTGGAGACCTTCCAGATCCGCGAGAGCCCGCACAGCACGCTTGCGGGCACGCTCTACCTGGGCGGAGACGCACTCACCGAGTCGGGCCAGAGGGTCAGCGCCTGGAGTGGCATCACCCTCAAGTCGCGCGAGTTCGACGACGAGGGCAAGTTGGTGGAGGACGCCTGGGGCGAGACCCAGCCGACCCATCTCTCACCGGCGGACCTCATCGATCCGGATCCCCTCGAGAACCTCTACCTGGACTACCTGAACCCGGACATCGAGCAGGTGGACGGCTATCTCACCGAGACCTTCCCGTCCCCCTTCCCGGACGACGGCGGATACGACTTCGTCAAGAACGAGTCCATTCCGGAGAACGCGGGCAACCGCATCGTCGACGACTCCGAATTCGCCGCGGCCACGCGCGGCGCCGCCGGCACCATCTCGGGGGGGATCATCAGCACCATCCCGCACGGGGACACGATCACCAACCATATGCAGTTGCACGCCCTGACGGCAGGCAACTCCAAATCGATCTCGGGGACGGTGAGCGGCAACGTGTACCTGCACGGAACGAAGGACAATCCCATCCTGCTCAACGGCCCGCTGGGAGTGGACGGCGACCTCTTCATCAGCGGCTACGTCAAGGGCAAGGGCACCCTCAACGTACGCAACAACGTCTACGTCCTCGACAGCGTGAAGTACGCCGACGCCACACCCGGAGGACACCGCACCTTCGGCTCCGCCGCCGACGGCGCCGAGAACGGGCTCGCCATCGCCTCCGGCGGCAACGTTTCGGTGGGTGACATCTTCCGCCCCGCCTTCGGGACCGGCGGTCCGACCACCGGGGACAAGAACGGCAGCTACAGCTTCATCATGGAGGAGATGGGGACCTTCAACCGCATGGAGTGGATGAAGACCCAGCCCACGCTGCTCGGCAAGTGGGCCAAGGTGAAGACCGGAACCAAGTACTACAAGAAGAAGGTCCAGCCCAAGAAGAAGATCAAGGTCGCCAAGCTGGTCAAGCAGTACAAGAAGGTGGCGGACGGCCAGAAGAAGGTGCCGGTCTACAAGTGGGTGAAGGTCAGCAACGGCCTGCCAGCTCCCTACACCGAGTGGAAGAACGTCAAGCAACTCGTCGGGTACAAGTGGGTGACCATCTACAAGAAGGTCTTCGTCGGCTATACCACGAAGTACGTTTGGAAGTGGGTCAACGACGGGCCGCCGTACTACGTCCAGAAGAAGAAGGACATCTATCAGTGGCAGAAGCCGCAGCTTGCCAACCCCTACTTCGAGGGTGAAGACTACGTGCCGCGCTACTACTCCTTCAACGAAGACGGCAAGGTCCCGATCTACAACAAGGACGGCTACTTCGATCCGGCCACCAAGTCCTGGCGAGCCAAGAGCGTCCTCGCCGGCGGGTGGGACACGAAGAAGCTGACGATTGCGGATCCCACGAATCTCGGCGACCCGATCCTCTACGGCCATGGAGGCAAGCCCAAGGCGGTCGTCTCGTACATCACGTCCACCGACACCTGGATGAGCGACCAGATGCTCAAGCTGCTGCTGCGCGAAGCCCTGGCCGCCCGGGACAAGGGCCCGATCGAGATCGACGCCACCGTCTACAGCAACAACAGCATCTTCGGCGTCATCCCCGACCACAAGGAGCCCACCCTGGACGGGACCCTGGTGGTCAACGGCGGGTTGGTGGCGGCCGACATCGGGCTCCTGGCTCCCAACGGGACGCAGCTCAACTTCGACGAGCGAGGCAAGGAGCTGCTCGACCTCAACGACGACAGCCGTCTGCAGATCACCCGGCTGCTCTGGGCGCCCTCCCACTGACAACCCCCTCGTAACCACCCCTTCCAGGTAGCGGAAAGCCCGCGGAAGGGAGGGGCGCCCCGGCCAACTCCGGAGCGCCCCCTCCGTACCCCGCGCGCCCGGGGGCGCCGTATACTCCTGCGCCCTCCCGCCCTGGCTTCCCCATGTCCAGCTCCGAACGATCCCCGCACCCGCTCCTGCACCCGGCCCGGCGCCTGGCCATCGGCGCCGTCCTGGCGCTGAGCCTGACCAGTGAGCCGGCCCTGGCCTACATCGGTCCGGGGGTAGGATTCGCCGCCGCGGGCTCCCTCTTGGTGCTGTTCGGCACCTTCCTCCTGGCCTTCGGCATCATCCTGATCTGGCCCCTGAAGGCGGTGGTCAAGGTCTTCACCACGCGCGGCCGGGGGCAGGCCAAGGCCAAACGCGTGGTGGTGCTCGGCTTGGACGGCTTCGACCCCGAGCTGGCCCGGCGTTTCGCCGCCGAGGGGCGCATGCCGAACTTCCAGCGCATGGCGGAGGAGGGCTGCTTCCACCCCCTGGCGACGTCGATGCCCTCGATCTCGCCGGTGGCCTGGTCCACCTTCACCACCGGGGTCGACGCCTCGCGCCACAACATCTACGACTTCCTGACGCGCGATCCCTGCTCCTACATGCCGGTGCTGTCGTCCGCCGACACGCGCACCGTGCCCCGCACCCTGAACCTGGGCCTGGCCCAGGTCCCCTTCGGGCAGCGCGCGATCTACAAGATCCTCCAGAAGAGCCAGCCTTTCTGGAAGCTGCTCGGCGCGCAGCACGTCTGGTCGTCGATCCTGCGCGTGCCGATCACCTTCCCCCCCCAGAAGTTCAAGAACGGCACCCTGCTGGCGGGGATGTGCGTCCCCGACCTGCAGGGCACCCAGGGCTCCTTCAGCTTCTACTCCACCAAGGAGAAGCAGGGCGCCCACACCGGCGGCCAGCAGTTCCGCGTCACGCGCCGCGGCGACGTCATCGAGTCGAACCTGAAGGGCCCTCCCGGCAAGGACGGCCACGCCCTGCGCTACCCCTTCCGGGTGGAGCTCGACGAGACGCGGCGCAAGGCCAAGATCACCGTCGGGGAGGAGACGGTCGAGGTCGCGCCCCAGGAGTACACCCCTTGGCTCGAGGTGCCCTTCAAGGGCGCCAAGGGCATCGTGCGCATGTACGTCCAGACCTGGGACGGGCACGACGTCGAGATCTACTGCACGCCGATCAACATCGATCCGGAGAGCCCGGCGATGCCGATCAGCCACCCCTTCGTGTACTCGATCTACCTGGCCAAGCTGCTGGGCAAGTACGCCACCCTGGGTCTGGCGGAGGACACCTGGGCGCTGAACGAGAGGGTCATCGACGAGCAGGCCTTCCTCGACCAGTCCTGGCTGATCTTCGAGGAGCGCAAGCAGCAGTTCTGGGACGCCTTGGACAAGACCAAGCGCGGTTTCGTGACCTGCGTCTTCGACACCACGGACCGCATCTCGCACATGTTCTACCGCTACCTCGATCCGACCCACCCGGCGAACGAGGGCAAGGACCGCGAGCGCTACGAGAAGGTGATCCCGGAGCTCTACGGCCGCATGGACGAGTTCCTGGCCGAGGTGCGTGAGAAGCTCGGCGACGACCGCGACACCGTCTTCATGGTCATCTCCGACCACGGCTTCTGCAACTTCCGCCGCGGGGTGAACCTGAACGCCTGGCTGCGCGACGAGGGCTACCTCTTCCTGAAGGACGACAAGACCACCTGCGGCGATTGGTTCCGCGACATCGACTGGTCGCGCACCAAGGCCTTCACCCTGGGTCTGACGGGCGTCTTCATCAACCGCAAGGGTCGCGAGCGCGACGGCATCGTCGAGCCCGGCGAGGAGCTCGACACCCTGTGCGCCGAGTTGAAGCAGAAACTCGAGCAGCTGGTCGATCCCGCCACCGGCGAGGCGGTGGTGCACGAGGCCTTCCTCACCAAGCAGTACCACGACGGCCCCTACGCCGACGTCGCCCCCGAGCTCCTGATCGGCTACGAGCGGGGCTACCGCCACTCCTGGGACTGCGCCACCGGTTCGGTCTCCGAAGAGGTCTTCAGCGACAACGTGAAGTCCTGGTCCGGCGATCACTGCGTAGACCCGCGCTTGGTGCCGGGGGTCTTCTGGTGCAACCGCTCCATCAACACCGAGGAGCCCGGCATCGTCGACCTGGCGCCCACCATCCTCGACCTCTTCGGAACCGAGATCCCCGGCTACATGCAGGGGGTGCCCCTCTTCGGTCCCCGCGACAGGGCTCCCAAGAGGGCCACCGATCCCCTGCCGACCTACCAGCGCGCCGCCGCGCCGGAGGAGGTGTGATGCAGCTTCCCCGCTGGACCGCCTACGTGGCCCTGGCCGTGCTGGCGGTCTTCATCGTCAGCGCCATTCCCCGCCCCCATTCCCGGCCGAGCGAAGGCGCCGCGGAGGCGGTGCGCGCCGGGACGCCGACCGAGACCACCTGGCCACGCGTCGTCGTGCTGGGGATCGACGGGATGGATCCGGAGATCCTGGCCGGCGTCATCGAGCGCCACCCCGACCGCACCCCCAACTTCCAGAAGCTGATCGCCCAGGGCCAGGGGATCCGGGAGCTGGGCACCTCGACCCCTCCCCAGAGCCCCGTCGCCTGGTCGAACTTCATCACCGGACGCAATCCGGGAGGCCACGGGATCTTCGACTTCATCCACCGCGACCTCGAGGGGTACGCGCCCCTGCCCGGCACCGTCACCAAGGTCACGGCGGGCTCCTACTGGATGCCGGGCAAGTGGCAGTTCCCCACCCAGGAGGGAGGGAACTCCAACCGCTCCGGCCGCGCCTTCTGGACGATCCTGGGGGAGAACGGCGTGCCGGCGGACGTCTGGCGCATGCCGATCAACTTCCCCGTCGAGCCCTCCAAGGAGGGCTGGTCCTTTCCGGGGATGATGACCCCGGCGGTCGACTCCGCCTACGGCCAGCCGACCCTCTACAGCACCAATCCGCCCGCTTCCGCCTTCGGGAAGAAGAAGGTGATACAGGTCGTCGTGAGCGACGGCGTGGTCAGCAACGCCCTGTCGGGGCCGGCCAACGCCTTCATCGAGGGGAGCAAGACGCACAACGAACAGATCCCCCTCAAGGTCTACGTCAACGAGGAGGTGGGTGCCGCGGTGGTCGAGATCGAGGGCAGCAACGTCGTCCTCGAACCGGGGGAGTGGAGCGAGTTCGTCCCGGTCACCTTCAGCCTGCTGCCCTTGGGTCTGATGGACCAGGCGGGCATCGTGCGCTTCTACCTGCGCTCGGTCACCCCCGAGTTCGAGATGTACGCCTCGCCGGTGAACGTCGACCCGACCAAGCCGATCAACCCGGTTTCCTTCCCCGAGTCGGCCGCCCAGGAGCTGGCGGAGGAGATCGGCCTCTACTACACGCAGGGGATGGCGGAGGACGTCAACGGGTTGAAGAACCGCATGCTCACCGACGCGGAGTTCATGCAACAGGCGCTGCTCGTCTACCTGGAGCGGGGCCGCATGCTCGACGTCGCCCTCGAGCGCTACGCGCAGAAGCCCGAGGGGGGCTTCCTCTTCTTCTACTACTCCTCGGTCGACCTCTGCTGCCACATGATGTGGCGCCACCTCGAGACCAATCACCCCGCCTTCGACCCGGAGGTCGCGGGGGAGGACTCCACCTGGTGGTCGGGGCGCCCCGGGACGACCTGGCAGGACGTGGTCGACGACCTCTACCTGCGCATGGATCCCGTCCTGGGCAAGATCCGCGAGGCGGTGGGGGAGGAGACCCTCGTCATCGTGATGAGCGATCACGGCTTCGCCTCCTACCAGCGCAAGTTCGACCTCAACGCCTGGCTCGTCGAGCACGGCTACCTGGTCCTGCGCGAGGGGGCTGAGGCACGGCGGGAGTCGAGCCGCAAGCTGCACATCTACGACCACTTCGACCCCGAGGCGCGCGCAGGCGAGAGGCCTGACCGCGAGCGCATGATCAGCGTGGTCGACTGGTCCAAGAGCCGCGCCTATGGCATGGGCTTCAACGGCCTCTACCTGAATCTCGCCGGGCGCGAGTCGCAGGGTTGCGTCGACACCGCCGACGCCCCCGCGCTCCTGGCGCAGATCAAGGCGGAGCTGGAGGCGGAGCGCGACCCCGAGCGCGATGGCGCGGTCGTGATCCTCTCCGCCGACCTCGCCAAGGAGGTCTACGAGGGGGAGCGGCTGCAGGACGCCCCCGACATCCTGGTCGGTTACAATCGCGGCTACGGGAACTCGGACGAGGCTTCCCAGGGCGAGATCGGGAACGAGGTGCTGAGCGACAACACGGGTGGGACCTTCAGCGGCCACCACCTGATGGACCCCAGCGTCGTGCCCGGCATGATTCTCACCAACGGCACGCTGAGCGCCGACGACCCGCGGCTGGAGGACATGCCCGTCGAGATCCTCCGCCAATACGGAATCCAACCGGACGAGTCGATGATCGGCCATCCGGTGCTCGATGGACCCTACTACGAATAGCGACATCCCTAGAGAGACCCCTCCCCAAGTACACCGAGGTAGCGACGAATGTTCGGCGGCGGTAGCAAGATCAAGATCGACAAGGACCTCTTGGAGCGCGTCAAGAAGATCTCCGAAGTGGCGGGCTACGCCTCTCACGAGGAGTTCGTGCAGCACGTGCTCGAGCGGGAGCTGGCCCAGTTCGAGGACTCCCAGTCCGACGAGGACATCACCGAGAAGCTGCGCGGCCTGGGCTACATCAGCTAGTGTCCTGGATCAGTGGTCAGCGCGCGCCTGCAGTTCCCCCGCGGCCCCTGGCGGCGTTGCGCCTTCGTCGACGTAGCTACGGCTACGCCCTCCTCGGCGCGCCTTGCCAGGCTCCACGGGTGAACCGCAGGAGCGCACTGACCACTGATCCAGCACACAGTCCTGCGGCGAGCTCACCAGCGCACACCCCTCTCCCCTGACGATGGACGCGATCAACGGCGCCCTCACGGCCCTCTTCGACCTCCTCCTGATCCCCCTGGAGGCGGTGGGGAAGGAGTTCGCGCTGATCGTGGTCAGCGGGGTCTTCGGCATCCTGGCCCTGATCGTCTTCAAGCACATCTCCTGGCAGCGGGGGATCAAGGCGGTCAAGGACAAGATCAAGGGGCACATGATCGAGATCCGGCTCTACCAGAACGACCTGGTGCTGGTCTCGAAGGCGATCGCCAAGGTGCTCTGGCGCAACCTGCAGTACGTCAGCCTGAACTTCGGGCCCTTCATCCCACTGGCGGTGCCCTTCGCCTTCGTGGTGGCCCAGATGGTGGTGCGCTACAGCTTCGAGCCCACCGGCGTGCACGCCGAGCCCGCCGCCCTGCTGGCGGGGGCGGGCACGACCGTGCGCATCGAGATGGCCCCCGGTCACGAGCAGGAGGTCGCCGACCTGGAGCTGCTCCTGCCGGAAGGGGTGACGGCGGTCTCACCGCTGGTGCCCGTACCGTCCCAGGGCTACGCCTTCCAGGAGATCGTCGCCGAGCGCGACGGCTCCTTCGAGCTGACGGTCGTCGCCGGCGGCGAGCGCCTCGTCAAGCTCTTCCACGCCGGCGACGTCGAGCCCCGCCACCTGCAGGGGCGGCGGACCGACAGCGCCCTGGTGGCGCTCTTGTGGCCCGCGGAGAGGACCCTCCCGGAGGCCTCCGGCGTCGCCTCGATCGAGTTGAAATGCGTCGGCCAGGGGGAGGGCTACCCCGAGAGCGAGCTGGGGTGGCTCCCCGGTTCGGGTCCCGTGGGAGTGATCCTCGTCTTCCTGGTCGTGTCGATGGCTTTCGGCTTCGCGGCCTTGAAGCCACTGGGTGTGCAGATCTAGGAGAGCATCGATGTTCTCGGAGGGGATCGAGCGGGCGCTGCGCATCGCGCAGGAAGCCCACCAGGGTCAGACCCGCAAGTCCGCCCACGTCCCGTACGTGGTGCATCCGGTCCACGTCGCCCTGCTACTCGCTCGCAGCGGAGCGAACGACGAAACGATCCAGGCGGGGATCCTCCACGACGTGGTCGAGGACTGCGAGGGTTGGACCCTGGAGAAGGTCGAGGACCACTTCGGCCAACACGTGGCCGCCATCGTGGGGGAGCTGACCGAGGACAAGCGCCTCCCCTGGCCGGAGCGCAAGCAGGCCCAGGTCGACAGCGTGGCGGAGATGTCGAAGGAGGCCGCCACCGTCAAGGCCACCGACCAGCTGCACAACCTCTCGAGCCTGCTCTCCGACCTGCGCGAATCCTCGAACACCGCCGAGGTCTGGTCCCACTTCACCGCCAGCCCCGAGGAGACGATGGCGATGTCCCGCGTGATGGTGGAGACCCTGGTGCGCCGCGTGGATCGCAAGCTGGGGGAGGCTCTGATCCGCGTCCTGGAGGACCTCGAGCAGGAGTGCTCGCGGAGGTAGTGCGGCGCCTTCTTACCCGCCCACCAGCGGCACGAAGCGCACTCCCCCCAGCCTCCGGCGCTCCACGACGCGCCCCGTCTCCCCCGCCCGGTGCAGGATCAGCTCCTGCGCCCCCGGATCGCCCAACGGGGCGATGAGCCGCCCCCCCGGAGACAGTTGCTCGAAGAGCGCGTCCGGTACCGCCTCCGTCGCCGCCGAGACGAGGATCACGTCGAAGGGCGCCTCCGCCGCCAACCCCCGGCAGCCGTCTCCGACGGAGATGTGCACGTTGGTCACGCCCAGCCGCTCGACCACTTCCCGGGCGCGCACCACCAGGGTGAGGTGGCGCTCGATTCCCCAGACCCGCTCCACCAGCCTGGCCAGGACACAGGCCGCGTAGCCGCAACCCGCGCCCACCTCGAGGGCGCGGTCACCCGCCTCCGGCTGCAGCGCCTCGACCATGTGCGCCACGACGAACGGCTGGGAGATCGTCTGGGCGCAGGGTATCGGCAGGGCACGATCCGCGTAGGCGCGCTCGCGATCCTGCGGCTGAACGAACTCCTCCCGCGGGACCGTCGCCAACGCCTCGAGGACGTCGGAGTCGGCGATCCCCCGCAGGACGAGGTCCTGCTCGATCATGCGCCGGCGCTCCGCCTCCAGGTGGGGATCCACGTCACTCCAGGGCGCCGCTGCGCGCCAGGGCCTCGAGCACCTGCTCCCGCATCCCGGGTCGACAGACCACCAGCTCGCCGTTGCGGGGATCCGTCTGGTTGTAGCGGTGCTCTTCCCCCTCGAGCTTGCACACCTCCCAGCCGAAGGCGCGGGCCACCGTCTCGGGCGCGCAGGTGTCCCACTCCTTGAGGCCGTTCTTCTGGACGTAGAGGTCCGCCTCCCCCGAGAGCAACATGCCCACCTTGTAGCCCACACTGCCCGCCGGCGCGGGCTCCCCGCCGACCTCGCCGATGAAGCGCTCGATCCAGTGGGGGGGACTGCTGCGCGACAGCGCGACGCGGGGACGTGCGGGGGGGGGCGAGTCGCCGGCGAAGAGCTCCCCCGATCCCTCGATCCCGTAGGCCGCACGCTCGGGAAGCGCCACTCCCCAGAACATCCGCCCCTGGGCCGGCAGCGCCACCGCCCCCAGGGCGCACCTCCCGCGCACCGTGAGGGCGACGTGGATCGCCCAGTCGTCGCGCAGCTGGCTGTACTCCCGCGTCCCGTCGATGGGGTCGACGATCCAGACGCGATCGCGGGTCAGTCGCTCGGGGGAGTCCGCCGTCTCCTCGGAGAGGATGCCGTCGTCGGGGTAGCGCCCCTGGATCAGCCCCTGCAGGTACCCGTCGCACGCCTGGTCCCCGACGTCGGCCAGGGTGGCGCCCTCCCAGCGCTCCAGCTGACGCACGATGAGGGCGCGCTCCCCGGCCTTCTGGGCGGCGTGGCGCGCGAACTCGAGGTCGCGGACGATGTCGTCGTCGGAGAGCATGGCTGCATTCCACCAGAGCCGACGCCGAGCACAACTGAACTGCCCCCCTTCGATGTGCATCCCGGACCTCGGCCTCTTGAACACCGCAGTCGGGCCCCCCTCCAGGGTTTCCCACGGCAGCCATCCACCCGCCTCCGGTCCGAAGTCACACCGATGGGGTCTGCGCCAGCGCCCGGATGTTCCAAGTCCTTGTGGGCAAAGGTGCTACGACGAGCAGCTCTGCAGAATGCCCACTGAAGGGCGGCAGTTCAGTACGCCCTCACCCGCCGGACGGCTGCCCCCGACCGCGGGCGATCTCGAGGGCGCGCTCCGCCTCGGCGCGCCACTCCTCGCCGCGCTGCCCTAGCTCGAGGGCTTTCTCCAGGGCCTCCTCCGCCGCCTCGAAGCGCCGCAGCTGCAGGCGCGCGACCCCCAGGTGGAACCACCCCACGGCGAAGCGGGGCTGGTGCTCTACCGCCTGGGCGAAGAGCGGCTCCGCCTCGCGCCAGGCGGCGAGGCGCGCCTCCGGGGTGTCGCCCTTCAGAGGCCCGACGATCAGGTTCCCCAGCTCCAGCGCGGCCTGGGCGCGCTGCGGCTCGGCCGCCAGCACCCGGCGGTACTCCTGCGCCGCCTCGCCCGGCCGACCCTCCAGCGCCAGGGCGTGGGCCAGGGTCGCGCGGGTCGTCGCGTCCTCCCCCTCCTCCAGGAGCGCCTGCAGGAGCGGAATCGCCTCCCCCGCGCGCCCCTCCCGGAGGAGGAGCAGCGCCTCCTGCCGGCCGTGCTCGCCGACCGGCGCGGTGGGGGAGTACGGCCCTCCGCTCCGGTAGACCCAGAGGGAGAGCAGTCCGAGGAGGAGGAGGCCCCCCGCCAGCGCTGCCCCCGCCCGGCGCCGGCTGCGTTCGCTGAGGAGCGCGATCAGCGCCTCCACCGTCCCCGCCGCCAGCACCGCCGCCAGGGGCAGCAGCGGGGCCCGGAAGCGGCCGCTGACGAAGAAGAGCACCACCACCGCCCCGTAGGCGGCCGCCATCACCGCCGGCTCCAGCGCCCCTCTCCGCCGCGCCAGGCCCAGGGCGAAGGGGGCCGCCAGGGCGAGGAGCAGGAGCCAACGCGCGTCCACCGGTGCGCGCAGCGGCCAGAGCCGGTCGCGCTGCAGCTGGAAGTCGTCCGGTCCGAGCTGGGGGATCTCCGCCGGTCCCAGGAGCAGCAGCAGCTTGCGTCCGGTGAGGGCCAGCCAGTCCGCCGGGTCGGCACCCACGTCCTCCAGGGCCCGCTCCCGCCACCAGCGCGAGGCTTGGGTGGCGGAGAGCTCCTCCCCTGCACCCCGCTCCGCCAGCCCCCGGGCGGCGGGATCGAGCTGGAAGTCGTACCCCGCGGGCGGGTCGAAGACCCCGGCGGCGCCGCGGTGGTTGCCGACCCAGAAGTTGAATCCGCCGTTCGCGGAGAGCAGCACCGGCTCGCCCCCGACGAGGTGGTTGCGCAGGGTGAAGGGGGCCACCGCGGCCAATAGGCCGAGGAGGAAGGCCACCAGCGCGATCGGAGCGACGCGGCGACGCAGCACCCCCGCCGCCAGCACCACCCCCAGCGCGAGCCCGGGCGCGAGGGCGGTGGGGCGCAGGGCCGCCGCCAGCCCCACGGCGATCCCGGCCCCGGCGCCGCGGCGGGCGGCCCGCCTCGTCTCCCCTTCCCCCGGCGCCAGAACCAGCGCCGTCGCCAAGAGGAAGCCCAGCGGCCCCGCCACCAAGACCTGGTTCTCGTAGTGCATCGCCGGGGCGTAGCACGCGAGCAGCAGCCCCGCGATCCACCCCGCCCGGGGCCCGAAGCGCCGTCCCGCCGCACAGGCGACCAGGGCGCAGGTCAGGGCACCGAGGAGGAGCTGGAGCCCCCGGAGGAACGGCAGGGTGCTCTCCGCACGCTCCACCCCCGGGAAGAGCGCCAGGAGGTAGGGGTAGAGGGGGGAGGTCGCGTAGGGCTCCTCGCCCACTCCCTCCCCGGCACGCACCGCCGCCGCGAGCTCCACGAAGCGCGCCGAGTCGAGGTGGGCAGCGCCCGGCGTGCCCTCACCCTGCGCGGCGACGAAGAGGGCGGCCCGCAGTCCCAGGGCCACCAGGAACACGACCGCGGGGGCGCTCTTGAGCACGTCCTAGACCGTAGCCTCCTTCGCCCGCAGGAGACCCACGCTGGCCGTGAAGCCGTGCACGAAGGGCCGCCCCGCCACCGGACCGATCTCGCCGTTGGCGAAGAAGCCGGTCAGGGGCAGGTCGGGGCCGAGGTGCTCCTGGATCGAGCGGGCGTCGTGGTGCTCCTCGCCGAACATCCCCCGGCCCCTGCCGGAACAGGTGAAGAGCAGAGCCCCCGCCTCGCGCGGCGCGTCGGGGCGCCACCCCTCCGCGCGCGACGAGAGGATCCGCCGCAGCTCCTCCGACGCCGAGGCCCCGTCGCGCACCATGATCTGCACCGTCATCCCGTTGCGCAGGGAGTCGTCCCCGACCGCGATGGCGTTCTCCTGGGGGTGGATGCCGAGCAGGTTGCGCACCAGGAGGTCCTCCGCCTCGAAGTGGCTGCGCGTGGCGTCGATCGCCAAGCCGATGTGGGCTCCGCGCTTGAAGAGGTCGCGGTCCTCCTCCGGCAGGGACCCGATCAGATCGAAGAGCACCTTGGGGGCCGGCTTGCCCCGCAGGCGGTGGATCAGGTGCCCCTCGCAGGAGGTGATCACCAGCGGCTCGCCCACCGGCCGGCACCCCTGGGAGACCGCGGTCTCCAGGACCACCTCTCCCTCGAGGGTGATCGCCAGCGCGCCGCCGTCGAGGGACTTCCCATCCCGCCAGAGGTAGTTCTGACCCGGCCCCTGGCCTCCGGCGGCGAGGCCGCCGACCACCGAGACTCCGGGGAACTCCTCGGCCAGCCGCGGCAGGTAGAGGTGGGCGGGGAAGGAGAAGGGATCGGCCAGGAGGACCATCCCCGCCTCGGAGGAGGCCTCGAGCTCGGGGCCGCCCCCGAAACTGAGCTCGCCGGCGCCGTCGGTGCCCGCGACGACGCGGTTCAGGCGCACCTCGGTGTCGCCCAGGAGGGCTCCGAAGAGGGCCAGGCCCGGCTCCTGCTCCACCTCCGTGGCGCCCGCCACCACGCACAGCCCCGTGCAGCCCGCCATGTGTCGGGCGCCGGTGGCGCGCTGCAGGCGCTCCCCCAGGCCCTCCAGGGCGCCGGCGTAGTGGTGGGTGGCGAAGGCCAGCAGCAGGTCCGGAGACCTGCCCAGAGCCTCCAGGAGGGAGGCGGTGGTCTGTCGTTCGGCCCGGGCGGCGTCCGGGTCCTTGCTGAGGGTGCTCGCGAAGGCGTGTTCAGCCATGTCGGGGAAGGGGATTGCCCGCGCCATGGTGACCGTTGGCGCGGAATCGGGGAGCCCAGCGGCGCGATTTCTTCCACACTCAGGTCCCCAATTACATTCTGTCCGTTCCCCCCCCTAGTCCGATCCGCTGTCCGCTCTATGATGGTCCGGTTTTTTTGCGCGCGACCCGCTATCCCCCACCGTCCGATCACGCCTCCGCTGGCCAGCGCGCCACCGACGAAATGACGTCTACGCACAGATCCGACCAGGATCCCCCCCCCGAGCAACTGGACGCCGTCGTGATTCGCTTCGCCGGAGACTCCGGCGACGGCATGCAGCTCACCGGCAGCCAGTTCACGATCACGAGCGCCATCGCCGGCAACGACCTCGCCACCCTGCCGGACTTCCCCGCCGAGATCCGGGCGCCAGCAGGGACGCGGGCCGGGGTCTCCGGCTTCCAGCTCCAGTTCAGCGCCAGCGACATCCACACGCCGGGGGACTCCCCCGACGTGCTGGTGGCGATGAACCCCGCCGCGCTGATCGTCAACCTGAAGGACTTGAAGCCGGGCGGGATCATCGTGGCCAACACGGGCTCCTTCAAGGCGGGGGACCTGCGCAAGGCCAAGCTCGACAGCAACCCGCTCGAGGACGGGACCGTGGACGGCTACCGCGTGATCCCGGTGGACGTGAACGCCCGGGTGATGGACACCCTGGTGGACTCGCCCCTGACGGCCAAGGAGAAGCAGCGCTGCAAGAACTTCTTCACCTTGGGCATGATGTATTGGGTCTTCATGCGACCGCTCGAGCCCACCATGGAGTGGATCGCGGAGAAGTTCGCCTCCCGCCACGAGCTGGTCGACGCCAACCAGGCCGCGTTGCGGGCGGGCTACAACGCCGGGGACATCCACGAGCTCTTCCAGGGGCGCTACGAGGTGCCCAAGACCGACGCCCTCCCCAGCGGGACCTACCGCAACATCATGGGCAACCAGGGGCTCGCCCTGGGGCTGGTGGCGGGGGCCAAGCTGGCGGGGCTGAGGCCGGTCCTGGGGTCCTACCCGATCACGCCCGCCACGACGATCCTCGAGGCGCTGGCGGAGTTCAAGCACCACGGGGTCATCACCATGCAGCTCGAGGACGAGATCGCGGGGGTCTGCGCCGCGATCGGGGCCTCCTACTCCGGTTCCCTCGGCATCACCTCCACCTCGGGGCCGGGCATGGCCCTCAAGACGGAGGGGCTGGGCCTGGCGGTCATGGCGGAGCTGCCGCTGGTGGTCGTCAACGTCCAGCGCGCCGGTCCCTCCACCGGCATGCCCACCAAGGTGGAGCAGTCCGATCTGCTGCAGGCCGTCTTCGGCCGCAACGCCGACACTCCGATCCCGGTGATCGCCGCTTCCACACCGTCGGACTGCTTCGAGGTCGGCATCGAGGCCTGCCGCATCGCCGTGCAGTACATGACCCCGGTGATCGTGCTCAGCGACAACTTCATCGCCAATGGATCGGAGCCGTGGCGGCTCCCCGAGCGGGACGACCTGCCCGCCTTCGAGGTGCGCTTCGAGACCGATCCCGACCGGGCGACTGCCTATCAGCGGGACGAGAGGGGCTCGCGCCCGTGGGTAAAGCCCGGCACCCCCGGACTGCAATTCCGGCTGGGTGGCCTAGAGAAGGAGCTCCACGGCCACATCAGCACCTCGCCCGAGAACCACCAGCGCATGACCGACGAGCGCCACCAGAAGGTGATGGGGATCGCCGACACGATCCCCACCCCCGAGGTCCGGGGCCCGGGCGAGGGCGACCTCCTGGTGCTCGGTTGGGGCTCGACCTCGGGGATCATCACCCAGGCGGTCGACGAGCTCGACGCGCGGGGTGTCGCAGTCAGTCAACTGCACCTGCGCCACATCTGGCCCCTGCCGAGGGGCCTGGACGCGATCTTCGCGCGCTTCAAGCGCATCCTGATCCCCGAGATGAACGTCGGGCAGATGGTGCGCGTCCTGCGCTCCGAGCTACCGAATCACGAATACATCAGCTTCTCGAAGGTCACCGGCCTGCCCTTCCTGACCGTCGAAATCGCGGCCGAGATCGAGAGACTGCTGGAGAACTGAGATGACCGACACCCAACCGCTCACCAAGAAGGACTTCCAGTCGGACCAGGAACCGCGCTGGTGCCCCGGGTGCGGGGACTACGCCGTCCTCTCGGTGATGCAGAAGTACCTGGCCGAAGCGGGGGCCGACCCCGCGCAGACCGTGTTCGTGAGCGGGATCGGCTGCTCCAGCCGCTTCCCCTACTACATGAACACCTACGGCTTCCACACCATCCACGGCCGCGCCGCGGCGATCGCCACGGGGATCAAGACCGCCAATCCGGAGCTCAAGGTGTGGATCGCCACCGGGGACGGGGACGCCCTGTCGATCGGCGGCAATCACGCGGCGCACATCCTGCGCCGCAACCTGGACCTGAACATCCTGATGTTCAACAACCAGGTCTACGGGCTGACCAAGGGGCAGTACTCACCCACCTCGCCGGAGGGGCAGCGCACGAAGACCTCACCGATGGGGGCCGTGGACCGGCCCTTCAATCCGATCTCCTTCGCCCTGGGGTGCAACGCCACCTTCGTGGCGCGCACCATGGACGCGGACCCGAAGCACATGGCCAAGGTGATCGCCGCCGCCGACCGGCACCGCGGGACCTCCTTCATCGACATCCTCCAGAACTGCGTCATCTTCAACCGCGACTGCCACGCACCGATCGTGGACAAGAAAGTGCGCGGCGAGCGCATGATCGACCTGGTGCCCGGCGAGAAGATGGTCTTCGGCGCCAACCGGGAGAAGGGCATCCGCTTCACCGGCTGGGACGTGGAGGTGGTGAGCGCGGAGGAGGCGGACGTCTGGGACCCCACTTCCAGATCATCGGCGCCCGCCTTCATGATGTCCCACCTGGACGAGGTGGAGGGCCTCCCGACCCCCTGTGGCATCTTCCGTCAGGTCGCAGCGCCCTGCTACGAGGACGCGGTCCACGCCCAGCTCGACCAGGCGGTCGCCGAGCGGGGCGCCGGGCAGATCGAGGACCTGATCTGGGCTGG
>CAZDQL010000053.1:0-6544 GCA_964507325.1 uncultured Planctomycetaceae bacterium | reverse complement strand
CGTCGTCCCGCGGCGTGGGCACCGCCCCGGGTGAGCCGTCGAGCGCCGCCTCGACGCGCTCGCGCGCGATTCCCTCGCGCTCCGCGAGCCGCAGGATCGCACGCCGCTCGCGGTCCTCGACCTCGCCGTCCGCGCGCACCAGCGCGACCGCCCAGTCCACGAGTCCCCGGGCGCCCGGTGCAGGGGAGGCGGCACGCTCGACCCCGGGCGCGGGCTCGTGCGCCAGCGCGAGCAGCTCGGCTCGCAGGCCGTGCGCCTCCCGCGAGCTGTGCTCGACGATCTCGGTGACGAGCCAGGTCGACGCATCGCCGCGCCGCGGAGCTGCACAGTACGGGCACGCGGGATCGATCCCACCGGCGTCGTGTGCGCCGCAGGTCCGGCAGTGCGCCGTCGTGAAGGTGTCCGCCAGGCGCGTTGCCTGTCCCGCCCGCCGCGCGAGGACGAAGAGCGTGCGCTTGAGCCGGCGTTCGCCCTCGAGTCGCCGCTTGCCCTTCGCGTCCACCCGGGCGAGCCGACCGTCCCACACGACCTCCAGGACCGCGCGGTCCCGTTCGGGGCCGGCGAGGATGCCGAGGGTGCGCACGGATCCGACGGCGCAATCCCCCATGTGCGTGCGGCTCGCGCCCTGCCCGGAGGATGCGAAGCGCTGCGCGTAGCGCTCGCACAAGGCCTCGTCCGCTATCTTCGTCAGCGGATCGACGCGCCCCTCCCGCTCGGCTGCGCGCAGGCGCCAGAACGCGACCGAGACGCGATCCTCGAGGAGCTGGACGCTGAGGCCCGGGTCACTCTCGACGTAGCGCGAGTAACCCGGCACAGCGCGCTCCGCCTCGGCGGACCACTCGCTCTCCTGCGTGATCTCGGCCAACACCCAGTCGAACTCGCCGCTCTTGACGAGCGCCTCGCAGGAGCCGCAGTGCGCGGACTGGTTCATGGCCAGATCGGCTCCGCAGTTCGGACAGCGCCCCTCGAGCAGCCCCTCCTCCGCCACCGACTTCGCGCCGCTGCGGCGCACGAAGCTCCAGCACTCGACGAAGCTCGTGCGCGGGAGCTTCGAGCCCTTGACGCGCTTCCCCGTCTCGAGGCTCACCTGGTGGATGTCGCAGCGGAAGGGGATGCGCACGGTGACGGTGTCGAACTGCCGCCCCGTCTCGACGTGGACGATGGCGGGCGTGCCGACCTCCAGGCCCTCCATCCCCTGGCGCCAACCGTCCTCCCGCTGCTCCGCGACCTGCAGCGAGAAGCGCTCGAGCACGCCGTCGGAGACGAAGAGCCGCAGCGGCTCGAGGTCCTGCGCGCACCACGCGTCCTGGGCGCGCTGGAATGCCTGCCGCACGCGCGCGAGGAAGCGCGCCTCGTCGAAGGCGGGGTCGCGGGCGCGCAGGCTCGCGGCGGAGGCGCGCGAGTTCTTGCGGCGGCGGTGCGGGCGCGATTTGCGGATCACCCGCTCCTGGTGGCTCCACCACCCCTTCTTGGCGCCGATCACCAAGACGACCACGGCGACGATCAGGAGCGGGACGCCGATCAGGGGGAACTCGATCGCCAGGCGGATCAGCCAGTAGATCAGGTAGAGCGCATCGCCGATGTCGCCCCCGCCCCCGCCGCCGCCGCCCCCGCCGAAGCCCCCTCCACCCCCCGCCTGGGGGGAATCGGTGATGAGGAGCAGCGAGGTCAGCTCGGCGGGGATCATGGAGACGGGGCGCGGTGCGGGTGGAACGCCGCCGTCCCCGGTGCAGACCCTACGACAGGAGGGCCCAGGGATTCGACCCGCCTTCAGTTCGGACCCTCGGGGTCCCTGGGATCGGGAGGAGCGCCGGCCGGCCTGGGAGCGCTCAGGAGGACGTGTCCGCCACCTGCCGCCCCTCGCCGTGGACCAGCGTGCGGTAGGTTTTCTCGATGCGGTCCCAGTTCTCCTCGCGGTCGAGGGCCCAGTGGCGGCCGATGACCGTGGCGAAGCGGCCCAGGCCGAGCTCGCTGGCCTTGCGCTCCACGTCACCCACGTAGCGGGCGCCGGCCTCGGGGCGCTCGCCGCGGCGGCCGAGCAGGCCGTGGATGTAGAGCTCGGGCACCCCCGCCTCCGCCGCCATCTCCATCAGGGCGTAGAGGTGGTTCAGGGAGCCGTGGGAGCTGAAGAAGGAGATGATGCCCAGGAGGTGCAACGGCCTCCCGTCGCGGATCGCTCCATCGATCGCCCAGCGGAAGGCCTCGTTCTGGTTGAAGGCCCCCGACTGCATGTCGCGCTCGATGCGCATGCGATCGGAGTAGACCACCCGGCCCGAGCCGAGGTGCAGGTGCCCCGACTCCGAGTTGCCGACGGTGCCATCGGGCAGACCGACGTCGGTGCCGGCCGCCGCCAGGGTGGTGTGGGGGCAGGTCGCGAAGAGCTCGTCCACCACCGGAGTGTTGGCCTCGCGGATCAGGTCACCCCCCTCGGGGGCCTTGGGGTCGCCGATCCCCCAGCCGTCGAGGATCAGGACCATCACCCGCCGGTCGCGGTCGCCGAAGAGGCGTTCGGCGTAGCCCTCGGGCAGCAGGTTGCGGCCAGTCATCGTCTCGGGGCGTTCCAGCCCCAGGAGATCCAGCGCGGTCGGCGCCACGTCGATCAGGGAGTCCCCCTCCGCCAGTGTCACCTGCTCGCTGCTCCACCCCTCGGGGGTCACCAGGATCAGCGGCACGCGACTGTCGGTGTGGCCGGTGTCGATCGAGCCCTCGGGGTAGAGACGGCTCTCGACCGTTCCGTGGTCGGCGGTCACCAGCACGGCCACCCCCGCCTCCTTCGCCGCTGCCAGCACCTTCCCGGCGCAGGTGTCCACCGTCTCCACGGCCTTCAGCACCGCGCTGGCATCCTCGAGGTGACCGACGACGTCCACGTTGGCGAAGTTGCCGACCACTAGCTTGTTCTCGGTACGGCGCAGCTGGGCGATCATGCGCTCCGCCACCTGGTGCGCCTCCATCTCGGGCCGCTCGTCGAAGAAGGCGATGTCCTTGGGCGTGGGCACGAAGTCGCGCACCTCGCCGTCGAAGGGCTCCTGGCGCTTGCCGTTGAAGAAGAACCCCAGGTGGATCGCCTTCTCGGTCTCGACCACCTTGGACTGCTGCAGACCCTGTTTGGCGACCACGTCGCAGAGGGTGTCGACCAGCTTCCCCTCGGGGGGGTAGGCCACCTTGACGTCCAGCTCCGGGTCGTACTCGATCATGGTGGCCCAGCCGGTGCGCATCCCCTCCTTGACGGGGAAGTGGTTGAAGCCCGGCTCCACGAAGCTGGCCGTCAACTGCACCTCGCGCTCGCCGCGGATGTCGTAGAAGATCACGTAGTCGCCGTCGTCGATGCGACCGACCGGGCTGCCGTCGCCCTCGGTCAGGACGATCGGCTCCAGCGCCTCGTCATCCTCGCCCGCGTGATAGCACTTGAGGACCGCGTCGCTCAGCGGCCCTCCCAGGGAGACGTCGGTCCTGTTCGCTTCGGTCATCTCGAGTCCTTCTACGCTTGCCCATTCACCCGTGGGCGGCGGCTCCTCGAGCGCGCCGCGCCTGTTCGATTTCTGCCCTCAGCCCTTCGGCCAGCTCCGACGGAACGCTGAAGTCCCGCCCGCCGTCCAGCCCCAGCCCCAGTCGCAGCCCCGGCTTGACCGGCTCGCCGTGGAAATCGCTTCCCCCCGTGACGATCAACCCGTGTCGCCGAGCCAGCTCCACGTAGCGCCGGGTCTGCTCCGCCGGCTGGCCGGGATAGTGTGCCTCGATCCCCCGCAGGCCGCAGCCCACGAGCTCGAGCACGAGCCCCTCCAGGCGCGCCGCGGCGCGCACGGCGGCCTCCTCCGTCTCCCGCCCCTCCCGGCGCTCCTGGGCCCGGAAGCGCCGCTCCAGCTGGCAGGGGTGTGCCAGGACCCCCACGCCACCGGCGGCGGCCGTGGTCGCCAGGCAGCGCTCCGCCTCCCACGTGAGCCGTTTCACGTACGCCGGCCCCCCCCGGTACAGGTAGCGCGCGACCGCATCCCGGCAGTCCGCCGCGAAGCCGTTGGCCACCATCACCAGGGCGAAGTGGGCCCGGCCCGTCTCCTCACCCCCCGCCACCTCGCACACCTCGTCCCAATCGAGCCCGACTCCCGAGCGGGCCAGGCGCTCGAGCATGCGCGGTCCACGCTCCCGGCGTCCCCTGGCCATCGTCTCGAGCAGCTCGGCCATCCGTGGCTCCTCGTAAACGGCGCCGTAGACCAGGAGGTGCAGCTCGTCCAGCCCGTCGTGCTCAGCCTCCAGCTCGAGGCCCGCCACGGTCGAGAGCGGCGTCCCGGCCGTCGCCCGCTCGAGCTCCGCGTGTCCCGCCACGGTGTCGTGATCGGTGAGGGACAAGACCTCGAGCCCCACCTCCAGAGCCATCTGCACGAGCTCGGTGGGGGTGTGGATCCCGTCGGAAGCGGTGGAATGGGTGTGCAGGTCGATGAGACCCAAGAGTTCGGTCCCTCTGGCACCGGGGAAGGAGGATCGTGGGGAGGGGGGGAGATGATACGGAGTTCGCAGCCGGCGTCTAGTCCAGCAGCCCGTGCCCCCCGGCCGCGATCGCCCGGGCGAAGATCTGCGCCAGGTAGTCTGCCCCCTCGTCCGTCAGGTGCACCTCGGCGGTGAAGTAGCGGTCGATCCCGGCCGACCGGGCCTGCTCCTCGAGCTCCTTCTTCGCGTCGACCAGGATCACGTCCCGCTCGCCGGCCACGCGCGCGATGATCTCCGTCATGCGCGCCATGCCCGCGACCTGGTTCGGGCCGGAGCGCGCCTTGATGTCCCGTTCATCGCACGCCTGGGTGGCGAAGATCACCCGCGCGCCGAACTCCTTGGCGATCGCCTGGATCGTGCGCAGGTTGCGCTCGAAGTTCTCGAAGCCGAGCTCCGCGGGCTGCCCGCGCTCGTAGAGGTCCTTGGCCTTGGGGTCGTAGCCCACGATGGCCCAGGTGTTCAGGGCGTCGACGCCGTCGGTGTAGTTGGTGAAGAGCTTGCGCAGGACCAGGTAGGTCATCGAGTTCTCGAGCAGCTTCTCCGCCGGAGCCTCCACCACCCGCGGCCAGACCGCCCGCCAGTGGCGGTTGTCCATCGCCACCGGTCCGCCGTGCAGGTAGAGGGCACAGCGCATGTCGTTGATCGTGTGGTAGACGATCACCAGGTCCGGTTCCCACTCCACCATCCGGAAGGCCAGGTTGACCGTGCTCTCGAAGGTCGAGTAGCCGGAGAGTCCCGCGTTCAGGACCTGCACCTCCTGGCCGCACTGCGCACGCACCGGCTCCCGGTTCAGGTAGTACTCGAGCCGCCCCGGCCAGGTCTTCTCGTCGGAGGTTGGGGTGTGCCCGTAGGTCGAGGATCCCCCCAGGCAGACGATGCGGTAGACCCCCTCGGGCTTGTCGGGGGCGATCGAAGGGCCCCGGAAGCCCCAGCTGTTGTGGGACTTCTGGATCTCCGCGTCGGGCGCGGAGGTGAAGTTGGGCTTGCCCGCGTAGGCCAGGTACGGATTCGCCTCCATCGGGGCTTCGTCGATGATCTTGGCCAGCTCCGGGCGCAGCTCATCGACCTTGCCGGGCATGAAGCGCAGGCCGATCTCGAGCACCAGGACGACCAGTCCCAGGACGACGGCGACGATCGCGGCCACTCGCAGGAGGTTCTTCCGCATCGCCTTACGGTACCACTGGTAACGTGTAGCCATGCCCCTCACCCGCGACGAAGCCTGGACCCACCTCTGCACCTGGACCGAGAGCGATTCCCTGCGCAAGCACGCGCGGGCCGTGGAGGTGGTGTTGCGCGCCGCCGCCCACCGCTACGGCCGCGGCGCCGAGGATGAGGAGACCTGGGCCGTGGCCGGCCTGCTGCACGACGCCGACTACGAGCGCTGGCCCGACGAGCACCCCGCGCGCATCGTCGCCTGGCTGCGGGAGCGCGGCGAGGAACAGATCGCCCATGCGATCTCGGCCCACTACACCAAGTGGGGAGTCTCCTACGACACGGACCTCGACAAGGCGCTCCTGGCCTGTGACGAGCTGACCGGTTTCGTCGGTGCGTGCTGCTTCGTGCGCCCCGAGGGGGTGGCGACCCTGAAGCCGAAGAGCGTCAAGAAGAAGCTCAAGGACAAGGCCTTCGCCGCCAAGGTCGAGCGGGCGGAGATCCTGGCCGGCGTGGAGCTCCTGGGAGTCGAGCTCGGCGAACACATCCAGTTCGTGATCGACGCCCTGCGTCCGCACGCCGAAGAGCTGGGCTTGCTGGGGAGTCGGGAATAGGGGGGTGGGGGGTAACCGCCCCGTATGGGGCGAGTATGGACCTCTGGACCCCGCCTGCTACAACCAGAGCCGAGGAACTCCCAATGCGACACGTCTACGCGTGCGTCGTCTTGGTCTGGGGTGCGGCTTATGCCGCTCCGCTCACCGCCTCCTGCCCCTCTGCGCCTTCCCTCACCCACGGAGGCAATTTCGGTCCACCAATCGTTCCCCCGACCTACGGCGGGCCCACCGGCGACGCCGGCCGGGGGGGCGGAGGCCGTTCCGGCCCAGGCACCCCCGGCCCGAGCACCCCCGGG
>CAZDQL010000052.1:0-45463 GCA_964507325.1 uncultured Planctomycetaceae bacterium | reverse complement strand
TCAGAGGGGAGGACGATCGAAACCGTTGGCGGTAACGGGGTTGCGGCGAGAGATCTCGGGGAATGCCCAACGAAGGGGGGCAGTTCAAACTGGAACGGACCGGGGCGCGGGGGCTGCCACCACGCGCGAAGATCCCGGACTCCCGCGCGTAACTCGCCCCCGTCGCCTTGCACCGCGCCGGCGATAGGCGAGGATGCTGGGACGACCGCCGGCGGGCTCCGGTCCGCCGCCCCCTAGCGGAATGGACCCTACGACCCCGAGCACCCCCACCCCTGCGACCGGCGCGCCCCCCCAATCCGGGGGCAAGCGCTCACGGCGGGGCTGCCTGGGCTGCCTCTTCCACGGCAGCCTGGGGTGTCTGGCGTTCCTGATCGGGTCCTTCGCCGCGGCGGCGCTCTTCGCCCCGACCCTCTTGGGTGGCCTCGCCGGGCGTTGGCTCCAGCAGAGCATCAACGATCGGATCGCGGGTCGCATCGAGATCCGCGACCTGGAGCTGGCCTGGGGCCAGCGGCAGCAGGGGAACGACGTCACCCTCTACGACGTGGACGGGAAGCGCGTGGCCAGCCTCAAGCTGACCTTCCCCGGCATCCTCACGCTCCTCGACTCCGAGCGTGAGCGCTGGAGGATCCAGGCGCGCATCAAGACCGCGGAGGTGGTCCGCGACCCCGAGGGGGGCACGAACCTGGAACGCGCCCTCGCGCCTCGCGGCTCCGTGTCGAGCGGAGCGCGGATCACGATCGACTCCTTCGACTCCGATCGGGGCCTCGATCAGAGCTTCCCCTTCACCCTGCAGGTGACCGGGGGGTCCGAGGCGCAGGGGGGCACGGTCGTCGTGCGCGGGCCGACCGCGGAGGAGGAGGAGATCCTCCTCGACCGCTTCGATCTGACCCTCGAGCACGAACCCGGGCGTTCCGATCGCCTGCGAGGAGAGGCGCAGGTCACCGTGGGGGACCGCACGGGGGAGATCTCCGGCGAGGCCTCCCTGCTGCGCGGTTCCGACGCGGCCGTCACGGTGCTGGAGGCGGACTGGACTCTCGAGGACCTGCCCACCGTGGTCGTCGACGCTTGCCTGGGGGAGGCGTACACCTCCGAGCTCTTCGGCTCGACCCTCACCGGGCGTTGGACCGCCACCCCCGACGGGCAGGCGACGCTGCTCGCGATCGGCCTCGACGGGGAACGGCTGCAATTCACCGGCCGCGTGGAGGACGGGGTGCTGACCGCAGCCGAGGAAGGGCTCGTGGCCCACCTGAACCTGCCCCACTCGCTCTGCGAGGAGTTCTGCGATCCCTATCTGCCGCAGCGGACCACGCTGCATCGCCACGCTTCCGACTCACCGTGGAAGCTGAGCCTGAGCGACTTCAGGGTGCCCGTCGGCTGGCCGGGTGGAGACCTGCCGGCACGCGCCGACCTGCTCGCCGGCCTGGGGGGTACCTTCGCCCTCGAGGGGGCCCAGGTGGCCCTGGTCGACGAGGCGGGTGAGGAGCTGACCTCCCTGACGGAGCCGAGGCTCACCCTCGCCCTGGACGCCGGAGGGACGCCTCGTCTGGAGGTGACCGGGAAGACCGACCACCCGGACGGACGCTTCAGGCTGGAGCTCACCGGCAGCTCGGATCTGGCCCACGTCGTCGACGGAGCCTCGGGGTACGCCCTCGACCTGGAAGCCCACGGCCTCCCGGCGCGCGCCCTCGACTACACCCTGGGCTACGACGGAACGGTGGCTGCCCTCTTCGGCTCACACCCCGATCTGCGCCTGACTCGGCCGGCGCCGGACGCTCCGATGGCGCTCAGCATCGTCAACCACGAGGGGCGTGGCGAGCTGCAGGGCACGATCGTCGACGGGCGACTGGTGATGGGGGAGGAGGAGAGCCTGGAGCTCGACTTCCCCCTCGACGAGCGCCCGATGGAAGCGATCGTCACTCCGCTCCTGCCCTGGCTCACCGAGCTGGAGAAGCCCGAGGGGAGCGAGCCGGCACACCTCACGATCCACGGCCTCGACCTGATGCTCGGCGAGGATCTGCGGCGGGCCAAGGCCCTGGCGACCCTCTCCCTGGGGCACGTGCGCTTCCGCCTGCACCCCGGGTTCCACGGGCTCTTCAACGACTCGCGCGATGAGCGTTCGCAGATCGAGGCGGTGCTCCCCCCCGTGCGCATGCGCCTCGACCGGGAGATCGTCGACTACCAGGAGCTGGCCCTCATCCTGGGGCCCGACGAGGAGTACGACCTGCTCGGCGAGCTGGACCGCCGCACCGGTGACGTGGACCTGGATGCCGAGGTCCCTCTGCGCTACGCGACCCCCCTGCCCTTGCCCGGGACCGAGGACCCCCTGGTCGAGGTGGTGATCCGCGGGCCCTGGCAGGAGCCGGAGATGATGATGAACCGCGACGTGCTCAAGACCCTGACCCAAGGGATCGAGAGCATCCTGGGGGTGCTGGACAGCGACGAGGAGCCCGATCAGGGGGACTGACCGGCACCCGGCGTCGGATCAGGGCTGGGGAGCGGTCTCCAGGGCCGCGTCCAGGAGCGGGTTCTCGGGGGTGTCCTTGCGCCAGGCGGCCACGATCGGGAACTCGATCTTGGGCGAGGTCAGGGGCGCCACCGCCACCCCCTTGGTGCGCGGGCCGTTGGGGTGCAGGGAAGGCACCACCGACCAGCCGAGCCCCGACTCGACCAGACCCAGGATCGAGTCCGCGGTGCTCGCCGAGAGGGTGCGGGGCGGCGCCAGACCCTGGCGCGCCAAGGCCTGCAGCTGCAGGTCGCGCGAGACGAGCCCCGGGCTGTAGGAGATGAAGGTGTCGTTGGCGAAGGCCGACATGGAGATGCGCTTGCGCTTCGCCACGGGATGGTCCCGGGGCATGACGATGAAGGGGCGCACCGTGGCCACGGGCATGGTGGCCACGTCGGGGGGGATCTCGGGGATGTGGTCGACGACCAGGTCGGCCTCGCCGTGCCGCAGGTCCTCCAGGGCCGGACGCAGGGTCTCCTCCAGGTTGACGATGATGTTGGGGTGCTTCTTGTGCAGGCGCTTGACCCAGGCGGGCATCAGGTGGCGCAGGAGCAGGGACGCCGTGCGGATCGTCAACTCGCCGCCGTAGTCCCCCTCGCGCAGGGAGCGCACCAGGCCGGGCAGGTTCTCGAAGAAGGGGCGCACGAAGTCGAAGAGCCGCCGGCCGGCGGGGGTCAACTCCATGCGGTCCTTGCCGATGCGCTCGAAGAGCGTCGCCTCGAGCTCACCCTCCAGCTTCTTGACCTGCTGGTGGACCGCCGGCTGGGTGATGGGGTAGGGAAAGGCGCGCGCCGCCCGAGCGTAACCGCCGGTGCGGGCCACCCAGTAGAAGCCCTCGAGGCGGTGCAGTTGGATCATTCAGTCGAGCTTAGTGATCCGATCACCTGAATCAAGGAATTGGATCGATCGGCCGGCCCAGCTCGTCGGCGACCACTGTGCGGATGCGCTCCATCAGCTCGTGCCCGTCGCGGGAGCAGCACCACGCCTCGGCGCGCCACTCGTAGTGCCAGGCGCGCGCTCCGGCGGCGAACCACATCTGGTGGGCGGCGGTCTGCCGGTTCAGCACGAAGCGTTTGCCGCTGGCGAGCTCGAGGGTGAGCACTCCATCGGCGCTCGAGTAGTCGACTTCGTCCGGATCGAACTCCTCGAGCCAGTCCTCGACGCGGCCCAAGCACTGGTCGGCGAGTTGGAGGAACTCCTGGCGATTCATGGTGGTTCACCCGAGGCCGCGCGCCTCGACCTCCTCGTCGTTCAGCCCGAGCAGGTGCCCGAGCTCGTGGAACAGGGTAATGCGGATCTCCTCGCGCAACTGCCCTCGGTCGAGCGTGCTGCGTTCGAGGTTGCGCTGGAAGAGATAGATGGTGGGGGGCAGCTGGGCCGAGGCGTCCTCCGCCAGATCGTGGATCGTCGCGCCCACGAAGAGCCCCAGCAGGTCCGGCGGCGTGGCCCACGGATCGCCCCCCTCGACCAGGTCGGGGAAGGGCATCGGCTCGGTGACCACCCGGCAGTCCTTCAGGGCGCGCTGGTGGGACTCGGGGAGCTCGGCCACCGCAGCCTCCACCACTCGATCGAACTCCTCGTCGGAGAGCCGCGGCGGGACCGGAACGCCCCCCGGGTCGAGCCGCGCGGCCTCCTGATAGAGGAGCTCGGCGCCGTCGAAGTCCTCCCCGAGCTCGAGGCACAGCGCCAAGGACTCCAAGAGCGCAGGCGAGCGCTCCTGCGCCAGCAGGGCTTCGAAGGCCGTGCGCGCCTCCTCCACTCGCCACTCCCGCAGCAGGAGCTCCGCCCGTGCCCAAAGCAGGTCGAAGTCGTCCGCGGGGAGCTCCTGCGCGGCCCGCGACCAGGTCGAGAGCGCCTCTTCCGCCCGCCCCTCGTCCAGCAGCTCCCACGTCTCGAGCAGGGCGGCGTCCCCGCGGGTGGTCGGGGCCTCACTCACCGGCGCGCCTCCTGCAGCTTGCGTCGCTTGGAGGCCGCCCAGGAGCAGATCGGACAGGTCTCCAGGTCGTGGCCGCGCGCCGGGCAGTGCTCGCGCCCGAAGTAGATGATCTGCAGGTGGGTGGTGATCCAGCGCTCGCGCTCGAAGACCCGCTTCAGGTCCCGCTCGGTGCGCTCCACGGTCGAACCGTCGGAGAGGCCCCAACGCGCCGCCAGGCGGTGGATGTGGGTGTCGACCGGGAAGGCGGGCACGCCGAAGGCCTGGGCCATGACCACGCTGGCGGTCTTGTGGCCGACACCGGGCAGGGCCTCCAGCTTCTCGAAGCTCCCGGGCACGCGCCCGCCGTGGTGCTCGACCAGGATGCGCGAGAGGGTGGCGATGTTCTTGGCCTTCGTCGGCGCCAAGCCGCAGGTGCGTACGTGCTCCAGGATCCGCTCGACCCCGAGCTCCACCATCGCCGCCGCGTCACCCGCCTCGGCGAAGAGCCCCGGCGTGACCTGATTCACCCGCGCATCGGTGGTCTGCGCCGAGAGCACCACGGCCACCAACAGGGTGAAGGGATCCACGTGATCCAGGGGCTTGGCGACCTCGGGGTAGAGCTCGTCCAGTTGGACCTGGATCCGCGCGGCCTTCTCGGAGCGCTTCATCGCCCGGGCAGTGTAGCCTGCCCGGGCGTCACGGACGATCCAGGTCGACCACCGTGCGGACTTCGCCGGGTGCCGCCCTCACTCCCAGAAGATCCCCGCCGGACGCTCGTCCGCCCCCAGGCGGAGCGTGCGCTGCTCCATCGCCAGGGGCTGGGCGGGCAGGCCTTCCGGCGGAGCGGGTTCCTCCTTCGGCAGCTGCGCGTGGAGGATCAGGCGCTCGTCCGGTGCGAGCTGGAAGCTGGCGTCCGATTCGAAGCGGTCCGTGGAGCGGTAGATGCCGAGGCGGAACTCGATCCCGGTGGGCAGGTACCGGAAGCGCGCCACTCCGTCGGTGCCCACCCGCAGCGAGGAATGCACCACCCACTCGGGGGGCACTCGCTCGGCGATGGGTGGGCGCAGCGACGCGTCCTCGCGCACCGGGGGTGTCCCCGGGAGAACCACGGGCGCGGTGCCCTCCTCGCTCCCCCGCGCGGAGCGCTCGTCGTCCACCGCCCGCTGGAGCACCCGCGCGGTGAGTCCCGTACCGACCCCCAGCTCGCGACCTTCCACCACGCAGCGCACCTCGAGCAGGCTGGCCCCCGCCATCACGATGCGCAGCCGGTCGGGGCCGCCGTGGTGCAGCTCGGTGGGTGGCGCGCTCAGACGCATCTCGCCGATCGGTCCGACGGTGACCTTCCAGCGCCCGGCCTCGGGGGCGATCAGCTCGAAGCGGCCCCTGCGGCCCGCGGTGGCGTTGACGGTTCCGCGCGCCTCGTCGGCGCGGGCGGGGTGGCGCTCGGAAGGGCGCAGGAGCCACACCTGCTCCCCCGTCCGCGGCTGGCCGAAGCGGTCCTCGATCACGCCCCGCAGCAGGACCTCCGTCGCGAGTTGCACCACCTGACGCTTGGATCCCCCGGGGGGGATCTCGATCGTCCGTTCCCAGGTGGGGTAGTCGGGGTGCGTGACCGTCAGGCGCCAGACTCCCGGAGGCACGTCGGTCCAACGCGCGCGCCCGGTGGCCTCGAGCAGCGCCTCGCCCTCCACGGCGCGGGCTCGGATCTGCGCGTCGCCGAGCAGGGCGCCGGGGCGATCGATCACGTGCACCTCGAGGCGGGCGCGACTCTCGGGGACCGGCACCGCGGAGCGCACCGGATCCTCGACCCCATCCTCGGTGGAGACGGCCGGGGTCGGTGGGGGCGCGGCGCCCCCGCCTCCCCGAATCGGGGTGGGAGGCGGGTCCTCCCGATCCCCCCAGAAGACCACGGCGACCACCACCCCGAGCGCCGCGATCAACAGGACGGCGGTCCCCCGCCAGGCTCGCAGGGCGGTCATCGCCAGTGGAAGCCCGGCTCAGGGGCGTCTTCGGGCAGGGTGTCGACCTCGGTCGCGAAGGGGAGCAGCCCCATGGGCGCGGCTTGCATCTCCCCCTCGGTGCGCTTGGAGGGCAGCGTGAGGCGCATGCGGGTCGGCCGATCGGGGAGCAGGACGAAGGACTCCGACTCGAAGCAATCGCGGCGCCGCCGCAGTCGCAGACGGTAGTCGGTGCCGGGGAGGAGGTTGTGGAGGGTGAGCGCCTCGCCCGGCTTCTCGATGCGGTTCCGGCCGAACTCCTTCCAGGACTCGGACCGGGGGGTGCGTTCGCGCCGGGGGCGCTCCGCGGGAGCTCCCTGGGCGCCGTCGGAACCCTGATCCGCTTCACCGGGGGGGGAGGTGGTGGCCTCCCTCACCGGTCGCTCGCCTCGCCGCCCCTCTCTCACCCGAGCGTCCCCCCCAGAATCCGAACGGTTGCGACCGGAGGACGAGCGTGCTCCATTCCGCCGCCGAGGGGCCTCCTTGACGAGCAACGAGAGGGTCAGGTCCGCTCGCCCCTCCGCCAGCGCGGCCGGGGGATTGTCGAGCACCACCTCGAGCTGGGTCCTGTTGGACACCACGACCTCGACCTCCTGGGGTCCCCCGGGGTGCAGCTCGATGGCGCTCGACATCGTGACCAGAGCCTTGCCGGGCTTGCCCGCCGAGAGGCGGTAGCGGCCGAGCGCGCCGACGCGCAGCTCGAACGTCCCGTCCATGTTCGTGATCGACTTCTGGAGCTCGACCGCCGCCTCCTCATCGACGGGGTGAGACTCACCCTCGGGGAGCAGCCAGACGAAGGCCGCGTTCAACGGTGTTTCGAAGCGGTCGATCACCCGCCCGCGGACCGGCAGGGTCTCCCACATCTGGACCACGAGGCGGTTCTTCCGCTGCGCGACCACCGGGAAGTCTCGGTGGTAGGGGAGCAGTCCCGGGTGGGTCGCTTCGACGCGCCAGTTGCCGGCGGGGAAGTCCTTCCAGGTCTGCGAGCTGGTGGCGACGAGCTCCTGGCCATCGTCGGAGGTCAGGCGGACGGTCGCTTCGCTCAGGCGTGCGCCCCGCTCGTCGAGGACGAGCAGCTCGAAGGGGGTCGCTGGGCCCAGGGCGGCGTCAGCGCGCCCGTCTTCCAGATCCGAGGCCAACGCCATCGCGCCCGCCCCGCCGCCGCTCCCCGGCGCCCGGTCGGGACCGACCCTGGTGATCTCCACCGGGGAGGGGGACCCGCCCTCGCCGAAGAGCCCCTCGGCGAACGCCAGCCACGCCACACCCGCCGCCGCGGCGACGAAGACCAATGCGATGGGAAGGGACCTGGCGCGGGACATGGGGTAGGCGTCACCAGGATACGCGCTCCGGTGCCGCCTCAGGCGGGCTCGATCTCCACCAGGGCATCCCCCCCCGTCACGTCCCCTCCATCCTCGGCCGTCAGGCGCACGACCCGGGCCCTGGGGGGCAGACCGCCGTCGGGGCGATACAGGACGTGGGTGAAGGTCTTCATGACCTCGATCAAGCCCACCACCGAGCCCTCCTCGAGCACGTCACCCGGGGAGACGAAGGTGGGCTCGTCGGGGGTGGGGCGGTGGTAGAAGCGCCCCGAGCCGGGCGCCACGAGCACCAGGGCGGCTCCTTCGGCTTCCTCCTCCTCGCCCGCCCCCTTGCCCTGGGCCCCGTCCAGGGGAGCCAGGGTGTAGAGGAGCTGGTGGTAGCCGACCGGCTGGCGCACTCGCTCCGGCAGGGGAGTGGTCACCAGCCCGTACACCCCATCGGGGACGCGGAGCCGCGTCGCGCGCCCCAGACCGACGAGCGTGCCCGCGGCCTGACCCGGCGCGAGCGCGGCGCCCGCCTCGAGGGCGCCGGTGAAGAGCCCCGCCTCGGGGGAGAGCAGACGCAGCTCATCGCCCTGGCGGTCGACGACCATCTCCAAGCTCTCGGCGGGCTTCATCCTCTCGGCTCCGTCAGGGCCATCAGGTCGTGCAGGCTCCAGATGCGCGGGTTCTTCACGCGCCGGTAGCCGTTGGCCTGGTAGCTGGTCTCGGCGAAGAGCTCGACCCAGGCGCGCAGCTCGCCGGGAGAGACGATCTCGTCGGTGTCCATCTGCGAGGCGGCCGTGTAGGGGTCCATGTCGTTCTCGATGCGCGCCTCGGTGCGCGCCATCCCCTCGACCACCTTGGCGCGCTCCTCGGGATCCTCGACCGCGATCTCGAAGTCGTCGTCGAGCTTGGTGTTGTAGGCGGCGATCGCCAAGGTGCGCCCCTCCATCACCGCCTGGCGAGTGAGGGGGGTCGAGAGCTGCACGATCGGCTCGTAGGGCATCCCGGCCATGGCGTAGTAGCCCGCCCCCGAAGCCTTGCGCAGCAGCACGGTGAAGACCGGCGCGCGCGTCGTGCTGTTGGCGTAGATCAGGCTCGAGCCGTAGCCGAGCAGCCCGAGCTGCTCCGCCTCGACCCCGATGTCGAAGCCGGAGACGTCCTGCAGCCAGACCAGGGGGATGCCGTCGGTGTCGCAGGCGCAGGCGAACGACGAGAGCTTGGCGATCCCCTCCCGGTAGAGGATCCCCGCGGGCTTCTGCTGGCCGTGGTGCTCGGGATCGGGGATCAGCCCCTGGCGGTTGATGGCGAAGCCGACGTAGAGGCCGTTCACGCGACCCACGCCCACGATCACCTCCACCCCGCGATCCGGGCAGAGCTCCCAGAAGAGGCTGCGGTCCACCAGCCGCGCCAAGACCTCCTCGGCGTCGTAGGTCATGCGGTGGTCGGCGGGGAGCAGGCCCGTCAACTCGCCCGAGGGGTGGTGGGGTAGCGAGGGATCGCAGCCGTGGCGGTAGTAGGCCACGCCGGTGGTGGGCAGGCGCTCGACCTCCTCGCGGATCAGCCGCAGGGCGCCGAGGTCGTCGGAGACCCTGAGGTCGGCGCAGCCGGACTGGTGGACGTGCACCTCCGGTCCTCCGATGTCGAGGCTGGAGAGCTTCTGGCTCTTGGCGCCTTTGATCAGGGCCGCGCCCGCGATGACCATGTAGGCCTGCTCGGTCATCACCACGCGGTCGGAGATGATCGGCATGTAGCCCCCGCCCGCGATGCAGTCGCCGAAGACCCCGGCGATCTGGGGCACGCCCGCCGCCGACAGGTCCGAGTTGCGCTTGAAGATGTGCCCCGCGCCGGTGCGTCCCGGGAAGGAGCGCGACTGTTCCGGGAGGAAGAGCCCCGAGCAGTCCACCAGGTAGACCACCGGCAGCCTGAGGCGCAGCGCCATCTCCTGGGCGCGCTCGATCTTCTCCGGGGTCTGGGGCCACCAGGAGCCGGACGCCACCGTGTTGTCGTTGGCGATCACCATCGTCCAGCGGCCGGAGATGCGGGTGAAGGCGGTGACGACCCCCGCCCCGGGGCATTGGAGCTTGCCGAACTGGCGTCCGTAGTTGACGAAGGTGCCCACCTCGAAGAGGCGCGTACCCTCGTCGCGCAGCACCTCGATGCGCTCGCGGGCGGTCAGCTTGCCCTTGCCGTGCACGCGCTCCACGTACTCGTCGCCCCAGCCGCGGGCCACCTCGGTGCGCCGCTCGCGCAAGAGCTCCTCGCGCTCGGCGGCCGCCGCCAGGTTGCGCTCGTAGGTGCGGTCGTCCTGCAGTGCGTCGCGCGGCGAGCCGAGTGGGGCCAGGGGAACGTGGGCCATGGGTGATGGGGGGACGCTAGGTGGTGGGCCAGCCGGGGATCGAGCCGGTGTCGTACTCGCCGCTGCGGAACTCGGGGCTGTCGAGCACCGCCAAGTGCAGGGGGATCGTCGTCGAGACCCCCTCGACGCGGGAGGCTTGCAGGGCGCGCAGCATCGTCTCGATCGCCTCGTCGCGGGTGTCGCCGTGGGAGATCACCTTGGCGATGAGGGAGTCGTAGAAGGGGGGCACCTCGTCGCCGGCGGTCAGGTGGGTGTCGACCCGCACCCGGCCCGGGCCTTCGCCGTCCGCCAGCTCGAAGGTGCTCAGGGTGCCCGGGGTGGGGCGGAAGCCGTCGTTCGGATCCTCGGCGTTGATGCGGCACTCGATGGCGTGCCCGGAGAGACTCACGTCCTCCTGCGCGAACCCCAGCGCCTCGTTGGCGGCGATGCGCAGCTGGGCTTGGACGATGTCGACGCCGGCGATCAGCTCGCTCACGGGGTGCTCCACCTGCAGCCGGGTGTTCATCTCCATGAAGCACAGGGAGCCGTCGTCGGGGCGCCGCAGGAACTCGATCGTGCCCGCCCCCGCGTAGCCGATCGAGGCCGCCGCCTGGGCGGCGGCGGTGCCGACGGTCGCGCGCTGCTCGGGGGAGATCACCGGGCTCGGGCTCTCCTCGATCAGCTTCTGATGCTTGCGCTGCACCGAGCACTCGCGCTCGAAGAGGTGCACCGCGTCGCCGTAGCGGTCCGCCAGGAGCTGGATCTCGATGTGGCGTCCGCACTGGATGTAGCGCTCGAGGTAGAGGGCGCCGTTGCCGAAGGCGGACTCCGCCTCGGCGCGCGCGGCGCCGAAGGCCTCGCGCAGGGTGGCCTCGTCGGGGCAGAGCCGCATGCCGCGTCCCCCGCCGCCGGCGTCCGCCTTGAGGATCACCGGGTAGCCGGTCTGCTGCGCCACCTGGGCGGCCTCTTCGACCCCGTCCAGCAGGCCGTCGGAGCCGGGAATGCCCGCCAGGCCAGCGGCCGCCATCGCCTTCTTGGCGGGCCACTTGAGCCCCATGCGCTCCATCACCGAGGCGCGCGGGCCGACGAAGGTCAGCCCGTGCTGCTCGCAGAGGGCGGCGAAGCGGGGGTTCTCCGCCAGGAACCCCCAGCCGGGGTGCACGGCGGCGCAACCGGTCTGCTTGGCGGCCTGGACGATCGCCTCCAGGCGCAGGTAGCTGGCCGAGGGAGCGCTGCCCCCGACGCAGACCACCTCGTCGAAGGCCTCCACCCAACCGGCGTTCAGGTCGGCGGTCGAGGCGATGCCAACCGGCGCAATGCCGAACTCGCGGGCGGCGCGGGCGATGCGGATGGCCACTTCCCCACGATTGGCGATCAGGAGACGTCGGAACACGGGCGGCCAGGGTAAGGCCCGGCGTCTGGGGCTGCAACGCCGCCCGCCATCGGGCTCGGTCCAGGCGCTCAGATCACAAGGGACGAAGGGCGTAGAACGCGTTCGCTGCGCGCCGCCTCACCGCGCTCCGAGAGGAAGCAGGCGCACGCTCGGCGCTGCATCTCGATCGCAAGTGAGTACGCCTGCGCGCACGCAGAGCTCCGCCACCTGGAGCGAGCTGCGTCGCGCCACCCGCGGCATGATCCCATCTCGCAAGGGATAGTCCTGCCCTTCGGGGTGCGTGAAGTAGAAGACGAAGGCGCGCCCACCGGAGACGACCACGTCCGCGTGCTTGCCGATCGAACCGTCGTCGTTGCGGCGCCCCGGCCGGTCGAGGATCTTTCCCTGGTACTCCCACTGCTCCAGGTCGACGGAGCGGTAGACGTCGAGACCGTCGTTCGGGTCCTTGAGCATCCAGTGGCAACCCGCGAAGTGGAAGACCTTCGGCGCCTCCCCGTAGAGCCGTGACACGCCCGGATCCGCCACCGCGGTCCACGTCTCCAGATCGTCGCTCTCCACGGCCAGGGTGGCGCTGGCGCGGCCCTCGTCCTTGAACCACATGCGCCAGCGTCCGGAGGGGGTGCGCACGACGCTCGGGTCGATGCAGCGCTCGGAGCCCAGCTCGATCCGCTCCGCCGCGTCCCAGTGCACGAGGTCGCGGGAGCGGTAGTGCAGGATGTGGCGCTCCCCGCTCCAATCGGCGTGCATCCCCGGCACGTAGCTCACGAAGAGGTGGTACCGGCCGCCGTGCTCGACCACGTCCGGCGCCCAGAAGGAGTAGGCCTCGTCGTGGGCGGACAGATCCAGGGTGCCCCGGTAGTCCCAGGTGTTGCCCAGATCGCGGGACTCCGCCACGCCGATCTCGGTGCCGTGGCACCACTCGACGCCCGGAAGGTCGAGCTTCGCGCGGCGCTGCGTGTAGAGCATCCACCAGGTGCCCCGCGCGCGGTTCCAGACCAGGACGGGGTCCGCCGCGCCGTCGAAGACGGGATCGCGGAAGAGGGGCGCGGGAGCCGTGCGCTCACCGGGGGAGTCCAGGGCGTCGAGGTCCACGTCCAGCTCCTCGAACTGGGCGGCCGCCACCAGGAAGTGGGCGGTGATCCAGAAGACGGTCCATCCTTCGCTGTACTGGCCGCGCAGGGCGAAGAGGTCGCTCATGTCCCCCTGCTGGGCGTAGTTGGTCTGCTGGATCTGCTCCCCCTGGCTGCCGTAGGGGTCGATCAGCTGCCCGCAACTGCGGTACATGACCGCCGCCAACCGCGTGAGCTCCGGCCGGTTCAGGTGGCGACCCATGCGGTAGACCGCCGGGGTGGCGAGCACGCCGTAGGCGTCCAGGTGCTCGTTCTGGGGTGACACCGCCGTCCATCCGCGGGAGCGGAAGGCGTGGTCCGCGAGGCGCCCGGGGGGCATCTCCACGTCCCACACGACGACGTAGGTGAGCATGACGTTCAGCGCGTGCTCGGCCCAGCGCAGGTGGCGAGCCTCGCCGCCGTCCTCGTAGGCCGCCAGGAAAGCCTGCAGCGCCGCCCAGGCACCCTCCTTGTCCTCGCAGGAGGCGTCGAGGGTGCCCCCCCAGTAGGGCTCGACCATGCTCGAGTGTCGCTCGGCGTAGTGCTCGCAGGCGAAGAGGGCCGCGCGACGGAAGCGCTCGGAGTCGAAGAGGCGCGCGCCGTGCAGGAGGGGGGAGACGAGGAAGGCCTCGGCGGTCGACCGCGGCCGCCACCCCGGCGCCAGGATGCGCTCTGCGTGCACTGCGCAGGCGCGCCGCAGGAAGGCCTCCCAGCGGGAGGTGTCGACTCCTCCCAGACGCCGCGCGGCTTCGATCGCCAGGGCGAAGTTCTCCATCCCCTGCCCCTGGGAGACGGGGTCCTGGCCGCTCCAGTGGTCGCTCTCCGCGTCGTAGCGCACCAGGAAGCCGTGCTCGTCGAAGGGTGAGGTCGCGAGGTGGTCCAGGGCGCGCGCCGCTCGCTCCACCAGCGCCGCGTCCCCCCGGCGCTCCGCCAGCACGAGGTAGGCGTAGGGCGCCGCCGCCGCCTGTCCGCACCAGCCCATCACGTAGTGGGTTCCCTCCACCCACTCGGGGTACATCTCGAAGCCGGGCGCACCGGGGCCGTCGCGGAAGCGCGACTCGGCGAAGGCCAGCTTGCGCTCGAGGATGGTGGCCAGGCTCGGAAGTGCCGCCAGCTCGTAGGGCCGGTGCAGCTCCAACGCCGCCTGCGTGGGGGCCTCGAAGGCGGAGCCCGCCTCGGCCACGGGGAAGGCCTGCAGGAAGAAGGTCTTCTCGATCACCTCCCCGGGGCGCAGGCGTATCCAGGCCTCGGGGTAGTCCATGCGCCGGCCCTGCTGCGCCTTGACGACGTTGCGCTCGCCGTTGGTGGCACAGGCACCGGAGAGGGCGACCAGTTCGAGCGCCCCTTCCACGCCGCGCAGTCCCAGGGACCACCACTGGTCCGCGTGTCGTCCCCCCCGCACGCGGGAGGGGAGGGTGTGCAGCGCCGCGCCGAAGAGCGCCCCCGGCTCGCCCCACTCGACGCAGGCGAAGGGCATCGGGTAGCGGTGCTCCTCGTAGAGGGCCCACTCCTCCGGAGCTCCACCGAACAGCGGCACCCGATCGGGCTGACGCCCGCCGGAGGGGTTGCCGTAGTAGTTGATCCCCGGCAGCAGGGGTCGCGCCCCCGCCGATCCGGGGGCTGTCCAGCGCAGCGCCAGGTGGCAGCGCTCGAGGGGTGCCTCTCCTCGCCAGGTGAAGCGCCGCAGGCCGCGGACCCACCCGCGCTCCTCGCGGTAGGCGTCGCGCACCTCGAGGCGCCCCGCCTCGAGCTCGAGCTCGCCGTGCAGGACGGTCCAGTCCCCGACCTCCTCCACCCGGGTGGGATGGGCGTGGCTCCACGCCGACGGCCAATCCCCTTCCGAGCCGGTCGCCACGCTCCAGAGCCCCTCCCGCGGCGAGCGCAGGAGGGCCACCCCCTCGGAGACGACCTCCACCGCGTGCTCCGGCGCGGGGCCGATGCGCAGCTCATTCGTGGAGGCGGAGGACGTCCCGGCCAGGATCCACAGGACGCCCAGGGTGACGGAGACGGGGTGGCGCATGGCGACACCCTACTCCTTCAGTGCCTCGTAGCGCTCCACCAGGTCCTCGCGCCCTCCTTCCCGGCAGGCGTCGATGAGCATGTCCAGGATCGTGGGGGCCATCGGATTCCGAACGCGAGGGTTGGCGGTCACGCGGGCGTAGGCGCGTTCGAAGAGGTCGATCGCCTGCGCGTACTCTCCGTGGTGCTGGTGCAGGAAGCCGCGGTTGGCTAGCAGCACGCCGAACTGGGGTTGGTTCTTCGCTCCGGTTCGCCGACCGAGGTCGATCGCCTCGTCGAAGTAACGGATCGCGGCCTCCTCGTCCCGCTCCCGCGACAGGGCCCAGGCCCCCAGGTTGGAGAGCGCGTTGGGGGTGCGCGCGTAGTGCTCCCCCTGGGCGCGCATGATCTCCAGGGCTTCCAGGAAGAGCTCGCGCACCTCCTCCTCCCGGTCCCCGCGGTAGTAGCGGGCCATGCCGTAGCCATTCAGCGACTCCGCCAAGTCCGGGTGGGAGGGGCCCAGGAGGTCGCGGCGCATGGCGATGGAGCGCTCGAGGTACTCGATCGCTTCCGGCAGCCTGCCGGCCTCCCGGAAGAGGTCCCCGAGGCGCTGCAGGGTGGCGGCGTATTCGACCCCGACTTCACCGTGGTGTCGCTCGTGCTGTTCCAGTGCCTCGCGCAGCGTCTCTTCCGCCTGGGTGTACTCACCGGCCAGGAACTGGAAGAGACCCAGGTCGTTCAGCGTCTCGATCGTGCGCAGGCGATGGCTCCCCAGGCGCTCACGGAAGATCGCCAGGGCTCGCTCGGACTCCTCCAGCGCCATGGTGACCCGGCCCTGACCGATGTGGGTCCAGGCGAGCTGGGAGCGGTAGACCCCCTCCGCTGGGGTCCCTTCGCCCATGAGCCTCTGCACGGTCTCGATCGCCTCCGAGCAGGCGCGCTCCGCCTCCGCGTCGAGCCCCAGGCGCAGGAGACACCATCCGAGGTTGCCGTGCACCGCGTTGCGTCCGAAGGTGCGCTCCGTCTGGACCGCGTCGTAGATCGTCAGGGCCTCCTCGAAGAGCTCCCTGGCCTGCACGAATTCGCCGGCGTCCATGGCCAGGACGCCCAGGCGGTTCTTGGCCTCCGCCGTGTCGAGGTTGGACGTCTCCAGGGTCGCGACCAGCTCCAGGAGCTGGCGGAACTCCGCTTCGACCGCATCGAAGCCCCCCATGCGCTGCGTGTTCAGGGCCAGGTAGACCCGCGTCCCCACCGTTCGCGGGTGCTCGGCACCGTGCAGCGCCTCGTAGAGCTCGAGCGCCCTCTCGAAGTGCGGCTTGGCCGCCGCCGGGTTCTCGCGGGACCGCTCCACCTTCCCCAGCAGGACTTGAACGCTCGCCCCCAGGGTGCTCTCCGAGTTGCCGCCACGCTCGAGAATCGCCGCCGCTTCGGCGCAGGACTCCTCCGCGCGCTCCAGGTCGCCGCGGCGGTGGCAGAGCTCCCCCTGCATCAGGACGACGTCTGCCACCGCAAGGCTGTCGGGGCCGTGGACCTCGGCGATAGCCGCGCGCGCGGTGGTGAGCCACTGCGTGGCTCCTCGCACGTCCCCCCGTGACCCCAGGGAGGAGGCGATGATCGCGGCGGCCTTGCCCTCGGTGAAGGGATCGCGCTCCTCGAGGAGCGCCAGGACCTGCAGGGCTTCGCGCGCCGCCCGCTCCGCCTCCGGGAAGCGGGAGAGGCGGTTCAGGGCCTGCCCGCGTTCGATCAGGGTGGCGGCGAGCTGTGGGCTGGCGTCGCCGAAGGTGGAACGCGCCAGCTCCTCGGCCAGGCTCAGATGGGCCTCCGCCTGGGCCGGCAGGTCGAGCAGCGCGTAGGTGTGCCCCTGGATCTGGTGCAGCTCGTAGGCCGCCTCGGGGGAGCTCATACCAGCGGGATCGAGGACCGCCGACGCGCCGTCGAGCAGCTCCCGCACGGTCACCGTGCGTCCGCGCGCCTCGCTGGGAGCGATCGAGAAGAGGATGCCTCGCAGGACGTCCACGATCTCCTCCGACTTGGTGGCCTGATTGGAGGCGTGCACCGCCTCCTCCTGGGCGCGGTCCAGGGCCAGGAGGGACACCACGGCTGCGATCGCCAGTGCCAGGACGCTCACCGCCGCGGCGAAGGCCCCGACCTTGTGTCGCTGAAGCGACTTGCGCAACAGGTACCAGGTGCTGTCGCCGCGCGCCATGACCGGGCGCCCCTCGAGCAGGCGCTCCAGGTCGAGGGCCAGCTCACCCGCGCTCTGGTAACGGCGCGACTTCTCCTTGGCGAGCGCCTTGTGCACGATCGTGTCGAGCTCGCGGTTCACGCCCGCCATGCCGCTCGAGACCGAGGTGCCGCGCCGCGAGCGTTCCCGCCGCAGGGCGCTGAGCGGTCGGGGCGGGGTCTCCTGGATGGCCTGCATCACTTCGATCATGGGGCCGTCCACCGGGTAGGGGGAAGTCCCCGAGAGGAGCTCGTAGAGAATCACGCCCAGGGAGTAGACGTCGGAGCGCACGTCGATCTCCTCGGGCTCGCCACACACGTGCTCGGGCGATGCATAGGCCAGGGTCCCCATGAACTCCCCGGTGCGCGTCAAACGCGAGCGGTCCCCGGCGACGTCCCTCTCCACCGCGACCGCCAGCCCGAAGTCGAGGATGTGCGGCTCCCCCTCGGCGTCCACCAGGATGTTCGCCGGCTTGAGGTCGCGGTGCAGGATCCCGCGCTGGTGGGCGTAGTGGACCGCCCGCGCGATCTTCACGAACAGGCCGACCAGGGCCCGGGTCGAGCGCTCGGCCCCCCCCGGCTGGCGCTGCAGGTGGCCGTCGGCGGGTACCCCCTCGATCAGCTCCATCACCAGGAAGGGCCAGCCCTCGGAGGTGGTTCCGCTGTCGTGGACGGTGGCGATGTTCGGGTGATCGAGGGTGGCGACCAGCTCGATCTCGCGCTGGAAACGACGCAGGTGGCGGGGGGAGATCAGGCCGTCGTGCAGGAGCTTGATCGCCACCTGGCGCTTGGTGGAGTGCTGGAAGGCGCGGTAGACGATTCCCTGGCCACCGCGGTGGAGCTCCTCCTCGAAGCGGTACCCCTCCAGGCCCCCGTGCGGGGCGACGTCGGAGGAGGACGCCAGGGCGGAGAGCTCCGCCGCCAGGGCGTCGTGCTCCTCCAGGCGCTCCCGGTAGGCCTCGAGCTCGCGCCCCGGAGCCACGGACCGCAGGTACTCAGCGATCTTCGGGTCGAGGTCTTCGGGGTCCGCGCTCACGATCAGTCCTCGTCGAGGCGGGCCAGGATCTCGCGCAGGCGCTCCATGGCGCGGAACTTGGCCGTGTAGACGGACGCGGTGGAGAGGCCGCGCTCGGCCGCCACCTCCTCCGGAGCGCGGCCCTCGAGCACCAGGGCCTCGAAGACCGCCAGGGTGCCCTCCTCGAGCCGCGAGCTGGAGCGCAGGTGGCGCAAGCCCTCGCGCAGGATCGCCCTGCGCCACTCCTGGTCCCAGAGCTCTCCCAGGCGGTCCTCGTCGGGAAGGGTCGCCAGCATCGACTCGCCGCGGGCGATCGCGGCGCGGTGCTGCCCGCGCTTGTAGCGCGCCACGCGGGCGCGGGCGATGGCGAAGAGCCAGGAGCGCAGCCGTCCGCGGGCGTGGTCGTAGCGCCCGGCGCGGTACTCCTCGACGAAGGTGACCAGGACGTCCTGGGCCAGGTCCCGGGCATCCTCCTCGCCGAGGGCCAGCCGGCGGGCGAAACCCCGCAGGACCGGCCGGCAGCGGGCGTCGAACTCCGCCCAAGTGCCGTCGGCGCGCTGGGGGTCCTCGTCGAGGAGGGAGCTGAGGAGCGCCGAGGTCGTGGTGGGGAGCATGGGGACCAATCGCATTGTAAAGGCCGCTTCTGGGAGCGGAGGCGCGCCCGGAACCCGGGCCGGCAAAAAAAGACCGCCCCGCCAGAAGATCCGCCGGTCGGCGGGAGAGACCCCACGACGGGCACGAGAGAGAGCCCGCTCGGACCCCACAAGAACCATTCAACAGGGCAAACCGCCATGAAGCGCATTCCTCTCTGGCTGCTGGCCACGACCGCGGCCGCCACCACTTCCTTCGCCGCCAAATCGGAGGGCACTCTGCTCGCCGAGGAGGCGCGCTACGCTCCCTATCCCCTGACCAGCGTCTGGTGGGGGGACTACGACGCCGACGGGCTCGAGGACGCCTACGTCGTCCAGCCCGACGGATCGGGGCGCCTGCTCCACAACCAGGGTGACGGTCGCTTCGTCGACGTCACCGAGCGAGCTGGGCTCGCCGATCTGCAGGGCCACCACCTGGCCGCCTGGGGCGACGCCGACGGCGACGGCCGGGCGGACCTCTACCTGGCCGCCTGGCGCGGGGTGAGCCGCCTCTACGTACAGCTCGAGGAC
Organism: uncultured Planctomycetaceae bacterium; assembly: GCA_964507325.1. Lineage (GTDB taxonomy): Bacteria > Planctomycetota > UBA1135 > UBA1135 > CAZDQL01. Next base: position 26,511 of record CAZDQL010000052.1, on the reverse strand, counting down.
GGGACCTTCGCGGATCACACCCAGACCTCGGGCCTGCCCGCCTACGCCCAGCCGCTGGACGCCACCTGGCGCGACGTGGACGGGGACGGCAACCTGGACCTGCAACTGGTGACGGAGCTGGACGACCTCGTCTACCGCTCCGACGGAGAGGGCCGCTTCGAGAAGCTGGACCTGGGTTTGGCTCCCCGCGTCGCTCCGCCGCTCGGGACGCTGCGCCCCACCTCGGTCGACCAGGCGCGGGCCAACGCCGGTGTGCCTGCGATCGGTGGGGGACCCTCCGGGGGCCGGGTGCCGACTCCGGACTACCAGCCGATCTGTGCCCACTTCGTCAAGGACCAGGCCGTGCCCGGGGTGTGCCTGATGGCCTCCAGCGATCCCACGTTGGGGATGCTCTACCCGATCTCGAGCGACTGGTTCGTGGAGTCGGGGACGGGCTACGTGGGTCTCGGCACGACCTCGCCCAGCGCGCGGCTCGAGGTGGCCGGTGACGTCTTCGCCGACCAGTTCCGTTCCATGGTGGGCGTTGGACCGCCGATCGTGGCGGCCTCGACTTCCGTGTGTCCGAACCTGAACGCGGATCTCCTCGACGGGTACGACTCCTCGGCCTTCGCGGTCCTGCCGGTCACCGGCGCGGACATCGCCAACGGCAGCATCACCGCGTCGGACCTGGCCTCGAACTCGGTGGGCTCGAGCGAGCTCGCCAACGGGGTGGTCCTCGATTCCCACGTCAACGCCGCTGCGGGCATCCAGGGCACCAAGATCGATCCCGACTTCGGCAGCCTGGACGTGACCACCGACGGGCACGTGGGCATCGGGACCACCGTCCCCGGCGGACCGGCCAGTGAATCGGACCTGACGATCGAGGAGGCCGCCGACAGCACCGAGCAGGCCTGGATCACCCTCAAGGACGAGATCGTGGGCGCACCCGGGACCTTCGTCGAGATGGTCGTGACCGCCCGCGAGGGAGCCTACGATGTCGGTCAGGTGGGAACTCGGAGCGATCATGGCCTGTTCTTCTTCACCTCCGACTCCCTGTTCATGGAAGCCGACAACCTCGGCAACGTCCGCATGTGGGACGACCTGGGCGTGAACGGGGATCTCAACGTGGACGGCATCGTGAACGCCGACGACGTCACCCCCCTCTCCGGGACCCTGACCATCACCGGCGACGTCGTGGGCACCAGCGAGGCGACCTTCGGCGACGGCGGCAGCAGCGACTGGGAGGTGAAGGGCGACGGTGGCTTCGGTCCCACCAACGGCTACCTCGGAACCCAGGGCGCCACCGACTTCGACGGTGTCACCACCGCCGACTGGTCGGGTGACGAGATCGGTGTGGTCGGCATCTCCACCGGCGCCTCCGACACCGACAACTACGGCGTCGTGGGCCACTCCAACGGCGTCGGCGTGCGCGGTGAGTTCTCCGGTTCTCCGACCACCAACTACTGCGAACTCGGCTCGTCGGCCTACGGCGCGATGGCCGTGGGTAGCGCCGCTTCGGTCTTCGGCGACAGCCGCGGGCTGTACGATGGCATCCGCGCGTACAGCGATGTCCAGGGCAGCTACGCTCTCTGGGCTCGCCACTTCAACACCACCGGCGACGCCCGCGCCGTGGTGGGCCAGACCAGCTCCCCGACCTCCTTCGGCGTCTACGCCTCCGGTGGGTTCGGCGGCAGCGGCGCCAAGTACTTCATCAACCCCCACCCCACCAACCCCCTCAAAGAGGTGCGGATGGTGTGCCTGGAGGGCAACGAGTCCGGTACCTACTTCCGCGGCACCTCCCGCACGGTGGACGGCCTGGCGATCATCCCGGTGCCCGAGGTCTTCCGCCTGGTCTCGATCGACGAGAGGATGACCGTGCAGCTGACCGCCGTCGGTGCACGCGCAGAGCTCTGGGTCGAGCACCGTGACCTGAACGAGATCGTCGTAAAGAGCGACGTCGACGTCGAGTTCGACTACTTCGTGAACGGCGTGCGCCGCGGGTACGAGGATCTGGGCGAGAACCTGATCGCCGACAACATCTCCTACCTGCCGCTGGAGAGCGGCGTGCCCTTCGGCACCCAGTACCCCGAGTCCTACCGCCAGATCCTGGTGGAGAACGGGATCCTGAACCCGGACTTCACGGCCAACGAGGCGACGATGGCCCTGATGGAGCAGGCCCTCGAACACTACGCGATTCGCCGCCAGCAGCTGACCCAAGAGGCCGAGGCGAGCGCTGCCACCCAGTTCCCGAACGTGGAAGAGCCGGAGCCGGAGCGCGAGCCGCTCCCGGTCAAGCCCTCCACCAAGGTCCCGCGTGAGGAGCGCCCGAGCATGACCCGCGGGCGCTGAGTCCAGCGGGACACCCCTCTTCGAAAGCGGCCCCGGCGATGTCCTTCGCCGGGGCCGCACTCCTTCGGGTAGGCTGCCGCGGAGTCATGTTCTCCTCCCTCCTCCTCCTGCCTCTCCTCCTTCCGGCACCTCCGGCGGACGAGGTCTCCACGCAGCTCGCGCGCCTCGAGGCTCCGCGGGCCGAGGAGCGCCTGGCCGCCCAACGCTGGTTGGCGGTGCACCTGGAGCGGGACCACTACCCCCTGGTCGCCGAGACCGCCCGCGCCGGCGGCGCGGAGGCGCGCACCCGCCTGGCGCAGGCCCTGGGTGCCGACGACCGCCACCTGGAGATCGCCGCGCTCCTGGCCAGCGACTCCGAGGAGCCCGTGGCCGGCGTCGGCGAGGCCGCCATCGGAGAGCTCCTGGCCCGTTGGAGCTCCACGACGAGGCAGAGGCCGCTGCGCCGCCGCGCCCTCCCCGACGAATGGACCGAGAACTGGCCCCGCCCGATCTCCCTCGACCCCGAGGAGGGCAACCTGGGGGTGGTGGTCGATCGCCTCGCCCGCCTCGGTGGAGGACCGGCTCCGTTGGTGCTCGATCCGCTGCTCGACCCGGTGGTGCGCCGCTTCGTGCCCGACCGCCCCCCCGCGCGCGGGCGTCTGGCGGGGCCCTGGGGGCCGGTCCTCTCCAGCCTGGTCGGGGTCCGCCGCGTCTCCTTCGAGGTGCACGGCTACCGCGAGGGGGACGTGGAGGGCGAGCCCCGTGGTGCCGTCGAGGGTCGCCAGCGGCGAGCCCGGCCCTGGGTGCGCGTCTGCAAGCGAGGGGACGAGGGGGACGCCACCACCCTCGACCACGTCCTCGAGTGGGTGCGGGGGAGCCTGCGCGAGTACGACCCGGAGTGGAACGCCGCCTGCGCGCGGTCCCTCGCGGCCTTGGACTGGCCGGCGGCGATCGCCTGGCTCGAAGCGCGCTGGCTCCGCGACGGAGAGGAAGCCGCCCTCGCTGGGCTCCTGCTCGCCGCGGGCCGCGGGCGCGTCGCGCCCAGCTTCTCCGATCCCGGAGTCACCTCGCGGCTCCTGGCCGCAGCCGACGCGGACTTGGAGGCCGCTCGACCCAGCAGTATCGCGCACGCTTCCCGCCTGGCTCGGGCCCTGGGCCGCGCGGGACCGATCGGGGCCCGTGGCCAGTCCCTGGCAGAGGTCTTCCTGGTGGGGTGGGACGGGGCGAGCGAGACCTCCCGTTGGATGCGCCTCGTGATCCTCGAGGGCCACGGCCGCGCCCACGAGGGCGCAGCCCAGCGCTGCCGGGAGCTCCTGGCCGAGCCCTGCCCCCCCTTCCTCGCCCTGCAGGCTCTGCGCACCCTGGTGCGCGTCGGCGCCGGGGGTGGCGCGCCACCGACCCTGGTGCAGGCCGAGGCCCTCCTGCGCGTGGCCGCGCGGGCGGGGGAGGCGGAGGAGCTCGCCCGCCTCCTGATCGCCACGGGCGCCCGCCCGGACACCTGGCCCGCCGGGGGTGATCGCCAGACTCGCCTGGTGGTCGTCGCCTGGGCCGCGGCCCTCGGCCGCCAGGAGGAGGCGCGCGCCGCCCTCACCACCCTGCTCGACGAACCGCCCGATCAACTGCCCGAAACCGCCGCCGCCCTGCGTCGCTGGCGTGGCCTGGGGCTCGGTTCCGCACTGGAACAACTCGTCGCCGCCACCCCCCTCGACGGCCCGCGGGGCCAGACCCTGCGCCGCCTGGCCCTCCTGGCGCACCTCTTCCCCCCCGAACGGGAGGCCCGCGAAGTCGCCCGGCTGCGAGGGAACGGGGAGCGCCCCCCGGACCCCGGGGAGCTCCTCGAGCTCGGCGCCCTGGTCGCCGCCGACGGAGGAGCCGGGGAAGAGGCCCAAGAGGCGCTCGTGGAGGCCCTCGAGTCGGGTGTCGCCGCCGCGGAGCTGCTCCCCGCCCTCGAGCTGGCGGTCGAGGTCCTGCACCGGGAACGTCGGGACGAAGAGGACCAGCGCTTCCAGGCCCGCCTGCGATCGGCCGCCGCCCGCACCGGCCACCCCCTCGCGGAGCGGCTCTACGGGCCGGATTGGCCCCCGCTCCCCGAGCCCTCCCCGCGGCGGTTGGAGCTGAGTGACCGCTGGCCGACCCCCTAGCAGCGCGCCGAGGGGGTTCTTCAACCGGCTGCCTGGCCCTACCGAACTGCCTCCCTTGAGTGTGCTTCCAACGGGGAGCTTCGCCGCAACCCCATTGCTGCCAGGGATTTGGAGCGCCCCCCCCTTGGATGGGGCCCTCTGGGAGGAGGAGGAGCTTGGCGCCGCGGAGCGTGCCTCCTCCCGCGGTCTGTGGGGCCGCTCGAACACGGGACCGGGACGCCGGCCGGCCGGGGTGCCCACGGAAGGGAGGCAGTTCAGTCGGGTTTTCGTCGCCTTTGGGCTCTTGGGCTTGGCCCAAGCCAACCGATGATCAGAATGGGCCATCTGCCGCGATACCCATGGTCGACGATCCCATCCCCGCTCCCCAACCTCTCCCCGACCTCGATCTCCCCGGGATCCACCCCGCCCCGGAGGGGGAGTCGAGTTCGATCCTGGTGCGCCGCGAGGAGCTGGCGGTGGTGCGGGATCCGCGGGGGCAGATCGCGGAGCAGTTCCGCGCCCTGCGCAACTCGATCCACGCCCTGAACCCCGATGGCGCCTCCCACACCCTCGTGGTGACGAGCGCCCTACCCGGCGAGGGCAAGACCGTGGCCACCCTCAACCTGGCCCTGGCCATGGCGGAGCTCTCGGGGGTCGAGGTGCTGGTGGTGGACGCCGACCTGCACGACCCCTCGGTCGAGGGCTACCTCGACCTGCCGCGCCGCCAGGGTCTCAGCGAGGCGCTCTCGGGGCGCCTGCCCCTCGATCGCGCCATCCGGCCCCTTTCGGTTCCCGGCGTCTCCGTGATGGGAGCGGGGTCTCCGCCCGGCAACCCCTCGGAGCTGCTCGCCTCCGAACGCATGCGGACGCTCCTCAACCAGCTCCGTCAGCGTTTCTCCTACGTCCTGCTCGACACGCCGGAGGCGATGACGATCTCCGACGCCAGCCTTCTGGGGGCGATGGCGGACGGCATCCTGTTGGTGGTGCGGCTGGGATCCACCCCGCGCCACTTCGTGGAGCAGACCCACAACACCCTCGAGTCCTTGGGGGGGAACGTCCTGGGCACCTGCTTGACCGGCGCCCACGAGCTGGACACCTCGAAGGGCTACCCCGGCGGCAGCTGAGCGGCCTCCGGCCGGGCGCGGAAGGGCTTGCCCGTGCGGGCGGAGTGGATCAGCCCCGGGAGGTTGTGCTCCTCCCAGCGCAGGGCGCGGGCGTACTCGCCGTAGGCGCGCTCGCGGCGGCGGAATTCGCGGCCATGGTGGATCCAGCGCCGTCCCCGTCCACGGCGCGGGGGGTGGGCGGCGTGGAGGAGCTCGTGCATCAGGATGTAGCGCAGGAACCAGACCGGGACGCTGGCCTGGTCGAGGACCGGGTGGATGCGCACCAGGTGCTTCTCCGCGTCGTAGCTGCCCAGGCGCAGGGAGTGGCGCCCCGGGCTGCGACCGCGCCGACCCCAAGTGAGGAGCGGAGGCTCGTGCACCCCGAAACCCGCTGCGAACTCGCGTTCGACCAGCTTGGCGGCGAGCTCGTTCAGGTCGTGGTGGCGACCGGCTGGCTGCAACCGCAGAGGGCGTGCTTGGGGAGGATGGGCGGCCAGCGCCTCCGCGATCCAGGCGTCCAGCCGCCGGCAGGCCGCCCGCGCGCGGCGACCGACCCGCAGCCAGCGCGCCAGGTCATGGGCCACCTGTTCCGGAGCGTTGGCGAACATGCGGTGCAGGTGCACCACCAGCCCCGCGGCCCCGTCGATCGTCTCGGGCCGTGCGCGCACGGGGACGGTGCGCGAGCGGCCGTAGACCACGCGAATCGGAGACGCGCACTCCTCGCCGAGGAGCTCCTCCCAGTCCGTCGTGCTCCAGACCGCGTTCACGGCCCGCCAGTGTGCTGGATCAGTTGCTGAAGGAGAAGTCCTCCACGTACTCCTGTCCTTCGACGAGGGTGATCGAGCGGCGTGTCTGGGTGCTGTCGGACAGACCCTCGAAGGGGTTGCTGCCGCCGCCCTGGCGCTGGACGAAGATCTCGTAGGGGCCGGCCGGAATGTGGTTGAAGATGTAGCGCCCCTCGGCGTTGGTGCGCACCTGGTCGTGGGAGCCGTATATGTCCCCGCTCTCCTGGGCGTTGAGGGTCAGCTGGATCAGCGCCCCCGCCAGGCCCTGGCCGTCGGGCCCGTAGACGGTCCCGGACACCTTGGCGCCGACCGAGAGTCGGATGTCCCCGGTCTCGGCGGTGCTGTTCTCGGTCACCACGATGCCGCGCACGACCAGGTTGGCGTAGTCGCTGTGACGCACGTCGACCTGGTAGGTCTCGGGGGTGAGCTCTTCGATGACGAAGGTCCCGTCCGCCTTGGTGCGCACCTCCGTCTTGGTCGCGGCCGAGGGGTAGGCGTCACCCAGGCTGTTCCAGAAGGGGTCGTCGACGAAGTCCGTGTGGTGGGTCTTGACCCTGGCGCCGCCCACGGGGGATCCATCCGACGCGATGACGCGCCCCTTGATGGTGCCGCCGGCGTTCATGCGCACCACGATCCCCGTCAGCTTCTGGCCCTTGGCGATGTGGAAGCGTTCCGACTGGCAGGCGGCGTAGGGGGCCGCCATCGCCTCGACCACATAGTCGTTCTCACGCGGGCAGGCGACCTCGAAGGCCCCGTCCTCGCTGTTCTTGATGACCTGTCGCGTGCGGGGCACGCTGACCGTCTGGTCGGTGTTCGCGACGAACTGGCGCAGTTGGACCGTGAAGTTGGGGAGCGGCTTGCCCGACGGGTCGAGCACCTGGCCGGTGACCGTGGGCAGGCGCACCAACTCGAAGGCCAGACCCATCTCACCCGACTCCACACGCGGCTCGCGCCACGGCTCGTAGCCACGGGCCTGGACGACCAGCGTGTAGCTGCCCGCGCGCACGTCATCCAGCAGGAAATCCCCGTTCTCGTCGGTCAGGGTTTGGGAGTTGGTGGACTCCTTCTGGTTGGCCCTCTGGTAGGCCTGGACCTTGGCCCCCTCGATCGCCAGTCCCTCCGAGGAGGTCACCACCCCGCCGATCATGTAGGCAACCTGCAGCACCACGTTGCGCTCGATGTCCTCGGACCCGGAGATGTTGAGCTGCTGGATCAAGGTCCTGCCGTAGCCCTCCGCCTCGACGGTCAACGCGTAGTTGCCGGCGACGACGTTGTGGAATTCGTAGTTTCCCGCTGCGTCCGTCTCGGTGAACGTGCCCGCGCGATCCACGTCCAACGCCGCCAGACCCATCGTCGACAGCCTCACCTGTGCGCCGGGCACCACGTTGCTCGCGGTGTCGGTGACCGCACCGTAGAAGCGCGCCCCGGCGGAGAGGATCATCAGCACCTCGTCGCCGATCTCGCCATCGGCCACGGAGACGTGGGTCTCGGTGCAGCGACCGTGCTGCCCGTGGTAGGCGACCAAGGTGTAGGTGGTGTCGGGCTCCACGTCGCGGAAGGAGAAAAGTCCCTCCTTGTTGCTGGTGACGGCGCGGTCCGCCACGCGTTCCTGCCCCTCGGCAGGCATCGAGAGGAAGTCCAGCGGCCCGTAGCGCGTCAGCGTCACGTCCGCATCCTCAACCGGTTCCTGGTTCGCGAGCACCACGCGGCCCTTGATGGCGTTCCCACGGCGGCCGCCGGGATGGGCGACGTCGCGCTCGCTCGGGTTCCCGGAGGGGTTGGGATCCGCCACGGCGCGGCCCGGGTCGATATCCGCCAGGGCCGCCACGCCGGGCGGATCCTGGGTGGTGGCCTCCGCGGGGGGCGCGTCGGGGGTGAGGGCGGAATCCTCGTCGGACTTCTTACCACCCGGGTTCATGGCCAGATAGAAGGTCACCGCGGCGGCGACGACGAGCAGCAGGACGAGGAACGGACGCATCGAGGAACCTCAGTGATTTGGATCTCAGTGGTGGGTGGGCGGTGCGGACCAGCGCCGGGGCGCTGAGACCTGAGCGGTGGGGGGTTTCTTCCCTCGGATTGGTGAAGATTCGATCGGCAGCTCGAGGCCCGAAATCAACCCCCGGTGGAGGCCGAGGTCCCGGTCCGTCCCGCCCCCGCCTCGCGCGGTTGGGCGTCCAGGGTGGTGGGCCAGAGGGACTCGCCCAGGCTCAGGGAGCCGAGGAAGTAGCAGAAGATCAAGAGCTCGGGGTCGATCTTGCGCAGGCGCTCGATCGTGCACCCGCGGCCGACCAGGGGCGCCACGATACGCGCCAGCTCCCCGGTCCTGGGGGCCAGGATGCGCCAGCCACGGGCGAACCCCGTACGGGGCACCATGCGCAGGGGTTTGCTCCCAGTCCAGACATCGATCTGCCGGCGCCCCGGGTGCCAACGCAGCGAGGACCCCAGCCACTCGCGCCCCTCGGTCCAGAGGGTGAACTGGGCCCGCTGCAAGCCAGGATCGCGCTGCAGGGTCAGGCGCTCCCCTTTCTCAGGCTGATACTCCGCGGCGACGGTCAGCCCCCAGCGGTTGCGGCGGACCTGCAGGGTGCCCAGGGGGCGACCTTGGCCGTCCAGCAGGGTGTGGCGGGGCGCAAGCATGCCTCGAACCTGGACGCGGTAGGTCTCTTGCTTTGCAGGCATGTGGATCGGTGGCGGGATTGGCACAGATTCGCCACGGCTAGCATACCCGGCTCGACCACCCTTGGTGGGGGAGCCGACCACCGCTATGAAGGGGGGGTGAGGATCCTCTACGGCGTATCGGGCGAGGGCTCGGGGCACTCCTCCCGCGCCCGCGTGGTGATCCGCCACCTCGAGGGGCGCGGCCACGAGGTGCGCGTGGCGAGCTACGACCGCGGCTACCGGAACCTGGCGCAGGAGTTCGAGGTGCTCGAGATCGAGGGGCTCTCGATCGCCACCTCGCAGAACCGGGTCTCGGTCGTGCGCACCTTCACCGAGAACCTGGCGCGCCTGGGGGACGGGTGGCGCTCGCTACGGGAGCTGCGCCGCTGGGGCCTGGAGGAGTTCGAGCCCCGGATCGTGATCACCGACTTCGAGCCGATGACCGGCTACCTGGCGCGTCATCGTGGGCTGCCCCTGCTCAGTGTCGACAACCAGCACCGCATGCGCTACATGCGCTACCCCTGCCCTGCGGAGCTGGCGCGGGAGGCCAAGCTGGCGCAGACGGTGGTGCGCATGCTGGTGCCCAGCCCCGACGCGGCCCTGGTGACCACCTTCTTCCGGGGCCAGGTGAGGAACGAGCGCACGCGGCTCGTCGCGCCGATCCTGAGGCGCGAGGTGCAGGAGCTCGAGCCGGTCGAGGGGGAGCACGTCCTGGTCTACGCCACCAAGGGCTTCGATGGTCTGCTGGAGGACCTGGAGTGCTGCCCGGCGGAGCGCTTCCTCGTGTACGGCTTCGAGCGGGAGGGCGAGGAGGGGAATCGGGTCTTCCGCCCCTTCTCCAAGGCGGGGTTCCTGGCGGACCTGGCCTCCGCGCGCGCGGTGGTCGCGACCGCCGGCTTCACGCTGATGACCGAGTGCCTGTGGCTGCGCAAGCCCTTGCTCGCCTACCCGATGGCGGGGCAGTTCGAGCAGGCTCTCAACGCCCTGCTCCTGGATCACGCCGGCTGCGGGCGCGACGGGCGGGACGGCGGACGCGACACCCTGGGGGACTTCCTCTACAGGCTGGAGGAGTACCGCGCCGCCCTGGCCGCCCGGGAGCGCGAGGATCCGAGCGAGATCTTCCGGCACCTGGACGAGCTGCTCGACGAGGATGCAGCCGAGCTGCGGCGCCTGCGCGCCCTGCGCCGCGGCCGCTGAGCCGCCCGCCGCCCGTCGCGATCAGTCCAGGGCGCGCAGGGTCTCGACGGCCGTGGCCACCCGCTCGACCGCCAGGCGCACCTCCTCTTCAGCGGTGGCACGGGAGAGGGAGAGGCGCAGGCTCTGGGAGGCGACCTCCTCCCCCAGACCCATGGCCACGAGCACCGGCGAGGGGCCGGAGTGGGTCGCGTTGCAGGCGGAGCCTCCGGAGGCCTCGACGCCCAGCTCCGCCAGCATCAACACCACCGCGCGCGCCTCGAACCCGGGCAGGTGCAGGAAGGTCGTGTTGGCGACCCGCGGCGCCCCGGCGCCGTGGACGCGGCCCTTGGGGACGCGCTCGAGGATCCCCCCCTCCAGCTCGTCCCGCAGGTGAGCCAGGTTGGCGAGCGCCGCTCCGTCCTCCGCGAACTCGCGGGCCAGGCGCGCGGCCCGACCCAAGCCGACACAGCCGGGCACGTTCTCGGTCCCGGCCCGGCGTTCCCCCTCCTGGGGGCCGCCCACCACGAGGGGGGTGAAGGGGTAGCCGGAGCGCACCCAGAGGGCTCCACTGCCCTTGGGTCCGTGCAGCTTGTGCCCCGAGATCGATGCCAGGTCGCAGCCGAGGGCGGGCAGGTCGAGGGAGAGCTTGCCGGGCCCTTGGACCGCGTCCAGGTGGAAGGTGACCCCCGCCTCCGAGCAGGCGCGACCGATCCCCTCCAGGTCGGTGATCACCCCCGTCTCGTTGTTGGCCAGCATCAGCGACACGAGACAGGTGTCGCGGTCGATGGCGGCGAAGAGCGCTTCGCGGTCCAGGGCTCCACTGCCGTCCACCGGGATCGTCACCGCTTCGAGCCCGAGCTCCCGGTAGGCCTCGGCGCTCCTCAGCGTCGCGCTGTGCTCGACGCTGGAGACCACCAGACGCCGGCGTTCGGGGTGACGCCGGTGAGCCGTCCAGAACGCCGTGGCGATGCTCTCGCTGCCACCGGAGGTGAAGACGATCTCCGCCGCGGAGGGCGCGCCCACCAGCCGCGCCACCTCTCCCCGCGCGGCCCGCAGCGCATCGGCGGCCAGGGCACCCGAGGGGTAGGGGCTCGAGGGGTTGGCGTAGTGCTCCGCGAACCACGGGGACATCGCCTCCAGGACCACGGGGGCGACCGCCGTGGTGGCGTTGTTGTCGAGGTAGATCGACTCCACGGGCCGAGAGTCTACCTCGCTGCATCCGCTGGGCGCTTTCCCCCGGACCGCGCCCCGTGCGAGGATGGCGCGCCATGGCCGCGCCGCGCGTACTCCCCTACCTGGTGGCCCTGGCGGCGGCCCTGGCACTGCACCTGGTCCTGTGGGAGGCCAGCTACGCCGAATTCAGTCGTTCCATCGACTTCAACGAGGGCGCCCTCGAGGACTTCAAGGGTCCCTACCTCGACGCGGCGGGGAGGGTGCTCGAGCAGGGTCGACCCGCGCCGGGATTCCTCTACCCCCCGAGCTTCGCCCTGGCCCTGGCCCCCCTGGCCACGGTCTCGGAGGCTCTCGCCACCGGGATCTGGGTCTCGATCCAGGTCGTCGCCGCCGCCGCGCTGGTGGCCTTGGGACTCCTGGTCGCGCGTCCCCGGAAGCGGTGGCTCGGTCCCCTCTACGCCTTCGTGGCCCTGACCTCCCTGCCCCTGGCCCACAACCTGCACTGGGGGCAGGTGAGCACCCCGATCGCCGTTCTGGTGCTCGTCGCCGCCCTGGCGGACAGGGGGCGGCGCACCCAGCTGGCGGCCCTGGCCCTGACCCTGGCGGTGGCGATCAAGTTCTACCCGGCCCTCTTCGCGGTCGTCTTCCTGGTGCGCGAGGACTGGCGCGCGAGCGCGACCTTCGCCGCCGCCTCCTTCTTGCTCCTGGTCGGTCTGCCGGCGGTGCTGCTCGGGGGGGACCACACCTTCGAGTTCTACCGCGCCGTGTTCAGCGACCTGGGCACGCGCCAGGAGGGCCTCTGGGGCGGCGCGCGAAACAGCCAGGTTCTCGGGGCGGTGGTCGCGCGCTGGCTGGGGGTCAGCGGGGAGGGGCCGGGTCTGGCCCTCTTCGCGGTGGGGGTTGTCTGGGCCCTCGCCCACCTCGTCCTCCTGCGGCGCATCGGTCGCGACGCGCCGATCGCCTTCGCCCTGGTGGCGTTGAGCGTGCCGCTGGTGGTGAGCCCCTCCTGGCCCCACTACCTGGTGCTCCTGCCCTTCGCCCAACTCCTGATCGCCGACCGCGCCGACGGCGATCGACTGGCCCTGGGACTGGTGGGACTCTCGGCCCTGCTCTCCAACGTGGCCTTCTTCCGCGCGTTCCACACGCCGCAGAGCTACGGCGCCGGAGGGTGGCTCCTGATCGCCAACCTGCTCTTGCTCGCGAGTCTCTACCGGATCCTCAGCGTTCGTCGACCACCCGCACGGAGTGGCGACCGAGGAGGCGATTGAGGTGCACCACCGCCACCCCCTCCGGGGGGGAGGCGCAGGCGATGTCGAACTGGTACGGCCCCGGCTCGAGCCACAGGCGCAGCGCTCGCTCCTGCCCCCCCTCGGTCCAGGTCAGGTCGAGGGGGACCTGGAAGGAGCTCCCGGTGGCCGGCTGGTTCTCCACCGCCACCCGGATCTCATCCGGGGTGATGCGCAGCTCCCCCTCGAGGCGCGGGGTGCCCGTGCCGTAGACCCACTCGTCGAAGAAGCGCTGCCAATCCTGTCCGCTCTGCTCCTCGAGCACCGCCAGGAGGTCGGCGGTCTCCGCCACGCCGTACCGATGCCGCTCCTGGAAGCGTCGCAGGCTGGCGAAGAACACCTCGTCGTCGTCGAGGTAGTGACGCACCATGTGCAGGACCCAGGCTCCCTTGCGGTGCAGGGTGGGGGAGAAGACCTGCCCTGCCGGCGGGCTCTCCTCGGCGCTCACCAGCCGCGCGTTGGGAGGCAAGGGGCGGGCCAGCTCCAGGAAGAACTCGTCGGCGCGCTCGCGGCCCTCGAGGTGCTCCAGCCACAGCCCCTCGGCGAAGGTCGCGATGCCCTCGTGCAGCCAGTAGTCGCGCCACGAGCGGGCACCCACCGCATTGCCCCACCACTCGTGGGCCAGCTGGTGCACCAGCACGAAGTCGTAGCCGCGATTCATTCTGCGCAAGGGGTCGACCTCGCCCTGCTGCGAGAGCCAGGCGGGCCATGAGGAGCCGTAGGAGAGGAGGGTCGAGTGGTCGACGGTGAGGAAGACCCCCTCCACGATGCCCACCTTGGATTCCGGGAAGGGGTAGCTGCCGAAGGCCTCGGAGTAGACCGTCAGCAGCTCCTCCAACTGCAGGATCTCCAGGCTCGCGGCCGGGACGTGTTCCGCACGCACGAAGCACTGCACGGGTACGGCTTCATCGAGCCCTGGGAGCGAGACGTGACCTCGCACCTCCTCCAGCCGACCGACCACCATGCCCACCCCGTAGGTCGGCACCGGATAGTCGTGTCGCCAGTGCCAGGTCACCCACCCCGGGCGGGGGCTGCTACGTCCCTCGAGTCGTCCGATGCCCGCGGCGACCAAGCCCTCCGGCACGGTCAGGTCGAGCAGGACCCGTCGAGGGCGATCCTCGGGGTGGTACTGGGACGCCTTGCAGGGGAACCAGTGATGGGCGCCCACGTTCTGCAGCGCCAGGTCCAGCAGCGGACGGCCGTCCCGCGTCGCCCAGCGCACGCCGTGACGGCGGCCTATCGGACCGGGGCTTCCGGAGTAGGTGATCGCCAGGCAAAGACGCTGCCCCGCCCGCGCCGGAGCCGGAAGCTCGCAGTCGAGGAACGCCTCCACGCGGCGGGTGGGGAGCACCGGACCCGACGCAGCGCCTTCCTTCGGCAGGGGCCCGGGGTGCAGGCGCACCGCCTCCAGCGCGAGCCCCTGGTCGCAGTCGAGACGGATCGTCCCCAGTCCCTCCTTCAGGACCGAGAGCTCCACCCAGACCCTGCCCTCGATTCGACGCGAGTCCGGATCCACATTGAGATCGAGCCGGTAGACCTGGACGTCGTAGGCGCTGCGCGGGTCGTCGACCGGCGGCGCGGGAGCGGCCAACGAGGCGACGAGGATCAGAGAGGAGAGGATGAGGGCCAGGAACGACATCGTCGAATCGCGGCCGCTGGGGCGCGACCCGAGAACACTATGGCACGTCCGCGCCGGCGATGCTGGGCAGGACACCGGAGAGTTACTCCCTCCGAACGGTCTCTCGACGCGAGACGGTGCGCGCTCGCGAGGCTGGCACCGAGCCGTGCCAGGTGTCGATTCCGCGTGTCCCAGACGCAGCATTGACACGGAGTTGGGGCAAATGTCCCCTATCAGCCAACCCAGACTACGGGAGGAGCCCATGTTCGACCGCCGCGTGCTGCTTGCCTCGCTCGCTCTGGCACTCGCATCTTCCGGCGTGGCCCAAACCACCTGGTACGTCGACGACGACGGGACCGCGCCCGGCTCGGGTACCCCTGGGGATCCCTACACCAGCATCCAATACGCTCTCGACCAACCCACCACGGTGGACGGCGACGTGGTGCACGTGTACCCGGGGACGTACTTCGAGACGCTCGATACGTTGGGCAAGGCGGTCCACCTGCGCGGTGATGCGGGAGAGATGCCCTTGGTCGATGCGCTGGGGACCGGACCGGTGATCAGCATCCACCAGGGCGAGGGCTCCGACACTGTCGTCGAAGGATTCGAGCTGAGCGGAGGGGTGGGCAACCCTTGTGGCGACTGGTTCATCTGCGGCGCGGGCATCTGGATCATGGACGCCTCGCCCGCCTTCGTCGGCTGCGTGGTGCGGGACAACCACGACGCGGACCACGGAGGTGGGCTCTCCGTCGACGGCGGAGCGCCGACCTTCGACGATTGCTGGTTCGACGACAACTCGTCCTACCTGCGAGGTGGTCAGGGGTACGTCGTCGAGGCCCAGGTGTCCTTCACGGCCTGCGTCTTCGAAGGCGGCACGACGGGCTGGGGAGCGTCCTACGACGGAGGGGCCCTGTACCTCGAACGAGCTGACGTGGAGATCTCCTCCTGTACCTTCCTGCGCGCCATCGCCGATGGTTCGGGAGGAGCGATCTTCGCGACGGAGGGCCTGTTGACCGTCACCGACACCGATTTCCTCGACGGCTCGTCCTTCGACTGGAACGGCGGTTCCCTGTGCCTCGACACGGTCGACACCCAGCTCGATGACTGTTCCTTCACGCACAGCCGGGCGATCGATGATCGTCTGGGCGGAGCGCTCTATCAGCAGGGAGGAACGCTCGTCGCCAACGGGTGCCACTTCACGGCCTGCGAGGCGGACGGTGGCGGTGCTGTCTGGGTCGCGGCGGGCAGCGCCACCCTCGCCGACTGCCACTTCGAAGACAACCTGGCCAGCGCCTACTTCTACTACCCGGGCGGCAGTGGGGGGGCACTGGGGCTGGCCCTCGCAGCCGAGGTCGAGATCACGGGTAGCGTCTTGCGGGCCAACCAGGCCCAGGGCGGTGGTCTCGAGGGGGAGCCGGGCTTCGGTGGTGCCGTCTACGGTCCCGCCCGGCTCCACCGTTGCACCCTGGTGGACAACGGCGCCGTCGCGCGCGGCGGAGCGATCGCCGGAGACGCAGCGGTCGACACCTCGATCCTGTGGGGCAACGGAATCAGTCCCCTCGCGGGGCACCCCACGCTGCGCTACACCCTGATCGAGGGGGACTACAAGGGGAAGGGCAACCTGGACCTCGATCCGCGCTTCTGGGATCGGGCGGGGGGAGACCTGCGCCTGATGCCGCTCTCCCCCGCGATCGACGCGGGGAACCCCGCCGCCACCCCCGACGAGGACGGCAGCGTGGCCGACGCCGGGGCCTTTCCCTACGACCCCGCCCACTGCGGCCTGGGGTGCGCTCCCTTGGGCGAGAGCTACTGCTCCTCCACCCTCAACTCCAGCGGCCAGGCGGCGACGATCTCGGCCCAGGGCAGTGCAGCGGTCGCCGACAACCTGCTGACTCTCCACGTCAGCGGTCTGCCCACCGACCAGCCGGCCTGCCTGCTCGTGTCGGAGAGCGCCGACTTCGTCCCCGGTTGGGCGGGAGGACAGGGAAACCTCTGCCTCGGAGCGCCGATCACGCGCCTGATGGCCTGCTGCGGGATGGCTCTCGACACCGGTCTCGGCGAGGTTTGGGTCTCCCCGGACCTCGCAGCTCTGCCCAGCGGGTTGGTGATCCTGCCGGGAGAGACCTGGCGCTTCCAGCTCTGGTTCCGGGACGAGAACCCCCAGGCCACCTCGAACACCTCCGACGGGATCGCGCTGTCCTTCCTCTGACTCAGCTGGCGATCGCGGCGTAGAGCGAGTCGCGCTCGACGGGCACCCGTCCCGCGTCCCGGATCCAGCGCACCAGCTCGCGGCGCTTCACCTCCTGGGGAGTCTGCGCGCCCGCGTCGTGGTAGATGCGCTCCTCCACGACGGTGCCGTCGACGTCGTCCGCCCCGAAGGAGAGCGCGGTCTGGGCGATGGGAATGGTGAGCATCGGCCAGTACGCCTTGACGTGCGCCACGTTGTCGAGCATCAAGCGGCCCACGGCGATCTCGCGCAGTTCGTCGAGCGCGGTCGGGCCGGGTAGGTGGGACCACTGGGTGTTCTCGGGGTGGAAGGAGAGGGGCACGTAGGCCTGCAGGCCGCCGGTCTCGTCCTGCAGACGGCGCAGGCGGTCGAGGTGGTCGACACGCTCCTCGACCGTCTCGACGTGCCCGTGCAGCATGGTGGCGTTGCTCTTGAGTCCCGCCGCGTGCACCGTGCGCGCCGTTTCCAGCCACTGCTCGCCGGTGTTCTTCAGCGGATAGCCCTCCTGGCGCACGCGCTCGGCGAAGATCTCCGCCCCCCCTCCGGGACAGGAGTCGAGTCCGGCCTCGATCAGCTCCGGCAGCACCTCTTCCAGCGGGCGCTTGGCCACGCGGGCGATCTGCATCAGCTCGATCATGGTGAAGGCCTTGACGTGCAGGGAGGGCCGCGCCTCCTTCACCGCCCGCAAGAGCCCCAGGTAGTACTCGTAGGGGAGCTTGGGGTAGATGCCGGCCACCATGTGCACCTCGGTCACCGGCTCGTGGAGGTGGGCGCGGATCTTCTCCGCCACCTCCTCTGGGCCCAGCACGTAGGCGCCCTCCTGATCCGGCAGGCGTTGGAAGGCGCAGAAGAGGCAGAGCTTGTTGCAGACGTTGGTGTAGTCGATGTGCTGGTTGACGTTGAAGTAGGCCCGGTCCCCGTGCAGCCGCTCGCGCACGTGGTTGGCCAGCATGCCCACGGTCAGGATGTCCTGGCAGCCGTAGAGGCGTACCCCGTCCGCCGGCGCGAGGCGCTCCCCCGCCAGCACCCTGTCGGCGATCGAGCCCAGTCCCGCGTCCAGAGCGCGCACGAGCAGGGCCTCGATGGCGGCAGTGCTCATGGCGCCACCTCCCCGCGTGCTCGCTCCGCCGCCGCGCGCAGCTCGGGGGGGGCGGCCCGGTGCAGGGCCGCCTGCTCCCGGTCAGCGGGGAAGGTCGGCTCCCCGTGGCGCCCGTCGACGATCCCGTACCAGGAGTTGCGCTGGAGCGGGGAGTAGCCCGCCCCTGCGATCATGCGCTCGATGCGCTGGATCGACTCCAGGTGGAAGCAGCCGGCCGCGGAGACCACGTTCTCCTCGAACATCGTGCCCCCGAAGTCGTTGGCCCCGAAGCGCAGGCTGACCTGGGCCAGCTCCAGGCCCTGGGTGACGTAGCTCGTCTGCACGCTGTCGAAGTTGTCCAGGAAGATGCGCGCCAGGGCCTGCAGGCGCAGGTAGAGCACGGGAGTGGTCGGCTCGGGGTAGCGCGCCTCGTCGGGCACTCCCTCTGGTTGCAGGTTCCAACACGCGAAGGCGGTGAAGCCTCCCGTCTCGTCCTGCAGCTCGCGCAGCCGAACGAGGTGCTCGACGCGCTCCGCCGGCGTCTCGACGTGGCCGTAGAGCATGGTGGCCGACGAGCGCAGCCCCGCCTCGTGGGCCTGCCTGTGCACCGCCAGCCAGCCTTCGGTCGAGGTCTTCTTGGGGGCGATGATCGCCCGCACCCGGTCGACCAAGAGCTCCGCTCCCGCGCCCGGCAGGGAGCCGAGACCGGCCTCGATCAGGTCGCGCAGGACCTCCTCCACGGGCCGCTTCTCGAGGCGTGCGAAGTGCTCGATCTCGGGGGCGGAGAGGGCGTGGCAGTTGATCTCCCAGCGCTCGCCGATCTCCGCGATCAGCTCCGCCCACCACTGCGTGAGGAGGTGGGGGTGGTGCCCCCCCTGCATCAGGAGCTGCTGCCCCCCCGCGTCGACCGTCTCCTGGACCCGCCGGAAGATCTCCGCGCGCGGGAGCACGTAGGCCTCCGGGGTGCGCGGCGGCCGGAAGAAGGCGCAGAAGCCGCAGTCGGCGATGCAGACGTTGGTGGGGTTGATGTTGCGGTCGACGATGTAGGTGACGACCGGCTCGGGGTGCAACCCCCTCCGCCGCAGGTCGGCCATGCGCCCCAGGGTGACCAGATCCGCCCGGTCGTGGAGCAAGAGCGCCTCCTCGGCGCTGATGCGGCCGCCGTCCGCCACCTTCGCCTCGAGGTCCGCCAGGACCCTCCCGGACTCCCCGAGCAGCGTGCGGGAGGCCAGCGGCGCTTCCCACTCCACCGGCGCCGCGGTGCTCTCTCGGCCGGTGATCATGACCGGGGATTAGACACTTTTTCCGTCCTGCGTGGTCCCCCGTTGGAGGGCTGGATAGACTCCCGCCCGCCATGGCTCAACCCGACTTGATGGACAAGATCGTCTCCCTCTGCAAGCGCAAGGGGTTCGTGTTCCCCGCCTCCGAGATCTACGGGGGCATCGGCAACACCTACGACTACGGCCCTTTGGGGGTCGAGCTGCTGCGCCGGGTCCGGGACGCCTGGTGGGCGCGGGTGGTCACCGAACGCAACGACGTGGTGGGGCTCGACTCCGCCATCATCCAGAATCCCGAGGTGTGGGTCACCTCCGGCCACGTGGGTGGCTTCAGCGACCCGATGGTCGACTGCAAGCGCTGCAAGGGGCGCTTCCGGGCCGACGCCCTGGAGGACGCCCGCTGCCCCGAGAAGCCCAGCAAGCGCCCCGGCGAGTGCGAAGGGGAGCTGACCGAGCCGCGCGCCTTCAACCTGATGTTCCAGACCCACGTGGGGCCGGTCCAGAGCTCGGCCTCGGTGGCCTACCTGCGCCCCGAGACCGCCCAGGGGATCTTCCTGAACTTCAGGAACGTGATGGAGTCGGCACGCCTCAAGCCCCCCTTCGGGATCGCCCAGATCGGCAAGTCCTTCCGCAACGAGATCACCCCCGGCAACTTCGTCTTCCGCACGCGCGAGTTCGAGCAGGCGGAGATGGAGTACTTCGTGCCCCCCGCCGACGACCAACGTTGGTTCGAGTTCTGGCGCGCCGAGCGCCACCGCTGGTACGTCGACCTGGGGATCGACGAGGAGCGACTGCGCGTTCGCGACCACGAGGCGAGCGAGCTGGCGCACTACGCCAAGGCCACCTCCGATATCGAGTACCTCTACCCCTTCGGCTGGGGGGAGCTCGAGGGGATCGCCAATCGCACCGACTTCGACCTCTCGCGGCACTCCGAGGCCTCCGGCACCGACCTGCTGTACTTCGACCCCCAGACCAAGGAGAAGTACACCCCCTACGTCATCGAACCCGCGGGAGGCATCAACCGCATGGCGCTGACCTTCCTGATCGACTCCTACGAGGAGGAAGAGCTCGAGAAGGACAAGCGCACCGTGCTGCGGCTGCACCCCGAGATCGCGCCAGTCACCGTGGCGGTCTTCCCGTTGGTCAAGAAGGAGGGCATGCCCGACAAGGCGCGCGAGATCGAGGCCAAGCTGCGCGCGGCGCGCTTCAGCACCTTCTACGACGAGAAGGGGGCCATCGGACGCCGCTACCGGCGGCAGGACGAGGTCGGCACTCCCTTCTGCGTCACCATCGACGGGGACACCCTGGCCGACGACGTGGTCACCCTGCGGCACCGGGACTCGATGGAGCAGGACCGCGTCAAGGTCGGCGAGTTGCGCGTCCGCCTGGCGGAGGCGATCGACGGCTGGCGTCGGCCGGAGAGGGGTTAGCAGCCCGTTGAGAGACCCTCTCGGCGCGCTGCACGCATCTGGAAGCCCCGGGCGGTACGCGAAACCCTCGCCGAATCTACGGATTCGCCTGCGTTTCCGCGCACCGCCCAGGGCTCCCAGCTACGCACATCGCATCCGAGGGGGTTCTTCAACGGGCAGCTAGCCGCCCCTCTCGGCGCTCCTGCGGGCGACGATCTTCACGTAGCGCTCCTCGTCGATCGTCGCCAGGTCCCCGGTGTACAGCCAACCGTCCCGGAAGACCGCCGCGGTCTCCTCGGGGCGGCGCCAGTAGCCGGGTGAGACCGTCTCGCCACGCACGCGGATCTCGCCCACCGAGCGGTCGTCCAAGGGCACGGGCTGCCCCGCCTCGTCGACCACCTCGAGCTCCACCGTCTCGAAGGCGCGGCCGGCGCGAGAGCGCAGGGCCAGCTGGCGTTCGGGGGGCCACTGGTGATGGTGCGGTTGCAGGGTGCACAGGGTCAGGTAGGGGCTGGTCTCGGTCATGCCGTGGGTCTGCACGCACTCGCAGCCGAAGACCTCCAAGACTCCGCGCACCGTCTCGGGCGCGATCGGCTCTCCCCCCGAGAGGAGCAGGCGCAAGCGAGGCGACGAAAAACCGCTCTCCCGCGCGGAGCTCAGCAGTTGCTCCAGCAGCGGGGGCACCAGGTGGGTGATCGTGACCCCCTCGCGCTCGAAGAGCTCCAGAACCTCGCCGGCCTCGAAGCGCGGCGCCACGACGTGTGCGCCACCGACCCAGGTCACGGCGAAGGTGGCCCACGCGTCCGCGACGTGGAACATCGGCGCCACGTGCGCCCAGACGTCGTCCTCCGCCAGGTCGAGCTCGCTGGTGGCCGCCAGAGCGTGCTCGCAGACGTTGCGATGGCTGAGCATGGCCCCCTTGGGACGGCCGCTCGTCGCGCAGGCGTAGTAGATCTGCGCCACTGCGTCCGCCTCGACGCTGGCCGGTTCGAAGTCCGGGGCGCGGCGAGCGCTCAGGGCTCCGTAGGTCGGCGCGCCTGCGCCGTCGGGCCCGATCACGATGCGGTGGGGGAGGCCCACCTCGGACGCGACTCGCTCACAGAGCCGCTGGAGCTCGGCGTCGTGGATCAGGACCAGGGGCTCGGCGTCCGCCAACACCTCGGCCAGCTCCTGCGCGGAGAGCCGTACGTCCAGCGGCACCAGGATCGCGCCCAGGCCCGCCGTGGCGAAGTAGGTCTCGAAGAAGGGGGCCGAGTTGCGCCCCAGGAAGGCCACGCGCTCGCCGGGGCGCACCCCCAGCTCCAGCAGCCCCGTCGCCACGTTCGCGACGCGTTCCGCGATCCGTGCGTAGCTGCGCCGCGCGCTGCCGTCGATCGAGCCGACCCGATCGGGCCAGCGCTCCCGCGCGCGCTCGAGGATCGCCCAGATGTCCATGGCGGCAGCCGCGACCCGTGCCGCGGCCGCCCCCAGGCTACTCGACCCTCGACAGGAGCCCCAGGGCGATCGGTCCGTCCCCGGCGGGCGTGGCCCCCGCCTGGGCGGCGTCCCCCGCCCCGTCGAGGGTGAAGCGGGTGACGTCGTCCCCCTCCTCGTTGGCCACGTAGAGGAAGGCTCCCCCCGGGTCGATGGCCACGTCGACCGGCTTCAGCCCGCTGCCGGTCAGGGCTTCGAGGAAGGTGGGATTCCCCTCCTCGTCCAGCGCGTACACGCCCAGGCCCCCGTCCCCCGGCAGCGCCAGGGCGGCGTAGGCTCGCGGTTTGCGCGGGTTGGGCTGCATCGCACGGGGGGAGTCATCGGCCTGCGCTCCCGGAACCTGGGGAGTGAGTGCGCCCGTGACCGGGTCGACCGCGTAGGGCAGCACGAAGTTGGCCGTGCGCAGCGCGACGTAGAGCAGAGAGCCGTCGGCGGAGAAGCGCAGGGCGCAAGGTGCGCCGGGGGCGGACGCGACGGCGAGGGACTGGGTGAAGACGCCGTCCACCACGCGGAAGACGGCGATCTCGTCCGCCGCTTCGCTGGCCACGTACACGAAGCGCCCCGTGGGGTCCACGGCCACCGCTCCCGGTTCGTCGCCGGTGTCGACTGCGTCGACCGCCGTCAGGGCTCCCGTGCCCTGGTCGACGGAGAAGGAGCTCACCCGGTCGCTGCCCGCGCGGGTGACGAAGACCTGACGCCCCGCGGGATCGACTGCGATCCCCGCCGGATCGATCGCGACGGCCAAGGGCAGGCCGACCTGAGTCAGGCCTTCCGTCTGGTCGTCGACCTCGAAGGTGATGACCGTGTCGTCCCCCGGGGAAGCGACCCACACGTAGCGGGCCAAGGGGTCGACCGCCAGGGCGGCTGGCGTGCTCCCGGCCAGGACGGCGGATCCGATCTCGGTCAGCGTTCCCCCCGTCGGTTCGACGGAGTAGGTCGACACGCTCCCATCCTCCCGGTTGACGGCGTACAGGGCGTGGGCGCGCGGGCGCACCGGGGCGATCCCGGAGAGCAAGGCGGTGCCGGTGGGGTCCGTGCGAGTGCGGATCCGGCCGCACTCCTGAGGGTGCAGGGGATCGGACAGGTCGAGAACCGCCAACTCGTGCTCCCCGCTCATGGCCACGTAGGCGAAAGCGCCGGCGTCGTCGATGGAGATCGCTTCGGGATCGGCCCCCAGCGCCAGCGTGTCCGTCTCGGCCAGGGCGCCGGTCTGCGGGTCGAGGCTGTAGGCGCTGACCGTCCCACTGTCCCGGTGGGCGACCAGCAAGGCCTCACCGAAGGGGTGCGCGGCCAGCGCGGTGGGGGCTGCACTGGTGGCGGTCGATCCCACGATGCTCAGGTCTCCGGTGCCCTGGTCGATCGTGAAGACCACCAAGAGGTCGTAGTTCTCGATGGCGACGATGAGCAGCTCACCGTCGGGGCTGATCGCCAGGTCGCTGGGGACCGCGCTGTTCAACGAGAACTCCTGAGCGGGACCGAGGGGCTCCCCGGTCGTCCCGTCGAGGGTCACGATGGAGAGGGAGGCCGCCTGCTCGTTGCCGACGTACGCGAAGTCCCCCGCGGGGTGCAGGAGGAGGGACAGGGGGCCCGCTCCCGTGGCCACCGTGGCGGTGGCAAAGGGGGTCAGGGCTCCGGTCTGGGGATCCACGCTGAAGGCGTGCAGCACGTCCGAACCGGCATTGGTCACGTAGGCGGCCTCACCGTCGGGATGCACGACCATGCGGTGGGGACCGATGGCCACCGCCGTGGGGACCTGCGCCTGCAGGCGGCCGTCGGCGTCCACCACGAAGGTCGACACGTCTCCAGGGGTGGCGCCGCCCTTGAAGTTCGGCACGAAGGCCACCGTGCCGGAGGGGTGAGCGACCGGAGCCTGGGGGGTGCCCGTGCTGGCGGCGTCGCTGGCGAAGTCCTGCGGGGTGAGCACACCGTCAGCGGCATCGACGGAGAACGCCGACAGGGATCCATCCGAGCTCGCCGTCAGCGCCAGCACCGCCGGCTCCACCACGCGCAGCTCCAGCTCGACGGTGTCGCTGCCCTGCCCGTTGGTAGCGGTCACGGTGTAGGTCGCCTCGAGCTCCACCACCGTCGGCGTGCCCGAGATGGTCCCGTTGTTCGCGCTCAGCGAAAGACCCGCCGGAAGAGGCGGCGCCACGGTCCAACTCGTGACGTCGCCCTGGAACTTGGGCACCAGGGGATCGGCCGCCCCGCCCAGGAGGAAGGCGATGAAGCGGGCTCCGTAGGTCAGTCCACTGGGGGCGCTCGACGACGAGCCGGAGGAGCCGCCACAGGCGACGAGCAGCGCGGGGACGAGCAGCAGGTAAAGGCGATGTCGGATTGCCATGGCGACGGGTTGGACCTTCCGACCGGTTCTTCGCGCTGAGCGCGAATTGGTACACGGTAGTGAGGCCCGGAATCAGGTGCGTTTCGGGCGTCTATTCCTACGGATCGAATCCGTCTCGAACAGGGGCAGAGTCGGAACCGCAGGATACCGTATCCGTCAGTATCCCGCCGCCTGACCGTCCTTGCGGCTCTCCGAAGCGCCCAGGAAGACCCCGTGCTCGGGATCCCAGCGGATCCCCTGGTAGCCCCCCAACTCGCCCGTCCGCGCCAGCAGGCGATGTCCGCGGGAGCGCAGCTCCTGGAGCACGGGCCGTGGGCCGTAGCCCGGCTCGACGAAGACCCCCCCTCCGTCGGTCATGCGCTCCCCCGTGGGCTGGGAGGAGCCCACGTGCACGATGCGCGGCGCGTCCCCCGCCTCCTGGACGTTCATCCCGAAGTCGATCGTGTTGACCAGGATCTGGACCTGCCCCGGAGGCTGCAGCGCGCCCCCCATGACCCCGAAGGAGAGCAGTGGCGCGTCTCCGACGGAGACGAAACCGGGCATGATGGTGTGGAAGGGGCGTTTCCCCGGGGCGTAGACGTTCGGGTGGCCCGGCTCGAGGGCGAAGAGTTGGCCGCGGTCCTGCAGCACGAAGCCGAGGTCGGCGGGGGTCACGCCCGAGCCCATGCCGCGGAAGTTGCTCTGGATCAGGGAGACCAGCGAGCCCTCCCCGTCCGCCACGGTCAGGTAGACCGTGTCCCCCTCGTCGACCGCCCGTGGGATCCGCAGTGGATCGCCCGCCGGGGCGTGACTCAGGGCGCGGCGCAGGTCGATCAGGTCGCGGCGCGAGTCGGCGTATTGCTTCGAGAGCAACTCCTCTACGGGCACCTCGGCGAAGGTGGGGTCGGCGTAGTAGCGGGCGCGGTCCTCGAAGGCCAGCTTCTTCGTCTCCACCAGGAGGTGCGCGTAGTCGGCGCTGCCGAACCCCATACCCGCCAGGTCGAAACCCTCCAGGAGGCGCAGCATCTCGAGAGCCGCCAGCCCCTGGCCGTTGGGCGGCAACTCCCAGACGGTGTGGCCGCGGTAATCCACCGACAGGGGCGCGACCCATTCGCCGCGGTGCTCGGCCAGGTCTTCGTAGGCGAGGAAGCCGCCTTGGGCGCGCACGTGGTCGGCCATGGCCCGGGCGCGCTCCCCCGCGTAGAAGGCCTCGCGCCCCCCCTCGGCGATCGCCTCCAGGGTCGCCGCCAGGCGTGGATTCGCGAAGAGCTCCCCCTTCTCGGGGGCGCGACCCCCGGGGGCGAAGACCTCGAGGAAGCCCGCCTGGTCCCCCAGCGCGCGCACGTCGCGCGCCCAGTGGTGGGCGATCACCTCGCTGATCGGAGCCCCCTCCCGGGCGTAGCCGATCGCCGGGGCCAGGACCTCTCGCAGGGAGAGCCTTCCGAAGCGCCCGTGCAGCATCGTCCACCCGTCGACGCAGCCGGGGACGCTCACGGGCAGGGGTCCGTGGGGGGGGATGGAGCGCAGGCCGCGACCGGTGAGCTCCTCCAAGGTCAGGGCGCGCGGGGAGCGACCGCTCGCGTTCAAGCCCACCGGCTCGCGCTGCTCGGGGTCCCAGACGATGGCGAAGAGGTCCCCGCCGAGGCCGCACCCCGTCGGTTCGACGAGACCCAGGAGGGCGTTCGCTCCGATGGCGGCGTCCACGGCGCTGCCCCCCGCCTTGAGCAGGTCCAGCGCGACCTGGGTGGCCAGCGGTTGGCTGGTGGCCGCCATGCCGTGGCGGGCGATCACCTCGCTGCGGGTGGCGAAGGGGTGGCCGGTGGGGCGGGTGGGGGGCATGGGCGGTGTGGGAAGGTGCTCGGGGCGATCCGGGAGGCCCCTCGGGATCGATGCCTCCCGCGATCCCCTTCTACTCCACCTTCGCGGTTACCACCAAGTCACTCGGTGAGAGTCCCGCCGCAGCGTACCCCACCAGTGTCAGCTCGCCCTCCTGCTCGTCGATCGCGAACACGCTCACGTCGTCCCCGCCGCCATTCGCCACGTACAGAAAGCGCCCGGAGGGTCCGACTGCGAGAGCGGCGGGGGCCAGACCCTCTACCTTCTCTCCCAGATAGCTCAGGGCCCCGCTGGCGGTGTCCACGGCGAAGCGGCCGATCTGCCCCGCCTCCTGCGGCTCGCCGGGCAGGGCTGCGAAGGCCAGACCGCCACCGGGGTGCAGCGCGACCGCCGCCGGCGACGAGAGCGTTCCCTCCGCTCCCTCGGCGAGGACGCTCAGTCCCCCCGTCTGGGAGTCGATCAGGTAGGGCACCAGGAGGCGGGAGCTCTCCAGCGGAACGTAGGCCCGTGCCCCGTCGGGGGCGAAGCGGACCCGCCCCGGACCACCGGGGGCGGCCGCCTCGAGGGGGGGCGCCTGGAAGGTCCCGTCCAGCACCGCGTAGGTCGAGATGCTGTTCGCGCTCGTGCCGAGGATCGAGACGTAGACGAACTGACCGGTGGGGTCG
>CAZDQL010000051.1:0-47017 GCA_964507325.1 uncultured Planctomycetaceae bacterium | reverse complement strand
GTCGCCGATCAGCATGGTGGTCATCATGTGGTTGCGCAGGTTCTTGCTCTCCCAGAGCAGCTCCAGCTCCTTGCCGGTGAAGCGCAGCATCGCCCCGCCGTGCCCGTAGCCGGAGGCGATCACCACGCGGTCGTCGCCGACGATCAGCGGCGAGGCGGCGTTGATGTCGTAGCGCGTCTTCCAGGGGTAGAAGGCCAGCTCTTTCCCTCCCCTGCGCTCGAGAACCGCCAGACCGTCGCCGCCGATGACGGCCAGGCACTCCTTCCCCGCCAGGGTGCAGACGGTGGGGGTGGAGTAGGCGTGGCCGTAGTCCTTCTCGCTCTCCCAGAGGAGCTTGGTGGTCCCCTTCTCGAAGGCCAGCACCTTGCCCGCGTTGAGCAGCACGCACTCCTCCAGGATCAGGGGGGAGGCGGCGAAGCCCCAGGTGGGCGAGGTCAGACCGTGCTTCTCCTTCAGGTTCTCCTGCCAGTGCAGGTCGCCGGTCTCGGCGTCGAAGCAGGAGAAGTTCGCCTCCCGGTTGAAGACGTAGACGAGGTCCCCGTCCACCGAGGGGGTGCTCAGGGTCCCGCCCCCGTGGGCGCGGGCCCAGATCTTCGCGGGGTAGTCGTAGGCCCAGACCTCTTCGCCGGTCTCCGCGTCGAAGCACCACACCACGTCGACTTCCGCTTCCTTGTCGAAGCCGCAGGTGTAGACGCGCCCCTTCGCCACCGAGACGGTGGAGTAGCCCAATCCCACCTCGGCCCTCCAGGCGGGCTTCTCACGCCCCTCGACCTTCCACCCCGTCTCGGTCGAGATTCCATTCAGCGTCGGACCGCGCCACTGGGTCCAGTCGTCGGCGAGGGCAGTTGTGGAAGCGAGGAGAGCTCCGGTCGCGAAAACGCACGGGACGAGACGAGCGGCCATGGGGTTCACTCCA
Organism: uncultured Planctomycetaceae bacterium; assembly: GCA_964507325.1. Lineage (GTDB taxonomy): Bacteria > Planctomycetota > UBA1135 > UBA1135 > CAZDQL01. The sequence goes on along the minus strand of CAZDQL010000051.1, from coordinate 46,101 downwards.
AGTAAAGGGGATCGCGCCTAGTGGGGGGGGGAGTTTATCACTCCCCCGTTCCCACGGCGATCAGATGCCCGCACGTGCGCCAGTAGACCACTCCCGCGGAGATCGCCGGGGTCGCCATGCACTCCTCCCCCAGGTAGAAGGGGCCCGCGATTTCGAACTCCTTACCGATCCTCGCCACGAACACCTCGCCGTCTTCCCCCGTGACGTAGAGCTTGCCGTCCGCCGCCACGATCGACGGGGTGAAGCCGGTCTTGCCAGCCCCCACGCGCTCGCGGAAGAAGAGCTCACCGGTCAGTGCGTCGTAGCAGGCGAGCACGCCGTGGTCGGCGCAGAGGAAGAGCATCTCCCCCACCAAGAGCGGCGTCTGCATGTAGTTGCCGCGGCGCACGTGGTACCAGGGCACGGAGTCGCAGGGGAGCTCCAACTGGCCCTCGGCGGTCGCCTCGATGGCGAGGATCGGCGCCGCCATCCCGTGGGCGTTCGTCACGTACACCAGGTCGTTGCCGACGATCGGCGTGGGGACGGGGATGTCGCCGCCCCCCTCCAACCACCAGAGGGGCTTCCCCGTCTCCAGGTCGTAGCCACCGATGTGCTTGTAGCCGTTGCACAGGACCTGGGAGCGACCCTCGCGCACGTCTACGGTGGGCGTGCTCCAGGTGGGCACCTCGTCGCGCGGGGTGCGCCACAGCTCCTCGCCGGTCTTCAGATCGAGGGCCGCCAGGAAGGAGTTCTCCTGCACGTCGCACTGCACGATCACCCGCTCGCCGTGGATCACCGGTGAGCTGCCGAAGCCCCACTGGCAACCGGGGGCGACGTACCAGCCAGCGTCGAGGGTCCCGAAGTCCTTCTTCCAGAGCAGCTCCCCGGCGCGGTCGTAGCAGTAGAGCCCCTCGCTCCCGAAGAAGGCCAGCACGTGCTCCCCGTCGGTGGCGGGGGTGGAGGCGGCGTGGCTCCCCTTGGGGTGGCGCTTGATCGCGGGCACTCCCTTCCAGGCCAGGCGATCCCAGAGCACTCGGCCGTCCGCCTTGTCGAGGCACAGGACCCGCATCTCGTGCACCGAGTCGTCTTCGACCGACTCGACGCTGCCGTAGAGCCCGACCTTGAGCTCGGGATCCTCCCCCTCCTTGACCGCGGTGGTGAGGTAGATGCGCTCTCCCCAGATCACCGGCGAGGAGTGCGCCAACCCCGGCACCTCCACACGCCAGAGGACGTTCTCCCCCTTCTCCACGTCGAAGCCTTCGACCGTCTCGAAGCCGAGCGCCAACCCACTCGCGGAGGGACCGCGGAAGGAGGGCCAGTGGACGGTGCGGGCCTCGTCAGCGGGGGCGACGGGATCCTGGAGCGCGAGGGAAAGGAGCAGGATGGAGATCGACATGGCCCCCCAATGATGCCGTCGCGATCGGGGAATGGCCCGCGTCCAACCTACTCGTTGCACAGATCCGCGGGCCTGCGGGCGAGGCCTTCGCAGGAGGATCCCTGCGGAGGCCCCCGGCTACAATGACCGACCCGTTCAGCCCCCACACTCGAATCCTGCCATGCTGACCTCGGCACTTGCGCTCCTCCCGCTCGTTCTGGTCGAGGACGAAGAGCCGCTCCCGCCCTCCCCCTTCGATCGCATCCTGGAGCTCGAGATCGCCGCGGACGCTCCCTCGCTGAGCGAGGGCGGCGGCCCCACGGTGGTCGCGGAGTACGAGGTGGAGTTCGAGGGGAGTCTGCACGTCTGGGCAATCTCCGAGTTGGACCTCCAGCTCGAGATCGAAGACGCCGTCGCCGGCACCCCGCTCGCCAGCGATGACGACTCGGGCGGCGGCACGGTGCCCTACGCGAAGCTCGAAGTCGCGCAGGGCTGCCAGCTGGCGGTGTTCGTGTCGACGCCAGTGGGTGAGGCGGGCTCATTGACGTTGCACCTCATGGCGGCACCCGAAAGCGATGCCACCCGGGCCGCCGCCGAGCGGGGCCGAGAAGCACTGGCCCAGTACGAGGAACTGCGGGAGCGCAAGGACTTCGAAGCAGCGCGGGAGCTTCTCTCGAGCGCTCTCGACGACGTGCTCGGCACCCCGGGCGCGGAGAGAAGCGAGCAGATCGCGAACGTCTCCGAGCACCTGGGATACTGGGCTGGCCGAGTCGGTGGCGTGTCCACGGCGTATCGGGGCCAGGCGTGGACGCTGCGGCAGCGCGTACGATCCCGACCCCCCGACCACACCGACCTCCTGCGCGTCCAGCTGAACCTCGCCGGCGCGTGCCTCAGTCGGCGCGATCTCCCCAGAGCCCGGGAGCTCTACGAGCACGTCCACGCCGCCCGAGAGCGCCTGCTCTCCGCCGAACACACCGACCTCCTGCGCGCCAAGACCAACGTCGCCGTCGTGCGCAAGGAAATGGGCGACTATCAAGGAGCGCGGGAGCTGTTCGCGTACATCCACGCGGTCCGGGAGCGCCAGCTCCCCGCCGATCACCCCGACCTCCTGCGCGCCAAGCTGAATCTGGCCGCCACGCGCACCAAGCTGGGCGATCTCCTGGGCGCGCTCGAGCTCGAGGAAGAGGTCCATGCGACCCGAGAGCGCCTGCTCCCCGCGGATCACCCCCAACTCCTCAGCATCAAGCACAACCTCGCCGTCACGCTCAAGGAGCTGGGCGACCTCTCCAGCGCCCTGGAGCTGTTCGAACACGTCCACGCGGTCCGGGAGCGCCTGCTGCCCGCGGGCCACCGGGACCTCCTCGTCGTGAAGCTGAACCTCGCCAGGATTCGCGGCAAGATCGGCGACCTGAGGGGCGCGCTCGAGCTCAAGGAGCACGTCCACGCCATGCGCGAGAGCTCACTCGACGCGGACCATCCCGCCCTGCTCGAGAGCATGCGCAGTCTCGCGGTCACACGCCTGGCGCTCAGCGACTGGCGGGGTGCCCAGAAGCTGTTCGAGCAGGTCCACGCCACGTGCGAGCGCTCCCTGCCTCCCGACCACCCTGACCTCTTCGCGGCGCAGCTGAACCTCGCCGTGACGCTCAAACGGATGGGTGACCACAGGGGCGCGCTCGAGCTGGAGGAGCACGTCCATGCGGCCCGAGAGCGCCTGCTCCCCGCGGATCACCCCCACCTTCTCATCACCAAGCAGAACCTCGCAGCGACGCGCAAGGCGCTGGGCGATCCTGCCGGGGCGCTCGAGCTGGAGGTGCTGGTTCACACCGCCCGGGAGCGCCTGTTCCCTCCGGATCACCCCGACCGGCTCAGAACCGCGCTGGCTCTCGCGCGGACGTGCAAGGAGTTGGGCGACTCGCAGGGCCTCTACGCGGCGTGCACGTCCCTCCTGGAAGGCCAGGTTGTCGCGGCGCAGGGATTCGGAGAGCTCGCTCCTCGCGTGGCTCGCTCCGCCGCGCTCCGCGGCCTGCAGCGACTCGAGGATGCACTCGCGTTGAGCGACTCTCCGCAACTCGAGACCAGCGAGAGCCTGCACAGGGCCTTGCTGCGCACGCTCGAATGCCTGCGGCTGGCGTCCACGAGCTCGCCCGAGATCAGCCGCGCGGCGCGCCGGGTCCCGGAGCTCGGGGCGGCGCTGGCGGATCTCGCCAGGATCCGGCGCGACCTCGCGGCCGCGAGCCAGGGACCGTCCACCACGGCGATGGGGATCGGTGCCGAAGAGGTCGAGAAGTGGCGTCGCCATCTCGTGGATCTGGCCGACGAACGGGACCGGCTCCAGCGCGTGATTCGCGTGCAGCTCGAAGAGCTGGGAATGAGGAGTGAGATGCCGACGGTGCCGGAGCTGGCGTCGGCCCTCGAGGACGATACGGCCCTCGTGAGCTTCCTGCGCTACCGGCGACACCTGGAGGATCCAGACACGCAAGCGATCCACGAAGTGGACTCCCTGCTCGCCTTCGTCCTCACCCCCGATGGCGAGGTGCGGCGCGTCGAGCTCGGTCCCGCCGCGGAGCTGGAGGAGCTCGTCGCTGGCTGGAGAGCGCGGCTCGGTGAGCCGATCGAACGGGGGGTCGCCGTCCAGTCCACGGGTGAAGATGCAGAGCTCTCCGCGGGGCGCTCCCTCCGGGCTCGCGTGCTCGATCCCTGCCTCGAAGCCCTCGGAGAAGGACGCCCGCGCGCGTTGAGCGTGGTGCCCGACGAATTCCTGTACCTCGTACCCTTCGACGCGCTGCCCGGGGACGGTCGAGACCGGGTCGGTGATCTTCTCGAGGTGCGGATCGAAACCTCCGTGGCTCGTCTGGCCCGTCCGAAGAGGAGCAGTGAGGCGAGTGGTACCCTGGTCGCCTTCGGCGGCATCGCCTTCGATGCGGAGGGGATCGGATCGCCTGAACCTTGCGCCTTCACCGCGACCCCACCGATGCCAGGAATTCGCTCCGGCGCGCCGAAGAGCTTCCGGCCCCTGCTCCAGTCTCGCTTCGAGGTCGAGGCGGCTTGCGTGCTCTACGAGAGCCTGCGAGACGGCGAGGCGCAGCGGCGAGAGGGCGCCGAGGCCACCAAGAGCGAGCTGTTCGCGCTCTCATCCAGCGCGAGATACCTCCACCTCGCGACCCACGGTTGGTTCGTGCCGGAGTCGGAGACGCTGTCGATGATCGACTCGGCTGAACGGACCGACGAAGCGCTGCGACGCACGCTGAGCCGCACGGAGGACACGCTCGCCGGCTACCTACCCGAGACCCTCTGCGGGTTGGCGCTGGCTGGCGCGAATCACGGCCAGGACGAGCGCGGGCGAGTGCCGGGAATCCTGACCGCGGAGGAGCTGGCGACCCTGGACCTCTCGAACTGCGAGCTGGCCGTGCTGTCGGCCTGCGAGACGAACGTCGGCAAACGCCGCGCGGGCCAGGGCATCCAGTCCCTGCAGACGTCCCTGCACGCGGCGGGGGTGCGGACGGCGATCACCTCCCTCTGGAAGGTCGACGACGCGGCCACTCGGAAGCTCTTCGAGATCTTCTACACGAAGCTGTGGGAGGAGGGGCTCGAGCCGGCGGAGGCGCTGTGGCAGGCGAAGCTGGCACTGCGTGGGGAGGGGCACCCGCTGCGCGATTGGGCGGGATGGGTGCTCACCAGGGGTTGACGGACTGCGTCATTCGCGCGACGAGAGCGCAGCCGGGGGGCGCAGGGATGATTCAGCGAGCCGTCCGCACGACCTTCTCCCCCAACGCGGCCTCCAGATCGGGCAGGTCGTAGAGGGCGAGGACGCCGGGGACCACATTGCCGAGGCGGCCGGGTGCGGCGGGGTCGGCGAGGACCTCCTCCCAGGTGCCGAGCGTGCCGCGCAGCTCAACGCGGGGGAAGCGGTAGGACTCCAGGAAGGCAGCGTGCAGCGCGGTGACGCCCGTGCGGCCGATGGCGATCAGCTCCACGTCGTCCCGGCCTTGTGCGATCAAGTCCAGCCAGCTCAGGAACTGACCGACGCGGCGCCCCAGGAGACTCCCGCCGTTGTGGAGCGCGAGCACGGCCAGGCGGTGATCGGGGTTTCTGTACTTGCCCCCCACGTCGCGGTCCTCGAGCTCGCCGAAGCCCCACAGGTCGATGGCGAACACGCGCTGCCCCGCGCGGGCCCGCTCGAGGAGCAGGTCGAGGTCGGCCGCTTTGCCGTCCTCGTGCAGCACGACCGTCAGCGCACCGGTGGCGTTCAATCCGGGCCGCAGCTCCAGGGCGGGCATCGGCGCCCCGCCGTCCTCGCCGTACCAGCGCACTTCGTGCCGGATGAGGCGCACCCCGTCCAGCTCGCGCAGGCCCGCCTCCTGGTCGAAGATGAACTCCTTCCGGCATCCGATCGCGGCATCCACGAGCTGGCGCGTGAGCGCCGGACGGGCGCCCCGCAGCTCGCCGAGGCGCTCGTGCCACAGGTCGACGAGGGTGCGTTCGCCCTCGAACGCGCTGCGCACCTGTCCGGTCTCGGTGACCTGCAGCTCGGCGTCGGTGAAGAGGGTCAGGTCCCCCTCGACCACCGGCGCCTCGCGCTCCAGGAGCCAGCGCGTCATCCAGCTCGCACAGCCCTCGCGCAAGGGTCGGCTCCAGCCGTGCCGGTCGTCGGTGGAGACCAGGTCGATACGCTCGGACGCTCCCAGCGCCACCCAGGTCCGCGAGGCCTTCTGTACGGCTCGTCTGGTGGAAGCGAACTCGAAGAAGTCCTGTTCCGCTGCGAGCACGCGCATCGGCTTCGGCGCGAAGAGCGCCAGGTAGTCCGCGTGGTCGAGCCCGTGCGCTCCCTCGCCGGGGATCCACTGGCACCCGTCCTGGGGTCCGATCGTCTCGAAGAGGCGCAGGTGCTCCATCACGTAGCACGACGGCGTGGCGGCGGCGACGCGCTCGTCGAAGGCGGTGAGGAAGACGGTCTGCGTCCCTCCGCCCGAGTTCCCGGCCACTCCGATCTTCGTCGCCCCGCGCTCGAGCAGGACGTCGATGGCGCGCATCCCGTCCCAGAGCTCGTGCTTGGCGAGCGGCTCTCCCAAGAGCAGGCCCGCCGCGTTGGTCAGCTCGTGCTCGGTGGTCCCGTGGCGATCGAGGTCGATCTGGTGACGCTCTCCCTGGCCCACCGGGTCGTAGATCAGGGCCATCAGGCCGTTGGTGGCGAGCAGCGCGCAGGCGCGCTGGTAGGACTCGGTGGCCTTGCCGTTGCTCGAGTGGCCGCACGGAACGGCGACGCCGGGGAAGGGGCCGGGGCCTTCGGGGACGTACAGGTTCGCGGTGACGTGGTGCCCGGGCCGGCTCTGGAAGTGCAGCCGTTCGACGCGGTAGCCGTCGGCCTGCAGCACGCCGACGACGGTCGTCTCGAGCGGAGTGCGCTCCGGCAGCGGCCCGAGCAGCGCCTCGTAGGTGACTCGCTTCGCTGCCTGCCGCGCGCGCGCGCCGTGCGGAGTCCTGCTCCGCGCCGCGAGGGCGGCGTGGTGCTCCCGTAGCTGTCGCGCCTCTTCGACGAGGAACTGGTAGGGCGGGACGTAGGCGTCGTCTTCGAGGACCTGGAGCGGGTCCTGGGCCGCGACGGCGAGAAGGAGGACGGGGAGCATGATAGGCCTCAGCGCTCGAAGCGCGCCGACGTGGACTCCCAGCCCGGAAGCGAGAACACACCCTCCGCGTCGACGTCGATCGTCACCGACGACTCGCCCACCGGTGCAACGAGGCGCCAGCCGCCCTCCCGCGCTTCGAGGCGAGCAGGGCCGGGTGGAGTGGTGCTCGCCCGGTAGGGGCGGATCACGGTCAGGAATGCGACCTCCCGACGCGGCTCTGGAGTCGCGGCGCGCAGGTGGTGCTCGACGAGCTGGATGCGCTCGCGAGGCGGCGGATCGAAGCGATCCGTCTGCTCGATCGAGAGCTGCGCGGGAATGAGGAACTGCACGCGGCACGCGGCCCCGCCGCTCTGGACGACCACCTCGCCGGGTGCCGGCTCCGCGAAGGCCGTGGGCGCGTGCAGCAGCCACTCGAAGGTCGAGGGCTCCCCGGCGCGCAGGCGATCGTGGATCACGATCAGGTCCGGCTCGAGGAAGAGGATGCCGCGGCGGAAGCTCTCGAGCGCCCCCCCGTAGGCCTCAGCCGCCTCTCCCTCGACGTAGTGCAGCCCGGGCTGGGTGTGGAAGGCGGTGATCTCGCCGCGCGCCTCCGCAGAGTGGCGCGTCTGGCCCCGGCCGCCGACGGTGATGCAGTTGGTCGACTTCGTGCGCCACATCCACTCCTTGTGGTGCTCCGAGCCGTAGCTGTCGCGGTAGCCGGTGCGGATCAGGAGCCGCTCGCCGAAGGCGTAGAGCAGGAACGAGTTCTGCGACTCGTAGCCGTGGCTCTGCGTCCCGAAGGGGCTCGACTTGAAGAGCAGCTCGACGTTCTGCGCGGCGTCCTCCAGGGTCGACTGGAGCACCGCGAGCCCGGTGCCGCGGAAGCAGCGCGACGTCGGCAGCTCCGCCGGCGCCCGCGCCTCGACGGTCGAGGCGGCCTGTCGCAGGAAGCCCACGTACCCCCCGCCCCAGTCGGGCCCGCCGAGCGCTTCGACGTACCACTGCCAGTGGGGGTTGCGCGCCTGGGCGGCGAGCACCGTCATCAGGGCGCGATTGCCCGACGCCTTCTGCCTGGCGGTCAGGTCGCCGAAGCCTCCCCCGCAGGTGCCCGGGGGCATCGTGTAGAGGGCAAAGTCCCCCGCGCGCGAGAAGAAGGGCAGCCGGTAGGCGTCGAGCCCGAGCGCCGCCCGCTGCACGTCCGCCCACCAGGTGAACCGGCCGAGGTAGCTGCGCCAGTAGGCGATCCCCTCGTGCCAGCCCCCCTGCGAGTCGGACCACACCGGATAGACGTTGGCGAAGACGTTGGCCGCGAACCAGACCCAGTCGTCCGCCTCCGGGAGCTCTGCGTGGAAGGCGATGCCCACCTCGCCGAGGAAGTGCCAGGCCCGGTTCGAGTGGCTCGAGTACGGCCGCCACAGGTGCCGCGGGCAGAGGTGCGCGTACATCTCGCGTCCGCGGATGAGCATCACCCTACGGCAAGTCGCGCGCTCCTCCTCGCTGAGCAGGGGATGCACGAAGGTGTACGTGCGGCTGAAGTGGTAGGCGTAGGGCATCCCCGCTTCGTCGTTGTAGCGGTAGCCCGTCGCCCCCTGCGGATCCCACGTGGCCGCCTCGAGCAGCAGCCGCCGGGCGAGCTCGCCGTACTCCTCCCGCCCGCCGAGCCGCCAGGCGAAGGCCAGGGTGGCGGCGCCGTCGAGCAGGCGGATGGTGTAGGTCCGATTGCCCCACCAGATCTTGCGCCACGGGTCGCTGCCGCGGACGGTGCCCTCGGGGTAGCGCTCCGGCTCCGCGGTCGGCGGAGGAGATGCGAGCAGCTCGTCGCAGCGCCGCTCGAGCTTCTGGTACTCGGCGCGGAGCTCCCCGCCGGCCTGCTCGCGCAGGGCGGAGAGGTCCTCGGGACGCAGGAAGAGCCGGGGGTGCGCCTCGGGGATGCGAGCCAGGAGCTCCTCCCGCGGCGGCAGGACGAACTGGGCCGCTCCCGCGGGGACGACGAAGGTGCGCGTCGAGCTCCAGGCCGAGGCCTCGCCCTCTCCGTCCACGGCGCGGAAGCGCCAACTCCACGTTCCGGGGACCAAGGGACGCGTGGGACGGTGGACGTTCCAGGTCACCTCCCGCGCCCGGTACTCCACCGTCGAGAAGTCCTCGTCGCTCGCGACCTCCAGCTCGTAGGCGACCGCCCCCTTCTGGGGCCGCCACGAGAAGGAGGGTGGAGTGCACGCCACCTCCGCCCCATCCGCGGGTCGGAAGCCCCACTCCCCGGGCGCCGCCGGTCGCTCGTCGGGAGGATCGCCTGCGCGCGCGGCCGCCAAGGGCAGGGTGAGAGCGACGAGGCTCGGTGCGATGAGTCGTCGAAGAACCGTCACGGGCCGACCTCCCTGCGTTGCTCGCCCGCCACCGGCAGACCCCTGCCGCTGACGTGACGTGCCCCCGAAACCTGTTGCGCATTCTATGCGAGTCCAGCCACTTGCTCCAGGTCCCCAGCTCTCCTCCTCAGGACACGTCCAGCGCGATGTGATTCGTGTTTGCACGAAGACGGTTGCGCCGCATTCCTGAGCGACGCAAAGGAACCGAACGGGAGTAGGATCTCTCCCGTGCGATCCCCCGTCGCGCACGCCGCACCCGGGCCCCGGCGCGTTGCGCAGGGACATCCGAGCCGAAAACCCGCTCGAGCCGAGGAAGGACCATGAAGAGCTCACAGTGCGACCGCCGCGGATTCCTGAAGACCCTGGGCGCCGGTTGCGCGGCCGTGTCCCTGGCGGGCGCGTCCGTCCCGGCCCGGCCGAAGCGCCCCGCGGCCGGTCGCATGCGGATCGATCCGACGCCGCGCTTCGCGCTCTCCCCCTACCTCTACATGCAGTTCATGGAGCCGCTGGGCACCACGGACGCCTCGGTGGACGCGGGCTGGGATTTCATGCGCGATTGCTGGCGCGAGGACCTGGTCGAGGTCACGCAGGTCCTCTCCCCCGCGCTCATGCGCTGGGGCGGGTGCTTCTGCTCCTACTACAAGTGGAGGGAGGGGGTCGGGCCGATCGAGAAGCGCCCGCCGATGTACAACCTCCTCTGGGGCGGCATCTACAACAACCAGGTCGGCACGCACGAGTTCGTGGACTTCTGCCGGAAGGTCGGCGCCGATCCCCTGATCACGGTCAACTTCGACTCGGACGGACGCGACTTCTGGGCCACCAACGCCAAGGGTCAGGTCCGTCTGGGCAGCGCGCAGGAGGCGGCCGCCTGGGTCGACTACTGCAACAACCCCGCGAACGACGAGCGCATCGCCCACGGTCACCGCGACCCCTACGGCGTCAAGCTCTGGCAGATCGGCAACGAGACCTCCTACGGCAGCGACGGATTCGACGCCGAGACCGCCGCGCGCAAGACGGTGGAGTACGCCGAGACGATGCGGCGCGTCGATCCCAGCCTGGAATTCATCGCCTGGGGCGAGGGGGACTGGGCCGAGCCGATGGCCGAGATCGCCGGCGAGCACGTGCAGTACCTGGCCTACCACAACGGATTCGACGCCGGGGGCGAGGGGTCGCCCCTGCACGGGATCGAGTACCGCAACGACCCGGACAGGACCTGGGCCTACCTGATGAAGGCGCTGCAAGGCCAGGAGGCCAAGCTCGGCGACATGCGCAGGCGGGTGGCGCCGTACGGGATTCCGCTGGCATTGACGGAGTGCCACTTCTTCCTGCACGGGCGCAACCGCAACGAGGTCCTCTCCACCTGGGCCGCTGGCGTGGTCAACGCAAGGCTCCTGAACCTGCACGAGCGGAACGGCGACGTGCTGAAGATCGCGACCTTGGCCGACTTCGCCGGCACGCGCTGGCAGAACAACGCCGTCATGATCCCCACGCCGCGCGGCAAGTCCTTCATGATGCCGGTGGCCATGGTGATGAGCCTGTACCACAAGCACGGCGGAGAGCAGGCCGTCGACGTGGGGGACGTCCCGGAGGATCTCGACGTCACCGCCAGCCGCACCGGCGACCGCGTCTTCCTGCACGTGGTCAACACGACCCGCACGCGCTCCGTGGCTGCGGACTTCGACGTGCAGGGGCGGGAGATCGCCGGAGGACGCGTGTTCTGGTTCGATCCCGATCCGGAGTTCGAGGTCTTCGAGCACCGTCCCGAGCACACCCATCCCAAGCAAGAGAAGCTCCCCGACAACCCGGAGTGGACGTTCCCGCCCGCCTCGGTCTCCGCGGTGGAGCTGGAACTGAAACCGGCCTAGCGCGGGCCTGATCGACGCGCTCCTCACGGAATCACCGCTGCGGAGGTCTGTCATGAGAATCGCGACGACTGCCCTGCTCTGCGCAATCCTCTCCTGTCTCCTGCTGTCGGATGCCGCTCGAGCCCAGGTCGCCGAGCAGGAGGTCGAGCTCGATCGGGCCCTGCTCGCGGGGAAGAAGTTCCGCTTCTCGTGGAGATCGGACGCCGGCGCGGGCTTCAACGGCGTCGCGAGACTGATCGCCGACGGGAACATCCAGGGGATCGGCAGCCCGAACGAGTCCTTCTGGGAGGTGGACGCCGAGGGTCGACTGCTGTTCAAGCACGCCGACGGGCGCGTCTCGAGCACCTTCGAGTGGGTCGAGCGGAGGGAGGGGCTGCTCCACTTCAGCGGACCGTTCCACCTCCGCGAGGGGATCGTCCACACGCTCGAGGAGGTGCCCACGCCCGTGCTGCGGTCCGACGAGTCGATCGGCGGGGAGGATGCCGCGCGGATCTCCTACTCGAATCAAGAGTTCCTCTACCTCGATGAAGGGGAGTCGGCGGAGTTCGAGCTCCCGTCGGGAGAGCGACGGACGATCCAGCTGCTCCGCGTGCGGGATGAAGTGGACAGCGTGATCGGCTTGACGCGTCGCGCCGACGTGCGCGTCGCCGTGGACGGCGCGCCGCTCGAGCTCGTCTGCTCGCCCTACGTCATGCCCACGGTGCACGACGGACTGCGGATCCAGGCCGACACGACTTCCGGGTGGATCGACCTGCCCAAGCGCGTGCAGCTTTCGGTCTGGGACGCCGCGGATCCGATCGTGGATCCCGAGCAGTTCGTCTTCCCCCTGCCCCACTACCGACTCTTCGCGCTGGGAATGCAGGCCTTCAACGAGCCGGTCCACCTCGGGCACCGGGACGGGGACCCCGAAGGGCAGCGCTTCCATCACGACTACGGGATCGACTTCGCCGCCTTCGAAGGGCGTGAGCGGGTGGTGAGCTGTGTCGCCGGCGAGGTGATCCACGTCTCGCAAGACCAGGGGGCGATCCTTCTCGAGGACGAAGGGGGGATCGTGTTCGAGTACGGCCACCTGGACAGCATCCTCCCCCACGTCCGACCGGGAGCGCGCCTGTCACGCGGCCAACCGGTGGGACTGGTGGGGCGCCGGGGGCCTTCGGGGAACTTCTCCCACCTGCACGTGGGTACCTACCTCTCGCGCGACCATCTCGATGCCGGCCGGAACAACCGCGCCCTGAACCTCTACCCCTGGATGGTGGCCGCCTACCTGGCCGCGTCGGAGGAAGGCCTCCTGGCCGTGGCGCGCCCGCACCACGCGGTGCGAACGGGCGAGAGGGTGTTCTTCGACGGACGCTCCTCGATCGCGCGAGACGCGGCGATCGTCTCCTACCGCTGGGCCTTCCACGACGGGACCGAGGCGCGCGGACCGGTGGCGGAGCACAGCTACGACACCCCGGGGCAGTACCCCGTGGCCCTATGGGTCGAAGACGACTGGGGCCACACCGACGTCGACTTCTGCAAGGTCAAGGTCTTCTCGACCGAGGAGCCGGAAGCCGTGATCCCGGCCCTCTTCGTGGCCTACGAGCCCACCCGCTTCGTCGACGTGGGCCAACCGGTCACCTTCCGCCTCTGGCCGCAGGGTGGCGACACTCCGGGTCGCGAATGCGGTGCCATCCGCATCGAATTCGGTGACGGCACGATCCTCGACGATTGCGCGCCCTACGACGCGATCGAGCACCGCTTCGACGACACGGGCGTCCACGTGGTGACGGTCTCCACGACCTTCGGAGACCTGCCGGTGACGCGCAAGGTCGACGTCGTGGTGCGTTCCGTGATCCCCGGCGCCGACGAGCGAACCCCGTCCATCGCGCACTTCTTCGACTGGATCAACAACCAGTACGAGGGCACGAACGAGGCGCACAGCCTGGTCAACCTGGCCTTCTTCCAGTGGATCCGCGACGAGTACGGGATGGAGCTCGACATCTACTCCCTCGACGTGGGGAACGTGGACGACGGTCCCTTCACGGCCGGGGTCGGACGCCTGATCCCCGATCACTGCGGCACCCTGGCCAATCGGGAGTTCGCTCAGCAGTTCCCCCGCGGCTTCGGGCCGCCGGCCGAGGCCGCCGCCCGCTTCGACTGCCGCTTGGGCATCTGGCTCGGGCCAGACGGCTTCGGCGACACGCCCGAGGAGGAGCAGGCGCGCATCGACATGCTGGTGGAGCTGTGTCGCGATCACGACTTCCGCATGTTCAAGCTCGACGCCGTGGCGGGAGGTCTGCGCTCCGAGAAGGAGGATGCCCTGGCGCGCGCGCTGCGGGAGAGCCGCGCGTACTGCCCGGACCTGATCGTGCTCAACGAGCGCATCGACCTGGGACGCGCCGAACCCTACGCGACCACCTATCTGTGGGAAGGGGCCGAGACCTACATCGACGTGTTCATGAGCAACGATCGCGCCGCGCCGCATCACCGCGCGGGTGCGGTGGCGCGAGAGCGCGTGCCCGGCACCAGCCGCCTGGTGGAGGATCACGGGGTCTGCTTCTCGTCCTGTCTCGACTTCTGGGAGGACGACCTGGTGCTGCAGACCTTCAGCCGGTCGCTCATCATGGCGCCGCAGTACTACGGCAGTCCCTGGCTGCTGCGCGACGACGAGTTCCCCCGGCTGGCGCGCCTCTGCAACCTCCACCGCCGCCACCGCGACATCCTCGTGGACGGGATGGAGCTCCCCGAGGAGCGCTACGGGCCGCACGCCATGGTGCGCGGCAGTGGCGAGACGCGCTTCCTGACTCTGCGCAATCTGACCTGGGAGACCACGCGCTACCGGGTGGAGCTGGACGCGTCGATCGGTCTCACCGGCGATGGAGCCGTCGAGGTGCGGCGTCTGCATCCCTCGGAGCGGATCCTCGGCACCTTCGACGGAGGGAGCGAAGTGGAGGTCGAAGTGCTCCCCTTCCGGGCCTGTCTGGTGATGGCGACGACCGAGGGTACGAGCGAGATCGGCCTGACCGGGTGCGACTACGAGGTCGAGAACGACCTGCCGGGCCGGCCGGCCCGCGTCCGGCTGCTCGGCCTGCCCGGAACGCGGTCAGAGATCGCCCTGCATGCGGGGGAGCGTGACTTCGACGCCGCACGTCTGGACGGGGTGCTGTTGACCGGGGAGGAGCTCGCCGCGGTGCGCAGTGGTACGGCCTTGGCTGTCGAGTTTCCTGGAACGCCGCTGACGCAGGACTGGCACCGGAAGCTCGGCGATCTCACCCCGTGCGACCTGCCGGAGGATGCAGAGGCGCTGTACGAAGCGACCTGCTTCGCAGCGGACAGCAACGCCCTCGAGGTGCGCTGTCTGGACCGGGCCGGACCGAGTCGGATCCCGCAGGTCCACTGGGCGCGGCACGCCTTCTTCACGCAGCCGATGTTCACGAACCGGGGGATCCGGGACCGCAACCTCTTCGACGGTGACATCGAGACCTTCTTCATCGCGCGGCGCGAGGGGGGCGCGCTGCGGGTGGACTTCGGAGAGCCTCTGGCCCTGGACGAGATCGTGATCCGCATCCGCGATCGCGAGGAGCACGACCTGAACCCGGCCCTGCACACCTTCGCCGACGACAGCCTGGCCGAGGTGTCGGCCGACCTGAAGAGCTGGAAGCCCGTGGGGAGCTGGTCGGGCAAGGGCACCATCGCAGGGGCCCGTCTCGACGGAGAGCAGCCGGTGCGCTATCTGCGTGTGCGCGGTGCGCCGCGTCGGATCGCCGAAGTCGAGGGGTACGCAGCAGGGCAGCTCGTGACGCGGCACGCCTGGCGCGCCTCCAACCTCTTCGCTCCCTACTCCGCGAACCCGGCCGTGCGCGCCTGGTCCCTCTCGGTGACCCTCGACGAGGTTCCGCCCAACGCCTACCTGGCCGTTCCGATCCACGGCCGGCACGGGGACGAGGGCGCCTGGGCGGCGATGCGGGTCGACGGACGTCTCGTGGGCGCCCCGGACCGCAGCGTCTCCTTCCCGAGCAACACCTGGGAGTACAAGAACGTCGAGAGCGAGAGCGACTACACCTACTACTTCCCCCTCGAGCCCGAGATGGCCGGAGCGCGCGTCGACCTGGTCGTGCTGGGGCTGGAAGGAGGCGGTACGGAGGTGCGCCCCGAAGCGTGGCTCACTGCCTACCCCAACCCCTACGTGAGTCGGGAGCTGATTCTCGAGTAGCGGCACCCAGGCTCAGCGCAGGCCCTGGACGACCTCCGGTCGACCTTCGAGCGGCTTGCTCTCGTCCCCCAGCCGGAGGTACACGCCCTCCGATTCGATCGGGTCCGCCGCGGCCAGAAACTCCTCGAGCTCGTCGCCCGCGACCAGGTAGCGACGCGAGCCCCACTGGACCACGGCGTAGCGATCGGGCTGGGGGCGACGGCGGGGCTGAGCATAGGGGTACTCGAGGACCAGTCGCGAATCAGTGATCGTGAGCTCCATCTCGAGTAGCTGGTAACGCTCGAAGCGCTCGTGGAATGGGAGCTCCTCCGAATAGCCGTCCGTGACGTGCAGCTTGCCCGCAGCGAGGCCCGGCGCGAGGAGTAGGTGCACTTCGAAGCCGTCGAGACGCCCGAGATACTCACCGCTCCAAGGATGCTCGCCGACTTGCGCGATCTCCTCGCGCAGGACGCGCACCTGCTCCACCTGCCCCTGCAGGTCGACCTGCGAGTCCTCGCGGTCGCGCTCCGCCGTCTCCTTCCAGCCGTTCAGGAAGACCTGCACGCACACCAACAGCCCCAGCCCGATGAAGTAGCACGCCGCGCGCTTCAGGTTGCGGCGTGGACCCGCCTTGAGCGCCAAGCGGAAGTTGATCAGGAGCAGGAGCATCAACAGCGCGTTGATGCCGCTGGCGATCACGTACGTCGAGAGGCCCAGCACCCGCGGCTCCAGCCAGAAGTACGACAGGTAACCTCCGACCTCCAAGGTGCAGAAGAGGAAGACCCCCACCAGGGCGAGCAAGACGATGAAGGTCAGCGCGCTGATCCAGCTTGGCGAGAGGATTTCGAGAACCGGCGCCGCCTCGTCCCTCTGCCCGGGGGCGGCCGGCCGGATGCCGGGGATCTTGCGCGTGAATCGCATGGGAGCCTCCTGAGTGATCCGGGCCCTTCCCGGACCCTACCGCTTCTCCCCGAAAGCGTCACCATTCACGCCGACCACCACCGACGGACAGGGAGGCACGTGTCGCGCGCTCACTCGCCGCGCAGATCCGACAACCCAACCCCGCGGGCCGCTCCCCAACAGGCCGCAACGGTCCACAGGACACCATTCAAGGCCATCGCCACCACGAGGCCGCCGAGCCACCCCGGCGCGACGCCCGCTTCGGCCGCGCCGAGCACGGGCACGAGCGCCAGGAGCGCGGCCCCCACCCCCACGCCGAGTCCCAGAGCCACCAGCGCGGCGTGCTCGCTGAAGAGCAGCCGCCGGAGCTCGCGCCGCCGGAAGCCGATCGCCCCGAGCAAGGCCAGCTCCCCTCGCCGCTCGAGTCCGTTGCGCAACACCACCACCCCCACCCCCAGGCTTCCGAGCAGCACTCCGAGGGCACCCAGGAGCTGGAAGATGTCGAGGTAGGCGTTGTGCAGGGCGTTGTACGCCTCGATGCGCACCGCGGCGGGCTCGAGGGCCAGGCCCGCTTCCCCCAGGGCGCGCGTCAGGACCTCGGCGAGCGGACCGCTGCGCTCCGGCGGCGCGTCGATCCAGAACTCCCGCGCGCCGACGACGCCGGGGAAGTGGGCGCGGAAGGCCTCCTCCCCCAGCACCAGGCTGCCCTGCGCGAAGGAGCCCGCCAGGGTGGCCACGATGCGCAGGCGCAGGGGGCGACCGAGGCCGTCGACGAGCTCCACCTCGTCCCCCAGCGAGCGCTTCAACGTCCAACGCACGCTGGCCGCGTCCCCCACCACCGGCACGGCGCCGTCGTCGCGTTCGCGCAGGAGGAGCTCCCACGGACTCTCGAACCCCTCGCCGCCTTCGACCTCCGCGAAGCGGAAGGCACCGCGGCGCGCCAGCTCGGCGGGGTCGACACCCAGCAGCCGCGGCACCTGGGGCGCGCCGATGTTCAGGCAGCTCGCGTCGTCCCCATCCCTCACGGCGAGGGACAGGACCGAGACCCCCTCGAGATCGGCGGCGGTCAACCCGAAGGCGTCACGACCCTCGGGCGCGTTCAGATCGTGATGCACCGGCAGGGTCGAGTCGCCGATCAGGGCGAAGCCGCCGGTGCCGGAGGCGCGCGCGGTGGGATCGGGGAGGGCGCCCTTGCGGTGCACGCCGATCGAGACCACCAGGAAGGTGCCCGAGGCGAGCAGGGCGATCGTCGCCAGGCTGCGAGCGGGGCGCCGCTTCACCCCCGCTCGACCGAGGGCCGCGACGGAGGGGGTCGTCTGGACGCGGCGCGAACGGCGGGCGAGGAGGGCGCGGCACCCCGCGAGCCCGGCCACCAGGAGGGCGGCCCCGGCGCCGAAGAAGGCCCCCGCCGCCGCTGATCCACGGGAGGCGTCGGCCCAGACGGCGATCGCCAGTGCGGCCAGCAGGGCGCCGACGGCGACGAACGAGCTCCGACGCGCGCGGCGCGCGGAGACCTCTGGCGTCTCGGGACTCACACCCCAGCGCGCCGCGAGCAGCGCCACCGCCTCGCGCCCCATCAACCCCCGCAGGGCCCAGCGCACCGCGAGGAGAGCCGCGATCCAGGCGCCGACGGTGCCTCCGATCAGCGTCCCGGCTCCGGCGTGGAAGGTGATCGGCGTCGAGGCGACCGCGTCCCGCCAGAGGGTGGCGAGCCCCCGCAGCACGAGCTGGGTGTATCCGAGCCCCAAGAGCGCGCCGACCAGGCAGCCGGCGGCAGCGACGAGGGCCGCCTCGGCCAGGAAGAGGCGCCGCACCGACCTCCTCGGCCACCCCATGGCGAGCAGGGCGCCGACCTCCCGCGCACGCCGCTCGACGCCGAAGACGAAGAGCAGGCTCGCGAGCAGCAGGGCGGCGGCGATCAGGAAGAAGGAGAGACCCAGGAAGAGCCCTCCGAAGTCGGTCGGCGTGCTCGCCCCCGCCAGGGCCGGCCCTCGCAGGTCGCGCACCACGAGCCCCAGCTGCGCCGGATCGAGGGCGTCGCGCAGGAGGCTGGCCCAGTCGCCGTCCGGATCGGGCGCGCGGATGGCGGTCAGGTCGCCGAAGCGGCTGGCCCACAGCTCTCGGCCGACGTCGAGGGTGAGGAAGGCCTTGGGGGTGCCGCGGTGCTCGTCCCAGTAGGCCTCGTCCTCGTCGCGGATCACCGACAGGTCGAGCGGAATCCCCGGCTCCCAGTCGCGGCAGTCCTCCTCCCCCTCCAGTCCGGGGAAGGAGGGGGCCCAGGTCGGGTCCGCCGCCGCCCCCTCGATCGGGATCACGCGACCCACGGGGAAGGGACGGGTCGCCTGCTCGAGGCTGCGATCGGGACCGGGGACGAAGTAGCGGAGCTCCACCGGGTCGCCGGCAGCGACGCCGAGATCGTTCGCCAACCACTCGTTGACCACCAGCTCCCCCGACGCGACCCACGGCGCCTCGATTCCCGGCGCCCCCTCCCCCAGCGGACCGACGGCGGTGACCATCGAGTAGGGAGTGGCGCGCTCCCCCGCGACGAGGGCGTTGACGAAGTAGGTCAGGACGCCGAGGGCCGGCCTCCCGAGCTGCGCGGCGGCGCGACCGACCGCGGGGTCGAGGAAGACGCGCGGGGTGCGCAGCTCCAGACCGCCGCCGTCGAGGGGTCGCGTCTCGAGCGGGACGTCCTCCAGGGTCCAGCGCTCGGCGAGGGCGGCGGTGCCCTCGTCGGCGGGGGCTTCGAGGAGCAGGAGGTTCGCGCGCCCCTCGAGCCCCAGCTCCCCTTGCAGCCACGCCAGGTCGACGAAGGCGTTGGCGGGCGCGCGCGGCCCCGCCGCCAGGGCGAAGCGGGCGAACTCGTCGGGCCCCACGATCCCCGCGACGCGCAGGCGCAGCCCAACCGTGCTCTCCTCGGTGGGCGCCAGGACCATGTCCCGCGGCAGGTCGCTGGGGGTCGCGACGCGCACGACCACCTCGTCGCCGGGGGTCGTGGCGAGGCGTTCAGCGAGCACGTCGGAGAGGAGCACTTCGCGCGCCGCGGGCGGAGTCGCAGCGCTCTCCCCCGGCGCGAGCTCCAGGAAGCTCGGTTCGATCCCGAGCAGGGAGACGTCGTTCGCGCGCCGATCCCCGCGGTCGGAGGAAGCGTGTCCGTCCAGGAGCAGGGCGGCCGCGACGCGGGAGTCGCCGAGCTCCTCCGCGATCTCCTGCGCCAGTGCCGCCCGGAAGAAGCGCTCGGGCGCGGCGACGGCGCTCGTCGCCTCACCGATCCGCGCCAGCGCACGCCCGCGCAAGCTGCCGCGCACCGAGTCCCCCACCGCCAGGGCGCCGACCAGCACCGCGGTCGCGACCGCGAATCCCACCCCGGCCCCGGCGTGGGCGCGCGCGTGATGACGGAGCCCAGCGAGGACCAGGCGCGCGCAGCTCACTCGCCGCCGCCTCCGCCGGACTCGCGCACGAGTCGCCCGCCGTCGAGCCGCAGGATCCCGTCGAAGCGCCGTGCCAGGCGCTCGGAGTGCGTGACGACGATCAGGGCCACCGGCTCGGCGTCGTTCAACTCGAGCAGGAGGTCGCCCAGCTCGTCCGCGGCCTTCGAGTCGAGACTCCCGGTGGGCTCGTCCGCCAACACCAGTCCCGGCTGGTTGACCAGGGCGCGCACCACGGCCAGACGCTGGCGCTCGCCTCCGGAGAGCTGGGAGGGGAGGTGAGTCAGCCGATCCTGCAGACCGACCCGTTCCATGAGGACCGTCGCCCGCGAGCGGGCGGACGCCAGCTCCCCCTTGCCGCGCACCAGAGCCGGCACGGTCGCGTTGTCGAGCGCGGTGCACTGCGGCAGGAGGTGATGCTCCTGAAAGACGAAGCCGATGGCGGTGTTGCGCACTCGCGCGAGCGCGTCGTCGTCGAGATCAGCCAGATCCTGTCCGTCGAGGAGGACGCGCCCCGAGCTCGGCCGATCCAGACCGCCGAGCAGGTTCAGGAGGGTGCTCTTGCCGGAGCCGGAGGGTCCGACGATCGCCAGAGCTCTGCCCCGGTCGAGGGTCAGGGAGACGCCCGCCAACACGGGGACGACCGTCGACCCGTCCGGCGAGGGGTAACTCTTGCTGAGGTCGTCCGCGGCCAGGTAGGGCATGGGATGTCGGGGGTGGATCCTACCGAGTCTCGCGCCTGCGTCACCGCTCGCCTTGTGACTCCTCCGGCGCTACGGCCCGGCTAGCGAGTCGACACGTACGCGGCCAGATCGTCGACCTCCCCCTCGGTGAGAGACTCCTCGCCCTCCTCGCGCATCAGTCCCTCGTGAGTCGCCAGGGCGTCCCGCAGCGTCGCCGCGCGCCCATCGCTCAGGTACGGAGCGGTGCGCCAGACCTCCACCAGGGCCGGGGTGTCGAACTTCTCCCCCAGACCCACGTCGTAGCCCCGGAGGTCCGTGTAGAGGGGAGCTGGGTGGCAGGCCGCGCAGCCGGCGCTCTGGAAGACCTGCTCGCCGCGGCGAGCGGCTGCGCTCAGGTCGCCCTCGACGAGGTGCGGGCTTGCGACCGGCAGCAGTGCGCTGAGGTAGGCGTCGATGTCCGCCGCATCCCGCTTCGAAGGCACCGTGAAGTGGATGTGACGCAGGCCGGAGCGGACCGCGGTCTCCGCGGTGTCGCGCACACCCGTGATCATCGACGGGGGCGTCCGGTGGGAGAGGAGCAGGCTCTTGGTGTTGCGCGGGTTGCCGAGGCCGTCGTTGAGCAGGTCCCAGTTCAGGCCGTCCGCCCGGCCGTCGGGGTGGCAGCTGGCACAGCTCTGCCAGCTCTGGAAGCAGATTTCGGCGTCGTGGAAGAGCAACTCGCCGCGGCGAGCGGGGTTCAGGGGCCGCGGCGGTGCGAGGGGAATCGAGCGCGGGGTCGTGCCGGGCTCCGGAGAGAGCTCCACCACCCCCACCGAGTCGCCGAAGTGCTGGGCGACCAGGACGCGCTCCCCCGCGATCGCCAAGCCGCGGGGCCCGTTCCCCGCCAAGCCCACGCGCCGGCGGAGGTCGACGAGGAAGGCCAGGTCCGCCGAGACCTCGATCCCCTCCTTCGACGCGACGGCGAGCGCGAGCTTCTCGTGCAGCCGCGGACGGTCGATCACGCTGATCTCGTGGGTGCCGGAGTGGGCGACGCAGAGCCGCGCTCCGTCCGCGCTACAGGCGACACCCCAGGGGTTCGCCGCACCCCGGTCCACGTCGTCGAGCAGGACGGTGGCGAGGAGCTTGCGCTCCCCGAGGTCGACCACGCTCATCGCGTTCGTGTTCACCCAACCGCGGTCGAGCTGGGTCGTGGGCAGTCCGTAGCGCCCGAGGATGTGCGTGGCGTAGGCGTGGCGCCCATCCGGCGACACGCAGACCCCGCGCAGGCTGGTGCTGCCGTTGGGGAGCGGGATCGACGCGACGGGTCGCTCGCTCACCGTATCGACCAGGGTGACCTCCGCGCCGGTGTAGTCGCCGTTCGCAGCGCCCGCGGGGAGGTGGTTGGCGACGACCAAGAGGCTCCCGTCGGGAGTCAGCGCGGCGGCGATCGGCTCGCGGGGGACGGGGATCCGCCCGCGGATCGCGCCCGTCTCGAGGTCGACGACGCCCACGTCGTTCGAGAAGCGGTTGCAGACGTAGAGGGTGGCCCCGTCGGGGTGCAGCACGGGGGAGAGGGGCGTGTGCCCGACGGAGATGCGACGCAGCACCTCACCTGCGGGCAGCTTCAGCTCGAGCACGCTCCCGGCTGGCTCGGCTGTGGTGACGAAGAGGCGGTCGCCCCCGGAGGCGAGGGTCAAGCCCCCCGGAGGGGCGGGGAGCTCGAGCTGGGCGATCACGCCCTCCTTCTCGAGGTCGACCACCGCGACCCGCCGCGTGCCGCTGAGGGCGACGTAGACGTGCCGGCCCTCCGCGTCGGCGACGATCGCGGTCGGCGCGGGGTAGATCTGCGCGCCGCGGGGAACGTGGGCGGAAGCGCCGAACGCGCAGAGTGCCGCAGCGAAGAATCCCCTACTCAGAGCCACTTTCATGCGCTTTGCTTCCCGTCTCGATTGCTTCTCGGTTGCGTCGTTCGACGCTCTGCCGGGCGGCGTACGCGCGCTCCCGGCGTTGGTCCTCCGCACAGGGCACGAAGCCCGCCATGTCCGCCCGAGGAGTTCCCTCCAGGGTCGCCGCGCCGGCGCGCAAGATCGCCAGGGCCTCGGCGAGGGCCACCGGGTCGCCCTCGCGCAGCGGCTCGAGGCAGGGGCTCTGCTCCGGCCGGTCGAAGCTGATCTGGGGGCCCCGGTTCGAGTTGTGGGCGGCGAGCTTGGGGAAGGGAACGCCGGTGAGCTCGACCAGACGCGCGGTCTGCTCGTCCGTGAGGGGCGAGCGCCCGGCGAGGTTCCCCGGGAAGGCGCAGTCGTAGCGCGGGTAGTAGGGGGCGTTCAGATCCACCCAGGTGACGATGCGGTCGAGCTCCTCGGGCGTGAGCTCGACCTCCTCGTGCCCCTGGCGCAGCGTCTCCACCAGGCGGCTGGCGTGAGAGCCCCACGAGCGCGCCGCCTGGATCGCGTGGGGTCCGGCACCGACCACTCCCACGTACCCCTTGCGCCAGAGCTCGTTGTAGGAGGTGTTGAAGGTCGTGGTGCGGTCGGCGGCCAGGTTGAGGATCTCCCCAGCTTCATGGCCGTAGTCGTGGCAGCTCACGCAGTGGCGGTCGAAGACGGGCTGCACCTCGGTGGCGTAGTTGAAGAGGCGCGGCGGCCCATGCCACCCCTCCAGCTCCCTCGGCGCCTGCTCCAGGGCGAGGGGGGGCTTGGAGAGGCGCGTCGGGGGCGCGCTGCGGCGCTCCTCGTGGCAGCCGATGCAGCCGGTGGTCTCGCCCCCCTGCACCTGCGTCCCGCTGCGCATGCTCTGCACCATCATCCCCTGCCGGTCCAGGAGCTGGAAGTAGACGAAGGTGTCGGCGGGGACCTCGAAGTACGCCGACCCGTCCTCCTCCACGGGCACGCTGCCGAGGATGCGCTTGTTGTTGAAGTCGTGCCAGTTCATGGCCGGCTTCTGCACGCCCTGGCCACCCCAGGCGGTGTGGGTGAAGTAGCGCTTCTCGGGGGACTCGACGACGCGCAGCCACTTGACGCTGCCGCGCTCGACCCCCTGCATGTGGGTCCCCTCGTAGACGTCGGCCACGAAGAAGCGACCGCTGGCCTGCGCCAGGTCGCGGCGGGACGGAGCGACGGAGGGGCGCGGCCGGGGTGCGACCGGCAGCGGGTCGTAGCACCCGGGTCCCTCGGCGTGCAGCAGGAGCTCGTTCCCGAAGAGGTCGACGAGCACGATCCCCATCGCCTCCCCCTCCCCCGTCTGCCGCGAGGCGAGGAAGTAGTGCTG
This sequence comes from uncultured Planctomycetaceae bacterium, assembly GCA_964507325.1. GTDB lineage: Bacteria > Planctomycetota > UBA1135 > UBA1135 > CAZDQL01. Next base: position 22,488 of record CAZDQL010000051.1, on the reverse strand, counting down.
GCCGAGGGGCCAGGGGTCCTCGTACTTCGGCGTCACGGGCATGAAGGCGTCCCAGTTCCCCTTCCCCACGCGCTCGATGGCGTCCGCGGGCCAGGTGCGGACCACCGCTGCGCGTCCATCGAGGCCGAGGCGGCGGTCGACGATCGCCAGCGCACCCCAGGGGCGATCGTGGCAGGAGCCGAAGATGCACACGACCCGCTCGGTCCCGGGGATCGGCCGCGCGTCGATCACGCCGCCGGGGGAATTGGTGTTGTTGCCCCAGTAGATGCTCGGGTTCGTCCCGTCGGGGTAGACGGTCCACAGCCCTTGGGCGTCGCCGAAGTTGCGGTCGACGTACTCCCAGCGGTCGTAGAGGATCCTGCCGTCGGGGAGCAGGGCGGCGTGCCCCTCGAAGAGGGTGCTCTTGCCGATCTGGTGCACGTTCGCGCCGTCCTCGTCCATGCGGAAGAGGTTCGCCATGATGTGCTGGTTGCACATGCAGAACTTCGGTTCGCGCGTGGAGGAGAAGACGATCGAGTCGTCGGGCAGGTAGGCCGGATCGACGTCGGCGACCGGGGAGGCGAAGGTGAGCTGCCTCAGTCCGCTGCCGTCGATGCCGATCTCGTAGAGGTGGTAGTCGTCCTCGATGTCGGGGCGCATCGAGAAGAGGACGCGCCGGCCGTCGAAGTGCAGCTCCGGATCGCGGATGACACCCTCTTCGCACTCGAGCAGGGTGGTGACGACGCCGCCACCCTTGAGGTCGAGGAGCTTGAGGGCGCTGCCCCCGTCGAACTTGAAGGTGTTGACCTCGCCGGTCTGGAAGAGGGTGGCGGTGTTGTGGTGGTCGGGCTTGTACTGCCGGCGGACGACGAAGAGGATCGGGTGCTCGGCGACGAGCGGGTTGGCAGTGAGCGCCTCGCGGCGCAAGGCCTCGAATTCGCGCAGCGGGTCGGGATGCGGCTCGCCCTCGCGGGCTCGGATCGCCTGCAGCCGCGCCTGGAACTCCTCCCCGCGCGGGTAGCGCTCCGGAAAGCGAACCCGAAGGTCCTCGATCGCCCGGGCGAGGCTCTCGACGTCGGTCTCCGCCGGCCTTTGGGCCCGACCCGGTCCCGCGAGGAGCAAGGCGATCGCACTCACCCCGAGGATCGTTCTCCCGCCCGTCATTCCGTGTTCCTCACGCGTTCTCGAACCTCCGTCTGCAGCCGGTGGGCCATGGTAGCTTCTGAACTGCCCCCCATCCGTGGGCATCCCGGACGCTCGGCGTCCCGGGTTCCGTGTTTGAGGCATCCTCCAGGCCGCACGTTCCGTGGTTCCCGATTCTCGCCCTTCCGCGGGGCCTGAGCTGAGAGCCGGGCGCTCCAAACCCCTGTTAGCAATAGGTTTGTGGCGAGGCTCCCGGCAGGAAGCACATCGAAGGGAGGCAGTTCGGTCGGACTCGTGGCGGGGAAAGGAATATCCGACTTGACAGCTTGACCAACAGCGGACGATGTCCTTTCGTAGCTCCACCGACTTCAGGCGATGAATCCGCTCACACAGGCCAAACTCCTGCTCCTCTGCCTGGTACCCGCCCTGGCGGTGCCGCGCGGGGTGGTGCTCGATTGGTGCCTGTGCTTCGCCGAGACCTCCCCCTGCTGCACCTCCTGCTGCGGTCAGGAGGGCCCTCCGGGCGCTTCGGACTGCCCCGCCTGCAAGTCGATCGAGGTCGACGACTTCGACGAGTTCCTGACCGGGAACGTGCCGCAGTTGCCCACCTTCAAGCAGATCGCCGCTCTCCCCGCCCCCTCCGCGGTGCCGGAGAGCGTGACCGTCGCGCGTTCGATGAGCGCCCGCGCGCCACCTCCTCCCGTCCTGCCACCGGGCCTGCGCCCGGGAGCCGCCCCGCTGCGGCTCTGATCGATCCCGGACCCGTCGTGTTTTCGCGGAGCGCTCGCTCCGCACTCAGACGAACCGGAGATCGATCATGCATTGGAGACTACTACCGCTGGCGCTTTGCGCCGCCTGCGCCTCCCCGAGGGAGGCCACCACCCACATCGAAGACGCCGAGGAGAGGGTCCTCGCGCGCGTGCCCGAGGCGGAGATCGTCGAGCGCGCGCTGGCGCTGGCGGACCTGAACGCCCTCGGAATCGACCCCCCCACCGCCGCGGAGTTGGCGGATCCAGGGGCGGACGGCTACTGGCACGCCGCGGCCTACACCTTCGCGCCCCCCGTCCGCGATGCGCGGGCGAAGGCGCTGGCGGCCCTCGCGCGGGAGGGCGCGGCGGGCGCTCCGGGGCCGGTCGGGCTGCGCACCGTCGACCACGAGTTCGGCGGAGCGGACGTCCTCTTCGAGAGCGTCGCCACCTTCGACCTCATCGGCTTGCTCGGCGTCGGGCCGTCGGCCGCGGCGCAGCGGCTCGCGCGCGCGGAGAGTCTGAGCGCGCTCACCAGCCTCGAGCTGGCGTTGTGGGAGGCGCGCTTCGCGGTCGACCAGGACCGCATCTCGCTCGCCGCGGTGCGGGAGCGTCACCGGCGCACGCTCGCGCTGCTCGACGAAGCGCGGGAGGATCTGCCCCGCGTCGACATCCTGGCGCGCACCGGCCGCCTCGGCGACGCCATCGCGGCTTCCGCCCGCGCTCAGGTCGACGCCGTCGGAGCGGCCGCCGATCAGCGCCGTTCCGCCCTCTCGGCGGGACGCGCCCGCCTCGCGATCGCCTCGGGGCTCCCCTACGAGCGCGTCGATCCAGAACACACGACGGGGACCCTCGAGCGGGAGCTCGCCGGCGACCTCCCCCTCTCCGACGCACACCCCGCGTTGCGAGCCCGGCGAGTCGAGCTCGCCGTCGCGGAGGCGCGCCTGCGCGCGGTCGCCACCCGCGCCTGGCCGGGACTGCAAGCCGGCCCGCACCTCGGCTTTCCGGACGGGGACTTCGGGGAGGTGCGCGTCGGCGGCCTCCTCGCGCTGAGCCTGCCCTTCCCGTCCACCTACGCGGGGCCCCTGGAGGCCGCCGCCGTGGAGCGCGACCGCGTCGTCGAGCGCTACGAGGAGACCTTGCTCGAGCTCTCGGTGGCCTTCGCCAGCGCGCTCGAGCGCCACGCCGCCGCCCAGGATCGGCTCGCCGCCGCCCGCGAAGTGGACGCCGCCAGCACCGCCGCGTGGGCCGCGACTCGCGCCGCGTTCCGCGCCAGTCGCGCCGATGCGATGGCGTGGCGGGAGGCCCTCCAGCGCCGGCTGGGCGCACTGAACCTGGTCGTCGACGCGGCGGAGGAGGTCGCCCGCACCGCCCTCGACGTCGAGCGTGCGGCCGGCCCCCAAGGAGGTGCGCGATGAGCTCCGTGCGTTCCGACGTCGACCTCGCCGCCCTCGCGCGCCCCGAGGCCGCTCTGAAGCCTCCCCGGCGCAGCAAGCTGCGCATCCTCGTCCCAACGGTCCTTCTTCTCGGCTTCGGCGCGCTGCTCGCGTCGACCCTGACCGACCTCTTCGGGACCGTCCACGACGCCACGGTCGTGCGTCCGACCCGACCGAACGCCGACCAGGTGCGCGCCCTCGGCGAAGGCACGATCGTCGTGCAGGCCTCCGGCTGGATCGAACCGGATCCCTTCCCGACCGAGGTCGTCGCCCTCGCCGAGGGGGTGGTCGAGGAGCTCCACGTCCAGGAGTCCGACACGGTCGAAGCGGACCAGGTGGTCGCGACACTGATCGACGACGACGCCCGCATCGTGCGGGATTCGGCGGAGGCAGAGCTCGCGATTCGCAAGGCGGAGCTCGCCGAAGCGCAGGCGCGCTCGACGATCGCCGAGGAGCGCCTCGAGGCCTCCCTCGAGGTCACCGAAGCGGTGGAGGTCGCGCGCGCCGCCCACGACGGTGCCGTGGCGGCCGCCGCCCGTCGCGCGGCCGCGGTGGTCGAGGGGGAGGCGCGCGTGCGCCTCGCCGCGGATGAATTGGTCGTCCAGGAGGAGCTGCGCGATGCCGGCGCAAGCGGCCCGCGGCAGGTCGAGCTGGCCGAGGGCGCTCTGCGGGAGGCGGAGGGTCGCCTCGAGGGCCTGCGCGCCGAGGCCGCCCTGGCCGCGGCCGAGGTCGAGGCCGCCGCCGCGCGCCTGACGCGCGCCGAGCGCGACCTGGAGCTGCGCTTCGACGACCGCTTGGCCGTCGAGCTGGCCCGTGCCCTGGTGGCCCACGGCGAGGCCGAGGTGCGCGGGGCCGAGGCGACGCTCGAGGAGGCGGAGCTGCGCCTGGCGCGCATGGAGGTGCGCGCGCCCAGCGGCGGGGTGGTGCTCGAGCGGCTGACGGTGCTGGGCGCCGTGCTCGCGGGAGCCGACCGGGGGCGCGCTGTCTGCACCCTCTACGATCCGAGCTCCCTCAGGGTGCGCATCGACGTACCGCAGCCGGACGTCGAGCACCTCTTCGTCGGCCAGCGCGTCGAAGTCGAGTCGGAGTCGCGCCGCGGCCGCCCCTACGCGGGCGAGGTGCTGCGCATCGTGCAGCGCGCCAACCTCTCCAAGGTCACCCTCGAAGCCCAGGTGCGCGTGCTCGACGGCGACGCGCTGCTGCGGCCCGAGATGCTGGCCCAGGTGCGCTTCTTCGGCAGGCCGATCGAGCCGGATTCGGGAGGCGACGCGGACTCCACTGCGGTCGTGCTCATCCCCGAGCGACTGCTCGAGGGAGAACACGTCTGGGTCGTCGGCGCGGGGGAGGTCGCCGAGCGCCGCCAGGTCGCAATCGGCGCCGCCCACGGCGACCTCGTCGAGGTGCACCGGGGGGTGAACCTGACCGACAAGCTGATCGATGAGGTTTTCGAAGGAGGTCGGGCGGCTCTCGAAGAGGGGGATCGCCTGCGTATCGGAGGTATCCAATGAGCTTCGCCATCTTGCGCGGCGTCACGCGCCGCTACACCAAGGGCGAGCACGTCGTCACGCCCCTCGCCGAGGTCGACCTCGACATCGCGGTGGGCGAGTTCCTGGTGCTGCTCGGGCCGTCGGGCTCCGGCAAGACGACCCTTCTGAACCTGCTGGCCGGCATCGACCGCGCCGACGCGGGGGACGTGGTCGTCGGCGACCTGGAGCTCACCGGAGCGTCGAACCGGCGCCTGGCCCGCTGGCGCGCGGAGCACATCGGCTACGTCTTCCAGCGAGCGAACCTCGTGCCGGTCTTGACTGCCTACGAGAACGTGGAGCTGCCCCTCTACCTCTTGCCCCTCTCGCGCAAGGAGCGCCACGCCCGCGTCAGCCTGGCCCTGGAGGCGGTCGGGCTGACCGACCGTGCCACGCACCGCCCGGCCCAGCTCTCCGGAGGTCAGGAGCAGCGCGTGGCGATCGCGCGCGCGATCGTGGCCGACCCGCCCCTCTTGGTGGCTGACGAGCCCACGGGCAACCTCGACGCGGATGCCGCCAGCGGCATCCTCGAGCTCCTGCGGCGCCTCAACACCGAGCGCGGCAAGACGATCGTGATGGTCACCCACGACCCGCGCGCCGCGGAGTACGGCACGCGCACGCTGCGCCTCGACAAGGGGAAGCTGCGATGATGCTCCCGAAACTCGTGCTCAAGAACCTGACGCGGCGCAAAGGGCGCACGCTGCTCTCGGTGGGTGGCGTGGCGAGTGCGCTGCTCCTTTTGGTGCTGGTCGAAGCGCTCGCCCTGGGCCTCGACCGCGCCCTCTCGGGCTCGGAGGCGGCGCGCACGCTGGTCGTCTACCGCAAGAACCGCTACTGCCCGCAGACCTCGATGCTGCCGGACGTCTACACGTCGCGCATCGCGGACGTGGAAGGGGTGGAGTCGGTGCTGCCGGTGCAGGTCTTCCTGAACAACTGCCGCGCGAGCATCGACCTGGTCACCTTCCAGGGCGCGCCGGCTCAGGAGCTCCTCGACAGCCGCAACCTGACGGTGGTCGATGGGAGTAGCGAGCAGTTCCTGCGTGAGGACGATGCGGCCCTGGTCGGCATCGACTTCGCGCGGCGTAAGGGGCTGCGCGTCGGCCAGCAGTTCCCCTTCGGCGGCATCGACGTAAAGGTCGCAGGGATCTTCACCTCCACCGAGGAACCGGAGGAGAGCCTGATCCTGACCCACCTCGACTTCCTGCGCTACTCGATGCCGATGAATCGCGACGGCTCGGTGACGCAGTACGAGGTCAAGGTCACCGACGCGGACCAGGCGCGCCGCATCGCGGCCGAGATCGACGCTCTCTTCGCCACCGCCGAGGAGCCCACCGACACGCGCGCCCAGACCGCCTTCCTCGAGCGCGCCACCAGGGACCTGGCCACCATCCTGCGCTTCGGGCGCTGGCTGGGGTTCGCCTGCGTGGCCGTGGTGCTCTCGCTGGTCGCCAACACCGTCTTCATGTCGGTGCAGGAGCGCGTGCGCGAGTTCGGCGTCTTCCGCACCCTGGGCTTCCGCGAGGGCCGAATCATGGGGCTGGTGATCGCCGAGGCGATAGCCCTGGCCCTGGCAGGCGCGCTGCTTGGCGTCGGGTGCGCCTACCTGATCCTCGCGACCACGAACCTCACGATCGGCGCCGAGGGAGTGTCGGTCGCCTTCGCCATGACGCCGGCCCTCGCCCTGCGCGGAATCGGGGTGGCGCTCGCCGTGGGTGTGATCTCCGGGCTCGTGCCCGCGATCCAGTCCTCCCGTCGCACCATCGTCCAGAGCCTGAACCCCTGATGCGCTCACTGCCCTTCGACTACGCGGTGCGCAACCTGGGCCGCCGGCCGCTGCGCACCCTGCTGACCGCGGGCTCGAGTGCCCTGGTGGCGGCGCTCTTGGTCGCCACCGCTGCCTTCGTGCGCGGGTTGGAGACGACCTTCTCCGGCGCGGGGCGGGACGACGTGGCGCTGCTCTTGTCGCGCTCGTCGGGGGGGGACATCGTGCGCTCGGCGGTCGCCTCGTCGGTGGCGAGCTACGCGGCCGCGGTGCCGGGAGTCCTGGTGGCCTCTCCGGAGGTGCACATGGGCTCGACCCTGCGCATCGACGGCGAGCCGTACGGAGGCTTCGTGCGCGGGGTGACCGACACGGCGTGGGAGGTGCACGACGCCCTGACCCTGGTCGAGGGGCGGCTTCCCGGGCCGGGGGAGGTGATCGTCGGACGCCTCGCGCCGAGCCAGATGGGGGTTCCGGAGGAGGCGTTGGCGATCGGAAGCTCCGTCGAGCTCGAGGGCGCCGAGCTGCGCGTCTCTGGCCGCTTCGCCGCCCCGGGCACGACCCTCGAGGCCGAGGTCTGGACGCCGATCGGCCCCCTGCGCGGGCTGGCCCAGCGCGACGACGACTCGGTGGTGTTCGTGAAGCTCGAGTCGGACGACCTCTCGGAGCTGCAGTACTTTGCCGAGAGCCGCCAGGACCTGGCGCTCGTCGCGCGCTCGGCGACCGACTACTACGGCGCGCTGACCGCCTACTTCCGCCCGATCCAGGGCATGGCCTGGGCGCTGGCCGGGATGATCGCGGCGGCGGCGCTCTTCAGTGGCGCGAACACCTTGAACGCCTCGGTCACCGACCGTGCGAGCGAGCTGGCGACCCTGCGAGTGCTCGGCTACTCGGGGCCGGCGCTGGCGCGCTCTCTGGCCCAGGAGTCGGTCTTGATCGCCTGCGCCGGTGGCCTGGTCGGAGTGGCGCTGGCGCGGGTCGTGCTGGCCGAAGCCTCCTTCAGCCTGGCGATGAGCGCCTTCGCCCTGCGCCTCGACGCGATTTCCCTCACAGCCGGCATCGCCGGCGTGTTCCTACTCGGTTTCCTGGGCGCTGCCCCCGCCGCCTGGCGGGTGCTGCGCCAGCCCGTCGTCACGGGCTTGAACGAACGCTGATCGACTGATGAAGAAGCTCCTCCTCAGCCTGACCCTGCTCCTCGCCGCCTGTGGTAGCGACTCGACCGAGACGACCGCGGTGGACGAGAGCGCCGCCGTCCCCCACCCGCTGGAATCCCGCTGGCTCGTGGCTCCCCCTGCAGGCGCCGTCGAGGTGAACGACTTGCGCTCCCTGGAGGACGGCGCAGCGGTCGTCGTCCGCGGCGACGTGCGGGACTACACGGCGGTGCAAGGCAAGGCCGTACTCACCCTCATCGACCACTCGCTGCTGTCCTGCGACGAGATGGGAGAGGAGGACCACTGCCCCACGCCGTGGGACTTCTGCTGCGAGGACAGCGACAAGGTCAATCGCTCCACCGCGGTGGTCGAGTTCCGCGAGGAGGGCAAGCTCGTCGCCGCGAAGCTGGGCGGCTTCCACGGCCTGGACTACCTCGCCGACGTCGTGGTGACCGGGACCCTGGGGATCGACGACGCGGGCAACCTACGCGTGGTCGCCAGCGGCATCCACGTGGAGTAGGCGCGCCCGCGGCGCGCCGCGTCAGAGCGACAGCACGTAGGCCAACAGCTCCTCGAGCTGCGTCTCGTCGAGGTCCCGAGCTCCGCCGTGGCGTCCTTCGGGGTCGTGCTTGAGGAGCATTTGGCGCAGGTCCGCCGCGCGGCCGTCGTGCAGGTAGGGCCCGGTGCGCCACGTCTCCACCAGGGTGGGGGTGTCGAGGCGGCGACCCTCGTCGAGGCCGCTGGTGTGGGCGAGGTCGTGCAGCTTCAGGTCCGTGAAGAGGGGCGCGGGATGGCACTCGATGCAGCCGACCGCCTCGAACCACACCCGGCCCTGGCGGGCGGCGGAGGAGAGCTCGCCGGCGACCAGATGGGGGCTCGGGGCCGGCTCGAGGGAGCGCAGGTAGACGTCGAGGGCGTGCGCCTCCTCGTCGGGACGCAGGGCGAAGTGGATGTGGCGCAGCCCGGCGCGCACGCACGACTCCCCGTCGGGGCGCACGCCGCTGACCATGCTGGGCGGGGTGGCGTGGCTGAGGAGCAGGCTCTTGGTGTTCTTCGGGTTGCCGAAGCCGTCGTTGAGCAGATCCCAGTTCAAGCCGTCGGTGCGGCCGTCGGGGTGACAGCTCGCGCAGCTCTGCCACTCCTGGAAGCAGATCTTCGCGTCGTGGAAGAGGATCTCGCCCAGGCGCTCCTCGTCGGGAGGGGCGAGGGGACCGAGGGGGAGGGAGCCCACGGAAGGGCCCTCGCCGGAGAGGTCGAGGCAGGCGACGCCGTCGGAGAAGTACCCCGCCGCGAAGACCCGCTGGCCGAGGACCGCCACGCCACGCGGCCCCGTGCAGCCGAGGTCGACGCGTTGGCGCACCCCTTGCAGGAAGCCGAGGCGCGCGGGGAGCTCGGCCAGCTCCTCGGGGTCGAGCTCCGCCAGGCGCTCGAAGAGGAGCGGGAGGTCGACGACGCTGGCGCAGTGGCTCCCCGCGTGGGTCACCACCAGCTTCTCGCCGTCGGCGGTGCAGACCGCTCCCCACGGATTCGCGGCCCCCAGCTCCGGCTGGTCGAGGACCACGGTCGTGATCCAGCGCGGAGGGTCGACCTCGATCACCGAGAGGGCGTTGGTGTTCACCCAGCCGCGCTCCAGTTGGGTCGTGGGGTGGTGGTAGCGCGCCAGGACGTGGGGCACGAAGGCGTGGCGGCCGTCGGGGGAGAGGCACAGGTCGCGCACGGCGGTGCTGCCGTCGGGGAGCTCCACGAGGGCGCGGGTCGCGCCGCTGGCCGCGTCGATCACCGCCACCTGCGACGCCACCGGGACGCCGGTGGAGGGACCGGAGGGTCGGTGACCGGCGACGAGCAGGGTCGCACCGTCGGGGGTGAGGGCGCAGGCGATCGGCTCACAGACGGTGGGGGTCCACTCGACGACGCGCCCCGTGGCGAGGTCGACGCGGGAGAGGGCGTTCTGGAAGCGGTTCGCGATCCACAGGCTCTCGCCGTCGGCGCTGAGCGTCGGCGCGAGAGGGGAGTGCCCCAGCGCGAACTGCGACTCGACCGTCCCCTGCTGCGGATCGACCACCCACAGGCGTCCCTCGGCGACGCCGCCGGTGACGAAGAGGCGCTCGCCATCGGCGGAGAGGGCGAGACCGCTGGGGGCGGCGGGGAGCGGAATCACGCTCGTGACCTCCCCGGCGGCGAGCTCGAGGATCGAGATCCGCCGGGCGCCGCTCTCGGCGACGAACAGCCGGCCGCTCTTCCCATCGGCGACGAGGTCGATCGGAGAGCGCCAGGTCCACCGCTCGGGGGCGGCGGAGTCGGAGAGTCCGGCGAGGAGGAGGCTCGCCAGGAGGAGCTTCGTCTGCATAGGCTCGTATTCGATCAGCGATCAGCGATTCGCGACCTCGACCTCGGGCACCTTCACCAACACCCGGAAGCCGACGTCGTGCACCTTCTGGTAGGGGCGGTAGGCGATGCGGATGGAGGAGCGGGCGTGCTTGGGCCGCACGCACCACGATCCCCCGCGCGCCACGCGCCGGCCGCCTGCGTCGACTGAGTTGCGGCCGTCGTCGTCGCTCCAGGGGTAGGGCTCGTAGCGGGAGAGGGTCCACTCCCCCACGTTGCCGTGCATGTCGTGCAGACCCCAGGCGTTGGGGGCGTAGCGACCGACCTCCGTCATCAACCGCTCCCCGTCGTCGAAGCGCGCATCCTTGGGGAGGAAGTCCTCGTACTGGCTGGGGTTGGCGATCGGCTGCGGGTTGACCCCCGTCACCGCCAGGCGCTTCATCGAGACGTCGGCCAGGTTGGCGAAGGGGGAGAAGTCGGTGTCGAGATCGCCCCAACTCAGGGGCGTGTCGCTCCCCGCGCGGCAAGCCCACTCCCACTGCGCTTCACTGGGCAGGCTGCACTCGAGCCCCGTCTCCTCCGAGAGCCAGGCGCAGAAGGCCAGCGCCTCCCGCCAGGACACGCGGATCACCGGATCCCGGTCGCCGTCGGCGGGGTAGCCGGGGGTGGTGTGGTCCTTGTGGTGCTGGTCGAGGTAGCCGTTGTCGTGGGTCGGGTCGAAGCGGGCGTACTGGGCGTTGGTCACCTCGAGCCGGCCCAGGTAGAAGGGGGTGGAGACCTTCGTGCGCGTGCGCGGCAGCTCGTCGGCGAAGCCTCCCTCGCCCCCCATCAGGAACTCGCCGGCGGGGATCAGGGAGAGCTCCAGCGTCACCCCCTCACCCAGGTCGAGGGTGCGGGTGGCGGGGGAAAGCTCCGCCGACTGACGCTCTCTGGCCTCCTCTGCGCCGAAGGGCCAGCCGTCACAGGTCTGGTCCCCCAGCGGGGGCTCGGGCGGCGCCGCGGGGAGGACCGGCTCCACCTCCACCGCCACGGAGGCCAGGATCTCCTCCAGGTCGACGGTGGTGTTGGCGTGCGTGGCCAGCATCTGGGCGCGCCGCTCGCAGTAGTTGTTGGCGATGGCGCGGTGCTCGCTCCAGGTCCCGTGGTCGGGGACGTTCAGGTCGATCCAGGTGACGAGGCGGTCCCACTCCACCGGATCGAGCTCCACCCCGTAGTGCCCCTTCTCCAGGAGCTGCACCAGCTCGCTGGTGCTGGCGTGGTACTCGAGGGGGGGCAGGAGGTGGTAGTCGCTCTCCGGTCCGGGCCGCCGCACGAAGGGGTGCAGCGCCAGGTAGGAGGGGGTGAAGTTTCCCCAGCCGTTCTTCTCCTTGCGGCTCAGATCGAGGGGCACGCCCTCGCTGCCGTCGTGGCACGCGACGCAGCGGCGGTCGAGCACCGGCTGCACCTCGCGCTTGAAGGCGAAGCCGCGCGCCGGCCCGTGCCACGGCTCGATTTCACTCGGCGCGCGCTTCGCGGCCAGGTTGGGGCGCAGGGGCGGGGAGGAGTTCTGGCTCTCGTGGCAGCCGACGCAGGAGAGGACCTCGCCCGGCATGGCGGTGAACCAGCTGCGCATCAACTGCACCGCGCGTCCCTCCGCGTCGAGGGGCTGCACGGCGATTGGGGTGTTGGCGGGCACGGTGAACGCCGCGGAGCCATCGGTCTCCACCGGCACCGTGCCCAGGATGCGACGCACGTCCCAGGCGCTCTCCACTCCGACGTGCTTGTGGCCCCCCATGGAGGGGTAGCAGTAGTGGAAGGAGTAGACGCGCAGGCTCTTGACCGTGCCGCGCGGCACCCCCTCGAGGCCGGGACCCTCGTAGACGTCCGCCAGGTAGATGGTGGCCTCGGTGCTCTCCAGATCGACGCGATCGGGGACCGCGGGCGGCGTGGGGCGGGAAGCCAGCGGAATCGGCTCGAGGAGCGCGCTGCCCGGCAGCTCTGCGATCGGCAGCATGTTGTCGAAGACGTCCACCAGCCAGATCCCCCACGGGTCGGCGGGGGAGGGCTTGCAGGAGACGAGGAAGTACTCCTCGGAGAGGGGCCAGGGGTGCAGGAAGCGGGGCCAGCTCTGGTTCACGAGCGCGTCGACGATCACCGGCTCCACCTCCTGGCCGCGACCGGGAATGCGCTGCACGACGCCCTCCGCCTCGAAGCGCCCCTGCGCGGGGTCGAAGACCACCAGCTCCCCCATGCGCGGCACGCCGTGGTGGCCGGAGACGATCGCCACCACCTGGGTGGGATGGTTCGGGATCGGTCGCGCGTAGAAGATCGAGTTGGGCCAGAAGGAGTTCGACCCGTAGTACTCCATCTGCCCCGTCCCGTCCGGGTTCATGTGGAAGAGCAGACGGGTGAAGTAGTGCGGGGTGTCGGAGTACTCCCAGCGCGTGTAGAGGACGCGGCCGTTGTTGAGGACGGTGGGGCACCAGTTGTGGTCCTGGTCGAAGCAGAGCTGGCGCACGTTCTCGCCGTCGGCGTCCATCAGGAAGAGGTTCGCCACCCGGTCCGCCCCGCCGACGCAGGGGATCCCCTGGAAGATGCGGGTGGAGTCGAAGATGATCCGCCCGTCGGGGAGGTAGCAGGCGTCGTAGTTGTCGACGTCTTCGTGCTGGCCCGGGGTGACCTGCCGCAGGACGTTGTCGTCGAGCTGGAGCTCGAAGATCTGCCAGCGGTCGTGGCTGCCCAGCATCGAGAAGAGCATGTGCTCGCCGTCGAAGTGCAGGTCCACGTCGGCGATCATGCGCCCCGTTTCGGGGGCGAAGAGGGTCGCCAGCGAGTCGACGCCGGTGCGCCAGTCGATCGTCACCAGCTCGTCCTCGAAGCCGCGGCGCGCGAGGGAGCAGTTCCCCTGCCAGTTCTGCGGCAGGCCGAGGGCGGGACTCCCCGCGCCGCGCTTGACGGCGAGCAGGTGCTCGAAGTCGAGCAGGGGATTGGCGAGCAGCGCCTGGCGCCGCAGGGCTTGCAGCTCGTCGATCGCGCGCCGGCCCTCGCCGTCCACGTCCCCCGCGACCACCGCAGCCCGCGCGTCGGCGAGCCGCGGCTCGAGATCGTCCAGGCGGTCCAGGAACTCCGCACCGCGCGGGTAGGCACGGGGGTAGTCCGCGGTCAGATCCTCGACCGCCGCGCGCAGCGCCCCCATGTCGAGGGCGTCGAGGCGCTCGACCACCTCGCGTGCCTCGCACCAACGGCGGTAGTCGCGGAGCTTCCAGAAGGCCTCCCCGTACTCCTCGGCCAGCGCGAGCAGGTCGGGACTCAGACCGCTGCGGGGCTGCTCGCGCCCCTCGGCGGGTCCGCCGATGCCGGTGACGACGCGGTCGATCGCCCGCAGGATGACCGCCGAGTCCTCTCCTTCGTCGAACCAGTTGAGCTGCTCCCCGCCGGGCAGGTCGCGCTGCAGGCGCCCCGCCTCGACGGGGAAGTCGGCCGCGATCCGCTTCCAGAGCGGCAAGAGCGGGTTCCCGCCCAGGGCGAAGTAGAAGCCGTGCCCCCCCTTCTGGTTGTGGATCTTGAAGAGCAGGACGTTGCGCCCCGCGACCAGGGGCAGCTCGACGAAGTCCTGGTTCGCCGCCGGACCGCGCGGCACGTCCTTCGAAAAGACCTTCTCCCCGTTCAGCCACAGCTCCATCCCGTCGTCGCTGCCGAAGCCGGCGGTCACGCTGACCGCCGCCTCGGCATCGAGGGTGCGGTAGAGGTAGGTCGAGGCCTCGTCGCGCTTCGGCAGACCGTGCACGACCCCGTCGACCCACTTCTCGCGCCGCCTCCAGAGCCGCTTCCCCTCCTCGTCGCGCGCCTCGAGGTCGACTCCCTCCTCGGGGAAGGCGGGCGTCGCGAAGTTGGGCACCGGCTGGGGGGCGGTCGCCCACCAGGGCCCCAGCTCGACCCCCGCCGCCTCGGCCCGGGCGCGGTAGCGTTCGCGCGAGGCGAGCATCGTCTGCTCCCAACTCTCGCTCGGAACGTACAGGTCGTCTTGCGTCGCCCCGGTGAGGGGCATGGTGAGGAGGAGGGGAAGGAGCATCGTCGAAGTCAGCCCAAGGTGATGTCGGGGTGTGTGAAGCGCAGGCCGTCCATGTCGTGGAAGGAGGCGTACTCGGTCACGATCGCCCCCTCCGGTCCGGCCAGCATCCAGTGTTTCTCGGTGGGGTTCGCCAACAGGCCGCACTCACCGTGGGCCAGCACCTGCTCGGTGCGCGCCACCGCGATGTCGCGGTGCAGCGGAGGGATGCGTTTGTCCGCGCCCGGGCTCGGCGTCCCCTCCGAGTAGAGGGTGACCCCCCCGTGGCGCAGCTGCCAGGCCTCGACCTTCGCGCGGCCGGCCTCGGTGGCCAAGTGCCAGTGCTCGGGGATCATCTGGTTGGGCAGGAGGTAGATCTCGTGCCCCATGTAGTCGTGATCCTGGTTGTTGACCCAGAAGATCCCCGCCATGCCCACCTCGGTGAACTGCCCGAGGCCGAAGTCGAGGGTCCAGAAGTCCTCGCCGCGCAGGCGCTCGGGGATCGGATACCCGAGGAACTCCATCATCTCGTAGTAGGCGGCCTTGGCGACCTCCGCGTCGAACTTGCCGTCGGCGTCGTAGAAGCGCGCGTTCTCGTACTTCTGGTACGCGGCTGATTTTCCACCCATCGCGGCACAAGCTCCCATCGTCGTGGCGGCCGCTCCCACGGCGACCATGCCCATCGCTTCTCTGCGGTTCATTCGAGTCATCGGTCTACTCCTTGTTCTGCAGCCTCGCGTGCTCGCGATCCTGCGCTTCCCGTTCCTTCTTCAGCGTCTGATAGAACTCGAAGGCCTGCTCCGGCTTGGAGTGGCCGTGCACCACCGAGCGCACCGCCTGGAGCATCGCCACCGGGTTGTCGGCGCAGAAGATGTTGCGCCCCATGTCGACCCCGGCCGCGCCCTGGTCCACCGCCTTCCAGGCCATGGTCAGAGCCTCCAGCTCGGGGAGTTTCTTGCCGCCGGCGATCACCACCGGCACCGGCGTACCGGCGACCACCTCGTCGAACCCCGGCTCGCAGTAGTAGGTCTTGACGAAGTGCGCCCCCAGCTCGGCGGCCACGCGGCAGGCGAGACCCAGGTAGCGCGCGTCGCGCACCATCTCCTTGCCCACCGCGGTCACCGCCAGGGTGGGGATCCCGGCCCGGTTGCCGGCGTCGATCAGGCGCCCCAGGTTGTCGAGGGACTCCTTCTCGTACTCCGCCCCGACGTAGACCATGGTGGTCACCGCCGCCGCGTTCATGCGCAGGGCGTCCTCGACGCTGACCCCGATCACCTCGTTGCTGAGCTCCTTCAGCACCGTGGCGCCGGTGGAGCAGCGCATCACCACCGGCTTG
This sequence comes from uncultured Planctomycetaceae bacterium, assembly GCA_964507325.1. Lineage (GTDB taxonomy): Bacteria > Planctomycetota > UBA1135 > UBA1135 > CAZDQL01. The sequence goes on along the minus strand of CAZDQL010000051.1, from coordinate 7,063 downwards.
GTGACCTGGGGCGGGATGCAGCTCACCAGCGCTCCGCGCGTGCACATCAGGCAGTCGGCGTGGGGCGCCAGGTGCGGGATGGCGAGGTCCACGCGCTCGATCCCCGACGTGGGCCCCATGATGTAGCCGTGGTCGAAGGCCAGCATCACGGTGCGCCCGCTGCGGGGGTCGAAGATGCGCGAGAGGCGGTTCTTCATCCCCCACCCCAGGTGCGCCGAACCCTTCAGGAAGAAGCCGTGGGTGTCGGGGGGGGTGTCGACGGCGAAGGCCTTGGCTGCGCTCGATCCGCTGGTGTCAGGCATGCTGGCGTGCTCCCTCGCAGAGGCCCCGGAAGATCAGGGCCATCGAGGCGGCGCCGGGGTCGCGCTCGCCCTTGCTCTTCTCACCCAGGTTCTTGGCGCGCCCGAAGCGGGCGGCGAGCTCCTTGGTCGACTCGGCACCCGCCGCCGCCGCGTCGGCGGCGGCCTCGAGCGCCCCGTCCACGCCGTTCGTCGCCGCGGCGGCGAAGGCCTCCACCGCGGGCACCAGGGCGTCGATCATCGTCTTGTCGCCGGGGGTGGCGCGGGTGTTCTTGCGCACGCCGGCCAGGCCCGCCTCGAGCATGGCGGCGAAGGTGGGGGCGTCGATCGCTCCCTCCGGCGCCCCCTCGCCCATGGCCATGAAGAGCGAACCGAGGAGCGGCCCGGTCGCCCCGCCGTCGACCCCCATGATCGCCCAGCCGACGTCGTTCAGGAGCGCCTTGGCGTCCTCGCCCGCGGCGGCGTCGATCGCCTCCTCCAGCTTGGACATGGCGCGCACCATGGTCGTGCCGTGGTCGCCGTCGCCGCCGAAGGAGTCGAGGCGCGAGAGCTCCGACTCCTCCGCGCGTACGCAGCCGGCGGCTTGTCGCAGCATGGCGACGAGCCGCGGGTAGCCGATCGAGTCACTCATGTCGCAGCTAGCCGACGCTCAGGGCCGGAGTCGAACAGGGAGCGTCCCAGAGGGCCAGGCGCTCGGCGTCCATGCGCAGCAGGCACATCTGGAAGCCGCCCATCTCCTGCACCGTCAGGTAGTCCCCCACCAGGCAGCGCGCCAGGGTGATGCCGGCCTGCTCGAGGTGGCGCCTCACCCCGCCGAGCACGACGTAGAGCTCCATCAGGGTGGTGGAGCCGACGCCGTTGAGCATGACCATCACCTGCTCGCCCTTTTGGACCTTCAGGTCCTCGAGCAGGTGCGGGAGCATCGCCCCGACCGTGTCGTCGGCGGTCTTCATCGGGTAGGTGCCGCCGCCGCTCTCGCCGTGCTGGCCCATGCCGACCACCATCTCCGTCTCGGGGATCTCGGCGATCACGTCGCCGGTGGCGGGGTGGGTGGCGCCGGAGACCGCCACCGCCAGGGTGGCCATGTTGCGCTCCACCCCTGCGGCGATCGCCAGCACCTCGTCGAGGGAGCGCCCCTGCTCCGCTGCGGCGCCCGCGATCTTGATCACCGGCAGGCAGCCGACGAGGCCGCGCCGGTCCTTGGGGTCCTCGCGGGAGGGGGCGGAGATGTCCTCGTGGGTGAGGATCTGCTTGACGTTCAGGCCCTCCTTCTTCGCCATCTCCATGACGATGTTGGCGGTCATCACGTCCCCTTCGTGGTTCAGCACCACGAAGAGCACGCCCGCGGGGCGGTTCGCCGCGCGCAGCGCCTCGATCACCCGCGGCGGGCCGGGGGCGGCGAAGATCTCGCCGGGGACGCTGATGTCGAGCATCCCGGTGCCGACGTAGCCGGAGAGGGCCGGCTCGTGGCCGCTGCCACCGAGGGTGACCAGGGCGACCTTGTCGGCGGGCTTCGGATCCCGGCGCACGACCAGGTCGTGCTCAGCGAGCTGAAGGCGGTCGGAATTGGCGAGCGCGAAGCCCTCGAGGAGGTCCTTCACGAGGCCGTCGGGGGTGTTGATGAACTTCTTCACTGCGTTTCGTCCTCCTGAATGCGGCTACTTCTTCATCTCCATCAGTTCGATCAAGGCGTCCCCGTCGCGGATGAACGCGACTCGCACCTCTTCGTTGGCATCGAAGGGCTCGAGGACCACCTCCTGCCCCTGCATGGCGTCTTCGATGCTCTCCACCACGAAGGCGGCGTGCGGCCGCTCCTTCAAGAGGTCCGGCATCGGGCTGTCCGCCTCGAAGCGCAGGAACTCGACCCGGTACGGGTGCGCCTCGGGATCGGTGATGAAGAGCTTGCCGCCCTCCAGATACATCTCGTCCTTGCCCTTTGCGGTGGTGGGCACACCGATGTGGTGGAACTCGCACAATGCCATGGGGAACCTCGGGTCGGGACGGCGCCCCGCATGCGGAGATTCGCCGCCGGTCATTGGGGGGGGGACAGGGTAACGCAGGTCCGGGGGGTTGGGTAGGACGGCGGGGCCGGGTGGAGTGGCGCACTGTGAAATGTGGGCTAGACTCGACGGCGAGGAGTAGCGATGGCACTCAAGTTCCTCTTGGCGATGGCGCTGGTCGCCTCCCTGGCCGTGTCGGCAAACGGAGTCCATTCCGTCCGGTCGGGAGACGTCGTCTGCGCGGCGGCGGAGGTGGACCTGGGCGAAGTCGAGGCGGGGGACCTACTGGAGCACTCCTTCCAGCTGAAGAACGAGGGACAGAGGCCCGCGCGCATCCAGCGGATCCGGACCATACCCGAGCAGGGCGTCGATGTCGGACTCTCCGCCTCCGGACGCGAGGTCCCCCTCGCCGGGAGCGAGGACCCGAGGGGACTCGGCGCGACCGACCTCACCCTCGGAGCGGGGGACGAGGCCACCGTGTGCGTGCGGATCGACACCACCGGAGGGCATGGCCGCGGGCGCTGCATCGCCCTCGTCTACCTCGACGACCGGGAGTCCAGCGTGCTCGGCCTGGTGAGCACCTACCAGGTCGACTCACCTCCACAGCCGACACCTCCCCCGAAGACCGAGGAGCCCACACGACCCCCGAAGGGAGAACCACCCCCCAGGCCTCCCTCACCCGCCACCGGTCCTGCGCCCCGGATCGTCTTCGACCAAGAGGAGGTGGACTTCGGGGAGTTCCTCGCCGGCGAGGTGAAGACGGCGTCCTTCACCTTCCGGAACGACGGGCAGGCCGAGCTCGTGATTCGAGACATCCGCTCCAGTTGCGGATGCACCGTGCCCAAGGTCATCGCGGGGAAGCGGGAGGTCACTCCCAGCGACCTGCGCAAGGGGGTGGAGACCCTCGCACTCGCACCGGGGGAAGCGGCCAGCCTCGACATCAAGCTCGACTCCAAGGGGAGGAAGGGGACGATCAGCAAACAGATCCACGTCTACTGCAACGATCCCGCCGCACAGGTGGTCCCCCTGCGCGTGCGAGCGTCTTGCCGTGCCGGGTACCGGTTGACCCCCCTGCGCTTCGATTTCGAGCGGTCCCACCGTCAAGGGACGTCGGCTACACGCTCGGTCGTGCTGCAGCCCCAAGAGCTCGAAGACCTGGTGGTGCAGAAGATCACCGCTCCTTTCGAGTACCTCCAGGTGAGCTGGGGAGAAGCGGAGGCGGAGGAGAGCACCTCCGGGTCCGCCATCCGAATCGACCTGACGCTCACCGAATGCGCCCCGGTCGGGATGATCTCACGCCAGCTCGTAGTCCACACCAACAGCCCACGGGTGCCCCAGATCAGCATTCCGATCACTGCGCGCGTCACCTGCGACATCGAGTTCACGGGCCGGAGCGTCATCAACGGGGAGCGGGTCAGCTTCGGCTCGCTCGAGCTGGAGCGCCCCTTCTCGGTGGACGTCGAGATCGTCAACCACGATCCCAGCATCCCCTACGTCGTCGAGGAGCTGCAGCTCGAGTCCCTCAAGCAGGAGCACCTGAAGGCCGAGCTGATCACGGTCGTCGAGGGGACGCGCTACACCCTGCGACTGACGGCGCTGACGAGTCTCACGGGGCCCGGATTCCACGGCACCCTGCGACTCATGAGCCGGCACCCGAGCCTCCCCGAGAAGAAGCTCTTCTTCCACGGGCTGGTCCGCAAGCGCTAGCGACCCTCGCAGGCGGCCTCGAGGATCGCGTGGAGGATCTCCCTCCCGCGCTCCTCACCCAGCCACCTCCAGCGCGTGACCTGCCGCCCGTCGACGAAGATCGTCGGGACGCTGCGCAGCCTCAACTGGTGACCCGCTGCGACGTCCTCCCCCAGGGCGACGCTGACCGCGTCCTCCTCGCGCAGCGCCAAGAGAGCCTCTGCGTCGACACCCAAGGCGGCGCCCGCCCTGATCAGGGCGTTGTCGGTCGCCGCGTCCGAGTGGTCCATCAGCCAGGCGTGCACCCGGCGATGGACCTCGAGCCCCCCGAGGAGATGGGCCGCCTCGGCGGTGCGGGCGCTGCGGCAGGCGCCGGGGTGCTTCGTCTCCGCCACGTGCGGATTGCACGCCCGATCCACGGGGTAGGGGCGGAACTCGTAGCGTGCGTCGGAACGTCCCTCGATCCAGGAGCGGATGATCCGATCCGCCTCGACGCTCGTCGGCTCCAGGTAGTCGCCGAAGTGGACGATGCGCAGCGCCGCCTCGGAGGCTCCGAAGGGGCGCGCGTGAGGATCGTCCGGGATCGTCCGCCGTGGGTTCGAGGAGTCGCTCCAGTCCGCCACGCACTTCTCCACCGCCAAGGGCGGTGCGTCCCCCGCGTGGGTGCGCGGCTCGGGCCTCGCATCGAGAACCGCCTCGACGGCGCGAACCACCGCGTCGGGCACGTGCCAGCCGCGCAACTCGACGCCGTTCAGGAAGATCATCGGCGTCTGGTACAGCCCCAGGCGACGGGCCTCCTGGACGTCCGCGGCGATCCCGGCGGTCGAGGCGTCGCTCGTCATCAGCTCGACGAAGCCGCGGGGGTCCCACCCGAGGCTTCGGATCCCAGACTCCAGCTGCTCGGTCGAGGTGAAGACCCCCTCCTGCTCGAAGAGCCAACGATGCATCGACCAAAACCCCTCGTCTCCCCAGAGGATCCCCGCCGTCTCGGCCGCGCGCGCCGCCCAGCAGGCGTTGCCGTGGAGGGTCCGCTCGACGGTGGGGTTGCAGTCCCGGCAGTAGGGAAAGTGCTTCACGGAGAGGGACACGCCGTCGTGGCGCTCCATCAAGCGCTCGATCTGCCCCTCGATGGCTCGACAGTCGCGGCACTGGTAGTCGGTGATCACGACCAGTCGGACTGCCGCGCGCTCGGGCCCGAGGAGGTACCGGCCGCGGAAGCCCGCGTCGGAACGCTCCTCACCTGGTTCCGCAGAGGAGCGGACCGCCGCAGCGGTGGATCGGGCGAACTCCTCCTCTCCCCGTGCGCGCGCCTCGGCCCGGCTGTGCAGCTCGAGACCCCAGAGCGACAGTGAGACTGCGAGGAACGTCGCGCTGGCGACGGCACTCGTGGGCCGCGACAAGGGCGCTCGCGCCCGTGCGCACTCGACGATGCCCCAGAAGGTCAGGTTCGCGGCGTGGGTGACGAGGCAGTAGACGCAGAAGTGCTCGCCGCTCAGAAGCACCGCCAGCAACCACAGCGACGCCACGCCTCCCGCCCGCGTGAGCCAGCGCAGGACCCCCGGCAATTCGCGGCGACTGCCCAGCCAGAGGACCAGCATCCCGGTGAAGAAGGCGGTTCCGAGGAACGCCGTCGGCCAACTCGTCAGCGGAACCGTCGCCCAGGGATCTCCGGCGAGGGCGGCGCAGCCGCTCCGGGGTCCGCAGCCCGGCAGAGTGGCGAGTCCCAGGTGCTCGATCGCCAACGAGGTCGACGCGCCTGCAGCCAGCGCGAGGAGACTCGCGCCTGCGGCGAATTGGGCTGTCGGGAGTGAGCGATTCACGGGTGTTCTCGCGTGCAGTGAGAGAGCCTAGGCAAGCGGGTTCCCCTCGCAAGACGGAGTGTGCTCGACCGCATTCGACACTCGTCGAGCAGCAACGACGCAGTCGCCAACGACGCGCTACCCGTTCCCGATTTCGAGAATCGACGCCTCCAAAGGTGCTGTTACCCGAACTGCAATGTCAGGAGATCTGCGCGTGGATCCCAGCGAATGAAGGACTTCGCAGTATCATGCTCACGGTACTCCTTTGCATACGATCGTGTGCCCACGCGGGGAAGCGGGGACGTGAGCAGCATCGACAGGGCTGATCGGGACCCTCTCAACGGGAGGAGGGTGCGACTCGTCTTTTCGCGGGCACTTCGGAACGGTCGTTGGCGACCGATCCGGCGCAATCGTAGTCCACTCGATTCTTCCGCTGGCCCGGTGACGCGATTCGCCGGGCGGGCAACCAGGAGTGCCTCCCCCCCAATCGCAGGCTGAAGGAAGATCCAATGCTAAGAAGGAGTTGGCTGCTCGCGGGCAGCATCTTCGCCCTCGCCATCGGCGGGGTCCACGCCGTGCCCTCGGCGGCGGTCGGCGAACCGTCGGATTCCGAGCTGGCGGCTTCGATTCTGAGCGCTACGGGCAAACCCCTAACGAAGGCCACCGTGGTCGCGGAGACCCCCATTGGAGAGCCCCTCCGGGCGACCCACAACGGCGGCGCCCTCTGGCTGATCTCCGGAGTCGGCCAAAAGACGGTCCTCCACCTTCAGGACCCGCAGCTGGGAGCTACCCGCGCCGAGATCACGCTGCCCGCCGAACCGGGCAGCCAGGCGCTGGTCAACGTGTACTGGGGCTCGCCCCTCGCGGAGGCGCGCATCGTCACGGTCATTCCAGAGTCGTCACCCGCAGCGCTGACGGGCTTCCCCACCGTCTCGCCCCCCCATCCGACCGGCGGCGGGGGCCGCGACGTGACCTGCCCATCCGATGCGCTCTTCTCCCAGCCGGTGCATGGCACCGGGGACTCCTGGTCCGCGGCCAACAGCGACGCGGATGCCGGCTATCGCGTCTACGAGGACTTCTCCAACGTGAATGGGGACGTCTGCGGGATGCGCTTCTGGGGTCTGACCGCCTACAACGACGGTACCGGCTGGAGCTCCTGCTTCGAGGACCCGATCACATTCGAGATCAAGTTCTACGCGGACGCGGGAGGTGTGCCGGGAGCCGAGCTAGCCCGAATTATTCACGAGGGTGGGACGCGGGTGTGTCCGGCGTGTCGATT
>CAZDQL010000050.1:0-47400 GCA_964507325.1 uncultured Planctomycetaceae bacterium | reverse complement strand
ATCGACACGCCGGACACACCCGCGTCCCACCCTCGTGAATAATTCGGGCTAGCCGTCGGAGATCCTCTTCTCCCGCACGAAGTTGGTCAGGATCCGGAAGGCCGAGAGGTCGTCCACCTCCGCCGCCGCCTTCGAGCGGCTCTTCCACCAGCGCTCCTTGCGCACCTCCCTCAGCCGCTCGAGGGAGAGGCCCATGTGGTCGACGGCGTAGCCCATCAGCTCCTCGGCGCCGTCGAGGTGCGTCGCCAGCATCAGGCCCTGCAGGTCGAAGTGGTTGACGGAGTCGAGCACCACGCCGTGGCCCGCTCGGAACCAGGCGGTCAGGTCCCCCGAGCCGTGCCGCAGCGCCGCCCAGGGGCTGTCGACGAGCACCTCGACGCGTTCGGGGTCGAGCACCTGGATCAGGTGCGCGCCCTGCAGCTCGTAGATCGGCACCACCCCCCCGTCGAAGATCCCGGTGAGGTAGGGGCTGTCGGGGACCACCGGCGTGGCCTGGACGCGGTCGAGGACCTCCGCCGGCGAGGGGTACTTGGTCACGAGGCCCTCGAAGCCGCGCTCGACCGTGTAGGTCAGCGCCCAGCAGGAGGCGAAGAGCGCGCCGCCGGAGTGCACGAACCACTGCACGACCTCGACGTCGCGCGCCTCGAGCTCCCCGGTGCAGCCCGTCACCAGGATCGCGAAGGGGTGCAGCCCCGCCTCGTCGAGGCGCCCCCCCAGGACGGTGCGGTACTGGATGCCGAGGCGATCGAGCACCGCCTCGATGTGGTCCCCGGCGCCGGGCACGACGACCACGTCGAGGCCGCGGTAGATCTCGTGGTCCGGCACCGAGTAGCCGTACTTCTCGCGGCGGGCGCGCAGCTCCTCCGGGGAGCGGAAGCGCACCCGCTGCAGGTGCTCCTCCCACCAACCGCGCCAGTCGCTCGGCTTCAGGTCGGCCGCCTGGGGTCCCGCGTGGCCGAGGAGCGCGCGGTGGGCGGTGCTGATCACGGTCGGGCTCGCATCGTCGAGCAGCGCCAGCAGGGGCTCGATCGCCTCGGCCCGCGCTGCGTGGTAGAGCCCCACCGCGGCCGCGCCGCGCAGGCGCCAGTCGGTGTGCCGGGTCAGCTCCTCGAGGCACGCGAGCGCCGCATCGGCGCGCGTCTTGCCGAGGGCGACGGCGGCGCCGACGGCCACCTCCCAGCGCGGGTCCCGGGTGGCGCCCACCAGGGCCTCGACGGAGGCCGCGGCGGGACCTTCCCGACCCAAGGCGACCGCCGCCGCCTCGCGCACGAGCGGATCCGGGTCGTCGGCGAGGCGTGCGGCCAGGGCCGCCTCCCCGCCGGGAGTACCGAAGGCGCCGTGGAGGGACGCGGTCAGGACGTGTTGCAGGCGCACGCGTGCGGAGGGCTCCGACTCGAGTCGTGCCAACGCGAGATCGCGTGCCCCTCGATCGCCGATCGCCCGCAGGGCCTTGGCCGCCGCGGCGCGCAGGTCCTCGTCGTCGTGGGAGCAGAGGCGTTCGGCCCACTCCAGGGTGTTCTTCGACGGCAGGATGGAGGCCGTGCCCTCCAAGACACGGGCGGCACGCGTCCGGACGCCCTCCTCCGGCAAGAGGGGCTCCAGGATCATCCGGTCAAACGCCGAGGCGCGGTCGGCCTCCCCGTCGATCGCTGCGACGGCGGCCACCGCGAAGGCGATCGCGCGCCGTTCGAGGACGGGGTGCAGTTCCGGGCGCAGGAGGACGTCGCGGGCCGCGCTCAGATCCCCGGCGACGGGCGCGGCCTGCGCCACACGCGCGGCCATCTCCAGACCGACGGCTTGCTGCACCAGGTCGCCGTGGTCGAAGTGCCGATCGAGCGCCGCCCCGCGCACGTCCGGCGCGGCGCAGGAGACCCAGGCCCGTGCGGCCTCGCTGCGCATCGCCAGCTCCTCGCTCGCGAGCAAGCGCTCGAGCTGCCTCAGGCCCTTCCCCTCCGGACGCGGACCGCGGACGGCAAAGTCGGCGAGCGAGGTCACGGCGACGGCGGCCTTGCGGCCCCGCAGGTCGCCGCTGAGCTCGTCGAGGGTCTTCTCCGGCGCGACGCGCGCGAGCGCCCGCACGGCCGCGACCCGCAGGGCGCGAAAAGGCCCTTCGGTCGCCGCTTTCAGCAGGGGTTTGAAGGAAGAACTGGACCCGTGACGTGCCAGTCCCTCGACCGCCCGCAGACGCACGAGCCAGTCCGCGTCCTTCAACGCCCGCAGGAGGTGCTTCTCCGCCCCGTCACCCCCCTCTTCCGCCAGGGCGACGACTGCGGCCTCGCGCACGGCGGGGTCCTTCGACTTCAGGTCGCGCAATCCCTCCTGAGCGGCGGGGATTGAAACCGAGAGGGTGAGGGCGAGTGGCCTGAGCGCCGAGAGCATCGCGGAATCCTAGCCCCGGCGTCATTCCGCGCCTGGGTGGCATTCACACTTCCCGTACTAGGGGTCTGCTAATCTGGCCTTGGTGGGCACCAGCGCGGGGCGCGGGGGCCCCCCGACCTCCCCTTCCGCACCCCTTCCTCCCCATTGCACTGGAGGTGCCATGAGACGGCTGCTCGTAGGAGGGCTCCTGGGCCCCCTCTTTCTGACGGCTTTCGCCCACGCGCAAGATGCGCGCCCCTTCCCCCTCGACGTGACTGCGGTGGACACCGCTCGCGAAGAGGTGACCGCCCGCGCCCGGCTGGACGCGGTGCAGGATCTCCTCGGACTGGACCAGGTCCGGATGACGGACGTCCAACTGCCCTTCGGGCCGAGCGTCGATCTCGACCTGACGCGCATCGACCTGGAGCGCATGCGTTTCGGCTTCCTAGTGGACGGTGAGCGGCGCCCGGACCTGCTCCCCAACCTGGACCTGACCCTCTGGAAGGGGACGGTGGTCGGGGATCCCGATTCGACGGTGAGACTCTCCTTCTCGAACACGGCCACCAACGGCTGGATCCACTACGGCGGACGGTTGGTGCACTTCGTCCCGCGGCCCGACGGCCAAGGGAGCTGGACGAATGGAGACGTCCTGGTGGTCACCGAGACCTCCCTCAACCAGCGCGGCATGTTCCTGGACAACGATTGCCAGGCCACTCCCGTCCCCGGTGAGCGCACGCTCCCTCCGGGGCCGGCCAAGGAGCTCGGCAACCCGAACTCCTACGCCTCCTGCAGCCAGCGCGAGTGCAAGATCGCCATCGAGAGTGACTACCAGCTCTACCAGGTGTGGAACGACCTGGGCGCGATGACGACCTACATCACGACCCTGCTCGGGTTCGTGAGCGATCGCTACGAGACGCAGGTGGACACGATCCTGACCTTCCCCTACATGCAGTTCTACACCAACTCCAACGATCCCTGGACTTCCCAGGACTCGGGTGGGGGCTGTGTCGACGTCCTCTACGAGTTCCAGGCCGCCTGGGCCGGGAACGTCCCCGGGGGCGCCAACCTCGGGCACTTCCTGAGCGGCGCCAACCTCGGTTGCGGCGTGGCGTGGGTCGACGTCCTGTGCGACGACACCTACAACTTCTCGGTGTCGGGCAACATCAACGGCAACGTGCAGTTCCCCGTCGTGCAGCAGCCCAACAACTGGGACTTCATGGTCATCGCCCACGAGCTGGGGCACAACTTCGGCTCGTACCACACGCACGACTACTGCCCGCCGCTGGACGAGTGCTACGACAACTGCAACGGGGTGATCAACTGCACCAACCAGGGCACGATCATGAGCTACTGCCACCTGTGCCCCGGTGGAACGGCCAACATCACCACGTACTTCCACACCACCATCGCCGGCATCATCACCGCCGAGGCGGCGGCCTGCCTGCCTGGGTACGTGAGCATCACGGCCGACTTCCCCGAGCTCCTGGCGCCGGGGGTGCCCACTCCGGTCTCGGCCACGGTGATGGGCACCGTGGTGGGGAACGTGGAGCTCTACTACCGCTACGACGGAGGGAGCTACAACTCGGTGGTCATGACCGACCAGGGCGGAGGCCTGTACGCCGCGGACCTGCCCGCGCCGGACTGCGACGACCTCCCCGAGTTCTACTTCGCCTTCACCGACGCCACCTGCGGGTTGGTGACGAGCCCCGACGGCGCCCCGGGCACCGTGCACACCGCCGAGGTGGGAACGCTGACCGCGGTCTTCGTCGACGACTTCGAGTCGGACACCGGCTGGACTCCCGAGAACCTGGGGGCCACCACCGGTGACTGGCAGCGCGGCGTCCCGGTCGACGATCCGGGGTGGGACTACGACCCCAGCTCGGACTACGACGGCAGTGGGCAGTGCTACCTGACCCAGAACCAGACGGGGAACACGGACGTGGACGAGGGCGCGGTGCGCCTGACCTCGCCGGCCCTCGACATGACCGGCGGCGAGCCGTTCATCAGCTACGCGTACTACCTGCGCCTGACCAACGACGACGGGACCGACATGCTCCTGGTCGAAGCCAGCAGCAACGGCCTCGCGGGTCCCTGGGACGAGATCGCCCGCCACGACACCAACGGCGGTACGAGCTGGAGGACCCACGCCATCAGCGCCGCCGACTTGTCGGCCGCGGGGGTCACGCTCACGGCCGACATGCGGCTGCGCTTCACCGCCAACGACGGCGATTCGCAGAGCATCGTCGAAGGGGGCCTCGACGCCTTCGACCTCTCGATCCTGGGCTGCGACGACGACACGCAGATCGGCAGCTCCTACTGCGGCCCGGCGGTCCAGAACTCCTCGGGGCAGTCCGCCGTGATCGCCGCCTACGGCAGCGACTTCGTGGTGGACAACGACGTGACGCTCGAGGCCACCCAGTTGGCCACCAACGAGTTCGGCTACTTCGTGAACTCCCAGACCCAGGACTTCGTGGTCGGCCCCGGCGGCAGCCAGGGCAACCTCTGCCTGGGCGGTACCACGGGGCGCCACATATCGAGCCTCGGCAGCACGGGTGCCGCGGGCGAGCTCAGCACGGTCCTCGACCTGACCCAGCTCCCGACCGCGGGCGGCCCCTACGCGGTGCAGCCGGGCGAGACCTGGAACTTCCAGTGCTGGTTCCGGGACCACAACCCGGGCTCGACCTCGAACTTCACGGACGGGGTGGAGATCCTCTTCCAGTGATCTGAGTGAGATCTGATGCGCTCCCGCGCCGGCTGCGAGGCTGGCGCGGGAGCGCTGCATTGGGGCGGGGCATCTCCGCCGACTTGAGCGAATGGGCGGTCGGGGCGAGAATCCGACCATGGATTCCACGAGCCCGGTCGCGGGGGAGCCGGAGGAGACCCCCTCCGAGCGCGAGCCGAGCGTGGAGTCGGACGGAGTGGATCGGACCCTGATCCGCTGGATGCTCTCTCTGACACCCGGGGAGCGACTCGAGGTTCTCCAGGGCCACGTCGACGCGGTGCTCGCCCTGCGTGAGGGGAGCTAGTGCAAGGGATGGACTTCCGGACGATCCTGGCTGAGCTGGCCCGGCGCGAGGTGGACTTCGTAGTCGTCGGGGGGGTGTGCGCGGTCCTGCACGGCGTGCCGACGTCGACCTTCGACCTCGACCTGGTGCACGCACGGGACGCGGAGAACCGGCGCCGTCTGATCGAGGCCTTGCGTTTCCTGGAAGCCTGCTACCGCGAGCATCTTCCGAAGCGGCTGGAGCCGACGGAGGAGGACCTCGCGTCCGGTGGGCACATGCTCCTCATGACGAGCGCGGGGCCGCTCGACCTCCTGGGTACCGTCTCGGGGGGGGGCGAGTACGCGGACCTCGTTCCCGAGAGCGGCTGGCTGGAGGTCGGAGACGCACTGCGTGTCCGCGTCCTCGACTTGGAGGCGCTGATCGCCCTCAAGGAGGAGACGGGACGGGAGAAGGACCGGGCCCAACTTCCGCTCCTGCGCCAGACGCTCGAGGAGCGGGACGGGTAGCGGGCCTACCTCCCCAAGAACTTCGCGCCCACGACCTGCAACTGGTCCAGGCCGAACTGCGCGTCGCCCTTCAACTCCGCCTGATCTGTCTCGGCGAACGCCCGGCACGCCGCTTCGTACCGCTCGCGACCTTCCGCGACTCCGGCTGCGGCTTGCGCGATGCCGGCGTAGCCGCCGTTCAGGATCACGATGAAGTCCCCGTTCGCCTCGACGGCGTGCGACTTGCCATCCGCCTGCGCCGCGGCGTGGCTGTGGCGACACGCCGCCTCGAAGTCCTCCACCGCCTCCGCCGGGCGCTGGAGCGACAGGAGGTGCATCCCCCGCGCCCAGTGCGCCATCGACATCGGGGAGTCTCCCTTGGCGAGCTCCCTGCGCCAGCGCAGGCAGTCCTCGGCGGCCTCGAGGCCAGTTTCGAAGTGCTCGCGCCTACGCGGCAGCTCGTCGCCCGGCCAGCACTCCGCCAGGTCCGCCGAGAGGTTGAAGGACATGACGTTCGCGAAGTCAGTCACCCGCGTGCGCCGCTCTGCGTCTTCGACTACCTGCGCGAAGGCCATCACCGCCGCGATCCCGGCCCGGGCGACCGCGGCGGGGACGTCCAGGTTCTTCCCGCTCCAATCTCGCTGGCCGAGTGCTTGGCGTGCGAATTCGTAGAGGTTCAGGCGTTGGGGATCCTCCTCGGCTCCGTCGATGTAGGCGATCACCGCTTCCGCGCCCTGCGCCTCGGCGCGGCGCTGGATCTCGGGCCAGTGGTTCTCGGGGAACTCGGACTGCGGTTGGTCGGACATGGCTCTTTCTTCGACGTGCGGGAGTTGGGTGGAGGGGCGGGGGGAGGAGGATACTGGGCTGCGATCAGTCCGAGCAGACCTCCTTGATGAAGCGTTCGGGATGCTCCAGGGCGTAGCGGATGCGCTGTTCGACCTCGGCGTCGACTCCGATGAGGAGCGCCAGCACGGCGCGGCAGGAGTCCTGGAATGCGTCGTCGCACTCCGTGCAGTACAGGACCCAGAACAGGGCCTCGTCCAACGGCCCCTCCTCCCCGGTGGTCATGATCAAGGGCGCGTCGTCGGGGTAGTCCTCGTCTGCGTCGATCTCCCGTATGACGATGGACTCATCAGCGATGTCGTGCACGCGTCCACTGTCCGCACCCCATGCGTGGAAGTACACGCAGCCGGCGTCCAGTAGGCGGTCGACGACCGGTATGACTTCTCCGACGGGCAGGTCGGCGGTCTCCCATGCCACGAAACCGACGAAGTGCTCCGAGGGGAGGTCCAACTCGTCGGGCAACTCCCTCGGATCGTCGATCCGGAGCAGAAAGAGCTCCCGCGGCGCCGGCCAGGTCGAGGTGCGCTCCCGCTTCCAGTACCGGCCGAGTCGTTCGAGGGCAGCCACGTCGACTCCTACTCCCCGATCACCTTCACCAACACCCGCTTGTCTCGGCGGCCGTCGAACTCCCCGTAGAAGATGCGCTCCCACGTACCGAAGTGCAGGCGCCCGTCGGTCACCGCCACCACCACCTCGCGCCCCATCACCTGACGCTTGAGGTGCGCATCGCCGTTGTCCTCGCCGGTGCGGTTGTGGTGGTAGTCCTTCGGGCTGGCGGAGAAGGGGGCCAGCTCCTCCAGCCAGCGGGCGTAGTCCTCGTGCAGCCCCGGCTCGTCGTCGTTGATGAAGACGCTGGCGGTGATGTGCATGGCGTTGACCAGGCAGAGGCCTTCGCGGATGCCGCTGTTCCTGACTTCGGCCTCGACCTCCGGGGTGATGTGGACGAAGGCCATGCGGGTGGGGACCTGGAAATGGAGCTCGGCGGTGTGGGACTTCATCCCATCACGATAGCCCGAAGTAGCGCAGCCCCAGCCAGATGTAGAGCTCCACCCCCCTCAGGACGCTCTCCACCTCGACGAACTCGTCCGCCCGGTGGATCGACTCCAGGTTCCCCGGCCCCAGCTTGTTGACGATCGGGATCCCCGCCTCGTCGAAGCAGGACGAGTCGTTGCCCGCCGCGGTGTAGTGGAAGTGGGCGTCGGCGACCCCCAGGTCGTCGCGCAGGACCGTCATGGCGAGCTCGGCCAGGGGATGGTCCTCCGCCAGGAGGTGGCCCGCACGGACGTGACGCTCCTCCCAGTCGATGCGGAACCCCTTCTCCTCGAAGCCGAGCAGGCACTTTTCCACGCCGCTCCGGAAGAGCGCGCGCCCGTCCGCGCTGAGCGCCGGCGTCAATCGGCAGTCCACCAGCGCCGCTGCCCCCACGGGGATCGCGTTGGGGCGCTCGACGCTCCCCCCTTCCAGCGAAGTGGGGGTCAGCGTCGTGCGACCGAAGCGCGGGTCGGCGTGCTCCCTGCGCCACTGCTCCTGCAAGTCGGCCAGCCCGGCCAGGATCTGGTTCAACTTGACCAGGGGGTTGCGCGCCTGACCCGGGCGCGCCCCGTGCCCCCCGATCCCCTCGACGGTCAGCCGTACGAACGAGGCGCAGCGATTCCCCAGGCAGACGTACTTCAGGTCGGTGGGCTCCGCCATGACGCATTCGGTACGGGAGAAGTCGAGGAAGCGCTCCTCGCGCGCCCACTTCACGAACTCCGCGCTGCCGGCGCCGCTGCGCTCCTCCTCGATGGCGAACATGGTCACGAGACGGCCCGGCAGATCGCGAGTCGCGAGGAAGAGCGAAGCGAAGTACGCCCCCACCGTCGAGGCGTGCATGTCGCTCGCGCCCAGGCCGTACATCCGCCCTTCCGCGATCGTCGGCGTCCATGGGCCGTAGGTCCAGGCGCCATCCCCGGGCCCGACGGTGTCCAGGTGCCCGGCGAGGAGCAGGGTCGGCTCCCCGCTCCCCACCACACTGACGACGTTCGCCCGGTCGAGGCAGGGTTGCAGGATCGCCTCGATCCCGTGCTCGCGCAGCCAAGCCGCGCAGAGCTCCGCTAGCGGTAGCTCTCCGCCGGTGACGCTGTCGGTCGCGATCATCTCGGCCAGGAGGTCGAGGATCTGATCGCGGCGCTCCTCTACCCACGCTCGCACTTCCGCTCGGTTCATCGCTCGTCCAGGGTACGAGTTCTGCTCTCCGTCCGGAGGTGACCCACGGGAGTGCAGCCGTCCATCAACGCCCGATCCTGGGTTCTTCCTGAGGATCCCCCCGCGCCAGGCGACCTCACCGCCTCGAATCGAGCCCGAAGAGCCGCTCCGCGTTCCCCCACGTCGCCTCGCACACCTCCCCCACCCCCCGCCTCAGCACCTCCGCCAGCCCCGTCGCCGCGCAGCGCACGAAGGTCGGTTCGTTGACGGCGCGCTTGGAGCCCTTGAGGAGGTGCTCGGTGGCGGGCACCTCGCCGAAGGAGAGGCCGGGGTAGCGCTCCTCGACCCGCTCGAGGAAGAGTCGGCCCTGATCCTCCGGCCGGCCCGCCTCGCGGGCCTGCTTGCCGGCGGCCTTCCACAAGCCGACGAAGGGACTGTGGTACGGCGAGTCGGTCTCGGTCACCAGCGCCGACAGGTCGACCGCGCGGGCGGCGGCGGCGAACTTGGCGCGGTAGCCGACCGAGGAGGGGATCGAGAGGGTGTAACCGCGACCCGCCGCCTCCACCGCGATCTCGGGCGTGCCGGCGAAGCAGTGCAACATGACACGACGGGGGTCGATCTCGCTCTCCCCCAGGACGTGCAGGATGTCGGCGTAGGCGTCGCGGCCGTGGATGACGAGCGGCAGGTCCGCCTCCACCGCCAGCTCGATCATGGCGCGGAAGAGCGCCTGCTGCGTCTCGATGCAGTCCTGCACCGGCTGCTCGCGCAGGATCTCCTCGTGCGCCGTCGCCACGCGGCTGTCGATCTCACCCGGCTCGAGCTTCTGCTCCCTCAGGTGCTCGACCGCGGGCCAGTAGTAGTCGAGCCCCACCTCGCCGATCGCCACGACGCGACCCTCACGGGCCAGCTCGAGGGCCGCCGTGCGGGCGTGCGCCACCTGCGCGTCGAGCGTCTCCCGCGGAACGGCCGCGAGCGGAGGGTAGAGCCCGAGGGACACCCCGACCACCGTGGCGTGGTCCGCGGCGATACCCTCGATCTCCTCCAGGGGCAACTCCAAGCCCCCCTCCTCCAGGAAGAGCGAGAAGACCAGCGCCCCCACCCCGTAGCGCTCGCAGCGCTCGAGGATGCCGCGCAGACCGGCCCCCTCGTTCCCCAGATGGCGCCCGTCGAGGTGGGCGTGGCAGTCGACCACGATCGGAAGATCCGTCATCGCGAATCGGTGACCGTCACCAGGTGAGCCTCCGGGTCCAGCTCCAGGCGCAGATCGCGGAAGCGCACCTCGAAGGGCCCGCCGGAATGCAGCTGCAGCGCCAGGACGCCGCGCGGGCGCTGCTCGCCGTCGGTGTAGTCGACGCAGGGCACGCCGTTCAGGGCCGTCAGCACGCGGTTCCCCACGGCGACGATCTCGTAGGAGTTCCACTCCCCGGGGTGCACCGCGTCGACCTGCTCACCCCCCACCAGACTGCCGCGGCCGTGCTCGTCGTAGAGGGTCCCCCACCAGCCGGCGCCGATGTCCGCCTGGTAGCCGGCGACCGAACCGTCGTCGCGCGCGTGGCTGCGGAACTGGATGCCGCTGTTCCCCTCCGGCGGCGTGAGGTGTACGTCGACGATCAAGCGGAAGTCTCCCAGGTCGAAATCGGAGACGAGGAAGGCGTTCTCGCCGATCCCCGGGGAAGCGCCGACGATCGTCCCCTCTTCCACGCTCCAGAGGGACTCGTCGCCGCGCCACCCCGCCAAGGTCTCGCCGTCGAAGAGCTCCGCCACGTTCTCGGCCGTCATGCGCCGCGGCACCTGCTGGTCGTGACGCAGGTAGGCGATCAGCGCGATCACCTCCTCCTCGGAGAGGGTGTCGAGCTGCCCCTGGGGCATCATCGAGTTCTCGTCCAGCTTGCGCGCCTCGATCTCCTCGTGCCCCAGGATCAGGATCTCGTTCTCCGTCTGCAGGGTCAGCGTCTCCTCGTTCTCCTCCATCGCGATCCCGGTCACGATGCGACCGTCGTCGGTCAGGACGATCGTGACCTGGTACTCGTTGGGGATCACCGCGTTGGGGTCGATCACGTTCTGCAACACGAACTCGACGTCGAAGCGGTTGCCGCCGGTCAGGTCGGGACCGATCTCCTCCCCCACGCCGTAGAGGGTGTGGCAGCGCTCGCAGGTGCGCGAGTAGACGTCGCGACCGAAGGGAAGATCCGCCGCCGTCAGCGCCTGGTCGCCCAGGATCCCCTGCCAACGCTCGATCTCCTCCTGGGCGTCGCCGCCGATGGAGCGCACCGCGCCCCACACCTCCGCCACCCGGGCGTCCAGCGCGGGATCCCCGAACGCCGCCAGCTTGCGCAGCTCGAAGGCGGTGAGCAGCGTGCGCGGGACCCGCTCCTCCTCCAGCGCGTCCATCAGGGCCAGGGCCCCCGCGGAACGGGAGGTGAGGGTGGCGATCGCGTCGCGGCGCTGCCCTTCGTCGAGGCGCGGCCAGGCACCCAGGATCGCGGCGGGCACGTCGGGGTGGTCGAAGGAGGCCAGGGCCTTGAGCGCCTTGGCGCGCAGGGCGTCCTCCTCCAAGAGGGCGCAGATCGCCGGCACCGCCGTGCGGTCCTTGCCGCGCACCAGGGCGTCGAGGGCCAGCTCGCGCTCCTCCCGGTCGCCCCCGCGATCCGCCAGCTTGGAGCGCAATTCGGGGAAGGCGGCCGCGTCGCCGTAGATCGCCGCCAGGACCACCGCCCGCTCGCGGGCGCCTCCGTCGCCGTCGCGCCGGATCGCTGCGTAGGCCGCCGGCCAGGCCGCGGGCATCGCCACGCCGCGACGCTTGCCCAGGGCGCGCAAGGTCTGCTCCAGGATCGAGCGCCGCTCGGCGTCACCGGTGGCCTCGGCCAGGACGCGCATCAGTTCCTCGCGCGCCCCGTCGTCCGCCGCCGCGCGGCGGTGGATCCAGCCCACTGCGCTGGGGATCTGCGCCGAGCGCGCCAACGCCAGAGCGGCGGCGGGGCGCTCGGGCACCAGGGGCTCGATCCCGTACCAGATCATGCAGGGCAGGTTCGGGTCGTCGGCGTCCTCGCCGTGGGCGAGGAGCCCGCGGGCGATCTCCCAGCGCTGCTCCAGGGGCAGGCGCTGCAGGGCGCTCGTGAGGTGGAGGCGCACCACGGGGGAGGGGTCGGAGGCGGCGAGCTGCTCCATCTGCGCCAGGAAGCGCCGCTCGGGCGCGCCCCCCTCGCAGGCCAACTGGATCGCCCAGGAGCGCAGGTGCGGGTGCGTGCTCGCGAGCAGGTCCAGGAGCAGATCCCCATCGGTCCGGCCCGCCCCGTGCAGCGCCCACAGGGCCCGCAGTCGCCGCGGCACTTCCGGGTGCGTCTCGAGGATCTCCACCAGCCTGCTGCGACCCCTCTTCGACAGACCGCGCTCGGCGAGCAAGCGCCGCGCGGTGCGCACGTACCAGTCGTTGGGGTGCAGGCAGAGCTCGATCAGCTCCCGCTCCTTCAGCGCCCCCAGGTCGACGCGCAGGGGTGCGGGCTCCCCGTAGGACACGCGGAAGAGCCGCCCGTTGGTGCGGTCCCAGATCTCGGGGTTGGTGAGGTGGCAGGCCTGCTCGTCGTACCAGTCGATCATGTACACGCTGCCGTCCGGCCCGCAGCGCATGTTGATGCCGCGGAACCAGAGGTCGTTGGCCACCAGGAAGTCGTCCTCGTGCCGCCCGACGTAGCCGGAGCGACTCGGCTCCAGCCGCTCGTTGTTGATGCAGTTGCCGTGGACGTTGTTGACGAAGAGGGTGTTGCGGTAGCGCTCGGGCCAGGAGTCGGCCAGGTAGATCAGCGCCCCGCAGTGGGCGTGCCCACCCCCCACCGAGTCGGAGCGGCGGTTGCCGCTGTGGGGCGTGTCCCCAACCCAGTGCAGGTGGTCGGCGACCGTCTTGATGTCGTCGTAGACGTAGGGATTGAAGTGCGCCCCCGCCTGACGGTGGAAACGCCCCCCCTGGACCATGTGGAAGAGGTGCGGGATGACGCAGGCGGTGGCGAAGGCCTGGCCGTGGTCGTCGAAGTCGACCCCCCACGGGTTCGAGGTCCCCCAGGCGAAGACCTCGAACTCCCGCGTGACGGGGTGCAGGCGCCAGACGCCGGCGTTGATTCGCTCCCGCTCCTCGTCGGGGGTCCCCGGCGGACCGACCTTGGAGTGGGTGAAGACCCCGTGGCAGCCGTAGAGCCACCCGTCCGGCCCCCAGTTGAAGGCGTTCAGGGTCTCGTGGGTGTCCTGGTACCCCCAGCCGTCGAGCACCACCTCGGGGGGACCGTCGGGCACGTCGTCCCCGTCGGCGTCGGGGATGAAGAGCAACTCCGGCGCTTGACCGACCCACACGCCGCCGTGGCCCACCTCGAAGCCGCTGACCAGGTCGAGCCCCTCGATGAAGACCTTGCGCGACTCGAAGGTGCCGTCGGCGTCGGCGTCCTCGAAGATCAGGATCTGGTCGGTGCCCGGCTCGGGAGCGCGCTTGACGGGATAGCTGTGCGCCTCCGCCACCCAGATCCGCCCGCGCTCGTCGATCGTGAGCGCGATCGGCTGGTGCAGGTCCGGTTCTCCGGCGATCAGGTCGACGCGAAAGCCCTCCGGCACGCTCATCGCCTCGGCGGCGCGCTCGGGGGTCAGGCCCGCGTGGGCGCGCACGTCGAGGAGCGAGGGCACCTCGAGTCCCGCGGGGAAGCTCGGGCGCTCGGCGTAGAGGCGGAAGTGGTCGAAGTTCACGTGCCCCCAGCCGCCGCGATGCTCGTCGACGATCCGCAGGCGCACCCACTCGCCCAGGTGAGCGGAGAGGTCGAGCACCACGGGCCGCAGCTCCTCGTGGTTGCGCCCGGTGGCGCTCATCAGGCGCGCTCCGTCCTCGGCGGCGACCAGGTCCACGCGGGTGGAATCGTGGCCGCCCCCCGCGAGCAGGAAGGCCGCCCAGGGGAGCTCGAGGGTGAAGGGCTCCGACGTCAGGGTCCCGGTGCGTCCGTCCCCGTGCAGCTCGTAGCCGCCGACCCAGAAGTCACCGGCGGGGAGGGCATCCATGTCGTCGCGCCTCACCCTTACCGGATCGCCGCGGATCGGCTGCCCCTCGAAGGCGTTCCCCTCGGCGGTCCAGTCGCTGAGGTCCCCCGTCTCGAAGTCGAGGTTCAGCGGGTCGCCGTCCTCTCCCACGGGGATCACCCCGCCGGGGGGGAAACGCCGGTCCTTGAGCGGAGGCGGGAGCTTGGGCGGCGCCAGGGCGCGCGCGCCGGGGACGTCGAGGGCGCGCTGCAGGTGGACGAAGGTGCCGTGCTTGTTGCCGACCACCATGTCGACGAGCCCGTCGCCGTTGGCGTCGGTCGCCACCACCTGGGTGCCCACCCCCGAGTCGTCGTGCACGACCTGGACCGAGAATCGCGCCCCTTCGTCATCCCGCTCGAGGCGCAGCCAGAAGAGGTAGGGAGGGTCCCGCGAACCCTCCTCGCGGAAGTTGTGGGACCTGTAGCGCTTGCCGGTGACGACGTCGGTCAACCCGTCGCCGTCCACGTCCGCCAGGGCCAGGGCGTGCAGCTCGCTGACCGCCAGGGGCGAGCCGAACTCCCCCGGCTCACTCCCCATGACGGGGTGCTCGACGAAGGGCTCCCCTTCCCCCCGGTCGATGACGTTCTCGAACCACGAGAGGCCGAAGCGGTGCGCCTCCAGGCTCGAGACCACGTCCCCGTCTCCGTCTCCATCGACGTCGTAGACCAGCATCTGGGCGCCGCCGTACCCGCGACCGAACGGGTAGGGGTGGTGCTCCCAGAGGGGATCCCCCTCCAGGGACGCCGGCTGCCGCCACCACCCCTGCTTCATGAGCAGGTCGACGCGTCCGTCTCCGTCCAGGTCCCCCGCTCCCAGGCCGTGGGAGAAGGCCTTGGCGCCGATGTCGCCGGTGACGTCGTGCTGGATCCAACGCGCGGTCGGGTCGTCGGGGACGCGCTCGAACCAGCAGAGCTTCCCGTCGGCGTTGCACAGCAGATCCTCGAGGCCGTCACCGTTCACGTCGACGAAGTCCGGGGACTCGTTGTCGACCTTGTCCTGCACTAGGTAGCGCGGCCAGAGCTCGTCGCCGCCGCCGGGGTTCTTGAACCACCAGGCCTCCTTCCCCGGAAAGCCGATCACGAAGAGGTCCTGCCAACCGTCCCCGTCCAGGTCCCGCGCCCAGGCGAAGAAGTTGTCGGAGTAGCCGGCCGGGTCGAAGGGCTCCCCCTCGTAGATGCGGTGGCGCGTGCGGAAGTCCGGCCCCGCGTACCAGAAGGGTCCGGAGGCGACGTCCGCCTCACCGTCCCCGTCGAAGTCGCCGAAGCAGGCGCCTTCGCAGTAGAAGCCGGCGTCCAGCTGGATCGTCTCCCAGGCGGTCTCCTGGGCCAGGGCGAAGGGGGCGGCGGGGAGGAGGGGAATGAGCAGCGTGGGTCGGAGCATCGGGTGTGCCGAGGAGGTTGGACCGTCCTCCATGATAGTTGGTCGGCCGCAGCGCGCCCCCGCGCACTCAGCCGAGGAAATCCGCCAGCCAGTCGGCGACCACAGCCTCGTGGGTCATGGCGATCATGTGCCCGGCGCGGGGCAGAATGCGGGCCCCCGCATCGGGCGCGCGGATCACCAGGTCCCAGGCCCCGTGGATGCGCGCCAGATCCCCCCGCGGCTCGGGGCGACCCGGCCACTCGAAGATCGCCGCGGCCATGGCGCGGATGAACTCGGGGTCCGCGCGGGAGATCATCTCCATGAGGGGGGAGTTCTGGGCGATCGGCTCCTTCCCCAATAGGGTCTGCAGGAATTCGAGGGGCACGAAGCGCCTGAGCTTGGCGATCTGGGCCAGTGCGCTGTTGACCTCGCTCGGATGCAGGGCGCTGCCGATCAACGCCAGCTTGCGGGCGGGGATCCGCTCGACGATCTCGCAGGCCACCATCCCCCCCAGGGAGGAGCCGGCCACGGCGTCGCAGTCGGCGAGGTGCCAGTCGTCGATCAAGCGCTCGGCGACTGCGGCCAGGCTCGTCTCGCTCGCCTCGCGCGGCCACTCGACGAGGACCACCTCGTCGGCCAGAGCGCGGAAGCGGGGGCCGTACATGCCCCCGTCGGCGCCCAGGCCGGGGAGGATCGCCAGCTTCATCCCGGTATCCTACCCAGCGCCGCCCCGGGCCACCGTTCGGGCGAGACATGATCGATCCGAAGGAGCATTGGCGAGAGCCCGACTCCGGCGTGCGCTACGAGGGGCGGCGCTGGAGTTCAGCCCGCCGCCGCGGTCACGACCCGCGGCTGGTGGCGGGGATCCTGCGCCGCCACCTCGGGGGCGACGCGTCGGTGCTCGACGTTCCCTGTGGAACGGGGCGCCTGCGTGAGGCGATCGAAGCGGAGGGGCGCCACTGGGTAGGGCTCGACGTCTCGCCCTCGATGCTCGCGGCCGCCGAGGTGGATGGCCACCCCCTACTCTGCGGCGACGTGGAGGCCCTGCCCTTCCCCGAGAACACCTTCGACGCCGTGGTGTGCTGCCGGCTCCTGCACCACCTCGGGGACGAGGCGCTCTTGCGGCGCACCATCGCCGAGCTGGTGCGGGTCAGCCGCGACCTGGTCGTCGCCAGCTTCTGGGACGCCGGCTCGCTCCCCGCTCGCCACCGACGACTCCGCCCGCGCCGCGGAGAGGGGCGCCTGGCCCACCCCAAGTCCGACCTGCGTCGCGCGTTCCGCGCCGCCGGCGCCGAGGTGACGGGCTTCCGTCACACCCTGCGCTTCTTCTCGCGCCAGACCTTCGTGGTGGCGCGCAAGCGGGTGGAGGCGCCGGGTGGCTGAGCGCGTCCCGTCGGAAGTGCGCGGGCTGCGCTTGCAGGGCGAGGCCTGGTTCATCGCAGGGGCGCTCCCCTTCATCGAACGCGCCTGCCGCGAACGCCGCCACGGGGCGGGGGTCGTGGAGGAGGCCCAGGTGCGCGCCCACTTCAAGTTCAGCCCCCTGCGCGGGCGGTCGAGCCTGCGCCACGGGCTGCGCTCCCTGTGGCCCGGCGTCGAGGTCCCCCGCCTGCAGGAGTTCGCGAACCTCACCTGGCTGCGCGACAACGGCTTCCGAGCCCCGCGCCCACTGGTCGCCGGCTGCGTGCGCAGCGCGTGGGGTCTGCCGGTCTTCCAGCTGCTCTTCACCGAGGAGGTCCCCGGGGCCAGCACCCTGCGGCAGCTGTTCGAAGCCGGCCCTGCGCCCCTGCGCAGGCGCGCCCTGGAGGAGTTGGCCCGCGAGGTCGCGCGCCTGCACGGACACGGGTTCGTGCACCGGGACCTCTTCCCGC
Source organism: uncultured Planctomycetaceae bacterium (assembly GCA_964507325.1). Taxonomy (GTDB): domain Bacteria; phylum Planctomycetota; class UBA1135; order UBA1135; genus CAZDQL01. The sequence continues at coordinate 30,249 of CAZDQL010000050.1, read as the reverse complement.
GCAACCTGCTGGTGACCGAGGAGGGGGACGCCGTGCGCGTGCACTTCCTCGACGTCTGGCGGGGGGGGCCGCGGCCGGGGCTGCGCGGACCGGCGTACGACCTGGCCTGCCTGATGCTCTTCGGGGTCGACCTCTTCGATGCCCCCGAGCAGGAGGCGTTCCTCACGACCTACTTCGACGCACGGAACCGGTTGGGACAGCGCGTCCAGCAGGAGCGCTTCCTGCGCGCGGCGGTCCGCCAGCGACGCGCGCTGCGCGAGCGCCTCCTGCGCGAGCGCGGGAGGGGAAGCACCCTGCCCCTGCCGTCACTGGAGTGGACGCCCTGAGAGCGTGCTACCGCGGGCTGTGGTACCGTGACCGCGAACCCACTCCACCTGGAACACGTCCGACGGATAGGCGCCTACCCCTGCTTCTGAACCGCAAGACCGGCCTGCTCCTCGCGATCGCGCTGCTCCTGTCACGCCTACCCTTCCTCACCCCCGGGTTTGGGCTCGACTTCGACTCCTGGATGCTCGCGGAGGCGGCGCGCGGCATCGCGCGCACGGGGGAGTACGTGCCCTCTCGCCCCCCCGGCTACCCGCTGGTCGAGCTGGGCCTCGCCCCTCTGGTCGGACTGGGTCCCGTGGCAACGAACGCCGTGACCGCCCTCTGGTCGGTCGCCTGCGCCCTCCTGATCGCGCTGCTGCTCTCCTCCACTGGAGCACGCACCCCCCTGGCCTGCGCCGCCTTCTTCGCCGCGACCCCGGTAGTCTGGATCGCGAGCGTCAGCACCATCGACTACCTGTGGGGTCTGGGCCTCATCTTGGCCGGTCTCTGGGCCGCCACCCGGGGCTGGGGCGCGACCGCCGGGGTGGCGATCGCGCTGGCGACGCTGGCGCGCTTGTCGAGCGCGCTCTGGATCGCACCCGTCCTGATGCTCCTCGAGTCGTGGCCGGCGCGCGGGCGGGCCTTCCTGATCGCCTTCCTGCTGCCCGCGACGGCTTGGGCCGTCATCGCGGTCGGCCTCGGCGTGGGTTGGGTCGTTCCCCGGTGGGATGGCTACCCGGAGCTCACCCACGTGCTGCACAAGGCGGGAGCCGAGGTCTGGGGGGAAGCGGGCGGCGTCTTCGTGGCGCTGGCCCTGCTGGTGCTGCTCCCCGGGTTGGTGCGCGCCCTGCGGGAGGACCGCCTGGCGCGGGCGGTCTGCGCTGGAACGGGGCTGCAACTGGCCCTCTTCCTCGCCATGCCCTACGAGTCGGGCTACCTCGTCCCGTTCGTCGCCGGACTCGTCCTGTGGATCGGCGTGGCGGCTCCTCCGTGGCTGGCGTGGGCGCTGGTCGCGGCGGTGACGGTCTCCTCCCTCTCCGGGCCGCAGTCGATCCTGCGGGACTGCGAGCACCGGCGAACCCAGGAGGCCTTCGTCGAGTCCCTGGTCGAAGCCGCGCGCGAGCTCGACCGCCCCACCCTGCTCCTGTGTGGCCAGCTCTACCCCATGGTGCGCTTCGAGCTCGGCTCCGAGGAGCCGATCGAGGACCTCGAGCTGGAGAGCGCGATCGAGGACGAAACGCGCCTGCGCGCCTACGCCGCCGAGGGGATCGACATCCGTTACGTGCCGGGGATCGAACCGTGGTACGCAGAGCGCACCGGGCACGTGCTCTCGGGGTTCGCCACACCCCTCATCAGGTGAGCGCTGTGGAGGGTGGGGGCTACTTGGCCGAGACCCTGTCGTCCTCGAAGCGCGACCAGGCCACGCCGATCGGACCACCCCCGACCTCCAGGTAGCGCCGCACCTCGAAGCTCTCCAGGTCGATCTCCGCCACTCGGGCGTTGCGGAAGCAGGTCACCCAGGCGGTCGTGCCGTCGGGGTGCACGAGCACCTCCTGCGGCAGAGAAGAGCGCCGGAACCCCTCGTACCCGGGGGGCAGGGGGTGGGCCTCCGCCTGCTCCTCCTCGAGCTTGGCGAGCTTGACCTCGCGGATCATCCGTCCGCTCCCGGAGCTGAAGACCGAGATCGAGCTCGACTGGCAGTTCACCAACAGGACGTGACCGGCGGATGGCACGAAGGCCAGACTCGTCGGGTGTGCTCCGCAGGGGAATTCGCGGGTCTCCTTTAGGGCCTCGAGATCGACGATGCTGATCGAGTTGGTCTCGACGTTGGTGGCCCACAGCTCGGGCTGGTCGGGGTGCAACGCGAGCCCGCGTGTTCCCCCACCCATCTCGATCACCTTCACCACCCGGCGACGGTTCAAGTCGATGACCGAGAGCGAGCCCGACTGCTCGTTCGCCACCCAGGCCGTCTGTCCGTCGCGGGAGAGCTGGACCGAGCCGGGATGCTCCTGCTCGGTGTCGATCGCAGCGATCACCTTCCCCTCGGCGACGTCGACGATGAGCAGGGCGTGTTCCCGCTCACAGGTGACCAGGACTCGCTCCCCGTCGTGGGTGAAGCACACACCGTTGGGCCGATGAAAGAGGCGCCGCAGCGGCTCGCCACCGAGCTGGGGCTCCTTCAGGGCCAAGGTGATCGTGCGCGCCAAGCGCCGTGCCTCGACGTCGATCACGGACAGACTGCTGCCGTCCTGAGCCAAGCCGCGGTTGGAGACCACCGCCAGGCGGCCGTTCGGGGAGACCGCCACCCGGTGGGGACCCACGCCCACGCGGATGGTGGTGTCGGTCTCACCGCTGCGGGGATCGACGAGAGCGACCGAGGCGTCGTCACTCTGGACGACGAGCAATTGCGTCCGCTCCGCCGCCCGCAGCGGAGCGGCGCAGAGCAGCCCCATCGATAGGAGTCTTGCAGCCTTCCCCAACATGGCTCGATCCCTCCGACTCCTCGTTCGTCCGGCGGGGAGCCGGAGCTGCAGGGAATTCGGGCGGGGTGTGCGGGTTCTCCCCGTGGGACATCCGGAAGTGGGAGACCCATGCATCAGCGCGAGACGACGAGCGTCTCGCGCCGGGACCGGGGAGGCAGCGGGAAGGGACCGCTCCACCAGGGGGGGCGCGGCAGATCGTGGCGCAGATAGAACCCGCTCGTGGCGTCGAAGAGCCGGCGCGCCGCGGGGGTCGCCGACCCCTCCAGGCCCAGCCAACGCAGGGCGTTCTCACCCGCGAAGGCGCGTGAGCAGCGGGCGTCCTCCCCGGTCACCAGCTCCCGATAGGCGCGGAGCAGGTTCGAGGGGTAGTCGTCCACCGCCCGCTGGCGCAGGATCGACGGATAGCCGCTGCCGTAGAGCACGCCGTCGAAGGCCCGCGCCTCGGCCAGGTCCCACCCCAGGTGCCGCAGGGCGTGACGCTGCGCCTGCCCCAGCTCCTCCAGCGGAGCCAGGCCCGCTCGGGAGTGGGCGAGATCCGCGAAGACGCGCCCGGGGTAGCTCTCGATCAGCTCGGTGGTCGTGGCCGCCCAGCTCACGCCCACTTCTCCCGGCAGGTCCAATCCGCCGTAGCCTCCGAGGCAGAGGCGCAGCCCCGGGTACTCCTCGAGGACCGCCCTCCACCACCTGGGATGGGCCCGCCCCTCCACCCTCCGTCTCCCGCCCGAGCGCGGCGCGGCGTGGGCGCGGATCGGAACGTCCTCGCCGTCGCAGTAGGCGTAGAGGGCGTGCAGGGCCTCCCGCACCCCCGGGTCCGGATCCTCGCTGGCGCGGAACCCCGACGAGGGGTGCAACGAGACGCCGACACAGCCGTGGCGCTCCAACGCACGTGCGACCCAGAAGAGGGCCGAGCGGGGATCCTCCTCCCGGAGCCCCGCGTCGAGGCCGAGTCGCGCTTCTCGACAGGGGTCGAAGGGGACCAGGGGGTGCACGCGCCCCCGGGACCAGCGCGTCCACTTGCCGGCGAGCTCGACGCGGCGGGGCAGACTCACGCGGGGTGCTCGGCCGGGCACACCGACGCCACGGTCCAGGGCGGGGGTGAAGAGCTGCACCTCGGGGTGCCGCTTGACCAGATCCTCGACCAGGCGATAGCGGGGACTCGTGAGCAGACGAGCCCAGCGGTAGAGGGCGTAGAGGGTCTCGTCATCCACCCGCCGTGCTGCGCAGCATTCTCCGGTCCGACGCAGGACGCGGTCGAAGTCCCAGCGGGAGACCCTCGGCGGGGTCCACTCGGGATCGGGGACCTCCCCGCCGGACTCCCGGTCCCAGGCGTCGAGGTGCGGTTCTTCGACGTGCTCGATGTCCAGGGAGAGGACGCGATTCAGGGCGCGACGCTCCCAGCGGTCGCTGGGAACTCCCGGCCGGGCGCAGTGGTCCAGGAACGTGGTCGCGATCTCCGCGAGGCGACCCCGCGTCGGACTCAAGAGGTCGGGGGCCGCGCCCAAGCCCCCCGGCAAGTCCTCGACGTTGAAGAGATACCCACCGACGTCCACCACCGGGAAGGGGCCACGAACGCGCCGGCGGTGGAGGGAGGAGGGTCGCGACGCCGGACAGACACACCCCGCCCCCAAAGCGCCTCCCGCGGCGAACAGCCGGAGGACCTGGCGGCGCGTGGGTCGGGAGAACGCCGCCACGCCCGATTCAGCCCCCGATCAGGCCCCTCAGGACCTCCTGCAGGGACTTGTAGTGGTTGAGCTGGTCGGGGGTCAGGGCCACGCCCTGGTGCAGGAGATCCACCTCTTCGAAGGGGTCCGCCTGCAGGTCGTAGAGCTCCCAGTCGTAGACGTCCGGTCCGAGCCCGGAGCGGATCAGCTTGTAGCGCTCGTCGCGCGCCGCGCGGTAGTCGACGTGCTTCGGCACCTCCCCGTTGGGCTTCCACATCTCGGCGTAGACCCATGAGCGCAGGGGCTTGTGACCGGGATGGGTCAGGTAGCGCACCGGGCTGACCGAATCGAGCACCAGATCGGGCGCGACCGCCAGCGGGTCCACCCCCGCCAGGTCGAGGACCGTGCCGAAGATGTCCACGGTGTTGATCAGCTCAGCGACCTCGCGCCCCGGTTGCACGACGATCGGCCCGTTGACGATCAGCGGCACGTTGACGCCCCCCTCGTAGGGGGTGAGCTTGGCGTGCTCGGGCACGAAGGGGGCCAGCGAGCAGTGCTGGGGGGTGCCGTTGTCCCCCAGGAAAACCACGTTCGTGCGATCGCGCTGGTCTCCGAGCCCCGTCAACAGGCGCCCCATCTCGGTATCCATCGCCTCCACGACCGCCTTGTAGAAGGGGCGCGGCTCCTCGCGCGGGTCGACCGGCGGCAGGACCTGGGTGTGCAGGTGGGCCGGCGGCTCGTGGAGGGGGTCGTGGGCGGCGTGGAACGCGATGTAGGCGAACCAGGGTTCCGGGGCGGTCGCTTGCCACTCGAGAAAGGCGTCGACGATCGCCGTCGTGGCGTACTCGTTCTCGAAGGAGAGGAGCCCGTGATCCACGCGGTCCCACCAGAAGTAGTCGAAGGGGCTGCCGATGTTCCCCTGGCTCCCGACGAAGTGCGAGTAGCCGGACAACTCCGGGTGGAGTGGGCCGCCGACGGTCCGGTTGGTCAGGTGCCACTTGCCGAAGGCGGTGTGGGCGTAGCCGGAGTCCCCCAGGTCCAGCAACTCGGGCAGCAAGGTCTCCTCGAGCGGGAGGGCCCACCCCTTCTCCGAGATGACGAAGCCCAGCCCGGTCCGGAACCCGTAGCGACCGGTCTGGATGTGGGCGCGGGTCGGTGAGCAGACGGGGTTCGACCAGCAGTTGCGGAACAGCACCCCCTCGGTGCAGAGGGCATCGATCGTCGGCGGCGGCGGCGGATCGGGACCCTCCCCGTAGCAGCCGACCGAATCCACCCCAATGTCGTCGGCGAGGATCACCAGCACGTTGTCCTGGGCGACGAGCGGTGAGTTCGTCGCCAGAACCAGGAGGAGGGTGAGGCGGACGGAAATGGGGAACCGCATGGGTCGTCCCGGGCTGGGGCAGGCATCCAAGCTGGGGTCTCGAGCCCATTCCAGCACGGCGTTGCTCAGCCCGCAATCGCCGCTCGCCCCCCCCTCTCCCTGCTGAACTGCCCCCCTTGAGTGTGCACTCCTGGAGGCCTCTCGCCGCAAACCCTCTACCACCAAGGACTTCGAGCGTTCTCCCCTCGGAGCCGGCCCTCGTGCGCGCGGATGGCGGTCGCCCGTGGGCCCGAGAGATGAAGGAGCCGGCGGAACGCTGGCGCTGGGCCGCCGCGTGCACACTGAAGGGCGGCAGTTCAGTCGGGCGCCGTGGGGGGCGGGGGGCAGACCGGGATGACGGATGGGCCGAAGCCCCCGTCATCCCGGATCTCTGTCATCAGCTTCACTAGCTTCGCCCGTGGGATCCCCTCGACTCAGCAGGGCGTCCAGCCCCGGTCCGTAGTCGGCCAGCGCCTCCTCCCCGAAGGCGCGCCAACGGTCCGGGTGCCAGACCCTCAGATCGTCGAAGTTCCCCACGAGAACGAGCTCCTTGCGCCCCGCTTGCGTGCGGTCGATCCCCGCCTGTGCGAGGAGGCCGTCGGGAACGCGCACGCGACCTTGCTTGTCGCACTTCACCTGCGCCGAGTTGGCCGCCAGGAACAACAGGGTGCGTCTGTCCCGGAGGCTGGTGCAGGGGCGGCGGCGTAGCGCGGTCACGTGGTGCTCCCAGGCCTCCCGCTCCCTCAGACAGATGCTGCCGTCCGGCTCGAGATTGGCCATCAGGCGGAACTCGGGGCTGCGCAGGTTCATCTCGTCGCGCAGCGCCAAGGGCATCTGGATGCGCCCCTCCCCATCCAGGGTGGCGTGGAATTCGCCGACGTAGCGGTTGGGGCAGGGCATGTGGGCGGGTTGCGGTGAGCGGGAAGCGCGGAGGCTCGCCGGGAGCAGCATACCCGACAGCCCCCAGAATCCGATCCAATCGTCGGCTATTCCATGTTGACAGCCCCAGTCAATCCCAAAACAAGTCATCCAAGACTGGAGTTTTCCACAATTCCCCCGCAGTGTCCCAATCCGAAGTACCCGCCCCGCTGAACCCTCGATTGTGGGGCGGATGGCACCCAGTTGAAGCCCCACCCCTGAGTTCTCTCCACGGCCCCCCAACCCGGAGCAGCACCCCTCAAGACGCCGATCCCCACCTGCCGATCCATCCCCGAGCTCTCGAGCCAGGAGATGACCACACCGAGCCACCCGAGCGAGCCCGACGAGCCTTCCCACGACCCCCCCACCAGGGGTGGCCGCGAGTTGGACGTGGAGGTCCGGACCAGCGATGGCGCCGTCTGGCCGGGGGAGATCGCCCTGATCAGCGCCGACGTGGTGGGGATCTCCTACCCGCAGGGGGAGGGTCCCCCCGCCGACAGCAGCGAGCGGGTCACCCTCGCCTTCCGCACCCCCAAGGGGGGGGCTCTGGCGGCCCGCGGGCGGCTGGTGGAGTCGGAGCAGGGGCCAGGCGGGGAGCGCCGCTTGCTGTTCTGCTTCGACGAGGCCGTGAGGCCAGCCTCCAAGTCAAAGATCTCCACCCGCAGCCGCACGGAGGCGCTTGACGACGAGAGCAACCGGCGCGACGCCTTCCGGGTGCCCACGGACGACGACGGGGGGCTCGAGGTGACGCTGACGCCCTTCGGCGACCCATCCCAATCGGTGCTGCGCCAGCTCACCGACCTGCGCCTGCACGGCTCGCAGCGGGCGGTCCGCGGTTGGCTCATCGACATCTCGCTCTACGGCCTGGGCGTGCTCGTCCGGGACGAGGCCGATTTCGCCTTCGAGATCGGCGACCACATCGACACGAGCTTCTCCCTGCCCGGCCGGGAGGGGCCGATCCTGCTCGCCGGAACCGTCCGCCACCGGGTGGTGGTGCGACTGGGCACCCGCTACGGCGTGGAATTCGACCAGGAGCCTCGCGAGCATTTCGAGGCGCTGCAGGGGGATATCCTCACCTTCGTCATGCACCAGCAGCGTCACCAGCTGCGCCACCGAGCGGGCTGAGGCGACGTTGGGCGCCCTCGACCGACGGAGGCGCCCAGGCGGTTCGGGTCACGGGATCTGCGGCGGCGGGTAGGATGGGCGGGGATGCGTGCCCGGAATCCAGCCGCCCAGACCACGCGGGTCCCCCTCGAGCACCACTTCCCCCCCTGGGGAGTGGACGTCTTCGAAAGCCACCACGCCGAGGATTGGCGCATGGAGCCGACCCGGCACGACTTCCTCAAGATCCTGCTCATCCTGCAGGGAGAGGGGGTCCTGGAGCGGTCGGACGGCCTGCGCATCGCTTGCCGCCGGGGGAGTCTGCTCGTGGTGCCGATCGGGCAGGAGCATCGCCTCGAGGACGCGCCCGGCAAGCCGATGTCGCTGTACGTGGTCAGCGTCCGGCCGGCGGTGCTCAAGATGGCGGCCGTCGATCCGCGCCACATACCGGTGGGTCGCGTCGTGTTGGATCGCATGCTCGCGGACCGGGTGGGGGGCACCATCCGCCAGCTCCTATTCGAGCAGACGACCCACCAGCACCTCACCGGTGCGAAGGTCGTCAGCCTCGCCCTGCATCTGCTCAGCGAGTTGATGCGACTCGGCGAGCGGGCACGGCGGCCATCCGCGGATCCCCAGCGGCCCGCGGAGGAGCGAGGCGCCAGGCCCGACTCGACGTCGCGGGTGCGCGCCTACGTGCAGGAGTTGGAGGGACGCTTCTTCGAGACCACCAACCTGGATGGCGCGGCGGCCGGCATGGGACTCAGCCGCAGGCGCTTCACGCAGCTCTTCCGCGAGGTGACGGGGACCTCGTGGCTCGTCTACCTGCGACGGTTGCGGGTCGATCACGCGCGACGCCTGCTGGCGGGCACCGAGCGCACGGTCCTGTCGATCGCCTTCGAGTGCGGCTTCGAGGATCTGTCCACCTTCTACCGGGCGTTCAAACGCGAGGTGGGGGTGAGCCCGAACCGTTGGCGCGCTGCGACCGCGGCCGGGCGGGACACCCCGGAGTAGTGTCCCCAACATGAGCGACCACGCGGGGTGGGTGGCGATCGTCAACCCGGCCGCCGGTGGCGGTCGAGCGGCGGACGCCTTGGCGCGCGCCCGGTCCGCCCTCTCCCCCATCGAGGTGCACAACACCGCGGGCCCGGGACACGCCGAGGAACTGGCCCGCTCCCTCGACTTCGCCGCTGCCCGCGCCCTGGTCGTGGTCGGAGGCGACGGAACGCTGTACGAGGCGGTCAACGGTCTCTTCGCCCGCCAGGAGCGGGAGCGCCCTCCCCTCGGCATCCTGCCGGCGGGGACCGGAGACGCCCTGGCGCGCGACTTGGGGGTGGCCACGCCGTCGTCGTCGTTGGAGGCGCTGCTCGCCGGCCACACGCGCGCGATCGACGTCGGGTGCGTCGAGATCGATGGTCGCACGCGCTACGTGACGAGCGTGGTGGGTTGGGGCGCCTTCGCCCGCATCAACCTGCGAGCAGAACGCCTGCGTTGGACGCGCTGGGCGCGTTACGAGGCTGCGGCGTTGGTCGAGATCGTGGGGCCGCGGCCGAGCGCTGGGGGCCCCCTGCTCGGCGTGGCCTGCCTGACGAGCCACACCGGCCGCGGCATGCTGCTGGCGCCCGACGCCCGCTTGGACGACGGCCTGGCGGACCTGGTGGAGGTCGCCTCCTGCGGGCGGCTCAGGTTGCTGGGCCTCCTGGCGGGGGTCTTCCGCGGCCGGCACACCCGCTCCTCCGCGGTATCGATCCGACGGGTGAGCGAGCTCTCCCTGGAGCTGGAGGAGGGAGCGCACCTGGTGCTCGATGGCGAGGCGCTGCCCGCGCGCAAGCTGAGCTTCCAGGTGCTGCCGGGGGCGCTGACGGTCCTCGCCGGAGGAGAGCAATCGTGATGCCGCTCCGCTACCGCCTCGCGCGCCTGTTCGCCCGCGTGATCCTGCACGCCTGGTACCGGGTCGAGCGGGTGGGTGAGCCCTTCCCCGAAGAGGGTCCGCTGATCGTCGTCGGCAACCACACGGGCGGCTTGATCGACGTGGCGCTGGTGATCGACCAGGCGCCGCGGCCGGTGCGCTTCCTGTCCAAGTTCAAGATCTTCTCGATCCCCGTGCTGGGCGGTCTGGCGCGCTGTGTGCAGGCCATCCCCGTCTACCGCAAGAAGGACCAGGTCCCCACCGAGCTCAACCAGGAGAGCTTCGAGGCGGTCTTCGCGGCCCTGCGCGCCGGGCAGGTGATCGGCGCCTTCCCCGAGGGGGAGAGCAAGACCGCCTGGCGCCTGCGGCTGCCCCTCAAGACGGGAGTGGCGCGCATGGCGCTGGGCGCCGAGGCGAGCGCGGAGTGGAAGGTCGGCGTGCGCATCCTCCCGGTGGGCGTGCACTACGCCGACCGCGATCGCTTCCGCAGCCGTGTCGAGCTGCGGATCGGCCACCCCTTCGGCGTCGAGCACCTGAGAGAGGCCTACGCCCTGGACGAGCGCGCGGCCGTGCCGGCTCTGATCGACGAGGTCGCCCGCGGTCTGAGGGAGGTCTCCCTGCAGGTGGAGGAGGACGCCGACCTCCCGGCCCTCTCCCTGGCGCGACGGGCGTGGCACGAGCCGGGCGGGGTGCACCATCACCACCTGCAGCGCCTGGCGGACGCCCTGGCCTCGGAACACCTGCGTGACCCGGCGATCGCGCAGGAACGGTCGGCGCGCATCGCCGCCCTCGGTGCGGCCCTCGAGGAGGCGCAGCTCTGCCCCGCGGAGCTCTCGGCTTCGGAGCGGGGGGGAGCGGCGCTGGGTTTCCTCGGCTGGCTCGGCGCCACCGGCGCCGCCCTCGTCTGGCTCCCGCCCGTCCTCGCCGCTCGAGCCGCCGCCCGGCGCGGCGCGCCGGAGGACAAGTTCGTGACGGTGACCGCCCTGACGACGCTCCCCTTCGGTCTCCTCTGGCTGATCCTGATCGGGTGTGCGCTGGGCTCCTGGGTGGGCCTGCTGCCGGCCCTCCTCGTGCCCCTGATCCTGGCGCTGACGGCTCCCCTCGTCCCGCGCGCCTGCGACGCGCGTCGGGACTGGCGGCGTCGGGTGCGACGGCGGCGCGCCGGCCCCCTGGGCGCGGAGCTGGCCGCAATCCTGGCGGGACTCGGGGAGCTTGCCCGAACCGCCAAGATCGACGTGGTCGCAGAAGAGGACCCTGACGCCAGCATCCCCGCGGATCGCCGAGCACCCAGCCCGATCCGCCTCCACCCGAAGGACGGCGGCCGCCCGTGAAGTACACCACCCCTGGGCAGCATCGAACTCTCCAGGAGTTTCGCGCGCACCTGCGCGACCTCGATCCGGACTTCGACGCCGATCCGGAGTCGACCGGGGCGCAGGGTCCCCTCGGACAACCGCTGCGACTCGGGGAACGCATCATCGGCAACCGCTTCGCGGCCCACCCGATGGAGGGCCGTGACGGGACGGCGGAGGGCCTGCCCAGCGAGCTCACCCTGCGACGCTGGCGCGGCTTCGGCCGCAGCACGGCCAAGCTGGTGTGGGGCGGGGAGGCCTACGCCGTGCGCGAGGATGGGAGGAGCAACCCGCGCCAGCTCTACCGCAATCCCGCGGTCGACGCGGTCGGTGGCTTGGTGCAGCTCCGGGAGGCGGTGCTCGCCGGCCACCGGGAGATGGGCGCGACGACGGACGACCTCTTCGTCGGCCTGCAGATCACCCACTCGGCCCGCTTCGCTCGGCCTCACGGCGAGCCCGCCCCGCGGATCGTCGTGCGCCACCCCGCGCTGGCCCGGCACATGGGGCTGGATCCCGAGCCGGAACCCCTGACCGACGGAGAGCTGGAGGAGATCGGCGAGTGCTTCGTCGCCACGGCGCGCGACGCCCGCGAGGCGGGGTTCGACTTCATCGACCTGAAGTGCTGCCACGGCTACCTGCTGCACGAGCTGCTCGGCGCGCACTCCCGGCCGGGCATCTACGGGGGCGACCTCGCCGGTCGGACGCGCTTCGCGCGTCGGGTCCTGGCCGCGATCCACGACGAGTGCCCCGGGCTCGAGGTGGCGGTGCGTCTCTCGGTGGCGGACGTCTACCCACACACCCTCGACCGGAGCACGGGCGAGGGCCGCACGGTCGACCTGGAGCACAATCTGCCCTACCGGTGGGGGTTCGGCGTCGACGCCGCCGACCCCCTCTCCTTCGACCTGCGGGAACCCCTGGAGTTCATGGGTGAGCTCGGGAAGCTCGGCGTGCGGCTGGTCAACGTCACCCTCGGGTCGCCCTACTACTGCGCGCACCTGCAGCGTCCGGCGGTCTACGCGCCGGGAAACCTGTACCTGCCCCCGCGGGATCCCCTCCTGGACGTCCTCGACCACCTGCGGGTCGTGCGCGCCTGCAAGGCGGCCCACCCCGAGCTGCTGCTGGTGGGCTCCGGTTACACCTACTTGATGGAGTGGCTCCCCCACGTCGCCCAGCACGAGGTGGGAGCGGGACACGTCGACTTCGTGGGGCTCGGGCGGATGATGCTCTCCTACCCGGAGTTGCCGGCGGACGTCTTGGCGGGCCGCAAGCTCGATCGCAAGCGCATCTGTCGCACCTTCTCGGAGTGCACCGGCGGGGCGGACGCCAAGCGAGTGGCGGGGTGCTACCCCCTCGATCAGTACTACAAGGCGCTCGGGGAGTAGCGACCCGCCCTCGGCGGCGGGCCAGGTGAGATCGAGTAGCATCGGAGTTGCCCTTCCACTGGCCATGAGACACGCGCTCCTCCTCGCCCTGGCTTGCACACCCTGCGCCCTCTCCCAGACCACCTGGTACGTCGACGTGAACGGCACGCCACCGGGGACCGGAACGCAGAGCGATCCCTACACCAGCCTGCAGTACGCCATCGACGCGACCACGACCGTGGATGGGGACCAGCTCAGCGTCGCCGCCGGCGTCTACGCCGAGCCGATCGACCTGCGCGGCAAGACGATCGCCATCTTCGCCAGCCAGTCCGACCTGCCGACCACGATCGACGGCCAGGGGATCGGCGTGCCCGCCTTGCGGGTGGCGTCGAGGGAAGGACCCGGGACGCGCATCGCGGGATTGCGCATCACTGGCGGCGAGAGCTGGACGGACTTCGGCCATCAGGTCCACGTCTCCGGCTCCCACCTCGAGCTGGTCGACTGCCAGGTGGACGGGGATGGGGTCGTCTACTCGAGCTACCCCTTCCCGGGGATCTACACGACGGGTGCGACCTTGACCCTCGACGCCTGTCGCGTCGTCGAGAACCAAAGCTATGGCTACTTCGGCGGCGGAGGACTGCACGTCGCGGACGGCACCGTCCGAGTGCTCGATACCCTCTTCCAGGGCAACCGCGGTGGGCCCGGAGGCGCGGTGCACGTCGCCGGCGGATCGGTCCTGATGGTGGATTCGGTCCTGGCGGAAAACACGACCGACTACGACTCGGGCGGGGCACTCTACGTGGGGAGCGGTACGGTCGCCCTGCGGCGTTGCACGCTGAGGGACAACTACACGCACTCCGACGACTACCCGGGGGGCGCGGTCGACCTGCAGGGAGGTGACTTCACCGCCCAGAACTCGAGCTTCCTGCGCAATCAGTCCGCCCGGGGAGGAGCGCTCAACGCCGCGGCGGGCGCTAGCTTGACCCTGGTGGGGTGCGATTTCGCCTCGAACGTGGCCTTCAGCTGGGTGTACTACGACGGTCGAGGGGGGGCGCTCTACCTGGAGCCCGGCGTGGTGAACCAGGTGGAGCGCTGTGTTTTCCTGGACAACCGCTCGGAGGGGAACGGCTTCTACAGCGCGGAGGGCGGGGCTTGGTACGGCCCACTGAACGCCAACCGCGGCACCTTCGTCGACAACGACGCGAGCCCCTGGGGCGGAGTGGGCGGCGCGGGGAACGACGGCTCTCTCGTCAACTGCATCCTCTGGAACAACACCCCCGACCAGCTCACTGGCGGCGCCGTCGCCACCTACTGCGACGTGAGCGGCGGGTGGACGGGCGCCGGCAACTTCGACCTCGATCCCCAGTTCATCGGACCCGACCTGCCGGAGCCGGACCTGCACCTGCGCTCCTCATCCCCCTGCATCGACGCCGGTGACCCCACGAGCCCACCCGACGGGGACGGCAGCGTGGCGGACGTGGGGGCCTTCCCCTTCGAGGTCGGCTACGTGCCGGATCCGGTCCCCTACTGCGTCGCCAAGGTGGGATCGCCCGGGTGCCTGCCCGCCGTCGGGTGGCTGGGCTCGCCGACCTTGTCGGGGCCGGACGACTTCGTGATCACCGCCGACGAGGTGGTGAGTGGTCAGTTCGGACTGCTCTTCTGGGGACTCCTCCCCGACGAGCAGCCCTTCATCGGCGGCACCCTGTGCGTGGGTGGCACCCTGGTGCGCACGCCGGTGACCCACGCTGGCGGAACGCCGGGTGGAGTCGACTGCACCGGGAGCCTCGGCTACCACTTCAGCCAGGCCTACGCGGCCTCGATGGGGCTCGTGGCGTTCGAGACGGTGTACGCCCAGTGGTGGTTCCGGGACCCCGGCTTCCCGCCGCCGGCCAACATGGGGACCTCGAACGCGCTGGCCTTCGTGCTGGTGCCGTGAGCAGCCGGTCGGCGGACCGAGGAGGGAACTGAGACCGGTTTCGGTCCGGAACCTCGAAATCGTCGCGCGCGACCTCCAGAATCCTGCGGTTCCGACCGCACCGCATCTGGAGAACCTCATGTCTACCCGCGCAACCCTCGGACTCCTCGCCCTGTTGCTCCCCCTCGGCGCCTGCGGCGCCCCGCGGCTCGAAGGCGCCGCGCGCTACGGCTTGATGGAGCTCGACGGCGACCTGCTGCTCAGCAGCGACGGGACCGGGGCGTCCAACAGCTACGACGAGCTGGGATTGGGGGATGAGGAGGGCGCCCCCGGCGTCAACGTCGACTTCAAGTGGGGCGCACCGCACCTGGCCATCTCGACCCAATCCTCCTCCTACTCCGGCACCGGCACCTTGACCTCCGAGATCTCCTTCGAGGGGGATGTGATTCCGATCGGCGCGGACGTCGATTCCGACCTCGAGCTGGGAGTCCACAGCGCCGTCATCACCTTCGACATGGTCCCCCGGGAGGACATCGAGTTCGGTTTGGGGGTGGGACTCGTCGGCCTGCAGTTCGAGGCGGACTTCCGCGAGCTGGGGGTGGGGACGCGCGTCTCCACCGACGAGACCCTGCCCATTCCGGTCTTGGCGGCGCGGGCGGCGATCGAGGACGGTGACTGGGAACTGGTCGCGGCCGTATCCGGCCTCGAGATCGAGGTCGATGACGACAAGGTCACCTTCATCGACATCGACGCCTACCTGCGCTGGTGCTTCCTCGGTGGAGAGGATCGCCTCGGCACCTCCCTCGCCGTGGGCTGGAGGGACACGACCCTCGATCTCGACTACGACGAGGATGGAGACGAGGTCGAGGCGGACCTGGGAGTGGGCGGGCTCTACGTGGCCCTGCGCTTCATCTTCTAGTCACGGGCGCGGGCCCGGCGCAGGTGCACGACCAGGGCCAGGACGAGGAACGCGGCGACTCCCGCCCAACCCCTCCAGCCGAGCTTCTTGTCGATGGTGTAGAGGCTGGCGAAGGTCGCCACTCCAGCGGCGGCCAGCATGGCCGTGTTCCACAGCGTGCGCCGCGTGCCCCGCGGGCGCTGGTCCCCGAGCAGGCTGGCGCTGTTCATCATCAGGAAGAAGGTCCAGTAGGCGATCGGCAGGAGCATCATGCCCACGTTCGAAGTGGGCACCGCCAGCCAGACCTTGGCCTGGCCGGTCCAGATGAAGGGCCCCAGGACTCCGAGCCCGCCCGCCACCAGGGCCCCCGCCCGGTGTGCCGCCCCGCGCGGCTCGGCGCCGAAGGCCTCGCAGAGGGCGAAGCCGCTGATCAGCATCAAGACGATCACCGTCGAGACCGCCATCCCCAGGACGCCGATGCCGAACACGATCTGGGCCAAGCCGCGCCCGGAGAGGGGCGCCAGGGCGTCGGCCAGGTCGAAGGCGTCGCGTTTGAGGAGGGTGGCGGAGAGCGCGAGGTCGGCGTGGGGCAGTCGCGCCTGGGCTCGGCGGACGCGCTCCTCGAAGGCCTCCGGACCCAGTTCCTTCGCCAGGTCGGGCGCGACGGAGGCGGACTCGAAGGTCTCGCCGAACTCCAGCGCCTGCGCGTCGCCCCCCTCGTCGTACGCGTGCTGCAGGCGGGCGTCCAGGGTGCGCAGGAAGGGAGCGTTCGAGGCGGCCGCCGCCGGATCGCGCAGGAGCTCCTCGTCGAAACGCGTGTGGAATTGGCTCGCCGCCGCGATCACGACACAACCCGTGGCGATGGCGAAGGGCACGAGCAGCCCCGTCCCCAGATCGAAGGTCGCCAGCCCCCGGAAGTGGTGGTTCCACCCCCGCCGCAGCATCGAGTAGGGCAGGAGGAAGGTCATGTTGATCCCCACCGCGGTCGCAGCGGCGGCGATCATCACGTCCTGCTGCTGGCTCACGATGCGCCGCGACCACCAGCTGGCCGCAGGGGTCTCCGCCAAGAGGGCGTCGAAGGCGGGGACCGGGCGGGAGAGCATCGAGAGGTCGGGTACCAGTCCGCCCAGGATCCCTCCCCAGGCGAGCCCTTCGCCGGAGAAGGCCAGGGTGCCGACCACGCCGAAGAAGCACACCACGATCAGCCCCACCATCCCCTTCAGGATCCCCTCGAAGACCCGCACGCCGCGCCGGCCGCTGTCGTAGGACCAGATGACGGCGGTGGCCAGGCCCAGGATCAGCGCGCAGCAAGCGAGGGTCCCTCCCGTCCCTTCGCCGATCGCCGGCACCAGGTTCTGCTGCAGAGCCGCGGTGCCGAGGGCGAACTGCGGCATGGCCCAGACGATGTTGGCGAGGATCACCGCCACCAACCACCCCCAGCCCAGCACCGGGTTCACGTGGCGGCAGATGGAGCCGAAGGGGCGCTCGCCGGTGGAGAGGGTGACGTTGGCGATCGCGGCCAACATCACCACGCCGAACAGCATCGCCAGCACCTGCACCCACAGCATGCGGTAGCCGGAGAGCACGCCCAGGTAGAGTGCGCTCGCCAGGGAGCCACCGCCGAGGGTGATCGCGCTCTGCAGCCAACCGGGACCGGAGAGGCGCATGAAGGCGCGCAAGGTCGCACCGGTTCCACGGGACCGGGCATCCCGCAGCAACTGCTCCTGGGAGGCGAGTTCGTCGTTCATGTGGAGCGCTATCCTAGTGGCGTGCTACCGAGATGCGCGCCGTCCTTCCCGGGATCGCCCTCGGCGCCCGGAAGGAGGGCCCTCTGGTGCCCCGCGTGTGTGGGTTGATCGAGCGTCCTACCAGGTGCAATCACGATCTTGTCCATCTGGGTAGCGGAACACGAGGTAGGCCTCGCAAGACTCGAGGACAGCGAGCTTAATCGTGCTCCGCCAGATCGGATCAACGCCGCGTCGCCGCGGCGCCCAGCGGCAGGCGGTCGAAGCTCCCGTGGAGGAGGAGCGGCTCTGGCGGCCAGCCGAGGGCTTCCCCCGTCTGCGCATCCTCGCAGCGGGCGAGCTCGACGTCGAAGCTGCCGCTGAGCTCGCCGGACTCGGCCAGCACGGTGGTTGTGAGCGTGCCGATGGCCGGATCGCCGGGCCGACACCGCACCCTCCGTAGGCGCTCCTCGAACACGAATTCGAAGACCACCTGGGTGTCGGGGGTCACCCGCCCCTCAGCGTCGGAGACCAGGACCAGATTCCAGTCGTCAGCGGCGAGCTCGATGCGTCTTGGGTCGACGCTGCCGACGAAGGCGCCCGGGCTCGTCGACTCGAACCCCAGGTGCGCCTCGAGCCCGAAGAGCTGTGGCGGGAGGATCCCTCCCAGCGGCAGGCTGATTCGCGGCCGGATGATCTGCACCACGAACGCAGGGCCCGACGAGGACCCCGGGATGATGGTGGCAACCGGACGGTCCGGCCGATACACGACGAGAGTCGAGCAGACCAAGACGGCGAAGCCGGCCAGCAGCCCCAGCGGCAGGAGCTTACGCGACGGTGCGGGTCCATCTCTCATGAGCCGCTTCTCAGTCCTATCACTCGGGGGAGCCTAGCACGAAGGCTCCGCTGCGCTTTCCTAGCCGCGCCAAGGTCTTTCCCGTCCGGGAATGACCCAGACATGTCTCGGCACCTGCGTCGAGTAGACTTGGCGCCCTACTTCCTGCTCCCTGCCCAGCGCCATGAGCATGAACCGTCGAACTTTCATCGCCGCCACCGGAGCGGCGGCCTTGACCGCCGCAGTCCCGGGGAAGGGAGACTCCCTGATGAGAGAACGACCGATCGCCAAGGCACTCAAGTACGGGATGATTGGCGAGGGCCTCACGGTGCTGGAAAAGTTCAGGATCGCCGCCGAGGTCGGCTTCGACGGCGTCGAGCTCGACAGCCCCAACGACCTGGACGCCGCCGAGGTGATCGCTGCGCGGGACGAGACCGGCTTGACGATTCCCGGCGTGGTGGACTCGGTCCACTGGCACCAGACCCTCGGCGATCCCGATCCCGCCGTGCGCGCTCAGGGCCTCGAGGGACTGTGCACCGCCGTGCGCGACTGCAAGGCCTACGGGGGCACGACGGTGCTGCTCGTGCCGGGGGTGGTGAACCGCGACATGCCCTACCACCGGGTCTACGAGCGTTCCCAAGCCGAGATCCGCAAGGCCCTGCCGCTGGCGGAGGAGCTGGACGTCAAGATCGCCATCGAGAACGTCTGGAACGGCTTCCTGCTCAGCCCCGTCGAGGCGGCGCGCTACGTGGACGAGCTGGGCACCGACCGGGTCGGGTGGTTCTTCGACGTCGGCAACATCCTGCGCTACGGTTGGCCGGAGCACTGGGTGCAGGCCCTGGGGAGGCGCATCTTGAAGCTCGACGTCAAGGGCTACAGCGCGAAGGACGGCTTCGGGGTCAAGATCGGTGAGGGGGACTGCGACTGGCCGCGGGTGATGGCAGCCCTCGACGAGGTCGGCTTCACCGAAGGGTGGGCCAGCGCCGAGGTCGGAGGAGGGGATCGGGTCTGGCTGGCGGACGTCCTGGCGCGCATGAAGCGCGTCCTGAACGCCTGAAACGGGCACTGAGGCTTGCCGGCGGGTCTTTTCCCTGCTTCCCTTGAAGGTCTCGGGGGAGGTGGCGTAATGCGGCCCCTCTCTCCGCCGCAGACCAGGCCCAAGAACTGCCATGAACCCGCTGAAGACCGTCATCGTTATCGCCGCCATCGCTGCCGCTGGAGTCGCCGCGTGGCAATTCTCCCCCGCCTTCCGCGCCAAGGCGCGCACCGCCTTCGAGGACTACGGGGCCTGGACCGAGGAAGCCCGCCGCGACGATCCGGTCGGCTACATCGACTTCGCCACGGGCAAGCTCGAGAATGACCTCGAGAAGTTCAAGCAGGCCCAGGGGACCCTGGCCCAGGCCAAGACCTCGGCCCAGTCCAAGCTGGCCGAGTCGGAGTCCAAGCACGCCATGGCGGTCGAGTTTTCCGAGCTCATGCGCGCTGAGTACCAGAAGGCGGAGGCCGGAGAGGGCTACCCGGTCGAGGTGCTCCAGAAGTCCTACGCACGAACGGACTTGATCTCCCAGGTCGAGTTGGTGTTGGCGGAGCGCGACACCTACGCCGGTGTGATCGCCGACTACCAAGGCGTTTTGAGTCAGCTCGAGGAGACACGCACCTCCCTGACAACCCGCATCACCACGACCCAAGCCCAGATCACCCAACTGAAGGCCAAGCGCGAGGTGGTCGCGATCCAGAAGCTCACCTCCGAGACCGAGGATCTGCTGGCCAAGGTCCAGGACCTCCTGGGCGAGAATGAGGAGACGATTTCGTCCCTCCCCGAGGACGACAACCCGGTCCGCACCGTCGAGGATCTTCTGAATGCCGTCGAGGGCGCCGCCGGCGAAGCGGCCCCCGACGAGCCTGCGAAGTCCGCGGTCGAAGCCTTCCTGGAGTCCTGATCCCGTGCTCGACGCTCTCTCTTGGGCCCTGACCGCGGCCGCGGTCCTGTTGGTGATCTACGCCCTGCGCGTGACCGTGCAGTCGCGCGATCCCGAGAAGCCTGGACAGAAGGCCGGCCTGGGCTGTGGCTTCTTCTTCCTGGCCTGCCTCCTCTGGAGCCTGGCTTCGCACCGTTGGGTCGGCGGTTGGGGCAACGCCTTCCGCCTCGGGATGGGGATCTTCCTCGCCACCCCCGCCATCGGCGCCCTGACGAAACCCCACGGCGCCCGCCTGTTCCTGGGCGTGATCGGGTTGATGGCGGGGATCGTGCTGGCCGGACCGGTGGCCAGGGACCTGGTGGTCGGCTACCAGGAGCGGGAAGAGGCCGCCCCGCGCCTCGAGCTCGAGGGGCGCATCGGCGAGCTGCGCGACGCGGAGGGCAAGCTGGTCGAGGCGCTGGACCGCTGGAACGGCGAGCGCCTGGAGCTCACCGCGACCCTGCAGTCCTCCGGCTTCGCCGACTTCTCCGCGCTGCAACAGGATCGCGCCTCCCTGGCACGCTTGGAACGCCTGGACGAGATCGGGCGCCTGACCGACGAGGCCAGCGCCCGCCTCGATCAGGTGCGCGAGACGCTGCGCGCCTCGGAGGCCGAGCTCCAACGCCTGACCCAGGCGGGCGAAGACGCCGCCGCGTCGGGGCTGAAGCTGCCGGAGACGACCGGGAGCTCCACCCCCACCAGCAGCGACCTCTCCCCCGTGGAGGAGTACGCGCGTCAGAAGCGGCTGGAGGCCCTCTTCGAGGACCTCGAGCAGGATTAGCCGGGCAGCCCGTCAGAAGCGCGACGGCTTCCAGGTGCGGGTCACCCTCGCACCTTCGCCGTCGATCAACTCCAGCCGCACCTCGTCGGCCGGGGCGCGTTCGCGCAGGGCCTGCGTCACGTCACGGACGCTCCACAGCTCGTGCCCGTTCAGGTCGAGCAACAGGTCGCCGGGCTGCACGCCCAGCGCCTCGGCGAGCGTGCCGGGGAGGACGCTCTCCACCGAGAGCCCGAGCTCGTCCCCTGCACCCTCCGCATCCAGGAGCACGCCCAGGACGTCGGTGCGCATCGGGGTGCCACGCTGGAGGCGGTCCACGAGAGCGCGCAGCTCATCCCGCTCCACCCTGGGGGCCTGCGTGCCCACGTCGATCTTCTCGCGCAACTCGGGGTGGGCCTCGAGCAGTGCCTCGAGGGACTGCGCCTCGTAGATGCGCGTCTCCTCCTGCCCGTCCACGTCGCTGTGCACCCGCACCTTCACGCCGTCGGGCCCCGACTCCATCTCGAAGCGCTCGGAGTGCTGGGTGCCGGTGCCGCCGGGCAGCGGTCGGGCACCGCGCAGGAGGTCGTCGAACTGCCGCTCGAGCTCATCCATGAGGCCCGGGCGCAGGGGCCGGAAGCCGCGCCCCGAGAAGAAGGGATCGTCGAAGAAGTCCACGTCGAAGGGGCTCCCGATGCGCGACCGCATCCAGGGCCCGAAGGGGGAACGCTCCCTACGCTCGAGCTCGCCGAGGGCGAGTCGCGCGGTCCAGGCCAAGCAGTCGCTCCCCTCCGCCTTCCACGCCTCCAGGGCGGCCCGAGCTTCCGGGTTCCCTGAGGCCTCGTCGAGGAAGCGGCGGTAGCTGCGTTCGCGTTGGTCCAGATCGGGGTCCGTCAGGGCCTTGCGCCACTCCTCGGCATCGAAGGCCGTGTGCGCCAGCTCCAAGAGCGCAGGACCGTCACTGCGCTCGAGTCGCATCGGCCGACCCTGGGAATCCTGCGGGTCCAGCCCCTCAGAAGTAGGGGCTACGAGAGGGTGGACGGCGGTCAAGAGGACCGGCGTCGTCCAAAGCATCCACTTCATGGCGGTTCTCCTGTCAACACTCCCCGGTCCATGCCGGGGGCGCCCCCTGCGTAGGGGGTATCGGTGTGATGGTACGGATTCCTCGAGTCCCCTGCCGCCGGGGAGCCGAGTGCCGGGGGTGGGCCGTACAATCCCGCCCCACCCCTCGCGCTGCAAGCCACCCGTGAAGGTCTCCCTCTTCGTCACCTGCCTCGTCGACCAGCTCCGGCCGGAGGTGGGGCGCGGGGCGGTCGAGGTGCTGCGGCGGGCGGGGTGCGAGGTGGACTTCGACCCGCGCCAGACCTGTTGCGGGCAGCCGGCCTGGAACTCCGGCCACCACGGGGAGGCCCGACGGCTCGCGACCCGCCTGCTCGAGGTCTACGGCGACCACCCCGCCGACGCGGTCGTACTCCCCTCCGGCTCCTGCACCGCGATGCTGCGGCACCTGGAGGAGGTCCTCGACGCAGCCGATCCACGCCGCCCCCAGGCGGTCGCCCTCGCGGCCCGCACCCACGAGCTGGCGAGCTTCCTGGTCGACGTCCTGGGGGTGGTGGAGCTCGGCGCGCGCTTCGAGGGGCGCCTCGCCTGGCACGACTCCTGCCACGGTCTGCGCGCACTGGGGCTCGCCGAACAGCCCCGGCGTCTCTTGGAGGCGGTGGCCGGGGCGGAGCTGGTCGAGGTGGAGGGCCACGACACCTGCTGCGGCTTCGGCGGCACCTTCGCGGTCAAGCACCCCGAGCTCTCGGTGGCGATGGCGGACTGGAAGATCGAGCGGCTGGAGGAAGCGGGGATCGACGCGGTGGTCGGCCCCGACCTCTCCTGCCTCCTGCAGCTCGGCGGCCGACTCGAACGGCGCGGCTCACGCATCCGTGCCCTGCACCTGACCGAGGTCCTGGCGGCGCGATGAAGGACGAGGGCAGCATGCAGGACCAGATGCGGGCCTTCCGGGAGCGCTCCCGCGGCGCCCTGGGGGACGCGACCCTGCGCCGCGCCCTCGGCCGGGCGACGTCCCTCTTCGGCCGCAAGCGCGCTGCCGCGGTGGCCGCCACTCCGGAGTGGGAGGCGCTGCGGGAGCGCGCCCGTCGGATTAAGGAGGAGACCCTCACCCACCTCGACCGCTACCTCGAGGAGTTCGTCCAGCGGGCGCGCGAGCGGGGCACCGTGGTGCACTTCGCCCGCGACGGCGCCGAGGCGTGTCGCGTGATCGGCGAGCTCGCCCAGAGCCTCGGCTCCAGCGCGGTCGTCAAATCGAAGAGCATGACCACCGAGGAGATCGGCCTGAACGCGGCCCTCGAGGCGCAGGGCCTGCACCCGGTGGAGACGGACCTGGGGGAGTGGATCATCCAACTCGCCGACGAGCCCCCCTCCCACGTCATCGCCCCCGCGATCCACAAGACCCGGGAGCAGGTGGCGGAGCTCTTCCAGCGCGAGCTGGGGGAGGGGGCCGGGTGCGACGCAGAGGAGCTGGCCGGCCTGGCGCGCCGCGCCCTGCGCCGCGCCTTCGCCGAGGCGGACCTGGGGATCAGCGGGGTCAACTTCGCGGTGGCGGAGACGGGCTCCTTCCTGGTGATCGAGAACGAGGGCAATGCGCGGTTGACGACCAGCCTGCCCCCCGCCCACCTGGCCGTGATGGGGATCGAGAAGGTCGTGCCCCGGCTGGAGGACCTGGAGGTGATGCTGCGCCTCCTGCCCCGCTCGGCCACGGGGCAGTACCTCTCCTCCTACAAGAGCCTCTTCACCGGACCGGTCCCCGAGGGAGAGGGGGAGGGACCGCGGGAGCTGCACCTGATCCTCGTCGACAACGGCCGCTCCGCCCTGCTCGGCGATCCCGTCGCGCGTCAGGCCCTGGCCTGTGTGCGCTGCGGCGCCTGCCTCAACTTCTGCCCCGTCTACAAGGAGATCGGTGGCCACGCCTACGGCTCGGTCTACGCGGGTCCGATCGGCTCGGTGATCACGCCGCACCTGACGGGGCTCGAGCGCGGGTGCGCCCTGCCCTTCGCCTCGACCCTGTGCGGCGCCTGCTTCGAGGTCTGCCCGATGAAGATCGACCTGCCGCGCCTGCTCCTCGGACTGCGGGAGCGGGCGGTGTCCAGGGGGAGAGGGCGAGGAGAGCGCCTGGCCTTCCGCCTCTGGGCCTGGGCGATGGGAGGACCGCGGCGTTACGCGATCGGCTCGCGGCTGGCGCGCTGGTTCTTCCCGCTGGCGCGCCGACTGCCGCCGGTGCGGAGCTGGATCGCGGGCCGGGAGCTGGCTCCACCGGCCCGCCGCACCTTCCGTGAGCTCTGGAAGGAGGAGCGGCTGTGACCTCCGCCGAGGAAGCGATCTTGCGCGCCCTGCGTGAGGCCTCGGGAGCCGCCCGGCGTGTCGCCGAGCCAGAGCGTCCCCTGGAGCCGCTGCCCGGCCCTCCGCCGCAGCTGGAGGAGCCTGGGGAGCGGGTGACGCGCTTCGCGGCCGCGGTCGAGGAGTGCGGCGGCCACTGCCACCGCGCCGCGGACGAGGCCGCCGCCGCGGAGTGCCTGGCGTCGATCGCCCGCGGGCTCGGCGACCCTGACCTGGCGCTCTCCGACGCGCCGCTGGTGCGCCGCGTGGCGGCGCGCCTGGAGGGGCTCTCGAGCTTCGACGGTTGGCGGGACCGCCCGCGGCTCCTGGAGGCGGAGATGGGGATCACCGGCGCCCAGCTCGGGATCGCCGAGAGCGGCACGCTGGTCCTCTTCTCCTCCAGCGAGCACCACCGACTGACCTCCCTGCTCCCCCCGGTGCACGTCGTCCTGCTGCGCGAGCAGGACCTGGTGCCCGACCTCGGCACCGCCCTACGCGCCGCGCACGAGCTCGAGGGGGGTCCGCCCCCCCTGATGACCTGGATCACCGGTCCGTCGCGCACGGCGGACATCGAGCTGACCCTGGTCGTGGGGGTCCACGGCCCGCGGGAGCTTCACGTCGTGCTCGTCGAGTAGCGGGTCGAGAGCGCGCTCTCGATCCCGATCACTTCATCCAGAGGACGATCGTCGCGCCAGCGTCTCCCACCCGCACGATGTCGACGTCGGCGTCCCCGTCGAGGTCCGCCGCGACCAGCGCGCCGGTGGTCGTGCCGCCACCCTGCGTCTGCTTGACCGAAAATCCCCCGGCGCCGTCGCCGAGGTAGGTGCGCACCCCCGCGGAGGTGGCCACGACCACGTCCACGTTCAGGTCGTCGTCGATGTAGACGGGAGCGATCCACTGGTAGCCGCTCCCCTGGGAGCCGTTGCTGGTGAAGCCGCCGGAGCCGTCTCCGGTGAGGGACTCCCAAGCTCCGCTGGAGTCCACCACGAAGAGGTCCAGGACCGTGTCACCCTCCAGGTCGGCCAGGGCCAGATCGACCGGGATGCCGCTGGTGGCACGGCTTCCGAGGAGGACGAAGGTCCCCGTCCCGTTGTTCGTGTAGACGTCGACTTCGCTGGAGCTGTTCCTGGCGACGACCAGGTCGAGGTCTCCGTCGCCGTCGATGTCCCCCAGGGCCAGGGCGTTCGAGGTCCCCGAGCCGAGAGCTTGGCCGCTGTCGGTGAAGCCGCCGGCGCCGTCGCCGAGCCAGACCCGATCGGCCCCGCCGAGGTTGGCGGTGACCAGGTCCACGTCGCCGTCGGAGTCGACGTCCCCCACCACCACGTCCCCCGTGGCGTCGGAGCCGAGGGTCAACCCGCTGCTGGTGAACCCTCCCGAGCCGTCATTCAGCCAAACCAGGTCGGCGGCGCCGCCGTCCAGGCCCTCGATCAGGTCCAGGTCGCCGTCCCGATCGACGTCCGCCAGCGCCACGCTGGTGGCGGTTCCGCTGCCGGTCGTGATCGAGGAGGCGGCGAACCCCCCGGAGCCGTCGGAGAGGATCCCCAGCGCTCCGGCGCCATCCACGCCGCAGACGACGTCCAGGTCCCCATCACCGTTCACGTCCCCATGGGCCGCGCAGGTGGTGGCGGCGGAGGTGGTGATGGCGGTGCTCTGGTTCAGGTGCCCGAGGCCCTCGTGGCCGCCGGCGGCGGAGGAGCGCAGGAGCTCCAGGGTGTCGGGCGAGTCGTAGATCAGGATCAGGTCCAGGTCGACATCGGCGTCGAAGCGCCCCGCCGCGATGCAGGTGCCCAGGCCGGAAGTGCCCCGCAGGCGCGCCTCGGAGAAGCTCCCCGCGCCGTCGTTGATCCAGTAGCGCACGGCATCGGCGTTCTTGGCCGAGACGCCGTCGAGGTCCCCGTCGAGGTCCATGTCCACCAGGGCCACGCCCACGTCGTCGTTGTTGCCGATGAACTGGTCGGCGCTCGAGAAGTCGCCGCTGCCCCCGTTCAGGCGCACCTCGTTCTGGCCCAGCGTGACGACGAAGAGGTCCAAGTCGCCGTCGCCATCCAGGTCTCCCAAGGCCATGTCACGGGTCTGGTGCACGCCGGCGGAGGGGCCGGCGCTCAGGGTGCCGCTGCCGTTGTTCACCCAGACCCGGCTGGTCTGCAGGTAGTTGCCCGCGATCACGTCCCAGTCGCCGTCTCCGTCGACGTCGCCGGTCACGACACTGCGCGTGTCGGCGGAACCGAGGCTCTGGCCGGCGGAGTAGGTGCCGGTCCCGTCGTTGATCCAGGTCTGGTTGGCGGCGGTCCCGAGGTTGCCGACGTAGAGGTCCAGGTCACCGTCGCGATCGAGGTCGACGAGCACCACCTCCCCGGCGTCGGAGCTCCCCAGTCTCTGACCCGAGTCGGCGAAGGTCCCCGTGCCGGTGTTGAGCCAGACGTGGTCGGCGCTGTCGGTGGCCCGCACCAGGTCCAGATCTCCGTCCCCGTCGACGTCGCCGAGGGCGATCGAGCGGGTGGTCTCGGCTCCGACGACCTGGATCAGGGTGAACGTGGACCCACCGTCATTGCGGTAGACCTGGTCGACGTTGCCCCCCGGACGTCCGATCACGAAGTCGTCGTCCCCGTCCCGGTCGATGTCCCCGGCGGCCACGCAGCTCGTCGAGGTGACGGCGGGGCCCAGATCGACGACGTCGAAAGACGGCAGGACGTCGAACCAGCCGGAGGGGCCGGCGTCGACGCCGGTGCCATTCTCCTCCAGGGCATCGGCGGGCAGCGAGAAGCTGACGTCGAAGCCCGAGGGGCTCAGGGCGCTCGTCTCGTGCTGCAGGAAGGTCCCACGGGTGCGCAACTGGGGACTGGTGCCCAGGGTCACGATGACCAGGTCCGACTCGGGGCCCGCGGCGATCCCCGCGCCGGCGCCACCGAAGCTGTCCCCGAACACCGCCAAGTCGAAGGCGCTGGCGCTGGCCGTGTTCACGTCCACGTCACCCTCGAAGAAGACGTGGAGCGTGTCCCCCGCGTTGACCGCTCCGTCCCCGTCCTCGTCGTGGTAGTAGGCGTGCTCGAGCAGCCGGAAGCCGTCCACCGTGAAGTCCGCCGCCGAATCGGCCGGCGCGGACTCGTTCCCCGCCAGGTCCGTCGCCACCACGCGCAGGCGCAGGGTGGAGCTGTCGGGTGCCTGCCCCGAGCCCCAGGTGAAGCTGCCGGTGTCGGGGACGTAGGTCGCCAGCTCCGTGGGGAAGCTGTTCCCCGAGTCGGTCGAGAGGTAGAGGGTCACGTAGCTGGGATTCGTCTCGGTCGTCGACCAATCCACCCCCTGCGGTCCATTCCAGCTCTCCCCCCCGTTGGGGGCGTTGAGCGTCACCACGGGGGCGGTGTTGTCCAACTCGAAGTCCGCCCCGGAGGAGTCCGCCGCGCTGTCGTTGCCCGCCTCGTCGGTGGCGATGATCTGCACCCGGTACTGCGTCCCGTCCCCGTGGGCAGAGGTGTCCCAGGCGTAGGTGCCCGTATCCGGCGCCGCTGCCGCGATCACCGTGTCGAAGGAGAAGCCCCCGTCCGCGGAGAGCCGAATCTCGACCGTCGAGGGGTGCACGTCGGTCGTGCTCCAGGTGATCTCCCGTTCCGCCCCCCACAGGACGCCCGTGTTCGGCGCGATCAGGGAGAGCGTGGGCAGGGTGTTGTCGATCGCGAAGACACCGCTCCTCAGCACCTTCCCGTTGCCGAGCACGACCTTGACCCGGTAGTCGGTGTCGTCGGTGAGGGCGGTGGTGTCGAGGGCGTGACTGCCGTCGTCGGGCGTGTCGGCGGCGAGCTGGTTCGACCAGCTCGATCCTCCGTCGTCGGAGAGGTAGATGTCCACCGGCCCCTGACCGACGGTCACCCAGCGGATCGTCTGCGTTCCGCCCCACACCGCCCCGCTCCCGGGCGCGTTGATCTTGGCAGAGGAGGAGCCGCCGCCGCCACCTCCGCAGGACGCGACGAGGAGGGCGAGGAGGGACAGACGAGCGAAGTACGGAATGCGCTGGACCATCATGGGACTGAGACTGGGCTGCGGGGACGAGTCTCAGATCGGGTGCCGGCCAGGGCGATCCGAAGGGAATCCCCCGCTTCGACTCAGTCGGTCAGATGGGGCACCAGAAACGCCCCCACGCAGGCGTTGGCGGCCCCGTTGGGGTGCGTGTCGAAGACGCTGGCCCAGTAGCGCGTCAGGTCCCGCTCCTGCCCGAAGGCCTCCAGGAGGTCGACGAAGGCCACGCCCAGCTCGTCGCACACCCCAGCCGCCGCCTCGTCGATGGGGCGGAACGGATTGTGCTCGGGGAAGGTCAGGTTGGGGTAGCCCGCCACCAGGAGGCGCGCCCCGCGGGCGGCGCACACGTCGCGCATGCGAACGATCGCCGCGCGCACCCGTTCGCCGCCTCCCTCCTCCCACTCGTCACGGCTCATCTCGGGGGTCTGGCGAGTGAGCTGCTTGTCGAACCAGCGCAGGGCGTACTGCCTGAACCTCACGTTCGTCCACTGCAGCAGGGCCGAGTGCCCGGTGAAGCCGTGCATCCCGTCGATCACGGCGTCGGGGGAGATCTCCTCCCAGGCGGGGAGCGGAAGGACGTCGTTGGCGTAGAAGACGTACACAACCACGTCGGGCTCGAGCGCCAGGGCCTTGTGCTCCACCACTGCCGCCACGTTCCCGGCGGTGTAGCCGGGCACCCCGAGGTTCAGGACCTGGGCAGGCGTCCCCCCCTCGATCAGGGCAGCTTCGAGGCGCGCGGCGAGGGTGTTGGGGACGGCGACTGCGCTGCCGAAGGTGAAGGAGTCCCCCACCAGTGCCACCCGCAGGACGCCCTCTTGGCGCGGGGGAAACTCGCCGCCGCGGAAGCCGTGGGAGTTCAAGGAGACCTGGAAGCCCTTGTAGAGGGTCGTGAACCCGGGCCGCAGCTCGCTGGAGAGGCCGGGGACCTCGCTCAGGCGAAAGGGGGTCACCCCGCAAGCGGGCACCCGCAGCCGCAAGAGGTACTCGCCGGCCACCAAGAGGAGGATGGGGGCCAGGATCGAACACAGCAGGCGGATGCGGGTGCGGCGGCTCACGGGCGATCACTCCTGGCCTGTACCGTACCCAAAATGAGCGAGGGCCGGTCCGATGACCGGCCCTCGAAGAACTATGGGTGACCTGCCAGCAGGGAGTCGACAGGTCCATCCATATCAGGGGCAGAACGTCGCCTCGAGGCCGTCGGTGAAGTTCGACCCCGTGCCAGAGCTGGCCGGGTCGCGGTACCAGAGCTGGAAGGTGCAGGTCGAGCCGACGCCGATCTGGATCCCGTAGGGAGGCAGGCTGTTGTAGTCGAGGGCATAGGAGGTGAACCCGCTGCCATCGGTGGTGACCACCGGCAGGCGCGCGATGTTGTCGTCCACGCACATGTAGCCGTCGGCCAGCGGCGTCTGCGTCCGGCCGGTGCCGTAGAAGAAGAGGCCGTACTGCCCGGTCGGGCACTGGGAGGCGGTCAGCACGAGATCGTTGGCGCTGATCGAGACGCTGCCGTTCCAGCCGATCACGGCTCCTTGGCCGGTCGAGTTGGCGCCAGCCACGCAGTAGTTGACCGGATCGTTGCAGTCGACGGCACCCAAGACCATGAGCGAGGGGTCCCCGAAGCAGTGCCAGGTCATGAACATGTCACGGCCCGACGAGCCAGCCACGGTCATCATGTAGGCCGAGCCACCGAACCACAGTCCGCCCATCGTCCACTCGTCCCCGTCGCAGAACAGGTCGACGCTCTCGTCCTGGGCCCACATCGGCTCGTCCCAGTACTGGTTGATCGAGGACATGTAGGCGCCCACGGCTCCGCTGGGCTCGCCGCCGTGCGTGGCCTGCAACCAGGCCTCGCCGAAGCAGGTGCCGCTGCTGAACGCGCCGTTGACACAGGCCACGCTGTGGATGAAGGGCAACATCCCGACGTTGGTCAGGTTGTTGACGTCGTTGTTGCTGAAGCCGGTGGTGCCCCAGGAGGTGGTGCTACCGTGGCCGCAGTAGTTGGTCATGCGACGCCCTTGGTTGAGGGCGTTGGTGATGTCGGACTTGGTGCCGAAGTAGTCGTAGACCCGGTTGACCGTCGTGAAGCCGTAGGCCAAGAGCTGATCCCGGATCAGGTCCATGTGGTCGTCGTCGTACTCGCCGTTGTGACCGGGCCCCTGGTTGGAGGCGATGCCGATCCCGCGCCGGTTCCAGGGGGCGCCGTCCAGGGAGTGGTCCTGCTGCTCGTACTCGATGGTGCGCTCCACCTGGGTGTCGACTTGGCCGGTGTTGCCGGCGGAGAAGCGACCGATCAGGATGTCGGGGTACCAGTCCCCGTCCATCAGGGAG
>CAZDQL010000049.1:0-47577 GCA_964507325.1 uncultured Planctomycetaceae bacterium | reverse complement strand
TCTCCTTGATCAGTCCGAGCAGCAGGTGCTCGGTACCGATGTAGTTGTGCCCCAGGTTGCCGGCCTCCTCCATCGAGAGCTCGAGCACCTTCTTGGCGCGCGGGGTGAAGGGCAGTTGCCCCATGGTCACCATCGAGGGACCGGTCTTGACGATCTT
This sequence comes from uncultured Planctomycetaceae bacterium, assembly GCA_964507325.1. Taxonomy (GTDB): domain Bacteria; phylum Planctomycetota; class UBA1135; order UBA1135; genus CAZDQL01. The sequence goes on along the minus strand of CAZDQL010000049.1, from coordinate 47,420 downwards.
CTCGACCTCCATCCGGATCTTGTTGAGGTCGATGCCCATGTTCTTGAGCACGTTGGCCGCGACCCCGCTGCCCTCCTGCACCAGGCCGAGCAGGATGTGTTCCGTTCCGAGGTACTCGTGGTTGAACCTCTGCGCCTCCTGACGGGCGAGGTTCATCACCTTCTTGGCGCGGTCGGTGAAGCGGTCGAACATGGTGTCTAGGTGTCTGCCGGGGCTGGGGCCGCGGTCGGATCGGGAGGCGTTTCCGGGACCGGAGATTCTCTGGTACCTACTCTTCGGCCTTCAAGGCTCGGAGGGTTGACTCCCTCACGTCTCCGACCCCCCCTCGCCTCCGGGACGGGCCGGCGGGCCGAGGATGCCAGGTTGCGGCGCGGGGTGGAAGGTTTTGCGGTATGGCCCCGGTCCGGGCTACTCCCCCTCCGTTTCGAGCGCCGCCAGCTCGTCCCTGAGGGTGGCGGCCCGCTCGTAGTCCTCCTCCCGCACGGCGAGCTCCAAGGCGCCCCGCAGGTCGCTGACCCGCTGGCGGCGCGCGAGCTCCCCCTCGCTGATCCCCGGCAGGCGGCCGACGTGCTCCTTGGATCCGTGCAGGCGCTCCAGGTGCTGGTCGAGGTGCTCCTGGAAGGCCTCGTAGCAGCGCGCGCACCCCACGCGGCCGTGGCGCTGCAGCTCCTCGAGCGTCATCCCGCAGCTCGGGCAGCTGGGGCCACCGGTCTTGATCCGGATCTGCCCCTTCTTGGTGTGCAGTTGCAGGAGCTTCCAGATCTGGCTCGCGACCGCCTTGGGGGCCATCCCCGCGACGGAGACGTCCAGCTCCTGGGCGCAGACCTGGCAGATGAAGTGGTCCTGGACCTGGTTGTCGGGGTGCTCTGGCCCGATGAACTCCGTCACCTCGGTGACGTGCACGGTCGCCAGGTTCTTGTTGCAGCGCGGACAGATCATCGACGGGACCCCTCTATAGACCGGCCCGCCGGGAGCGTCAATCGCCACCTCTCCACCGCCTCCGCGAAGGCCGCCGCGCGGGAGCGGAAGTTGGGGTAGGCGTCGAAGCTGGAGCAGGCCGGCGAGAAGAGCAGGACCCCTCCCGCGGGGGTCCCCTCCAGCCCGTGCTCGACCGCCTCCTCCACGCCGGCGACCGCCCGCGCCTCCACCCCCCCCTCTCCGAAGAGCTGCGCCAGCTCCCCCCCCGCCTCGCCGAACGCCACCACTCGCACCCGCCGCTCTCGGGCGGCGGTCACCAGGTCGTCGAAGGCCAGCGAGCGCTTGCGACGCCCCCCCACGAGCAGGGTGCAGGGATCGGTCACCTCACCGAGGGCCGCCACGGTCGAGTCGGGGGTGGTCGAGACTCCGTTGTCGACTACCCGCACCCCCCCCGCTTCGCCGAGGGGGGCCAGGCGGTGGGGGAGACCGGTGAGGCGCTCCACCGCCGCGGCCAGGCGCTCGGGGTCCGCCCCCAGGCCGTGGGCGGCGCCGAGGGCCAGGAGGGCGTTCTCGCGTTGGAAGCGACCCGGAACGGTCAGGTTGCGGGTCCGGCCGAGGAGGAGCTCTTCCAGGAGGAAGCGACCCTCCTCGCAGCGCAGCCTCCCCCCCTCGCCGTGGGAGACCACCCGCGAGCCGGGCTCGGAGAGGGCGTTCCAGCCGGGGCGCCCCACGAGCTCCGCCGGCAGCCAGGCGGTGCCGCTCGGGGCGAGCAGCTCGAGCACCCGCGCCTTGGCCGCCTCGTAGGCCGCCGGAGTGCCGTGGCGCTCCAGGTGATCGAGGAGCACGTTGGTGACGAGCACCGCCTCCACCCGCGGGCGCAGCGCTCCGTCGCAGGGGGAGGGGGGCAGGGCTTCGAGCTGGTAGGAGGAGATCTCGACCGCACAGACCCGCTGGGGATCGTCCGCCGCGGGGTGGCCGAGCAGCGGAGCGCCGATGTTGCCCCCTGACACGGCGGGGATCCCGGAGGCGTCCAGGAGCTGGGCCAGGAAGGCGGTGGTCGAGCTCTTGCCCTGGGTGCCCGTGATCAGGGCGATCCGCGCCCGCGAGGTCGCCAGGAAGAGCTCCAGCTCCGAGCTGATCCGCACGCCCTGCTCGCGGGCCTGGGCGAGCCAGGGGTTGTCCGGACCCACGGCGGGGTTGGCGACCACTAGGGCGACCTGCTCGAAGTCCTCGCTCCGGTGCTCCCCCAGGACGTAGCGCACCTCGAGCCCCGCGAGCTCGGCGATCGCAGGCGCCAGCTCTCGCCGGCCGCGCAGGTCGGTCACCGTCACCTCGGCCCCGCGTTCCAGGAGCCAGCGGGTGACCGCGACGCCCCCGCCGAAGAGCCCCAGCCCCATGACGGTGGCCCGCCGCCCCGCGAGATCGGGGGGGAAGCTCACCGAACTGCCGCCCTTTGGTGGGCTCTGCGGGGGACTGCTCTTCGTAGCACGTTTGCTCGCAAGGACTTGGAGTGTCCGGTCGCTGTTGCAGGCCCCACCGGAGGGGTGACGGACCGGAAGCGCGCGGACGACTGCCCTGGGGCACTCAGAATGCGGGTCCGACTGTGGTTGTCGATGGGTCGTCCTCCGAGAAGCACATCGAAGGGGGGCAGTTCAGAAGCTCACTGCGGCGGCTCTCCCGGCTCCTCGGGGGGCTCGGCCTCGGCGCGCCGCAGGGCCACCGCGCGCTCGACGAAGTCGGTGATGGCGGCATCGCTCCCCGGCTCCGCTCCGGTGTCGGGGATCAGGCGCACCTCGAAGGGGAAGCGGTGCTCGAGCCCGAGCGGCAGGATCACCTCCGTCACCAGGTCGAGGGGGAAGCGGCTGTACCAGGGTCCGTCCAGGTCCACGCGCTGGGACCAGGTGCGGCGCCCCGGCAGGTAGAGGGTCAGGCGGCGCTTGCCCCCGTGGACGAACTCGTGCTCGAGGGGCGTGTTCCCGATCACCTCCTCGTCGAGGCGCACCAGGGCTCCCGGGGGTTGGGAGTCGACCGCCAAGACGCGCCGGGTGCGACACCCCGCCAGGAATGCCCCCAGGAGCGCCACGACGGCGCCCCAGCCCACGATCTGACGTCCCACGCCCTTGCCCCCAGTCTCTCTTGGCGCTCCTTCGGCTACCCTGCGCCGGAATGGCGGAGAGGGCGGGATTCGAACCCGCGGACCCCGTGAAGAGTCACCACATTAGCAATGTGGCGCATTCAGCCGCTCTGCCACCTCTCCACGTCCGTTCAGGGCGCGCAGAAGGTACTCCGGGTCTCCGGCAGGGGCAAGGACGGGCCGCCGGAAGGGGCGGCCCCAGCCGACAAGCGTCGGTTAACCTTGCATGTAGAAGAAATTGCCGGTCTCGGGGTCCCGATAGGTAAATTTGGGTCCGTTCCCGCGGCTCACCATGACCAAGACCCGCCCCCCCGTTCGAGCGGCGCGCGTGCAGGCCGTCTTCCAGCTCTGGCTGGGGAACGTCCTGGTGGGGACGCTGTTGGGTACCGCCTGGCTCTTCCGCATGCCGGAGGGGCTCTCCTTCTGGACGCGGTGCTACGTGGGGATCGCCCTCCTGTCCAGCGTGGCGGTGCTGGCCCTGGCGCCCGGGCTGCTCTTCGCCCTGGTCCACTACGTCGTCAGGGTGCGCTGGCGGCTGGCCGCGCTGTTGCAGGCGGGTATGGGGACCGCCTTCCTGATCCTCCTCTACAGCGACACGATCGTCTACCGGCTCCTGCGCTACCACTTCAACAGCGCCGTCCTCAACGTCGCCCTGACCTCCGGCTCCGAGGACGCGGTGCGCCTGGGGTGGGGCGTCTGGGGTACGGTGCTCGCCGCCCTGGTGTGCGGGACGGCGGTGCAGTTCCTCGCCCTCCTGGCGATGACGCGTTGGGTGGAGCGGCGCTGGGAGGGGGGGCGACGGGTGCCGCTCCTGCTGCAGCCGCGGATGGTCTGTCTGGCGGTGCTGCTGCCCATCATCGGGATCGAGAAGACCGTCTACGCCGCGGCGGAGATCAAGGGGGACCGGGAGGTCCTGTGGGCCTCCAAGCCCCTGCCCCTCTACCCGCGGGTGCGGCTGGGACGCCTGCTCGATCCCGACGGTGAGCGCCTGCCGCAGCTCGAGCTGGTCCCCGAGGAGGCCACCCTGCGCTACCCCCTGCGGGCCCCCGTGGTGCCCGTGGGCGGGCCGCGACCGAGCTTCCTGATCGTGGTCGTCGACTCCTGGCGCCGCGACGCGTTCACCCCCGAGCTGACCCCCGAGCTGTGGCGCTTCTCCGAGGGGGCGCGCGTCTTCGTAGACCACCTCTCCGGGGGGAACGGGACGCGCTACGGGCTGTTCACCATGCTCTACGGCCTGCACGGCTCGTACTGGTTCAAGGTGCTCGACGCGCGCCGGCCGCCGGTCCTGATCGATCTCCTCCAGGAGCTCGACTACGACGTGCGCGTCTTCTCCTCCGCCTCGATGAACTTCCCCGAGTTCCTCGACACCGCCTGGTCGGGATTGCCGCGCGAGCAGGTGGTCGACGAGTTCCGGGACGAACGGGGCCGCGAGCGCTCCGAGGTTCCCTACGTCAAGGACGGCTACGTGGCGGACGCGCTGGAGGAGTGGCTCACCTCCCGCGAACGCGCCGGGGACGCGCGCCCCTTCTTCGGCTTCGTCCTCATCGACGCGCCCCACCAGCCCTACAGCAGTCCGGGGGGCCCCTACGAGCCCGTGGTGGAGAGCCTGAACTACATCGAGCTGGGCCGCACCACCGAGGGGCCCGAGATGGAGGCCCTCGCCGAGCGCCTCTGGAACAGCTACCGGAACTCGGTCCTGCACGCGGACGGCACGGCGGGGCGCATCCTGGACTCCCTGGAGCGTCGCGACCTCTTGGAGCGGACGGCGGTGGTCGTCACCGGCGACCACGGGGAGGAGTTCCAGGAGAACGGCTTCTGGGGGCACACCAGCAACTTCACGCCGGAGCAGGTCGAGGTGCCCTTCATCCTGAAGGGCCCGGGTGTGGAGGCGGGGATGGAGGAGCGCCCCACCTCCCATCTGGACCTGGCGGGCACCCTGCTCGAGATGCTGGGGGCCGATCCGGAGCTCAGGGGCGACTACTCCCTGGGGGAGAGCCTCTTCGACCCTCCGGTCGCGCGCGCCCGGGTCGTCGCCGGTTGGGCGGACCTCGGCATCTGGACCGACTCGGGGATCTTCGACATGCCCCTGGACGGGGAGTCGGAGGAGATCGAGATCTACGACGAGAACTGGGTCCCACTGGAGAACGTGCGCGAGCTCTGCACGGCGGAGGAGGCGGTCCTCCTGAGCACGGCCAGCGAGTGTCGGCGCTTCCTCCAGACCACGGGACAGCGCTGACGTGCGGCGCTCCCGCGGCCGACTCGCGCCCTACCTCGTCGTCCTGACGCTGGTCGCCCTCGCCTCCGCCTGGGTGCGCTACGCCAACAACCTGCGCATCGCCGAGAGCGCCGACCGGGGTGGGAACGCGGCCTGGTTCTCCAGCGACCCCGACTCCCTGTACCACATGCGGCGCCTGGAGCGGGCCCTCGACGAAGGGTGGCGGGTGGCGGCGCGGGATCCCCTCTTGCCCTCCCCCGGAGGAGCGGACGCCGCGGGGGCGCCGATCCCCTGGCCCGGGGCCTACACCCGGGCGCTCCTGCTCGTCAGCGCGCCGTTCGCCCCGCCGCCGGAGGACGCCGTCGCGCGGGAGCGTTTCGTGGAGCGGGTGGTGGCCACCTGGCCCTTCCTCTTCGGGGTGGCGACGTCGGTCCTGGTCGCCGCCACCGCGGGTCTCCTGGCCGGGAGGGTCGCCGCCGTGGTGGCGGGGCTGTACCACGCGACCCTCTTCGCCTCGATGAAGTACAGCTATCTGGGGCTCGGGGACCACCACGCTTGGATCTCGATGCTCCACGCGGCCTGGCTCTTCGTCGCGGCGCGCGGCTTGGCGCGCCTCGACGACCCCCGGCGGGCGGCGGTTCACGGAGCGGTGGCGGGGATCCTGGCGGGCCTCGCACTCGCCTCCTGGGTGGCGACCCTGGTGGCGCTGGTCCTCTTCCAAGTCGCGCTCGCCTGGCTGCTCCTGCGGCACGTGCGCAATCCCCTGCCGGGGTTGGCGGGCTTCGGCCTGGCCTTTCACCTGGCGGCGCTGGTCTGCCTCCTGCCAGAGGTCCTCGCCAGTCCCTGGGGCGCCTTCGAGCTGGTGAACCTCTCCTGGCTGCACGCCGGGGAGCTGGCCCTCGGGGCCGCGGTGTTCCTCCCCCTCCTGGGGTGCGCCCCCGAGCGGGACCTGACCCGCTATCCGTGGCTGGTGGCTTCCCTGCTGGGGTTCGCGGGCGCCGTCCTGGCCCTCGGCACGCCCCTCGGCGACGGGATCGCGGAGGGCCTGTCGTGGGCGGGGGGGACGAACGCGTTCATGGGCTGGATCAGTGAGTCCCAGCCCTTGATCGGGGGCGCGGTCGGCGGAATCGGCGTCACCGCGAAGTGGCTCGGCTGGGGGGTCTTCCTCCTGCCCCTCGTCTGGCTGGCGGCGTGGCGCTCCCGCGCCCCGGCGCTCTTGCCGTGGGTCACCGCGGTGCCCGCCCTGCTCGCCATGGCGCTCCTGCAGCGCCGCTTCGGGGACGGGCTGGCGGCGCCGATGGCGGTGCTCCTCGGTTGGGGGGTGGCCCTCGCGCTGCACCGCTTCAGCCGTCCGCGGGCTTGGAGCGTGGGACTGCTCCTGTGCCTCACGCTGGTGGCCAACCCGGGGCCTTTGCGGACCGCGTGGAACCGCACGCGCTTGGGTCTCCCCTTCGTCGAGACCGAGACGGGGATCCAGGAGCGCGCCCTGCGGGAGGGCGCCCGCTGGATCCGCGAGCGAGGGGAGGGTACGGAAGCTGGAGCCGTTCTCGCGCAGTGGGACGTGGGTCACCTGGTCGAGTGGGTCGCCCGGCGACGCACCCTGGCGACCAACTTCGGCCGCTACCTCGGGGACGGCTGGCTCGATCCCTGGCGCTACTTCCTGATGGAGAGCGAGGAGCGGGGCGAGGCCCTGCTCGAGGCGCGGGGGGTGGAGTACATCCTCGTGGCCGCCGATTGGGCTCGCAATCGCACGGCGATGGAGCGGGTACTCGGGACGCGAGTCGAAGAGGGGCTGATCGCTCGCCTCCTGCCGCGCGGCACAGCGGGGCGAAGCCCGGAGCTGGATGACCTGAGCGGAATCGCACTGGTGCACGTCGCACCACGGATCCGCGACGGTCGCCCGAGCGGCGCGGGCGCTTGGGTCTTGCGCCGCGTGCGGGGGGCGTTGGTCGAGGTCGAGGGAAAACCCGGGGAGCGTTTGGTCGTCGAGCTCGAGTTCGAGGTCGCGGGTCAACGCTTCTCCTGGCGGGCGGGCGCTGCCGCGGACGCTCGGGGGCGAGCGCGCCTGCGCGTGCCCTACGGGACGGCGAGTTCAGGGAAAGCCCGGTGGCGCTTGGGAACGCGGGAAGGGTTGCTCGCGATCCCCGCGGAAGCCGTGGAGCAGGGTTTACCGATATTTCCCCAATAAAGAGCGCAACGAGACGTCTCTAGGACGGTCCTTAGTAGCGGGGCCGGCAACCGTTCCCGGGCTGCCGGGTTCCCCGCCCGACACGCCTGCCAAAAAAAGCGCCTCGCCCGATCCTCCCGACGTCCATGCCGATTCTGCCGAGTCTCCTCCTCTGCGCCTGTGCGTCCTCGGCCCCGGCAGATCTACGCCACGCCGACGTCACCCACGCCGAGCTCGCCCAAGCCGTACTGGAACGCTTCGATCGGAGCGACGCCAACCCGGACACGCTCGACCTCGACGAGTTCCTCGACGAGGGCTTCCTCCACCTTCGCCTCGGGCTCTTCGAGGTCTACATGTCGCCGCACAAGGCCCTGGACAAGACCCACGCCGACCGCATGGTGCGGGTGGTCCAGAGCCTGCTCGACGTCCAGAAAGCGTGGCTCGACTGGCTCGCTCCGGCGGTGGACACGCGCCAGGCGCACAAGGACCTGAAGGAGCTGCGCGCCTGGGCCGGGAGGTTGCGGGGGGATCAGCTCCAGAAGTTGGCTCGCTCCGGGGAGGGCGCCGACATCCTCCAGGCCCTCGCCTCCTCCCGGACCTCCCTGCAGAGGGCGTCGGGGAGCTTGGCGGAGTGGATGGGCTCCGGTTCCGCCCTCGGGCTCGACCGGCCGAACGGCCGCGAGCCGATCCTGCTCGCGGCGGATCGGCGCGAGTTCCTCGAGCTGCTCTCCTTCGCGGGCTGGCTGTACCCCGCTCTCCAGGGCGTCTTCTGGCAGCAGGCTTCAGCGAGCTGGACCAACTGCTACGTGGACGAATACAAGGTGCTCGCGCTCGAGTTCGCCGGCGAACGTTGGGACGCGGGGATCTCGATGGAGGCCTACACCGAGGACGGTCTCGCCCAGCAGATCACCCAGCTCGCCGCCAACTCCCTGGTCGACAACTACTACGGCGAGCGCATTCCCCCCTCCTTGGCGGGGGCCTTGGCGGTCAACCTGACGATCGACGTCTTCGGCAGCTGCAACACGCGCATCGACGGGGACCTGCGCGCGCGGCGCACCGAGGCCTTCGAGATCTTCGTCCCCGGGGGGGCCTCCGAGGGTGGCTGGCTCCCCGCCCGCTCCGCGGACAGCCGCTGGCGCGAGCACCTGGGCTCCGATCACTTCGTGGCGGTCCTGAAGGCGGCCCAGCACGACGGTCTCGAGAGCATCAAGCGGCCCAAGAGCCGCGTGCGGCACTTCGAGATCCAGAACGACGGCAAGAACAAGCGCATGACCGTCAGCGGTCCCTTCCTCGGGTCCGCTGCCCTGGAAGCCTCCACCCCGCCGGAGGATTTCGTGGGGGACTACAAGGAGTTCCTGCGCGCCTACCGCTCCTGCTTCATCCACTGGCTGCGCGACGAGAGCCTGGGCTCGACGAAGAAGTCCGGCAAGGCGTTCGCGGAGGCCCTGGTAGAGCTCGCGTCCGGAGCGGAGGGAGAGGACCTGGAGGAGACCCTGCTCAGCGTCTTCGGCGAGCCGCTGAGTCAGGAGCTGCCGAACAACAAAGACCTCGAGGGCTCGTTCCTCGATTGGTTGAAGGGGGCCAAGGGAGCGAAGGCGAAGTAGTCGCAAGTGGAGTGGGGGGGCGGAGCCATTGGGACTCCGCCGTGCTCGTCCCCCCTCCCAGCCCGGGGTCAGCGCACCCCGACCTCCAGATCGAAGCCCCGCGCCACGCGCCGCACCGCGGCCGTGAGCTCTCCGTCGATCGCCGCTACCTCTTCCTCGGGGCTCTCGACCCCCTCGTCCTGCAAGATCAGCTTCACCCAAGGGGCGAGCTCGACCGCCGCGAAGAAGCACGCCCCCTGGCTCCCGTCGAAGGCCGCCGCCAGATCCCCCTGAGCGTCGAGGAGGCTCGAACCCTCGCCGCCGCCGCGGGCCGCCAGGATGCCGTCGAGCTGGGCGCGCTCCAGGCCGAAGACGAAGGCCTGGGGGAGGAAGGCGAACCCGCCGGTGGGGATGCTCTCGTCATCGAAGAGGTAGGCGTCCGCCCCCGCGAGCTCCTCGGAGTCGAAGCGGTCGTAGACGCCGAACCCGCCCACCAGGGTTTCGAAGGCCTCCGCGAAGGCCTCGCCGTCGTGCAGGCCGACCAGCGCGCCGATCGACAGCTCCTCACCCTCGAACATCAGCGTGAAGGGCCCGGCGATCTGGGCGATGATCTCGCGCTCCACGTCGACGCCGCCCATCGCTTCGGCCGCCTCCAGCCCCTGGTCGAGGGGCTTCAACGCCTCCTCGCCGCCCGCCTCGAGGACCGCGGCGCGGGCGCGCGTGTAGAGCTCACCCACGTCCCACTGCAAGGCGATGAGGCCCCACGTCGCGCGCGGGACGTCCCCCAGCAGGTCGGCGGGCAGGGGCCCGAAGGTGTCGGCGAGGGAAGCCGTCAGCCCCCCGGGCGGGATCTCGAAGTGGCCGCGCACCTCCACCCTGCGGTCCGCGTCGGCGTCCGCCGTCAGGTAGAGCCAGGCTCCTCCGTCGAGGCCCAGGAAGTTCTCGGGGGGATCTTCGAGGCGCCCCTGGGCCAGGTTTTCCAGGGCGGTCTGCGCCTTGGCGACGGCGGGGGAGAAGTCGATCCACGCCTCGATCGCTCCCGGCTTGCCGTGGGACGCTCGGGCGGAGAGCAGGCCCTGCACCGCCGGTGCTCGACGCTCCCCTCCCGAACCCGGAGCGAAGCCCGCCAAGCTGGCGCGCAGGCCGCGGTTGAGCGCCCCCAGGTCGTTCGCGGAGAAGAGTCCCAGGACCTCGGGGTGGGAGACGAAGGCGGCCACGTGGCCGCGCAAGTCGTAGTCGAGATCCCCCGGCCAACCGATCGCCTGCACCTGGGCGCCCGCGATCGAGGCCACCTCCCCGACCACCGGCGCGCCCTCGGGCAGCCAGGCGCGCATGGCGGCCGCCAGCTCCCCCCCGTCCTCGGTGGGTGAGGTCAGGAAGCCGGCGCACTCCCCGTCGGCGAAGAGCAGCGCCTCGCCGCGCACCGCCAACCCCACGTCGATCAGGTGCTGGAGGTCGAGACCGGTGGAGTCCTGGTAGTCCTCCCCGGCGCTCACCCGCAGGGGGGCGCACTGCTCGGACGCCAGGAGCTTGGCCCAGCGGTTGCGCTCCAGGCGGTCGCGCAGCGCGGCCACGTCCTGGCACCAGACGAGGACGTGGGCGGTCTCCGGTACGCCGGACAGGAGCGAGGGGACTCGGGGCGCGGGGACTTCGGCGGCGGGGCAGACGAAGGTGGCCAGGAACGTGGCGAGGAGGGTCATGGGGTCCTTTCCTAGGGGGCTGGAGACCAGGCTACGCCGCGCCCGCGAAAGTCTCTCCCGAATGATGCTTCCCCGTCGATAAGTCCAGCTATTCGGGGTCCAGGGCCGGGAAGGGAAATTCCGTCGACGGGAAACGGGCGCTCTGCATCAGGCCCAGGAGCTCGGCCACCAGCTCGGGGTGCTCCCCCGCGAGGTCGGTGGACTCGCTCAAGTCCCGGCGCAGGTCGTAGAGCTCCGGGGTGCCCGGCCCCTTGCGCAGCTCGCGGCGGACGAGCTTCCAGTCGCCGCGCCGCAGGGCGACCTGGTGCCCGTAGCTCGGGAACTCCCAGTAGAGGTACTGGGGTCGCGGTTGGGTCCCCGAGGCGAGGAGCGTCGGAGCGAAGGAGACCCCGTCCACTCCCTCCACCGGCTCCCCACCCGCGAGCTCCACCACGGTGGGCAGCACGTCCCAGGAGGCGCAGGCGTGGTTCGTGCGCGTCCTGGCGGGGATCCGGCCGGGCCAGCGCACCACCAGCGGCACCCGGATCCCCCCCTCGTAGACCGAGCCCTTCAAGCCGCGCAGGGGACCCGCGCTCTCGAAGAACTCCCAGTCCGCCCCGCCGGCGTAGGTGGGGCCGTTGTCGCTGCTGAAGGCGATCAGCGTGTCGTCGTCGATCCCGAGCTCCTCGAGCAGGACCATCAGTCGCCCGATGTCCCGGTCCATGCGGGTGATCATCGCCGCGTAGCCCGCGCGGGGCTCGGGGTGGGGTATGTAGCCCTTCGAACCGTCGTAGGGTGGGTCCTCCCACTCGCCCCGGTACTCCGCGAGGGAGTCCTCCGGCACCTGGATCGCGACGTGGGGGATGTGGAAGGGCAGGTAGAGGAAGAAGGGCTCTTCGGCGTGCTCCCGCACCCAGCCGAGGGCCTCTTCCGTCATCAGGTCGTGGGCGTAGTGCACTCCCTCGACGTTCTTCCAGACGTTGCCCTCGAGCTCCACCCGTTCGGCGTTGCGCCACAAGTGGGTGGGGTAGTGGTTGTGGGCCTGGCGCTGGCAGAGGTAGCCGAAGAAGTGGTCGAAGCCCTGCTCGTTCGGCGCCCCCGTGGAGCCCGGGCCGCCGAGACCCCACTTGCCGATGGCGCAGGTGGCGTAGCCGCGCTCCTGCAGGAGGCGCGGCAGGGTGCGCGTCCCCGCGGGCAGCGGCAACTGCCCCTCCGGATCGTGCTCACCCCAGCCCCCCGATTCGCTGTTGTTGCGCACGAAGGAGTGGCCGCTGTGCAGGCCCGTCAGCAGGATGCAGCGCGATGGGGCGCACACGGGGCTGCCCGAGTAGTGCTCCTCGAAGAGCATCCCCTCCTCCGCCAGCCGATCGATGCTGGGGGTGCGGATGTGGCGCTGGCCGTAGCACCCCAGCTCCCCGTAGCCGAGGTCGTCGGCCATGATCCAGATCACGTTGGGAGGTCTGGACGGGTCGGTAGTGGTGGGGGTGACGCAGGCGGCCAGGAGGACGACTAGAGGCAGGAAGCAGCGCATGCGCAGCATTGCACGCGGCCGGTCCCCGGGGTGCAAGCAGACTAGTAGGCGAAGGTCACCATTCGGCCCATCCCGAGCGCCGCCAGGCGGGAGAGGGAGCCGGCGCTGACCTCACCGATCCCGACGCAGTGGATCTCCGCCTTGCGGAAGAGGTTCATGCGCTGGACGTCCTCGAAGAGGTTCTCCCACTTGACGTAGGGTCCGTGGTAGTGGACTCGGGTCGCACCCCCGGAGGCGATGCGGCTCTCCGGGTCCCCCAGGGTGTCCTCGTGGTAGTTCTGGTCGATCGCGTCCCAGTCGTCCCAGGTCGGATCGCCGTCGGAGAGGACGAAGATCGTATCCGCCCCTTCGACGTAGGTGGCCGGGTTGGCGTAGGCCCCCTCGGTCACCACGCGCCTCGAGCGCACCCCGAAAGCCACCCGCAGTCCGCCGTGCAGGTTCGTCATGCCCCGCAGGGTTCCGTAGGGGCGCGTGTTCGTGGGAGCTCCCTGGCGGATGCCGTCCAGCTCGCGGATCGCCTTCTTGACGCTGGAGCGGGTGGCGGCGGTCAGTCCTCGGGTCGCCTTGAGCAGCTTGGCGTCGTCTCCGACCAGCACCACGCAGAAGCTCTGCTCCTCGCTCAGGCGCATGAGGGAGACCTTCAGGTGCTCGCGCACCAGGTCGAAGCGGGTGTTGACCCGATGCCAGGGGATGTCGTCGGCGGTGGGCAGCTCCCCCTTCTCGCGCTTGCGCTTGGGGCCCGACACCGGACCCTTCGGCTTGGCTGCGCCGTCGACCTGCTTGCACATCGAGTCCGAGGCATCGATCACGTAGCAGATGCGCGACCCGCTCCCCTCGATCCCGAAGAAGGTCGGTCGGGCGTAGTCCACCTCGGAGCTCTTCACACCGCGACCGCGATCCGCCAGGAGCTCGATCCAGGGTTGGGACTCGATCACCAACTGCTCCTCCCCCAGGGCCCGGGCCAGATGGCGAGCGAGCACCAGCTTGGCGCTCTCGGGGATCGCCTCGTCGTCCAGCAGGCGGATCACGGGCACCGCCATGCGCCGGTACTCCACGGTGTGGGAACGGCGCCGTTCGGAGAGCAGGGCCGGCGCCATGGCTCCGATCAGGACCACGCGCTCCGCCGGCTTGGCCGGCATGGCGAGCGCCACCAGGGGCAGCGCCTCGTAGACCGCGGGGTCGCGCGCCGCGGCGAGGGCGGAAACCGCGGCCGCGCGCAGGTAGACGTCCTCGGTCTCGCGGATCAGGGAGAGCAGCTCCTCCCCGCCGCGCTGTTCGGCGCGGATCCAGAGGGTGCGGTACCAGAGCCAGGCGTCCAGCGGCTCGGCGTGGGCTTGGCGCCAGAGCTCGAGGCCGTCGACGCAGGCGTCGTCGCGCAGGTAGCGGGTGGCGATGGTGGCCACCAGGTAGCGCGCCTGCTCGCGGTCGAGGGAGGGGGGCTTGACGTAGTCCGCGGCCAGGATCGGCACGGCGCGCGGATCCATCGACTGCGCCAGGGCCGTCCAGCCGCGGGCGTGCATCTTCATGGGGATACGCGCGCGGCACTCCCGGTAGCGCGCCTCCGCCGCGGCGAACTGGTCCTCCTGGGCGCAAGTGAGCGGCAGGAGGAGGAGGGGAATCAGGGTTTGGATCATCGCTCGTGGCCCAGGATAGCGCGCCTGGGCGATTCTCCGCGTTTCTACCCCCCGCCCCCCGGGTAGGGTGGGTGCCCCGCGAGCTGCGCCCGTGCGAAATCGCCTCCTCCTCCTCCTCCTCCTGCCCCTCACCGCCGCCTTCCAGGTCCCGGAGCGGGAGGGCGATCCCTGCAAGGGCCTGCAGCGCTGGTACGGCCGCTGGGATCGCCAGGGGGCTCTCTGGCCCGAGGCGATGGGGGAGTACTCCGCCCTCCTGGCCGACATCGTCGACGGCGCGCCCCTGCCGGGGGTGCGGCTGACCGCCGCGGCGGGCGTGCTCCTCGACCTGGCGGGGTGGGGGATCGAGGAGCTCCCGACCCGCTCCGACTTCGAGGGGCGCGGCGCGGCGCAGCGCGTGCGCCGCCGGGCACGCGCCGCTTTCGAGGAGCTGCTCGACGGACGGGACGCAGAGGGCGAGCGGCTCGCCTCCTGGTTGACCGACGAGGTCCTCCTGCAGAGCTCCCAGCCCCTCGAGCGGCGCCTCGCCGCCATCGACGTCTGCGTCGAGCGGCGGCTCGAGCGCGCCAAGCTGGCCCTCTTGACCGTCGGCCATCGCCCGGAGGACCCCCTCTGGCCGGCGGCCGTCGACGCCCTGACCGGCTGGCCCGACCCGTTGGTCGATCGCTTCCTGGTGGGGTTGGTGGGCAAGACCTACGACCGCGCCGGTGCGCGGCATCCCTACACCCTGCTCCTCGCGCGCATCCAGGGGAGCGACGAACCGCTGGGGGAGCGCGCCGCGGATCAGCTGCGGGAGCGGTTGCGCCACTCCCTGCTCTCGACCGACTGGCGCGAAGCCGGTCGGGCGATCGAGATCATGCGCGGATTGGTCCCCGAGCAAGCGGTGCCGATCCTGATCGAGGCCCTCTCCACCTGGAAGCGCCGCGAGCGCGCCGGCCGAGGAGCCCTGCGCACCATCGCCGACATCGTCGGCGAGCTGCGACGCATCTCCGGCCGCTCCCTCGGCTCCAATCCCGACCAGTGGGTCACCTGGTGGTTGGCGGTGCGCGAAGGGCGGGTGGAGATCGCCGTGGAGGACGGCGCCGGTGAAGAGCAGCGCCCGCGGACCCGGGCGGCCTTCTTCGGCCTGCGACCGGTGACCGACCAGGTGACCTTCGTGATCGACATCTCCGGCTCGATGGCGACGGAGTGGGGGACGTCGGGGCACACCCGCTACGTGGAGGCGGTGGAGCAGATGACGCGCTTCCTGCAGGCCACCGGGCCCCAGACGCGCTTCAACGTGATCCTCTTCAGCGACCGGCCCTACCGCTCGAGCGCCAAGCTGTTGGCCGCCACGCCCTCGAACCTGAGCCGTGCCCGCGCCTCGCTGCTGCGGCGCGAGCCGGACGGGGACACCAACCTGCGCCCCGCGGTCGAGCTGTCCCTGCGCCTGGACGTGGCGGGCCGCTTCGACGTGGACCGCCTCGAGGCGGACACGATCATCGTGCTCTGCGACGGGGAGACGGCGGAGGGACGAGGCTGGGTGAAGCCCCTGCTCGAGCGCATCCAGGAGCAAGCGCGCGTGCGCATCCACTGCGTGCTGGTCGGCACCCGCGGCGACGGCACCCTCGACGATCTGGCGCAGGGCTCGGGGGGGGAGCTGTTGCGGATCGGGGGGTGAGGGGGGGCGACCCTCAACTCAACGCCACGACCCAGCTCGACGCCACCAGCGCCGCGGCCAGGATGCCCGCCGCCCGTTGGGCCCTCGACCCCAACCGCTCCGGCGCTCGCGTCAAGCCCACCACGATGCCGAGTGCCGCGCCGCTGACCAGCCCCGTCAGGTGGGCGACCACGTCGGTGCGAGAGGCCACGGCGGAGGTCGCGTCGCCGCCTCCCGTACCCAGGTAGCCGAGCAGGGCCACCCCCGCCATCAGGGGCGCCACCCGGCGCATGCGCGGCAGGTCCAGGTCCTGGCGGCGGATCCACTCGTAGGTCATCAGGAGCCCCAGGCAGCCGAAGACCGCGGTGGAGGCGCCGATGGCGCTGTGGCTCGGGTCCTGGACCCAGGCGTTGAGGAGGTTGCCGAGCGCACCGGCCAGGACGGTGCAGAGCCAGGTCAGCCCCGCGCCCATGGTGTGGGAGGCGAGCACGGCGAAGGTGCAGCCGAAGATCACGTTGCCGATCAGGTGGCCGATTCCGCCGTGCAGGGTCAGCGCGGTGAAGACGCGCTCCAGCTCGCCGGCGGTCACGCGCCCCGCGACCAGCTTCCCCGACTCCCACCAGTTCCATCCCAGGAGCCCTTGCTGACCGATCGGGTGCAGGGCGATGATCGTCAGCGCGTAGAGGGCCGCGCCCACCACGCCCTTGGAGCGCAGCGGCGGCTCCACCCGGGGGGGAGGCCAATTGACGTTCTCCTCGCCGTAGTCGGAGAGCTCTTCGTAGGCCGCCTCCGCGTCCGCCGCGGCGACGACCAGGAAGCTCCCCCCCCGTCGCTGGAGGATGCGGTGGGGGATCCCGCGCGCCTGCAGCACCAGGGCGCGCTCGAGGACCTCCTTGCGCGTCCGAGCGCGGAAGACCTCGACCGGGGCGCGGGGATCGGGAAGCACTCCCGGGGGCTCCTGGGGCTCCCTCACCCGAAGACCAGGCCGCACTCGGGGCACTGGCGGGCGCCCTGGGGGATCGTCCCCCCGCAGGCGGGGCAGCCGGACTCCTCGGCGTCCAGGTCGATCGTGGCGTCGGCGGCGGCGCGCTCCTCCGCGCTCATCCGCGTCCGCTCGTGGGCGCGCAACGTCAGCGCCGCGCGCTCGGCGTCCTCGCCCGCGACCGCGAGCCAGAGGGTGGCGCCTCAGGTGTTGGGATTGGAGTCGGGGGGGCGCACGATCTCCGCCGGGATCTCCTCGCGGGCGAGGACCTTGCGCAGCTCGAGCAGGGCCTTGTGCCCCGACTGGGCGATGACGACCGGATCGGCCATGACGGGGGGAGTATAGTCGATCCGATGCGGGCGCCCTTCTTCGCCACCCTGTGCCTGGGATTGCTCTCTGCGTGTGGTCGCCCGCCGGGCGAAGGGCAGGGGCCGCTCGAGCTGCGCTTCGATCCGGTGGAGGAGCTCGCCAGCGAGTGGCGAGAGGTGCCGCTCGGCCGCAGGGCGGGCGAGGAGCTGGCCCCCGGTCCGTCGGGGCCCGACCGGCGCTTGGTCCTGCCCGGACCCTTCGACGTGGGGCGCATCGACCGGGTCGACCTGGCGCTCGAGGTCGCGGAGCGGCTGCGCCCCCGGGTGGCGTTCTTCCGCGAGGGCGTGGCCCTCGCGATCCTCCAGGTGCCCGCGCTGGAGCCCGGACCGGCGCGCCTCTCCCTGGAGGTTCCCAGTGGCGCGGCCGGGACCGCCGACGAGCTCCTGCTCTTCTTCGGCCCGGGCACCGCCCGCGTGGTCGTGGAGGAGGTGTCGTGGTTCGACCTCCCCCAACCCGCGTACGTGCCCCCGCCGCAGGCCGGGGCCGTCCCGGTCACCTGGGGGCGCGTGACGCGCCGGGCGCGGGGCCTCTTCGCGGGGCGTCCCTTGCGGGCCCGCGTCACCCTGAGGGGGGGTGAGGAGCTGCGCCTCGCGCTGGCCCTGCCCCACGGCGAGGGTCGAGCGGCGAGCGTGGCGCTGGAGCTGGAGGGGTCCGCGAGTCGACGCTCGCTGGAGCTCCCCATCGAGCCCGACCTCCCCTGGAGCACCTCCCGCGTCGACCTCGCCGACCTGGGATCGGGTCCCGCTACCGTGCGCTTCGTCCTGCACGCCCCCGGCGACGCGCCCCTGGCGGCCGCCCTCGCGGTGGAGGCGCTCACCGTCCCCGTCGAGGATCCGCCCACGGTGCTCCTGATCACCTCCGACACCCACCGCGGCGACCACCTGGGTCGCGCCGGGTTGGGGGTCGACGTGGCGACTCCCACCCTCGACGCGCTCGCCGCCCGCGGGCTCGCCTTCGACGACGCGCGCAGCGTCACCAACATCACCAATCCCTCCCACGTCACCCTCCTGACCGGCGTGCACCCCCGCGACCACGGCATCGTCGACAACCGCACCGCCCTCGCCGAGCGGGCGGCGACCCTGGCGGAGGCCTTCCACGCCGCCGGCTGGGCGACCGCGGCGGCGGTCAGCGCCAGCCACCTCGGTCCGGAGCGCAGCGGCCTGGGGCAGGGGTTCGCGCTCTTCGCGGCGCCCGGGGTGGGGGAGGCGGAGCACTTCGACGCGCCGGCCCACGTGGTGGCCGCCCTGGCCGAGGTGGCGGGGCGCCCGGCGTTCCTGTGGCTGCACCTCTTCGACGCCCACGCCCCGTACTCGCCGCCCGGGCACCTGCGCGACCGCTACTGGGATCCCGCCCGGAACCCCGCCGACCCCGCCCTTCCCAAGCCCCCCCTCGTCCCCGGCTGGGCGCGTGGGGTGCGCGACCTCGAGCACCTGGCCGCCCTCTACCGGGCCGAGGTCGATCACCTGGATCGGCGCCTGGAGCCGGTCCTGGCCGAGCCGCGGCTCGCGCGCGCCTGGATCGCCTTCACGGCGGACCACGGCGAGCGCCTGGGGATCGAGGACGGGGTCTTCGACCACCTCGACCTGGATCTCGTCAACCTGCACGTGCCCCTGATCCTCGCCGGCCCGGGGGTGCCGCGGGGCGTGCGCAGCGACGTGGCGGCGGAGAACACCGACCTGGGCCGCACCCTGCTGGACCTGGCCGGGCTGCACAGTGCCCCTTTCCCGGGCCGCAACCTGCTGGCGGCGTTCGAGGATCCGGAGCAGCGGGAAGCTCCGCGCTTCGCCCTGGCGCGCTCCGGCCAAGGGGTCTCGGTGGAGCGGGAGGGGTGGCTCCTGGTGCGCCATCTGCTCGACCGGGAGCGCAAGGGGGGGCGTGCCGCGGTGGAGGCGGGCCAGGAGGAGCTCTTCGACCTGGCGACGGACCGGGACTGCCAACGGGACCGCATCGCAGAGGGCAGCGAACGCGCCGCCGACCTGCGCCGCGAGCTGGAGGCGTTCCTGGCCGCCGCACGACCGCGCGACTGGGCGGTGGGGCGCGAAACCAGCGCCGCGGAGCGCGCCGAGTTGAGGGGGATGGGGTACGCGGGGTCGGAGTCGGAGTCGGAGTCGGAGGAGGAGGAGTAGGGCGCCCCTACCCGGCCTCCTCCTCGCCCTCGGCCCCCTCCGGCTGCAGCGAGTAGCGCTTGAGGAGCGGCGCCTGCAGCAGCATGAAGAGGAGCGTCAGGGGCATGATCCCGAAGACCTTGAAGCCGACCCAGAAGTTCTCGCTGAAGTTGCGCCAGACGACCTCGTTCAGCCCCGCCAGGAAGACGAAGAAGAACCCGAAGCGCACCGTCAGGGCGCGCCAGCCCGCCTCCTCGAGCTGGAAGGCCTCCTCGAAGACCACCTTCAGGAAGAGCCGCCCGCAGGCCATGCCCCCGAGCAGGATCAGGGCGAAGAGGCTGTTCGTCAGGGTGGGCTTGACGTACATGAAGGTCTGGTCCTGCAGGGCCAGGGTCAGCCCCCCCAAGACGAGCACGAAGACCGCCGTGATCAGCGGCATCGCGGGCCAGCGCCCCTGCAGCCGGCGCGAGGCGACGAGCGACGCGACCATCGCCACCATGAAGAACCCCGTGGCCCAGAAGATGTCGCGCGTGCGCTGGACCACGAAGAAGACGATCAGGGGACCCAGCTCGATGACGAGCTTCACCAGGGGAGATTCGGACCGGGATTCCGGGGGGGGCATCGGGAGAGCCTACCCTACTGCCTCGGCTCCGTACCCCTGAGGGCCGCCGTCACTTGGCGCACCTGCAGCATGTCGAAAACGGCGTGCAGCGCCATGGGGATCCACAGGGACCCCGAGAGCAGGTAGAGCGCCGCCGCCACCAGCGCCGCGGCGGCCACGCGCGCCGCATTGGAGGGGCCCTCGTAGAGGTGCACGACGCCGAAGGCCAGCGCCGCGATCACCACCGCGCTCCAGGTGGAGAGCCACGCGCCCAGGTACCAGAGCAGGAAGCCCCGGTAGGCGATCTCCTCGCAGAAGCCGGCGGTCATCGAGAGGCCGTCGAAGAGGCGCAGCTCGCGGCGGTCGCGCGGCATCATCGGCAAGAGGTGGGCCACCTGCTCCATCACCCGGGCCTGGAGGCGGGCATCGCGACGCACACGCCTCAGCGCGCGCAGCTGGTGCGCCACGATCGCCGCGGACGCGGCGGCGCTGATCCAGAAACCCCAGCCGAACTCGAGCCCGAGACCCAGGTCGCCCCAGGGGCGCTCCCTCCAGGCCCACCAGGCGCCGAGCAGCAGGACGTGCATCCACTGCCCGGCGGCGTTGAAGAGGAAGAGCCTCCGGCGGTCGGCGGCGTCGGTCAGCTCGGCGAGCGCCTCCCGGCCGTGGCGCGCGACGTAGGCGGGCCACAGGACCAAGAGCAGCAGGGCGAAGAGGTGGTCGAACCAGGCCGGGTCCACGTCTCAGCAGGCTAGCAGCTCGATGACCGCGGTGTCGACGCAGCCCCAGGACTCCCCGGCGGCCTCCGTTCGCCGCGCGACGCGACTTCGGGTAGCGTAATCGCATGGCACGCCCCATCCCGCTCCTGCTCCTGGCCCTTCCCCTCACCGCTCCCGGCCTCGCCGACGTGCGCTGCGCCGCGATCTTCGGCGACCAGATGGTCCTACAGCGCCAGACCGAGGTGGCGGTCTGGGGCTGGGGGGAGGTCGGCGAGCCCGTGACCGTGCGAGGCTCCTGGAACGCCGAGGGGCGCTCCACCGTGACCGGCAAGGACGGGCGTTGGCAGGTGCGCATCCCCACCCCGGCCGCGGGGGGACCCCACACGCTCACCGTCACGGGTCGCAACGAGCTCGTCTTCGAGGACGTCCTGATCGGCGAGGTCTGGCTCGCCTCCGGGCAGTCGAACATGGAGTGGCCCCTGCGCGCCAGCGCCGACCCCGAGCGCGAGATCGCCGCGGCGCGCCACCCGCGCCTGCGCACCTTCGACGTCGCCCACGCCATCGCCATGGAGCCGAAGGAGGACGTGGAGGGCCACTGGACACCGGTCACTCCGGAGAGCGCCGCGGGGTTCAGCGCCGTGGCCTACTACTTCGGGCGCGAGCTGCAGGCCGAGCTCGACGTGCCGGTGGGCTTGATCGGGTCGAACTGGGGCGGCACGCGGGCGGAGGCCTGGACCAGCCGCGCGGGGCTGGCGGACTTCGCGGAGTTCACCCCGCAGTTCGAGCAGATCGATCGGGCGCTCGCCGCCGGGAACGCGGATTCCCAGGACGAATTACGGCGTCAGTGGTGGCGCAAGCTCGAAGCAGCGGACGCGGGCCAGCGCGAGCAGTGGATGGCGCCCGAGCTGGACGATGGCGCTTGGAAGGAGGCGACGCTGCCCGGCCGCTTCTCCGACTTCGGCTTCGGGGACTTCGACGGGTGCATGTGGTATCGGCGCACGGTGGTCGTCCCCGCCGATTGGACGGGCCGGGAGCTGGTGCTCGAGCTGGGTCCGATCGACGACATGGACCTGACCTACTTCAACGGTCGACCCGTGGCCGCGACCCGCGTGGAGGGGCGCTGGCAGGCTCCCCGCCGCTACGCGATTCCCGCGCAGGCGGTGCGGCCCGGAGAGTCCAACGCGATCGCCGTCTGTTGCGTGGACACCGGCGGCGCAGGTGCGATCGGGCTCGGAGCCCAAATGCGCCTGTGCCCCTCCGACATGGAGGAGGGAGGGGTCGAGCTGGCCGGGACCTGGCGAGCGCGCCCCGGCCTGGCGATCGGGGACCTGGGGCACTTCCCGGCCCGCAGTTGGTTCAACCAGCACACTGTGACGGCGCTTCACAACGGGATGATCGCGCCCATCGTCCCCTTCGGGATCCGCGGCGTGATCTGGTACCAGGGGGAGTCGAACCGCGCCCAGGCCGTGCAGTACCGGCGCCTCTTCCCGAGCCTGATCCGGGACTGGCGCAGGTGCTGGGGGCAGGAGCTCTCCTTCTACTTCGTGCAGCTCGCTCCCTTCCACTACCGGGGGGACACCGGCCAGCTCGCCGCCCTGCGCGAGGCGCAGGCGATGACCCTCGAGCTGCCCGCCACCGGCATGGCGGTGACGATGGACATCGGCGACGTGAAGGACATCCACCCGCGCAACAAAATGGACGTGGGCAAGCGTCTGGCGCGCTGGGCGTTGGCGCAGGACTACGGCCAGGACGTCGTCACGTCCGGTCCCCGCTACCGCTCGATGACCGTCGCGGGCGCCAGCGTGCACCTGCGCTTCGACTGCGCCGAGGGGCTCCACGCCGCCGAGGGAGGACCGCGCTGCTTCACCGTCGCGGGGGCCGACCGCGTCTTCCACCCGGCCCAGGCGCGCCTCGACGGCGAGGCGCTGCTGGTGCGTTCGGAGGCGGTCCCGGATCCGGTCGCCGTGCGCTACTGCTGGGGCACCACCGACGAGGGCACCCTCTTCAACGGAGCGGGCCTGCCCGCGTCCTCCTTCCGCACCGACACCTGGCCGTTGGAGTAGGTTCCGCCACGGTGGGTTGGGGCCGCTCCGCACTCACAGGAAGCGCACCCGCAGCGCGTCGGTCACTCGCAGTCGCAGACCGTCGCGGTAGAGGCTCTGGAGGCACCAGGTCTGGCCGGGCTGGACCGGCTCGGGGCCGGAGGGTCCGGGGAAGGCGTTCAGGTCGACGGGGAAGGTGAGGGTGTCCTGCGCGTCGGTGACGCCGGTCACTGTGTGGAAGAGGCGGTAGGGGACGGCGATGCAGAGCCCCATCCCGGTCGCTCCGCCCAGGGCGACGGTGCCGCCCTGTCCGGGGCCGGTGGCCAGGAAGGCCAGCTCGTGCGGCGGGAGCTGGTCCGCGACGAAGAGCAGGTGGTTCTCCGCGACCTCGTCGCTGCCGTGGGCGTTCAACCGACCGGGCTGGCCAGTGGAGTTGGTCTCGGCGGGATCGCAGAGGCGCTGGCCGAGGGCGTCGCCGAGGAAGTGCACGAAGACCTGACTGCGGTTTCCGTCGCCGATCGTCAGGCGCCTCCCCTCGCAGGCCACGGAAGCACCGAAGCCGAGGAACTGCCCACTGCCCCGGTCGGGGTCGACCAGACAGTGCTCTTCGATCCAGCCGCCCCCCTCCCGGGAGAAGAGGTGGGTCGCCGCCGGCATGACGGGTGAGATCCAGGCGGGCGCTCCCACGGCCAGGAGGTCGCCGCACAGGTCGACCGAGTGTCCGAAAGCCCCGTGGCCCGCCTGCTGGGATTCCCACACGATCGGTCCCTCCGTCCAGGTCCCGGCGTCCAGCGTGTAGACGCGCACCGAACCGACGTAGCCGATCCAGGGGGGGAAGAACCACGAGCCGGGTTGGCCCACGACGAGGGTGTCCCCTGCGAGGTCGATCGACCATCCGAAGAAGTCGTAGGCGTCCACGCCATGCGTGAGCTTCTGCTGCTCGACCCAGGTCCCGGCACTGAGCTCGAAGACGTAGGCCGCGCCCGGAGCGGGGTAGAACCCCGACCCGGAGGCTCCCACTGCCAGACGCTCTCCAGCGAGGGCCACCGAGACCCCGAACTGGGCTCCCAGCGTCGCGTCGCTCGCCGTCAGCGCCTGCTCCAGCGACCAGCTCATCCCCGTGCGGACGTAGACCAGGACCTCGCCCGTTCCGTTCGCCTGCGAGTGGCAAGAGCCGAGGGCCGCCCGTCCCCCGTCGATCCCCACGTCGTAGAGATCGAATTGCGCCCCGGCAGATTCGCCTGGCGGGTCCACGTGCCCCCGCTGCGGGTGAAGACGTGGGCGAAGTCGTTCCCGCTCCAGCGAGTGCCGACGATCAAGTCGTCCCCGTCGAGGTCCAGGGAGCTGCCGAAGTGTGAGCCCGGCAGGATCCCGTCGACCCGGGTCTGGAGCTCCCAGTCGACCCCGACCCGCTCGTAGACGTACACCGCCCCACGTTCAGCGTCGATGTCGCTGGCGTAGGGGGCGCCGACTGCGATCGTGTCCTCCTCGACCGCTACGCAGCTGTGGAAGACCGGCTTGCCGGAGCCCCCGAAGCGATCGGCTCCGTCTCCGTAGAGGCGGGTCTCCTCCACCAGGCCGTCCAGCGCGAGGACGGCTGGCGGCGACGCTGCGGCCAGTAGGAGCCCGACTGGGCACCAGAGGAAGGAAGATGCAGACGGTCGGCAGCGGCGGAGTCTCGGGGACATGGTGCGCCTCACTCGCACGGGATGGTGGTACGCAGGTGATCACCCCGATCGAGTGCGAGCCCGAGCCGATCGGGACGCCTCCTTTCCGTGATCGCGGAGACGCGCTCAGTCCGCCTGCAGGACTTCCCGTGCGCGAGCCCGCACGCGCTCGTGCAAGCGAGGCAGAACGGACGGCGGGCCGTGCTCGCGATGGAGAGCCTCCGCCCGCTCGAACGCGGTTCGCGACGCCTGATCCCCCGGGACGTCGGGGGTCGCGAACTCGTGGGCGATCGCCAGCAGGTACGAGTCGGTGGCGCTCTCGTACCAGTGGTTCCTCCTGAGCTCTGCCGGCCACGCTCCGCGCACCTCGAGGGCGCGCTCCAGGTCGGCGATCGCCTCCGCGTAGCGACCTTCGACCAGCCGCGCGGCGCCCCGGCCGCTGCTGCAGATCGGGGAACCCGGGTCCCGCAGGCTGTAGCTGACGTTCTCCAGGTAGGTGCCCAGGCGACGGGCGAGAGAGCGCATCGAGGCCACCTCCGACTCCCCACCCAGCTCCTCTTCGGGCAGGGTTGCCAGCAGCTGGCAGGCGAGCGAGAAGGCGCGCGGGTCGGGAATCCCCTGGTCCTCCAGGAGGCCGAGGTTCTCCAGCGCCAGCGACACCTCGCCCAGCTCCACGTGCACCCGGGCGCAGGCCAGGATCCCCAATGCCATGCGCGAGCGGGGAGCTTGGGGACCGTCCCACGGCTCCCCAGGACCGCGGGCGGTCTTGGCGTAGTGGAGCGCGGCGTTGGGATCGAGGGGCAAGAGCAAGTCCACCATCGCCACGTTGACGCCCGGATCCAGTCGGCGCGTCTGCCCGAGGGCCTCCTCGATCCACTGACGGGCCAGCTCGGGCCGCCCCAGACGCGTGTGCGCCTGACCGAGCGCCTTGTAGAGGTTGTGACCGTAGCGGTCGCTCTCCGCGACCAGGGCGCAGCCTTGCTCCAAGATCGGGATCGCCGCGCCGGGGTCGCCGCGCAAGAGCAACAACTGCCCCAGGGTTGCGTGAGCCAGGTGATGGGGCTGCTCCCAAGCGGCATCCGCGATCGCCCGGCTCAGCAGCTCCTCGGCGCGGTCCAACACCGGCAAGACGTCGTAGGTGCGCGCGAAGAAGTACAGGGTCCTGCCCTGCAAGGTGAGGGGGATGCCGTGGTCGGGACGCACCGCCAGGACCTCATCGAAGAGCTCGATCGCCTTCTCGAAGGCCTCCCAGTCCCCACCCTTGTAGAGGTGGTCCCAAATGGCCATGCCGTTGTAGAGGGGGACGAGGTAGTGCTCGCTGTCGAGCTTCAGGTCGTGGATGTTGGATGAGCCGTCGAGGAGCGCTACCCCCTCCGGCCCCACCCTGCGCCACACCAGGTCGCGTCTCGAGACCGGGTCGAAACCCCCGCTCGCCACGATCGCCCGCTCGGCTCGGTCTCGCCAGTAGGCTTCCTCGGCGCCGTCGGAATCCCCCGCCAGCTCGATCGCGGTCAATCCCAGGAGGTAGTGGGCGTCTCGCTCCAGGTCTCGCTCGCCGCGGGCTCGACAGGCTTCGATGCAGCGTTCGAGACGTTGCGCCGCCTGCGACCAGGCCAGGCCCTGCAGGTTGTGCAAGGCGTGGAAGATGTGACCGCTGGGATCCCCCGCGTCGTAGACCTCGCAGGTGTCGGCCAAATGGGGGTTCAGGCGGTAGTCGGTCGAACCCAGGATGTCGCGCACGTGCTGGTAGCGCTCGACGGCCGAGCGCAGTTCGGTGCGCTCCCGGCGCGCGACCTGCAGCCCCACGACGCCCCACGCCGCCAGCGCCACCAGCGAGGCCAGGGCGGCCACCGACGGGAGCTTGTGACGGCCGACCCAGCGCGCCGCCCGTCGCCAGGGGCTGACGGGCCGCGCCCGCACCGCCTCACCGGAGTGGAAGCGCCGCAGGTCGTCGGCGAACTCCACCATCGTCTGGTAGCGGCGGCCGCTGTCCTTCTCCATCGCCTTGAGACACACCACCGCCAGGTCCTTAGGCACGCGCGGGTCGATCTTCTGCGGATCCCGTGGCTCGAGGTTGAGGATCTTGCGCGTCACCTCGTCGGAGGAATCGTCGGGGAAGGGAACCCGCAGGGTGAGGATCTCGTACAGGGTCGCTCCCAGGGAGTAGACATCGGTGCGCGAGTCGACCTCCGAGCGCTTGCGCCGCGCCTGCTCCGGCGACATGTAGTAGGGAGTGCCGATGAACTCGCCACTGCGCGAGAGGGCCAGGGCGTCGTCGACGCGCGCCAGTCCGAAGTCGCTCACCAGGGGGCGGGCCTCGCGCCCCAAGAGGATGTTGGAGGGCTTGACGTCGCGGTGGATGACGTTGTGGGCATGGGCGTAGGCCAGGGCGTCTGCCACCTCCGCCACCAGCGCCGCCATGGCGCGGAAGTGACCTTGGGTGGGTGCTCCCTCGCTGCGACGTTTCCTCAGGAGGTCCGCCAGCGTGCATCCTCCCACGACCAGCTCCTGGGCGATGAAGTACGCCCCCGACTGCTCTCCCACCGCGAAGGTGGAGACGATTCCCGGGTGGGAGAGCCGGCCGCCGGCCTGGGCCTCCCGCTGGAAGCGGCTCACGCTGCGCTCCGAGAAACTCAGGTGGGGGGAGAGCACCTTCAGGGCGACGCGTCGGCGCAGGGAGAGCTGCTCCGCCTCGTAGACGGTGGCCATGCCCCCCGATCCGATCTCGTGCAAGATGCGGAAGTCGCCCAGGGTCGCTCGCTCGGAGGCCGGGGAGGACGCGGGGGTCTCCGGGAGAACGTCATCGATCTCGGCGAAGAAGCTGCGCAAGCGGCTATCGAGCTCCGGGTCCCTCCGCAGGAGCTCCTCGGGGTCCTCCGCGCAGTCCGATTCCGCCATCGAGGACTCCTCGGGCCGCCGGGCGTCGCCAGCATCGTCCACGTCGATCACATGGTATGACGAACGTCGTCAGCGTGCCCCCCCGCGTCGCGAGTACAATCCCGTGGACGCCACTCCCGCAATCACCCCAGCATGGACGCCCACGAGCAGGAGCTCGAACGCCGGACCGAGGAGCTGGTCGCTCGTGCGATCGAGGGGGACCGCGAAGCGATCTCGGCCCTTTATCAGATCTACGAGGCGGGGATGATCGCCACGGCGCACCAGGGTCGCGGGCGGACGCTCCACCGCCTGATGGAGAGCGTCGACCTGGTGCAGTCGACTTGGACCGACATCCTCGACGACCTGGTGAGGTTCCGTCCCCGCGGGCCGGGCTCCTTCGAGGCCTGGCTCCAGACCTGCCTCAGGAACAAGATCCGCTCCAAGGGGCGCTACCACGGAGCCGCGAGACGGGACGCGCACCAACTGCGTTCCTTGGAGGGAGACACGCCCGAGGAGGAGGTCCCTCCCCCCCTCCCCGCTTCCGATCCCACTCCGAGCCGCATCGTCATCGGTCGTGAGGAGGTCGATCGCTTGATGCACGTGCTGCGAGACTTCCCCGAGGAGCAGCGCACGGTGCTCATCCTGCGCATGCGCGACGGCGAGACCTACGCGTCGATCGCCGAGCGCATCGGCAGGTCGATCGAGGCCACCAAGAAGCTGCACGGCAGGGGATTGCGCAAGCTGGCGGAGGCCCTGGAGCGCGGGTAGCGCGTGCCCCGCGCCGATCTGGGTGACCTGTTCCCTGCGGTCGGGTAGGGTCCCCAGACGGCTTCGATGCGCACCTCGGTTCCTTTGCGTCCCCTCGCGGCACTCCTGCTCTTGGCTCCCGCCGTCGCTCAGGAGGTCTCCCCGACCGCGGTCAACCAGGCCATCGATCGCGGGGTCGCCTGGCTCCTCGCGCAGCAGGAGTTCGACGGGTCCTGGAAGTACGGTCAGAGAGGCGAGCGCATCGGCCTCGACGCACTGGTCGTCTACACCCTGCTCGAGTCCGGTCTCGATCCCGAGCACCACGCCCTCCAACGCGCGCTCGCCCACCTGGAGGGGGAGTGGCCCGATCAGACCTACGACACGGCCCTCTTGATCATGGCCCTGGCGGAGCACGACGGTGAGGCCCACGCCGACAGGATCGAGGAGCTGGTGGCCCAACTCCTCGATTGGAGGAACTCCGGGGGCTGGGGGTACCCCCAGGGAGTGGGGGATCTCTCGAACACCCAGTACGCCGCCCTCGGCCTGTGGGCGGCCGCCAAGGTCGGGGCCGAGATCCCGCTGAGAACCTGGGACCGGCTGAGCGGCGCCACCCTGCGCTACCACACCTCCGACGGGGGCTTCGGCTACCGCCCCGACCTCGACGTGCCGACCGGCTCGATGACCGCGGCGGGGGTCGGCGTGTTGGCGATCTGCCGCGGCCAAATCGCGGGTGGGCGACGGACCCGTTCCGCCAAGACCGAGCGCGCCCTCGAGCGGGGCCTCGTCTGGCTGGCGGAGAACTTCACCGTGCAGGAGAACCCGGGCCGCGGATCGGCCCACCTGGGCTACTACCTCTACGGCCTGGAGCGCGTGGGGGCCCTGGCGGAGGTGACCCACATCGGCGACCACGACTGGTATCGCGAGGGAGCCGCCCACCTGGTGCGCGGGCAGTCGCGCAAGGGGAACTGGGGGCCGATCCTCGGCGGGGGGCACCCCCAGACCTGCTTCGCGCTGCTCTTCCTGCGCCGCGCTACCGCGCCCAAGACCGGCGGCCCCACGGCCCAGGTGAGCCGGCGCTACTTCCAGAGGTCGGAGGTGGCTTCGGTGCGCATCGCCGCGGCGGGGGACGCGCCCCTGTCGGTCTGGCTGGAGGGCTTCTCCTCGCGCGTCCGCGACGAGCTGGAGTGGCCTGGGGAGCGCGGGCAGGGACCGCGGGTGGCGCGCGTGGTGTGGCTGATCGACGGGGTCGAGGCGGGGCGGGTCGAGGGCGACCAGGAGCGTCCCGCGGGGTACGAGCGCTTCGAGGTGCAGCACCGTTTCGAGCTGCCTGGAGAGCACGAGCTCCAGGCCGAGGTGCACCTCCTGCGCCCACCCCAGGCCGGACTCGGAGCGCGGGCCACACGGGGCACCCTCAAGATCCTCATCTCGGAGCCCCTGACGGTGACGATCGAGAACGCCTGCCCCGAGTGGATGCTCGCGAACGCGCGCGACACGGCGCGCAACCTCCTGCCGCGCGCCGGGCCTCAGGTTCGAGCCTCCTCGTCGTTGGGGGGCGCGGGGGCGGAACTCGCGGTCGATGCCGACCAGGGGACCTTCTGGATGGCCGAGGCGGAAGATCCCCGTCCGACCCTGACGATCGAGCTCGCCTCGCCGGTCGGGGCGGACGTGGTGGTGGTGGGCCACGCGCGCCGGACGCCCCACGACCCCGGACGCTGGGCGCGTGCCCTCGAAGTCGAAGTGGTCGTCAACGGCGAGTCCCACCGCCTGCGCATGCACTCCGACGAGCGGCGCAAGGCTCGCCTCGAGCTGCCGTCGCGGGAGAAGGTGCGCACCCTGGAGCTGCGCATCCCCCGGCGGGTTCCCGGGCGCGGTGGCTCACGCCTGGTCGGGCTGGCGGAGGTGGAGCTGCAGGACACGCGCACCACCGGCGCTCGGCGCTAGGGTGCTGGATCAGTCGTGCGTGTGCCCCAACAGGTCGGACGAGCCGACCTTGCGCAGCTGCTTGTGGTTGTAGCAGGGGATGCCGAGCTCTTCCGCTGCGGCGCGGACCGAGGCCTTGATCGGACCCTGCAGCTTGTCGTGGAAGATGAACGCGTGCACGCCGCCGCGGACGGAGCGCGCGCAGCGCACCAGTCGCTCGACTCCCTGCGAGCCCTCGTAGCCCGCGTGGGCGACCCACTGGTTGGGGAGGATGTGAGCTGGATCCACGTCGAACGGGGGTCGCTCGCCCAGCACGGCTTCCGACATGCTGCGCTCGAAGTGGGTTCCACCCACGAACAGCAGGACCGGCAGGCTCGGTTGCAGCCAGGCTCCCACGTCGAGCACGCCCTGTGCCAGGACGTCCGCCGCCTCGGGATCGCTCCAGGCGCCCCGCGTGCTGCCGATCTCGACGTCGATGACCGGCACCCGGCAGTCCATGACCTGCCCCGCCGGCGAGGAGTGCTGGGTGCCCGACCAGTGACTGCCTTCGGTGAGCGTCCGGAAGCGCTCCAGATCGCGACCGCGCCGGGCGGCCTCGATCGAGCGCAGCAGCGCGCCGGTGAAGGCGGGTTCGGCGGGCGGGAAGAGACCGTCCGCGACCTCCGCGGTGGTGTGCACGCAGAAGATGGGGTCGGGCGCGGACCCGCCCTCGTGCCAGTTGACGAGGGCGATCGCGGAGACGGCCTCGAGCACGCCCGCCAGCTCGGGGAGGTAGCGCTCGTAGTCGTGGCTGAGGACGTCGGTCGTGCGCGCGACGAGGTACTCGACGCCGTGCAACCGCTCGCTGCGCAGCACGGGCCGGCCGTCCACGCAGAGGTCGGTCGGCTCCGGGTTGGCGCGGCGCAAGAGCGCCTCCAAGACCCGCGGCCCGACGGGGTCCCGGTCGAGGTCGTCGCAGATCGAGATGCCGTAGCGCTTCGGGTCGCCCATGGATCACACCTCTAGAGCAGGCTCTCGAACTCCCGCCCGCGCGCCTGCAGGACCTCCTCCGCCGCGCGCACCCCCTGCCAGTGCGCCTCCTCGAAGAGCGCCATGCCAGAGAGGTCGGAGTTCGCGAAGTGCAGGGGGCCGAAGGGCTGCGCCGCCCGCTCGCGCCAGCCGCTCCACAGGAAGCCCGTGACCGGCTTCACCATGCCGTGCCCCCAGCGCCAGACCTCGATGCGCGTCACGCACTCGTCGATGTCGGGGTGGGCGGGGCGCAGGTCCGCCAGGATCAGGTCGCGCCACTCCTCCCAGGGGGTGGCCAAGAGGCGCTCCCGCTCCCCCGCCTCCCCGCTGCCCGTCAAGGCCAGGTACCAGGTCCACAGGCTGTCCCGCTCCGTCGCCCGGTCGAGCTGGTGGGTCGCGTCGACGTAGCCCAGGCTCGTCGACTCCCAGAAGACGTTGTCCCAGGCGCGTGGGAAGCCGCGCTCCTCGGGGTGGGCGTCGAGGTGCAGGTTGGCGACGACCCAGGGGGCGTAGCGGAACTCCGCCCGCGCGCCCGCCTCGGGATCGAGCGCGAGGATGCGGCGGTTGACGAACTGGGGGGTGGCGAGCACGACCTCCTCGGCGCGCCAGGTCTCGAGCCGATCCCGCGGCGCGTCGTAGACGCTGACCTCCGCGCCCCCCGTGACGACGCGCACGCCCGTGACCATGCGCCCCGACCGGATGCGCTCCTCCAAGCCCTGAGCCAGTTGCCGCACGAGGAAGGCGTTCCCGTCCGGCCAGGTCAGGTACTCCCCCGTCTGGCCGCTCTCCAGATCCGCGCGGGAGGCGAAGTAGTGCAGGAGCGCCCAGGCGGAGGTCTCCTCCAGGGCGCACCCGAAGTCGTCCCGCGTGGCGTACTCCAGGTACCAGCGCATGCGCTCCCCCTGGAGACCGTGGGTCTCGGCCCACTCGAGCGCGCTCGTCCGGTCGAGGGAGCGCCGGGCGCGGGAAGACTGCTCCACGGGCAGGTCGAAGTGCCGCCGCCCCCCGTCGTCCACGGCGATCGCGTCGCGCACCAGGGCTTCGAAGGTCTCCAGCTCGCGCAGGTCCTGCGCGCCCTGTCCGGCCCTCGGCCAGAGCCCCTCCTCCCAGAACCCCAGGCAGCAGAGTCTCTCCTGGGGCGCCCGCACCAAGGTCTCGTCGGGAACGGTGAGCGCGCCCTCGGCGCTGCGTGCGAGGATTCCGGCGTCGGTCAGGAAGGCGACCAGGGCGCGCTGCTCCGCGCGGGGCAGCGGCAGGTAGTGGGCGCCCCAGGGGTGTGCCAAGCCCGCCGTGCGTCCACCGCGCGAGGTGCCCCCGACCTCGCTTCCGAGCTCGAAGAGCACGAAGTCCTCCTCACCCGCCCGCGCCAGGCGCCAGGCGGCGGCCAGGCCCGCGACGCCGCCGCCGCAGATGGCGATCGGAACGCGGCGCACCTCGCCCGTGGCGGGGGGCAAGCCCGCCCTCCGCAGGCGGTGCCCGACCGCAACGTGAGTGTCGGCGATCCCCCCGGCGATCTCGCGCCGCTTGGTCGCGCGGCAGGCGCTGGCGGCCAAGAGGGCGCCCAGACCGCCGCCCAAGAGGTCGCGGCGCGACGGCAGGGCGCCCCTCACTGCACCAGCTCGCGCTCGTAGTAGTGCACGAGGGCCTGGGTGTTCAGGCGGTTCGTCTCGACCTCGCGCGGGCTCACGTCCGCCGGCAGCTCGAAGAGGGTGCGCATGAAGTCCGCGGTCAGGAAGCGACAGCCCTCCGGGACCGCGGCGGGGATCTCGACGGAGCGGCGCGCCCCCAGGGCGAAGCCCCACTCGCCGAAGCTCGGCACCCCGGCGCGGTAGGGGCGCACGAACCAGCCCGACTCCTCCAGGGTGCGCACGATGCACCAGTAGCTCCTGGGCGCCATGCGCGGGTTGGTGGCCTGCACGGCGATGGCGCCGTCGGGGGCCAGCCGGGCGGCCAGACGCTGATAGAAGGTGCGCGTGTAGAGCTTGCCGATCGAGAAGGAGTAGGGGTCGGGGAAGTCGACGATCGCCACGTCCCAGAGTCCCACGTCCCCCTCGAGCCACTGCATGGCATCGGCGTTGACGACGCTCACCCGCTCGTCGAGCAGGCTCCCCTCGTTCAGCTCCACGATCGGCGGCCGCTGGGCGAGATCGGTCACGACCGGGTCGAGGTCGACCACGGTCACGCGCTCCACCGCGGGGTGGCGCAGGATCTCGCGCACCGCCAGCCCATCCCCGCCGCCGAGCACCAGCACGCGCCGCGGATGACTGGCGGTGGCCATGGCGGGGTGCACCAGGGCCTCGTGGTAGCGGTATTCGTCCGCGCTGTGGAACTGCAGGGAGCCGTTCAGGAAGAGCTGGAAGTCGCTCGCCGAGCGCGTCAGGACCACCCGCTGGTAGGGGCTGTGCTCGGCGTGCACGATCTCGTTGGCGTAGAACTCGTGCTCGGCGAGGCGCGTCAAGCGGCCGGCCAGCGCCAGGCCGACCAGGAGGGCCAGCAGGGTCGCGCCGCACTCCAGTCGGCGTCGGAGGGGACGGCGGATGGTGCCCTCGAAGAGGCTCACGCTCCACAGGGCCACCGCCGCGTTGAGCGCCCCCAGGGCCAGGGCTGAGCGCACCAAGCCGAGTCGGGGCACCATCACCAGGGGGAAGATGAGGGCCACCACCAGCGCCCCGACGTAGTCGAAGGAGAGCACCTTGGCCAGCAGGTCCTTGAGCTCCAGCTCGTCCTTCAGGATGCGGATCAGGAGCGGGATCTCGATCCCCACCAGCGTTCCCACCAAGAGGATCTCCAGGTAGAGCACCGGCCGGAACCACAGCTCGCTGCGGTAGGCCAGCATCAGGGCCAGGGCGGAGAAGCCGCCCGCGACGGCGACCGCCAGCTCCACCTTGACGAAGCGGTCGGAGAGGTGGCGCTCCAGGTAGCGCGTCCACCAGGACCCGATCCCCAGGGCGAAGAGGTACAGGCCGATGGTGAGGGAGAACTGGGTGACCGAGTCCCCCAGGAGGTAGGAGGAGACGGAACCCGCGATCAGCTGGTAGCCCAGACCGCAGGCGGAGATCAGGAAGACGACCAGGAAGGCGCCTTGCCCGATCGTGCCCCTGGAGCTCATTAGCGGTCTATCCGTGGGCCACGGCGGCGATCACCAGGGCGACCCCGATGACGATCGAGCCCATCACGATCGCCGCGGAGATGTTGTGGTCCTCTTCGATTTCCTTGCGCAGCGAGAAGGGCGTCAGGCGATCCATCACCCACAGGCTGAGCAGGAGCATCGCGATGGCGATGGCGCCGATCACGACGGTGATGACGACGGGCTGGATCAGTTGGGTCTCGACGTCGAGGTCCCTGAGAAGCAGCAAGGTGTGCATCCGATCTCCTTTGACCAGCGGCTACTTGCCGCGCGTTCCGTGATACCAGTAGACGTAGTGCCAGGAGCCGGGGCTCGACTGGCGCAGTTGTTCGTGGGGGACGGGCTCCGCGACCTTGCGTCCACCCGTGGCCCAGCCGCGGCTCTCGGCGGTCGCGTAGAGGGCCAGCACCAAGCCTGCCGCGAGGCCCCACTTCAATAGACGGCGTCCCACTTCAGCCCTCCCCCCACGGGTGGTCACTGTTCTTCCAGCGCTGGTACTCGAAGGACCACCAGCGCACCGAGGCGATGACCGGCAGGGGCAGGAGCAGGATCAGCCCCAGCACCAGCCACATGCTGCGCGGCACCTGCGAGCGGACGCTCAGGTCGTAGCTCATCCCGAGCCCCTTGTCCCAGCCCGTGCTGGCCAGGCGCAGGCGGTAGGTGCCGGCGGGGATGCTGCCCAGCCAGGTCCGGCCGCGGCCGCTCCCCTCGCTCCATCTCTCCCCGCCGCTGACCCCGGAGTAGTACTGGGCGCTGGTGGCGAAGGTGGTGACCTTGCCGCTCTCCATGTTGACCAGCGCGCCGTTGAGTCCCACCCAGCCCTGCTGGATCCCCGGGACCGCCAGCTCCACCCGCAGGTTGCCGCGCGCGGCGGAGACCTCGAAGGGCTCGCTGAACTGCACCGTCTCCTGCTCCTTGACCTGGGGCGTGGGTCCGAAGGTCGTCCTGGGGAACACCAGCTCGTCGGCGTGGGTGATCCCGAAGAAGACGCGCAGGGCGAGCAGTGCCAGGACCGCCACGCCGTAGAGCGCCCAGTCCGCCCGCGGCCGGGCGCGGTTGGGTTGGACCATGCCGACCCCGGAGCGCCGGGGGAGCCGCGTGCCCTCGAAGGCCGCGGCCACCTCCTCGGGTTCGACGTGCACGCCCTCGCTGGCTTGCAGCTCCTTCGCGGTGATCTCGGTCGAGATCGAGCGACCGTGGGCGGCGGCCGCGAAGTCGCTGGTGCGCACCTCGTCTCCGGCGTTCACCTGCCAGTAGAACTCCCCCAGGACCCAGTGGACGACCGCCTTGCCCGAGGTGAAGTGCTTGAAGTTGGGCGCCCCGGACCGCTTGAGGCGGATCAGGTCCGAGGCGGCGGCGTAGGGCAGGGGGTGGAGGAAGGACCAGTGGCCGTCGCTCTCGATCAGCCAGCGGTAGCGCCCGTCGGAGGCGCGCAGGAGGTACTCGCGCCAGGGCCACCACTGCCCCTCCGCCCGCACGCGGCGCTCCATGCAGCCGAGCACCGTGAGCTGCTCGCCGCGCAGGCGCCCGCGGGTGCCCAGGGGGATGGCGGGCTTCGCGCGCGAGGTCTTCTCGGTCGCGATCGCCCGCACCTCGTCGGAATCCTGCTCCAAGAGGGCGCCGCAGGAGGGGCAGCCGATGCGCAGGGCGTGCTCGGGGTCGACGATCTCGATCGGACCCCCGCACTCGGAGCAGTCGATGCGCCGACCCTTGACCGTCTCGGGGCGGTGCTCCGGCTGGGTCATCGGATCGAGCTCGAGCTCGGCCAGCTCGATCCGCTGGCCGACGAAGAGCTCGGTGGGATCGCGGGTGAAGTCGAGGGTGGCGACGTGACGCCGGCCGCGCTGGAGGTCGGCGTACAGGGTGCGACTGCCCGCGCGGATGTCGATCGGCAGCTGACCCGCCACGGTCACCACCCGGCCCTCGCCCCGCTCGGCGACGAGCCACTGCCCCTCGCTGGTCTCGACCCAGCGCTCCAGATCCGCCTCCCCCTCCGCGGGCGGTGGGTCACCGTCGCTCGGGACCTCTTCCAGCACCCAGATCTCCCCCTGCGCCTCCGCGATCCAGAACCACTCCCCCTCGGCGTCCTCCGCCAGCCACTCGTTCCACAACCCCGCTCCGTGGTCGAGCTGGATCTGCCCGCGCACGGTGAAGGAGCGCCCGCGGTAGCGACCCGCGGTGCCGCGCTGGAAGTGGGAGGCCAGGGGGGCGGGTTGGGAGACCTCCCCGATCGACTCCAGGTCGACGTCGCTGCGCCAGGAGGCCCAGTTGCAGTGCTCGCAGACGACCACCAGCGCCCCGGGGCTGACGAAGGGGACGTCGGCGCCGCAGTTGGGACAGCGCAGGGTCTTCTCGCTCACTGCGCGACCTCCCCGGCGAGCGCGCGTCGGCCGCGGGGCACGCTGCGCGCGTGGACGCGGCAGGGACCGACGTGGCGGACGACCAGCTCCGTCCAGTCCGGCGCGGGCCGCGTGCGACAGGTGTAGAGGTTGAGGGTGAGGCTGCCCGCCTCGGGGTAGGTGTGGCAGGCCAGGTGCGACTCGGAGAGGGCCACCAGACCGGTCAGGCCCTCGGGCTCAGCGAAGCGATGCCACTGGGCGGGAGCGAGGGGGTGCAGATCCAGGGCCTCGATCAGCTCGGCGAAGAGCGCCTGCAGCGCCGTCAAACCCTCCGAGCCCGAAATCCTCGCCGGGGCGCAGCCCTCGACGTCGACGATCCACTCCAGCCCCCCGTCCATGGCGGGGCGAGGGTACACGCCGCGGCCGAGTCCATTCAAGTTGGCGAGGGGGTCGGGGTGGGGTGGGCTACTGCCGGCGGTCGATCGGAGTCGATAGAGGGTGGATGCTCGGAGCCCGTGGATCGCACGTTCCCGCTCCCGGGGAGGTCTTCGAGGGGCCCGCCGTGGATCCCCGGGAGGAGCAGGAGTCCTTCCAGTGCCTCGATTCCGACGCGCAGGACCTCCGGCGGCAGGCGTGGCTCGAGGAGGAGGTCCACCAGGAGCGGCTGCTCCTCGACTCGCGGCGCTGCGTGCGCACAGCCGTGCGTCAGGGCGTGCTGGCCCTGGCCGGCATCCAGCTCGCACACGTCGTGGGCATGGCGATGGTCCTGCGATTCTTCTTCGGGGAGATGATGATCGCCTCCGCCCTGGGTCAGATAGGGGTGGCGACGGTGGCCGGCGCGCTCCTGGGGCGGTTCTGGTCGGCGGTCAGCGCAGGAGTGATGATCTGCCTCCTCTCCTCGATGGGAGCGATGGTCGCCGTCGAGGTGTTGATCCTGATCTCGGGGATGGGCGACAGCGCGATCCCACTCGTGACCGCGCCCCTGATGGCCGGTTGGGTCGGGCAGTACGTGGGATCGGTGCGCGAGCAGCTCCCCGGCAGCTGAGCGCTCACTCCTTCTCGTCCAGAGCGCCGCGCAGGAGAGTCCCCAGGTCCTGACCCAAGGACCCCGACTCGCTCGCCTCGCTCCAGTCGGCGAAGGCGCGTGCCTGGTCCGCTTCACCCGGGGCGATGCGCCCGCCCCCGGGGTGGGTGAGGGAGAGGGTCAGGCGCTGGGCGTCCGGATCGAACTCGACGATGCGCACGGTGGGTCGATCGCCGGGCTTCAAGAGCTCCCGGGCGCGCCGCGCCCCCTCGCCGGTCTCGGCGTTGGGCAAGAGCCCGTCGACCCCCGCACGCAGGGTGCAGAAGACGCCGAATTCCGCCACGCGGCAGACGGTGACCTCCACCAGCTGACCCGCGTAGTGCTCCCTGAGGGCCGCCTGCCAGGGGTCCTCCTCGAGCTGCTTGACCCCCAGGCCGATGCGGTCCCCGCCGCGCCGCACGAAGAGCACCTTGGCCTCGACCGTCTCCCCTGGAGCGACCACCTCGCTCGGATCCTCGACGTGCTCGTGGGCGAGGTTCGAGACGTGGATCAAGCCCTCGCGGCCGTGCCCCAGGGCGACGAAGACGCCGTAGGGCTCGATGCGCGTCACGCGGCCGCGCACCACCTGGCCGAGCTGGAAGCGGTCGAGGCGCTGCTGCTGGCGGCGCTCGCGCTGCTGGACCTTCTTGCGCGACAGCACCACCCGCTGCTGGGCCGGATCGATCTCGATCACCTCGCAGTTGAGCGTGCGTCCCACCAGGGTCTCGAGCTTCTTGCCGCGCGCCAACCCGCTCTGGGAGCGCGGCATGAAGGCGTGCAGCCGACCGATCTCGACCTGCAGGCCGTCGGGGGTCGCGCGCCGCACCCGCGCCGGGACGAGGCACCCCAGCTCCATGTCCTCCCAGCTCGGCAGGCAGGGGGCTTCCGCCAGGGACAGGACCCACAGGTCCTCCTCGCGCCCGCCGAGGGTGAACTCGAATTCGTCCCCCTCTGACGGAGGCTGTCCGAACTCCCGCACCGAGATCACCCCCTGGGAGCGCGGGCCGAGCTGGACGAAGACGTCGTCGCCGTGGCGACCGACGACGACTCCACGGCTGACCCTCAGGGTGTGGCGGCCGTGGGTCCGCTCCTGACCGGGGCCCATGACACCGACCATCTTGCACCACAACGGGCCTGGGCCCAAGATGCCGCCCCATGGCACTCGGGGCGACAGCTTGGATCGTCATGCCGCTGGTGGGCGGGGCGATCGGCTACCTCACCAACCACCTGGCGGTGCGGATGATCTTCCGGCCGATCGAGCCGCGCAGGTTCCTGGGTCTGCGCCTGCAGGGGCTGATCGGACGCCGCCAGGGGGAGCTGGCCGCCAGCATCGGCCGCGTGGTCGGCTCGCACCTGGTGAAGCACGAAGACGTGGTGGCCGCCCTCTCGACCCTCGACGTGGAGACCCTGGTCGACCGGGCGATCGAGCGCGGGCTGGCCCGCAAGGTCGCCGAGCTGCGGCGCATCCCGCTGGTGGGGGGGATGCTCACCGACCAGCGGGTGGCCGACCTGCGCCGGAGCTTCACCGCTGGGCTGCTGCGCGACTCCGAAGGCCTGGTGGAGGAGTTCGAGCGGGCCGTGGAGCAGGGGTTGGACGTGCAGGCGATCGTCACCCGCAAGGTGGCGGAGTTCCCCATCGAGCGTCTGGAGGCCCTGATCCTCGAGGTCGCCTCCCGCGAGCTGGCCGCCATCGAGCTCCTGGGAGGCCTCTTGGGGTTGCTCGTCGGCCTGGCCCAGGCGACGCTGCTGCACCTGCTCTGACCCCCCAACGGAGCCACTACCGCCCTGCCCGATCCCTGGCCGGCCGGCTGCGAGCGGTGCGGGGGGCTCGGCTCTCACCTGCGAGGGCGCTGAATCCTCATTGGAACGCGCGCTTCCCGGCGCCCCCGAGGATAATCTCAGGGCGGCCCCATTCGCCGCCCGATGACATGGGGTCCCGAACACCGCTCTTCGACGGCCGCCCCGCCGTCACCAGTCCCAACCGATCATGAACTACCCGCGCCTTGTGTTCTCGCTCCTCCTGGGGCTGCCGATCGCCTGCGCCTCCCCCCAGGGCCCGCCGATGTGGAAGATCGCCCCGGAGGTCAACGCCACCTGGGATCCGGACGCGGTGAGCGTCATCGTCCCCGGGGACGTGCTCGGGATCCGCACCCTGGCCCTGGCCGCCCTCGAGTCGCGCGACGTCAGCCAGGAGATGGTCGTGCAGGAGGACGGGAAGATCCTGATTCCCGGTTTGGGAGCGGTGCAGGCCGCCGGCCTCACGCCGGCGCAGCTCACCGAGCAGTTCGAGGAGGCGATGTCGGACAACCTCCTGGCGGGCACCATGGTGGGTGTCACCATCGCCCAGGCCGCGCCGCGCACCGTGCACGTGCTGGGTGCCATCAAGTCGCCGGGAGTCTTCCCGCTGCCCCCCGACCGTCACATGACCCTGGTGGAGGCCTTGGCGGAGGCGGGTGGTCCCCAGTATCTGGTCACCAACTTGGCCAACACCCTGCTCGTACGCTGGGATGCCGAGCGGCAGAAGCAGATCTCCTGGGTCCTGGACGCCCGCATCCGTTGGTGGGACGAGGAGGACACGATCCTGCTGCAGCCCAACGACGTGGTCTACTTCGCGAACCACCCGATCTCGAAGGTCAACACCTGGATCGACCGCTACATCATCCGCAACATCCCCTTCCCGCGCTTCATCATCCCCGGCTAGACCTCCGGGTGGCCGCCCCGCCGCCCGGCCAGCCCCCGACGACCGATGGACCCGAATTTCAACGAGTATCCCCCCGAGGAGGAGGGCTCCTCCTTCGATCTCAAGGTGCTGGTCCTCTACGGGCTGTTGCGCTCCAAGCTCTGGGTGTGCGTCGTGGTGGGGCTAGGTGGGCTCGGGGGCCTCTTGGCGGGCGCGGCGCAGCCGAACGAGTACGAGTCGGTGGCCCAGCTCCTGTACAAGCCCGGGGTGCGTGAGACGAACCCGGACGACAAACTCTACGGGATCGAGACGGAGGACAAGCGCCGCGGTGGCGCGCCCACGCTGGCGGACGAGATCATGCTGCTGCGCAGTCCGCGCATCTACCAGGAGGTGGCGCAGGAGCTGACCCCTTCCTACGTCCTCGCCCCCGCCGACCCCGAGGCCTACGACAGCGCGAAGACCTCGTGGCCGGTCCGCACCATGCACCGGCTCCAGAAGGCCCTGATCGACCTGCAAGGGGGGAACGCACCGGTCAATGACGCCAGTCCCCAGGCGCTGAACGCCGCCTGGCGCCACCTGAAGTGGCACACGACGGTCGTCAACCCGCGCGGCTCGGAGCTCCTGCGGGTCTCCTATCGGGCGTACTCCGCAGAGTGCGCCCAGCGCATCTGCGCGGAGCTCGTCGACGCCTTCCAACAGCGCCACATGGAGGTCTTCAGCGCGAAGGACAAGCTCGTGGCTCAGCGGATCAGGGTGCAGGAGGCCCAACAGGGCTGGGAGGCGGCCGACAAGATCTACCAGGACTACCGGGGTTACTGCGACGTCTGGGACTTCAACGCCGAGAGCGAATCGAACCGGGTGTCGATCGAGTTGATCGAGACGCAGTTGCGGGAGAAGGAAGGCGAACAGGAGTCGCTCGCGGCGCAGATCGCGACCTACGAGGAGAAGATGGCCCAGCTCGACAAGCACGTCGAGGAGCGGCGGGACGCGACGATGACTCCGAACCCCCGCTACACCCAGCTCACCAATCAGCTGGCGTCTCTCGAGTTGGAGCTCCTGCTCCTGGTGGAGGGCACCGTGGCCCAGTCGACGCTCGAGCGCAAGCGCGAGGCTCTCAACACGCAGATCGCCAAGGTGCAGGAGGAGCTCGAGAAGACCCCCGACAGGCTGGAGATGATTCCAGCGTCCGTGACTCAGGTGCCGAACGAGCAGTACCTCAAGCTCGAGGGCGAGCTGGTGCAGCTCCAGAGCGAACACGACGGGCTGGTCGCCGAGCTGGAGAACCTCAACGAGCGCCACGGGCACTTGGTGGACAGGCGCAAGGTCATCCTGGAGTGCCGTGCCGGCCACGAGACACACTCCAACACCGTGGAGCAGGCGCGGCGAGACCTCGATCTCCAGCGCGAGGCCCTCAGCACCCTCGAGAAGCTCCACGTGCAGGAGATGTCCGGCGCCCAGAGCCTGACCCTCTGGGGGGATCCGCCCAACCTGCCCCTGACCAAGGTCGGCCCCAATCGCTTCAAGCCGCTGCTGGCCGGGTTCGCCGCCGGGTGCGCCGCCGCAATCGGCCTCGCCGTCCTGCGCCAACTCCTCGACCGGCGCCTGCGCTACCCGGAGACGATCGAGCGCAACCTCGGCGTCCGCATCCTCGGCGTGGTGCCCGAGGTGCGTCGTCTCAGGAACTTCCCCAAGGGAACCCACGCCGCCTAGCCGATGCCGAAGAAGCTCCAGCGCGGGGCAGTCACTCCCCTGCAGCAGGTGATCGAGGGCGTTCAGCCCCTGGCGGAGACGGTCTGGTCGAACCTGGCGGGGATCCAGAGCCCCGGGGCCCAGACCCGCATCCTCTTCACCAGCACGGAGGAGCGCGCCGGGACCTCGCTGATCACCGCCGCCAGCGCCCTGGGGTTGGCGCGCAACACCCGCAGCGAGGTGACCGTCGTCGAGGCCCACCTGCGGCGCCCCGCCATGGCCGCCTACCTGGGCACCGACCCGGTGCCCGGTCTCTCCGACCTCTTGGTGGGTCAGGTCAACCTCGACCGCTGCCGGCGCGCCGCGCCCGGCTGCCCGGGCCTGCACGTCATCGCCGGCGGGACTCCGCGCCACGTGATCGCCGGGGAGTTCGCGGCGGAGGGGGCCACGGAGATGTTCCGCCTGATCACCCGCCAGGGGCGCTACGTGCTCTTCGACGCGCCCCCGATCCTCGACCACCCCGAGAGCCGCGCCCTGCTCAGGCACGTGGACGGGGTGGTGCTCGTGCTGCGCGCCCGCTCCAGCCGCAAGGCCACGGCCAAGAAGACGACGGAGCTGCTCGAGGACGAGGGGGTCGAGCTCTACGGCTCGGTGCTGAACCGCTACAAGAGCGAGCTGCCCTTCGTCGCGGAGCAGTAGGCCAGCCTCACAGGGCCGACAGCTCGGGCTCCAGGCCCAGCCGCGCCAGGTCGGCGCGGATCTCCTTCCGGTAGACGGGGTTCATGGCGATCACCAGATCGGGGGCGAGCGCCACCAGCTCTTCAGGGGCCACGATCGGGTGGGCGCTGCCGGCGACGAACTTGCCGTGCTTGGCGGGGTTGATGTCGGTCACCGCGCACACCGCCTCCCCCGCGCCCAGGGTGGTCAGGAAGGCGGTGGCCTTCGACCCCGATCCCCACAGGGCGACGCGACGCCCCTCGGACCGGGCCCGCGTGAGGAAGCCGTGCCAGTGCTCGAGGCTCGCCCGGCAGGTCTGACGGAAGTGGGTCACCGCCCGCGCCAGGCGGTCGAGGTCGTCTGCGAGGCCGGGCGCCGCGCCGGCCCCTCTCTGCGCGGGCCGCGCCAGGAGCTGCACGTACTGGTCGCCGTATTCGAGCCCCAGCTCGAGCACCTCGAAGCGCGCCGCCCGCAGGAGGCGCGCCAGGGATCCCGGCGAGAAGTAGGAGCAGTGCTCGTAGTACACGTCCCAGAAGGCGCCCTCCTCCAGCTGGCGCAGGACGTCGGGTACCTCGATGAAGAGGCGGCAGTCGGGACGCTCTTCGAGGTTGGCGCGCAGGAGCCGCGCCAGCTCACCCACGCCGGGCAGGTGCTCCAGGGTGTGGCGGCAGGCGACCAGGTCGGCGGGCAGAGCGGCGTGCTGGGGCCCGTAGGACTCCCGCAGGAACTCCAGGCCCCGTCCAGAGCAGCGATCGACGCGCCCCGCGGTGGCGCTGGGGTCGACGCCGATGCCGCGGGCGTCGGCGCGCCGGCAGAGGAGCTCCAGGAAGTCGCCGCGCCCGCAGCCGATCTCGACCACGGTGCCCCCCGCACGGGGGACGGCGTCGAGGAGGTGCTCCACGACCCCCTCCAGCCAGGCGCTGAAGGTCGGCGAGCACCCTTGGGTCTCCTCGTAGTCCTCCGAGTAGTCGACGCGAGCCTCGTCGAAGGCGGCGTTGAAGAGGAAGCCGCAATCGGAGCAGTGGGCCAGGAGCATCTCCCCCGTGGGGAAGCCACGCGCCCGCTCGGGGTCGTCGAGCAGCAGGCAGGAGCTGACCGGAATCCCCTCCACGCGGTAGATCCCGCGCGCGCCTGTGGCGCCGCAGGCGGGGCAGGGGGAGGGGATCGGATCGTCGGGGAATCCGACGTGCGGGGGGAGCGCGCCCATGGCGCGTCAGGGTAGCCTCTCGCGGGTCAGGGGCTGGAACCACGCCACCAGAATCCCCCCGCGATCCCAGTCGACCCCAGCGCCCCTTCAGGATAGGCCCCCGATCGGTCCGATGAAGGGCCGGTCCCCATGCTCGACCTGCGACTCAACCTCGAATCCGACCAGCCCCTGCGCCTGCTCTGCCTGGGAGCCCACTGCGACGACGTCGAGATCGGCGCGGGGGGGAC
Source organism: uncultured Planctomycetaceae bacterium (assembly GCA_964507325.1). Classification (GTDB taxonomy): domain Bacteria; phylum Planctomycetota; class UBA1135; order UBA1135; genus CAZDQL01. The sequence goes on along the minus strand of CAZDQL010000049.1, from coordinate 3,837 downwards.
CCTGCGGCGCCTGATCGAGGAGCACGACGCCGTGGAGGTGCACTGGGTGATCTTCTCCGCGGACGAGGTGCGCGCGGGGGAAGCACGCGCCGCCGCCGCCCACTTCACCGCCGGCGCGCGTCGGGTCGAGCTCGACGTGCAGCGCTTCCGGGAGAGCTACTTCCCCGACCAGTGGGCCGCCATCAAGGACCACTTCCAGGTCACGCGCGCCGCCTTCACCCCCGACCTGGTACTGACCCACCACAGCGCCGACCTGCACCAGGACCACCGCCTCCTGGCGGAGCTCACCTGGAACACCTTCCGGGACCATCTGGTCCTGGAGTACGAGATCCCGAAGTACGACGCGGATCTCGGCTCGCCGAACTGCTACGTGTCCCTCTCGGAGGAGCAGGCGCGCTTCAAGGTCGAGGGGGTCCTGCGCTTCTACCAGAGCCAAGCGACCAAGCCCTGGTTCGACGAGGAGAGCTTCCAGGCCGTGCTGCGTCTGCGCGGCCTCGAGTGCAACGCCCCCGCCCGCTACGCCGAGGCATTCCACTGCAAGAAAGCCCGTATTTGAAATGAGACTGCTCGTCACCGGCCACAACGGCTACATCGGACAGATCCTGGTGCCCCTGCTGGAGCGCGCCGGCCACGAGGTGGTCGGCCTCGACACCTACTTCTACGAGGGGTGTCAGTTCGATCCCGCACCGCCCGTCGAGGCGATCCGCCGCGACATCCGCGAGATCGAGCCCGCCGATCTGGACGGCTTCGAAGGGGTGGTCTTCCTGGCGGCGCTCTCCAACGATGCCCTGGGCGATCTGGATCCCGCCCTGACCGAGGAGATCAACCGCGACGCCACCGTGCGCTTCGCGCGCATCGCCAAGCAGGCGGGGGTCTCGCGCTTCGTCTTCGCCTCCTCCTGCAGCCTGTACGGGGCGGCCGGGGATGCTCCCCTGACCGAGGAGGCGGCGATGAACCCGGTCACCCCCTACGGCCACGCCAAGATCGCGGTCGAGCTGGCGCTCTCCGAGCTGGCGGGCGACGGCTTCACCCCCACCTACATGCGCAACGCCACCGCCTACGGGCTCTCCCCGTCGCTGCGCATCGACCTGGTGGTCAACAACCTGACCGCCTACGCCTACACCACCGGCGAGGTGCTGATGAAGTCGGACGGGTCCCCCTGGCGGCCGTTGGTGCACATCGAGGACATCTCGCGCGCCGTGCTGGCGGTGCTCGAGGCGGAGCGGGACGTGGTGCACGACGAGGCCTTCAACATCGGGCGCAGCGACGAGAACTACCGCGTCCGCCAGGTGGCGGAGATGGTGGCCGAGGTGGTCCCGGACTGCCGTCTGGAGTTCGCCGATGGGGCTTCCCCCGACCTGCGCAACTACCGCGTCAACTTCGACAAGATCGCCAACGCCCTGCCGAACTTCCAGCCGGTGTGGACGGTGCGCAAGGGGATCGAGGAGCTCTACGCGGCGTACTGCGCCCACGAGCTCGGGAAGGAGGAGTTCCTCTCCTCGAAGTACCTGCGCATCAAGACCATCCTGGGGCACCGTGAGTCGGGACGCCTGGACGAGAGCCTGCGCTGGACGGCGGTAGCGGCGGAGGATGGGCGTTGATGCGCTGACGCAGGGCGTCAACGAGTGCGCCACACCTCCCACGGCGCCTCGCCGTGCTCGTGCATCTCGTTCAGCTTGGTGCGGTCCTTGAACGTGTCCATGTTCTGCCAGAAGCCCTCGTAGCGCAGCGCCAGAAGACGCCGCTGCTCGATCAGGCGGCTGAAGGGCTCGATCACCAGCTCCTCCCCCTCGTGCAGGTGGTCGAAGATCTCGGTGCGCAGGCAGAAGTACCCGCCGTTGATCCACATGTCGGCTTCGCGCGTCTCGCGGATCTCTGTCACCCGGTCGTGGTCGTCGATGTGGGCCACGTGGAAGCTGTGGGGGGGGCGCACCGCCAGGAAGCTCGCCACCAGGTCCGGCTCCTGGCGCATGCGCTCGACCATGCCCGGCAGGTGGAAGTCGGTCAGGTTGTCGCTGTAGTTGGCGAGGAACATCTCCTCCCCCTCCAGGTGCCGGCGGACGCGCCGCAGGCGCTCGCCGATGCTGGCGGCGTAGCCGGTGTCCACGAAGGTGATGTTCCACTCGTGGATGTCCTGGTGCAGGAGTTGGGGTCCCGGCTGGCTGCCACGCAGCACGAAGTCGTTGGAGAGGTACTCGTCGTAGTCGACGAAGTAGCGCTTGATCGTGTCCGCCTTGTACCCCAGGCACAGGACGAAGTCCGTGTAGCCGTAGGCGGCGTAGTACTTCATCACGTGCCAGAGAATCGGGCGGTATCCGATCGCGACCATCGGCTTGGGGATCTTGTCGGAGTAGTCCCTGAGCCGCATGCCCAGTCCGCCGCAGAAGAGCACGACCTTCATCGCTTCACCTCAGTCGAGCACCGTGAGAGTGGGGATGGGGACCGCGAAGCGCGTGCCGCGCTCGCGCAGGTGCGAGAGCTGGGCGACGATCTCCCGTTGCAGGTTCCAGGGCAGGATCAACACGTAGTCCGGATCGTCCTCGTCGAGCCGTTCGGCGGGGTGGATGGGGATGTGGGTCCCCGGGGTGAAGCGCCCGTGCTTGTAGGGGTTGCGGTCCACAGCGTACTCGATCAGATCGGTGCGGATCCCGCAGTAGTTGAGCAGGGTGTTGCCCTTGCCCGGCGCGCCGTAGGCGACCACGCGCTGCCCCTTCTCGCGGGCGCGGATTAGGAAGTCCAGCGTCGCGCGCTTGCTGCTCTCCACCCGCTCGGTGAACCCCAGATAGACCTCCATTGCGTCGAAACCGGCGCTGCGCTCCCGTTCAGCCAGCTCCAGGGCCCGCTCGCCGATGGGCCGATCGTACCCCGCGTGCTGCGCAAAGATGCGCAGGGAGCCGCCGTGGGAGGGAAGCTCCTCGACGTCGAAGAGCTCCAGCCCGTGGTGGGCGAAGACGCGCTGCACCGCCAGGAAGGAGAGGTAGCTGAAGTGCTCGTGGTAGATCGTGTCGTACTGCACCTGATCCATCAGCTGGGCCAGGTGGGGGAACTCCATCGTCACCACCCCGTCCTCGGCCAAGAGCAGGGGTAGGCCCCCGACGAAGTCGTTGATGTCGGGGACGTGGGCCAGGACGTTGTTGCCCAGGATCAGGTCTGCGCGGCCGCGCTGGGCGGCCAGATCGCGGGCGGTCTCACGGCCGAAGAAGCGCACTTCGGTCTCGACACCGATCTTGCGCGCGGCCTCCGCCACGGTCCAGGAGGGCTCCACCCCCAGGCACGGCACCCCGCCGGCGACGAAGTTCTTGAGCAGATAGCCGTCGTTGCTAGCCAGCTCGACCACCAAGCTGTCGCCGCCGAGCTCGAAGCGCTCGGTGACCATCGCGCAGTAGCGCTGGGCGTGCTTCAGCCAGGACTCGGAGAAGGAGGAGAAGTACGCGTAGTCGTCGAAGATGTCGCTGGCGGCGACGTACGCCTGGAGCTGCACCAGCTTGCACTCGCCACAGACCCAGACCTTGAGGGGATAGAAGACCTCCCCCTGGTTGAGCTGGTCGGCCTGCAGGAAGGTCTCGCACAGGGGTGACATCCCCAGGTCGACGAAGGGGTGCTCGAGGGGGACGCCGCAGAAACGGCAGGCGGGTGACGCAGCGGGTTCGGTGCTCATGGTGGGCGGGGCACTCGGTGGGGGGGTGCAGGATTCGGGCGGCGGTTCTCACCCGTTTTCACCCCGGGAGTCAAGCGGGGCATCGGCCGCTTTTCTCCCTGCGCTTGAGGGGCACCTGCCGAGGCCGGGAGTCAAGCGGGGCATCGGCCGCTTTTCTCCCTGCGCTTGAGGGGCACCTG
>CAZDQL010000048.1:0-47750 GCA_964507325.1 uncultured Planctomycetaceae bacterium | reverse complement strand
CTAGCCAGAAGACCGGCCGCTCGGATGGGGATCCCCTCCACTTCGATCGGGTCGATGACGGCGACCTGCGCTCCTACGGATTCGATGTTCGAGCGGGGAACGGAGCGATGGACATCCCCCAGTTCCATGTCTGGTTCGGACCTGCCGGGTCGATCTACTCCAGCCAGGGGCCCGTGCCACGGTACAGGCGCTGGCGAATGTCACCCGACACCCCCTTCCATTGGGTCGTCTTGGCCGACAGATTCCAGCCGGCGAGTGGGACCCATCTCGACTTCGAAGAGCGAAACGGGGAGTGGATCGCCCAAGTGGACCTGGAAGAGGGCTGGGGGACGATTCTCGATCTGCGCGCAGGCGATCCGGAGGTCTTCATCGAGCGGGAGTCCCCATCGGAGAATTCGTCTCCGAAGATAACCATCAGCTTTAACGGAGCCATCGGTGGCGCGCCGATTCCAGGTGTGCGCGTCCTGGCAGATGGTGTCGAGTGCGGCGTGAGCGACGCCGACGGACGGGTCGTCGTGACCACCGCTTCGCGACCCTCCAGGCTGTCCTTGTCCTGCGACGGCTGGCAGCTCAGTGGCCTGTTCGGGTCACTCCTCTTCCATTGCGGGGACGACGCGCCCTATCGCGGCTACGTCGTCTGGATGACCCGCAACTGACCCAGCCCGCCCCTCACCCCTTCGCGCTCGCCGCAGCCGCCGCCTTCCCCGCGGCCACCAGCGCCTGCTCCACGTCCTCGAGCAGGTCGTCCACGTGCTCGATCCCGACCGAGAGGCGCACCAAGCCGTCCGCTAGACCCGCCGCCCGACGCACCTCCGCCGGGATGCTGGCGTGGGTCATGCTCGGCGGGGTCTCCACCAGGGACTCGACTCCGCCGAGGGACTCCGCCAGGGTGAAGATGCGCGTGGCCATGGCGAAGGCCTCGCCGGCGGGGACGCCGCCGCGCAGCTCGAATGAGAGCATCCCGCCGGGGGCCTTCATCTGGCGCGCGGCGATCTCGTGCTGGGGGTGGCTCGCGAGGCCGGGGTAGATCACGCTCTCGACCAGCTCGTGCTGCTCCAGGTGCTCCGCCAGGGCCAGAGCGTTGAGGCAGTGACGGTCCATGCGCACCGCCAGGGTCTTGGTGCCGCGCAGCACCATGAAGGAATCCAGGGGGCCGATGGTGCCGCCGACGGAGTTCTGGAAGAAGGCCAACTCGTCGCAGAGCTCCTGGTCGTCACCGACCAGGGCCCCTCCCACCACGTCGGAGTGCCCCCCCAGGTACTTGGTCAGGGAGTGCAACACCATGTCCGCGCCGAGCTCCATCGGCTGCTGCAGGTAGGGGGTGGCGAAGGTGTTGTCGACCACCAGGAGGGCGCCCTTGCCGTGCGCCAGCTCCGCCGCGCGCGCGATGTCGGTCAGGCGCAGCAAGGGGTTGCTCGGCGTCTCGATGTATACGTAGCGCGTCTTCTCGCTCAGCGCCGCCTCCACGTTCGCCAGGTCGGTCGTGTTCACGAAGCGGAACTCGATCCCGTAGCGCTCGAAGACCTGCTTGAAGATGCGGTAGGTCCCCCCGTAGAGGTCGTCTCCGCAGACCACCTGGTCCCCCGGCACCAATCGGTCGAGCAGGGCGTTGGTGGCCGCCAGGCCCGACGAGAAGCAGAGGCCCCAGTTCGCCCCCTCCAGCGACGCCAGGTTCTCCTGCAGCGCCGAGCGGGTGGGGTTCGAGGTGCGCGAGTACTCGTGACCCCCGATCGGGTCCGCCGGAGCCCGCTGGGCGTAGGTGCTGGTCATGTAGACCGGGGTCATCACCGCTCCGGTGACCGGGTCGGGCTCCTGACCGGCGTGGATGGCGCGCGTCTCGAACTTGCCGTGGGCGTTGCGGGGGGTGCTCATGGTGGGTGCCTCGGGTACGGGCCGCGACCGGGCGGGTTCGCGAGCCTCAGAGGATATACCGGGGGGTATGCCGGCGGATGCCCGGCCCGGCGCCGGTGCGTTCGCATCGGGGGGAAGACGCCGCTATCCTCCAGAGCCCGGAAGAAACCGGGTCCGCGGGACCGGATTCCTCGGTCACGCACTCCCCCGTACCCTCGTACGCCCCGACGAAAATCCCGCGTCGTGCGGGGGTACCCCCCCAATACCGTAAGAATCCAATGAAGTACCTTCCCATCCTGATGCTCCTCGTGGGTGGCGCGGCGGTCTCCGCCTGCACCAACACCGACGAGTCGAGCGCCTACGAGGTCCAGGACACCGAAAAGGTGACCCTGGCCGTGTCCGGAATGACGTGAGCGGGCGGCTGCCCCCCGAGGGTGCGGTCAGCACTCTCCTCCGTCGACGGCGTCCACGACGTGAAGATCGATTTCGGCAAGAAGACCGCCACGGTCACCTGCGACAAGGGCACCTCCGAGGAGGCCCTGGTCGAGGCGCTCGCGGCGACCGACCGGTTCAGCGGGAAGGTCCAGTAGAGACCGGAGCCCCACCAGCCCGGATCCGCACGTGGCGGGGTCCCCCCAGGGGCCCCGCCACTCTCATTCGTAGCGCGCGTCGGGCGGGATGACCGCCGCGTACAGGACGCCGGCGAAGAAGTCGTCCAGCTCGCGCTCCGCCCTCGCCTCGCACAGGGCGATGAAGTCCTCCGTGGAGGCGGCGGAGTCGCGGTGGGCGCGGACCCACTCGCGCAGGATGGCGAAGAAGACCTCGTCCCCCACCTCCCGGCGCAGGCAGTGCAGCACCCAGGCGCCCCGCTGGTAGGTGCGGTCGCTGAAGAGCTGGCGCACGCCGGGATCGGCGGGGGGCCCCACGCGGCGGCGGCGCAGACGCTGGTAGGTCCGGCGCGCGCGGTACTCCGCGGCCTCGGCGCCCCGCTCGTGCTCGGTCCACAGGTGCTCGGCGTAGGTGGCGAAGCCCTCGTTCAGCCAGATGTCCTTCCAGCTCGCGGTGCTGACGCAGTCCCCGAACCACTGGTGCGCCAGCTCGTGGACGATGATCTCCTCGGTCATGCCGCGGCCGTAGACGACCAGGGTCTGGGTCTCCAGGGCGAAGCCCAGGAACTCGTAGGCGATCACCGCACCCGCCGACTCGAAGGGGTAGGGCCCGAAGCGCGTCTCGAGGAACTCGAGGATCTCCCCCTGCCTGCGGAAGGGGGCCAGCTCCCTCGGGCTCGCGCCGACGGGGTGGTAGGTGCGGATCGGCAGGCCGCGGGGGCCTTGCTCCTCGATCACCTCGAACTCGGCGATGTTCACCGTGACCAGGTAGGTGGCCATCGGGCGCGCCGCCCGGAAGGTGAAGCGGCGCCGGTCCTCCAGGTCCACCTCCTCCACCAGCCGGCCGTTGGCCGCCACCGTGTAGGGCTTGGGCGCGGTCACGGTGATCGAGTAGGTGGCCTTGTCCAGCGGGTGGTCGTTGCAGGGGAACCAGGACGCGGCACCCACGACCTGGCTCGTCACGTAGACCCCCGACTCGAAGGAGCACCAGCCGACCCCTCCCACGGGGGAGGAGCTGTCCACGACCGGCACGGGGATCCCCGCGTAGGCGACGCGCACCAGGAACTCGGCGTCCTGCGCGAGCGGCTCGGCGGGGGTGACCGTCAGTTCGCGCCCCTCGCGCAGGAACTCCGCCGCCTCCCCGTCCACCGCGAGCGAGGAGACCTTCAGCCCCTGGAAGTCGAGGTTGAAGGAGGAGAGGGAGTCCAGGGCCGTGCAGCTCAGGGTCGCCACCGCCTCGATCGCCCGCGACTGCATGTCGACCTCCAGCACCAGGTCGTAGTGCCGAGTGTCGTAGCCGCCTCCCCCCAGGTCGGGGAAGTAGGGGTCACCGATGCCGCGCTCCCCCGGGCTCTGCGAGAGCGCGAGCAGGGCACACAGACCCAGGGCGGGGGACCCGCCCCTGACGCGACTGGTGGGGCTCACGGACCCAGCCGCTAGAAGCCCGCGTACTTCTTCAGCGCCTTCTCGTTCTTCTCGAGGGCCTTCTCGAGCTCCTCGACCGCCTTGGCCACGTCCCCCCCCTCGGCGAGGGCCGTCTTGAAGGCTTCGTGGGCCTTGGTCACCGGCTCGCACTCACCGTCGAGCATGAAGGAGACCAGGAGCCCCGCCTCGTTGATCAGCTTGACCGAGCCCTCGATGTCCTCCAGGGTGAGCTGGTGGGCCAGGATGTCCTCCACCGAATCGAGGGAGCCCTGGTTCTTGAGGCTGGAGAGGGACCAGGCCCGCATCCTCCAGGGGTCCTCCGCCTCGTCGTCGCGGAAGTAGCGCTCGGCGTAGGTCGCGCCACCGCGGCGCAGCCAGCGCGGGATCCTCTTCTCTGCCCAGAAGGCGCCCAGGTCGAAGGGGGATGACGAGGCCATCGCCTCGCTGATCGTCATCCAGCTCGGGTCGATCGCCTCGACGTAGGCCAGCCCCGCGGCGTGCCGCACGGCGGGGGGCCCGAAGTGCTTCATCTGCTCGTCGGCGGCGTCCCAGTAGGCCACCCCCGTCCCCTGGTACTGCGGCGGGTTGACGCTCAGGTCGGCCCAGGTGTCCGCGAAGAAGGCGTAGTGCATCGACGAGAACCCCGACGACTCGACCGGGATCCCCGAAGCCCCCTGCGAGCCGGCGGCGAAGGTGTTGTACTGCTCCAGGCTGTTCAGCACCACGACCTCCGGACGCCATTCGGGCCGCAACCCGTAGATGCGGTGCAGGTGCCCGTAGGCGAAGTCGACCTGCCCGCGGACCTCCAGCAGGGTGGCCAGGTTGACGGTGGAGAGCACGTCGAAGCGCTCCGTGCGGGCGCGCCACCAGGTCCCGATCTTGGAGTGGTACTCGTTGGCCTTCTCGAGGTCGAGCCACTCCTCGCCGCACAGCCACAACCCCTGACGCCAATTGTCGAAGTCGTCGGGGTGCACCCAGCAGGAGTCCTCGTGGCGTAATTGGCGACCCTCGGCCAGGCTCTCCTCCTCGAGGGTTGCATCGGCGACCCGGCGGGGGCTGATCCACTCGCCGTCGGGGGTCTTGGTCCAGCCCATGCGCACGAAGGGCAGGTCCGCGATCGGGACCCACTGGTCCCCGTGACGGGCCAGGCCCGCGTCCGCCTTGCGCTTGGCTTCGTTGCGCCGGTACTCCGCCAGGGCGGCGTAGCTCTTGAACCACTTGCCGTCGTAGTGGCGGTGGCGCAGCCCCTTGTGGGCCTCCTCGTTCTCGGGGTCGATCTCGAGCACCCGCTCGAGGGCCCTCTTGGCCTCCACCTGCTTGCGCCCGGCGCGCCAGGTGCGGGCCAGCTCCAGGAGCTTCTCCACGTCCTCCCCCGCGGCCTTGATCGCGTCGTCGGCGTCGTCGCGAGGCTCCATCGGAGCCCCGATCGAGGGGCCCGTCGCCGTTGGGGCGGCGTGCGTGGCGAGCGCGGGCGGCGTCGCGATAAGGAAGGACGTTGCAAGAGCGATCGAGGGGAACATCACGATTCTCCGTCGCATAGGGGTGCGGGATCCTAGGGAGAGCAGGGTACCTCTCCGACGGCGCTTACGCAGCTCCTGCCAGGCCATTGCAGGGGTCACCGGGGCCAGGAGCCGATGGCGTAACCGCGTAGGGGACAATCCCACCCCCGACTGCGTCTCCTCCCGTATCCTGGGCGGGCTCGGGCGGTAGGAAGCGGGTCCCACCGGAGGACCCCTCTGTCCGCCGCCGGCCCCTCGTTCCAGCACCCCCTATCCCATGTCGGATCCGCTGCGCTCGTTCCGCCTTCCGCTCCTGGCCCTCCTCCTGGCCCCCGCGGTCCACGGGCAGCTCGATCTGCCCGACCGGGGCGGCAGGGACACCACTCCTCCGGGTCTCGCCGAGCGCGGGGGGGGGGATCTGGCACCTCACCTGACCTGTACCGTCTGCTACGTCAAGAATTACACCACCGCGATCGACTACGCGGCGGAGAACGGCTTGCAGAACGCCTGGTGCGGCGTGTGCCGCAAGCCGCGACTCCACTACCTGCCCAGGCAGGATCGCAGGCGCGGTGGAGGAGGCGGACTCGATCTCCCCGCCGGGGAACGCCAGGGGACCACCGGGCCGGGGGGCGAGGTGGTCGCTGCGCCGGGGGAGGGCACCCCGCACGATCCGCCCGCCGGTGCACCCCAGGGTGCCGACCCGCGGCAGGGGAACCCCGCCCTGACCCGCGCCGCCGACGGGGTCCTGCGGCAGATCGAAGCCGCGCGGCGCATCGACGACCCGCGCGTGGTCCAGGGGGTCGAGACCCTGCTCGCCCTGGGAGAAGCGGGGAGCGCCGCCGGACGCGTGGCGCTGGCCTCCGACCGCGCTCCGATGGTGTTGACCGGCGTGCGGGTGCTCCTGCGCACCGGCGTGCCCGACGACGCCGAGCAGGTGGTCCGCCGCCTGCGCACCCGAATGCCTGCCAAGGCCGCCTCGCTGGCGGTCACCGAGCTCGTGGAGCTCGACCCGGTACGCGCCACCCCGCAGCTGCTCTGCGAGCTGCTCGACCACCCCCAGTCGCCGGTGCGCCACACCGCCCAGCGGGTGCTCGCCCGCGATCCCGACCCCTCCCTGGTGCCGCTCCTCGCGCCCCTGCTCGCCAGCGACCGCGGCGACGCGCGCTACCGGGCGGTGGATCTGTTGGCCGAGATCGAGAGCCCCCGGCGGTCCGAGCTCCTGCTGGGAGTCCTGGGGGATTCCCGGGCGCGGGTGGCTTGGCGCGCGGTGGACGCCCTGGCCAACCTCGAAGGGGATGAGATCGACGCCGAGCTCCTGGCGCGCGTCTTCGGCGAGCGCTGGGTGTTGCGCCCCGGGGCCTACGCCCTGCTGACCCTCGTGGAGCGGGAGGACCGCAGCCTGCGTCCGATCCTGCACGAGCGCCACACCGAAGCCCTCTTGCGCGGCCTCGACGCCAACGACCCCTTCGTCTCGGGGAGCTGTGCGGCCGCCCTGGCGGGGATCGGCTTCCGCTCGGAGAGCGCCACCTCTTCCCCCTGGCTCGACGGCGACGTGGCTCGCCGGCTGGTCGAGGTGGTCTCCGGCTTCGAGTTCTTCGACGACTTCGAGGCCCTGCGCGAGCCGGCGATCCGGCGCCTGACTCAGATCAGCGGCGTCTCCTTCGGCTCGAACGGGCCCGCCTGGGGGGAGTGGTGGCTCGCCAACCGCGACGGATTCGTCGCCTCGCGCGCGGTGATCTCCCTCCAGGCGGGGGACGAGCGCACCCTCTCGGTCGCCTTCCTCGATCGCGAGCGGGGGGAGGCCTTCGTCCTGGTCGGTCCCGACCTGGCTCCCAGCGCCCGGGCGGACGCGGGGGAGCTCTTCTTCCTCGGCGAGCTCGAGGCGCGCGACCTCCTGCACCTCTTGGACGCCGAGGGGCTCTTCGGCCTGGAGCGCCTGCCGGGGCCGCGGGGCACCATGATCGACCGCGGGCGCACCCTCGAGGTGCGCGTCGCGGGACGCGGCAAGAACTTCCTCTTCGGCTCCGGCGCCGCGGAGGGGTGGTTCGACCGCTCCGTCGGCGCGATCCGGGCCCTCAGGGACCGCCTCGTCTGGCAGCGCTTCCCGCACCCCGAGCGCCACGGTTCCCAGCTCGCCCTGTACCGCGTGGAAGGGGTCTGGTGGAGCGCCGACCACAGCGATCTGGAGCGCACCCAGCGCTACAAGGGCCTGATCTTCGAGCGCATGCGCGCCTTGCCCGCGGAGGAGCGCGAGCCCGGGGTGGCGGCGTTGGAGGAGCTCTACCTCGACGAGGCGGCGATCGAGACCACCGACTTCCCGGTGCTGCTCGACCTGCTCGGCGAGGAGCGCTGGTTCGCCGGCCGCGCCGAACGCCTGGGGCGCCTCGCGCGCTCCGCGGCGGGACTGCGCAGCGACCGAGCCCCCGACCCCGAGACCTCGGAGCGCCTCTGGAGCCTGGTCGAGGTCCTGCACGACACCTTCTCCGCCGACGCGATGCCCGAGCTGGTCGATCTGCTCTCCGCCTCCGGAGTCGAGCTGGCCAGCCGGGCGGCGATCGACAACAGGCCGATCCTGCGCGGGGTGGCGGCCTACTCCCTGGCGCCGGTGGCGGGGGAGGAAGAGGAAGCGCTCTTGATGCAGCTCCTGCGCGATCCGGTGGTCGACGTGGAGATCGCCGTCGTCGAAGCGGCGGGCCACGCTCGCCTCGAGGCGCTGCGCACGGAGCTGATCGTGCGCGCGCGACTCAGCGACTCCGACGTGCGCGTCGCCGCCCTGGAGTCGATCGGCCGGCTGGGTGGTGTCGGGGCGCGCGAAGCCCTGGTGGCTGCCGCCCGGGACACGAACGTGCGCCACCGTCTGGCGGCCGCGCGGGGGCTCATGCACCTGGAGGACCCGAGCACCGCGCCGCTCCTGCTCACCCTCCTGCGCACCCGGGCCACGCCGGGGGGCGAGGAGGTCCTGCGTCAGGGGCTCCTGGCCTTGGGGGAAGGGGCCTGGGAGGACCTCTACCTGGCGATGCGCTCCCCCTCCCCGGAGCTCGCGCGCGAGGCGGCCCTGCTGCTCGCCCGCCAAGGGGTTCCGGGGTCGGCTCCCGTCCTGATCCGGGTCCTGGCGGAGGAGCCCACCGACACCCAGGCGGGGCGCGAGCTGGCGATCCTGACCTGCGTCGACATGCGCGGGGAGGTGGATCCCGCCGAGGCCTGGTTCCGCTGGTGGGACGGGGTACGCCACGACGACTCCCAGGTGTGGCTGTGGGCCGCGGCGGAGGCGGCCGGCGTGCACGCACCGCCGCCGGAGGCCTTCGCCGAGGGCGGATCGCGCGACGCGATCGGCTTCTACGTGGAGCTGATGCGACGCGTAGAGCCCTGGTTGGTGGAGCGCGCCAGGCGCGAGCTGGAGAAGCTCCTGGGCACCGAGCTCGAAGATCCGCCGCCCGCGGGCGCGGAGCGGGACGCCTGGTTGGGCGCCCTGCTCGAGGTCCTGGACAGCCAGCGGTGAGCTCGGCGTGATCCGCCCCTGGCGCCTGCGGCTGCCCCGCTCGCGCATCGCGCGGGTGGGGATCCTGGCCCTGCTCCTCGCCGCCGTGGTGGGGGGGAGCTGGTGGCTCTGGCCCGCCGGCTACGCCCTGGCGGTGGAGGTGCGCGACAAGCTGGGGCTCAGGTTGGTGGAGGGACACGCCGAGGCGATCCAGCAGGCCGCCGAGGAGTCCGAGGTCGATCCGCTCCTGATCGCGGCGGTGATGTTCATGGAGAGCCGCGGCCGCGGGGGGCAGACCTCCTACGCCGGCGCCCACGGTCTGATGCAACTCATCCCCGGCGCGGCCTCGGACGCTGCGCGCCGCTTGGGGCTCCCGGAGCCGAGCGTGGAGGAGCTCCTCGAGGACGACGAGTTGAACATCCGGCTGGGGGCCGCCCACCTGGCATGGCTGCTGGAGCACCGCGGGGAGTGGAGTCTCGAGGCCGTGCTCGTCTCCTACAACGCGGGTCGCGTCAAGCTGATGCGCTGGATCGAGCGCGAGGGGAGCTACGAAGCGTGGCGCCGCGCCGAGCTCGGGCGTCACCGGCGCGAGGAGAAGACCACCGGGGCGTTGGCGTACGCGGTGAAGGCGTTGGAGGTGAGGGAGCGCTTGCGGGAGCGGGGGAGGATCGGGGGGTAGCGCCTTCGGGCTCCACGACGAGGGGTCTGCGAGGCGGGGACGCAGGACGTGCGGAAGTGCACTTGAGGGGTGCGAAACCGCTCTCCTCTCCTCTCCTCTCCTCTCCTCCTGATTCGTCCAGCCGAGATCACGCCGAACGTAGCCCATTGGGAGAGCCGGGGTTAGGCCCCCTCGATCACCCCGCGGGGAGCGAGTCGCGTTGTGGGAACGTAACTTGCCTACGATGGAGCCGGACCTCGGACACCGAAGCTCGTTCCGGGCTCGGAAGCCCCGCCTGCCACCGGTGGCCGTCGAACCGCAGGAGAACACAATGCGATTCTCGGCGCTCATCCTCGCTCTTCTTCCCGCAACCGCGGTCGCTCAACAGGTGGAGGCGGAGTGGCTGCCGTCGCCGAGTAGCCCGCCGGGGCAGTTCAGCCACGCCCTGGCGATCTCGGATCCGTGGATTCTGGCGGGGGAGGCGGGTCCGTCGCAGGCCCACTTCTTTCGTAGGACGCCCTCGGGATGGCGGCTGCACCAGACCGTTCGAGGGGACATCTACGCCAGCTTGTTCGGCATGACGGTCGCCATCGATGGGGATACGGCCGTGGTAGGTGCCCCGAAGTGGGACAACGGGTCGGGTGCACGGGGCCGAGTGCACGTGTTCGAGCTCCGAGGAGACGACTGGGAGTTGGTGCAAGGCTTCCTCCCTCCAGTCAAACTTGCACAGGGAGAGCGTTTCGGCTCGAAGATCGCTGTCGCCGGGGATGTCCTTGCGGTTGCGGCCATCACTGACGGCCCCGCCTACCACTCTGGCGCGGTGTTCGTGTACGAGCGCATCGGTGGTGTCTGGGTGCTGACCCAAGAGCTTCGCCAACCCCCGACAGACGCTGTGATGGACGGAGACCTGGTTGGATTGGGCACCTCGCTCGCCATCGCTGGGGGAACGATCGTCGCGGGAGTCGGAGGTGACGGAGCCGTCTATGTCTTCGAGAGGGGAGCTTCCGGGTGGGAGCGTTCGGCCTTCATTGCCAGCCCCAATCCGCCAGCCGAGGAGTCGGGGTTCGGCACATCCGTTGCCCTCTCTCGGACCGGCAATGTCATGGTCGCCGGGGACAGAAGCGTTGGCGATCTTCCATTGGCCCACCCCCCTGGCAAGGCGTACGTCTACGAGCAGGATGACTTTGGGCACTGGAATCTCGTGCAGGAGCTTCGGGCAAGTGACGAGTACGTCGGTTCCGACTTCGGCAACAACTTCGGCGACACTGTCGGCATCGACGGGGATCGGATCGTCGTGGGCTCCTCGAATGCACCGGGCAACGAGGGAGACGGGAAGTGGGAGGGGTGTGCGTACCTCTACGTCCGCGATCAAGCCGGCCACTGGCCAGCGACGGAAAACTTGAGGTTCGTGGCGGAGGACTCAGCCTTTGCGGATGGCCTGGGCCACACCGTAAACATCGACGAGCCATTCGTCATTGCCGGTGATCCGACCAACTACCAGGCGGTGCGGGTCTACGAAATCGAGCTGGGCACCCCCTTCTGTCCAGGGCGCACCAACTCGACGGGAATGTCCGCTCGACTGGCCGTGACGGGCGACCTCTCCGCGGCTGCGGAGAACCTCATCCTCTCTGTGCGGGATTGCCCCTGCTTCCGCCCGGGTTGCTTCCTAGTGGCGGACACGCGCGCCGAGCCCCACCCCGTGCAGTGCGGTGAGCTCTGCTTGGGTGGATCCCTTTCCCGACTACCGCCGATGGCCTGGAGCGGGCCGACAGGGGCTGCGATGAATGACGTCGACTTCACCATCTTCGCCGGAGGCGCACCTCCTCTCGCGGGCTCGACCTGGTTCTTCCAGTTTGCCTACCGCGATACGGCGAGCAACTGCGGTCTGATCCACTTCTCGAACACCGTCGCGCTGACGCTCGAATAGCGGCGCGGCGGACCTCATCCTGACTCGCGGGGCGAAAGCCCCACTGACTTCTCAAAGGAGGAACGTATGCACTCCGTGCAACGCATCGCCACCGGTCTGCCCACGCTGCTATTGCTCGTCGGCGTCTGCTCCCTGCCAGCCATCGCTCAGTCCACCTACATCTACGTCGATGCCAAGGCGCCAGGCGTACCTCCAGGCAATCACACAGGCCAAGACTGGCCCAGGGCCTTCAACACGATCCAAGAGGCGATCGATGAAGCTGCAATGACCGCCGGCAAGGTGGACATCATCGTGGCCGAGGGGGTGTACACCCCCACCACCGCCCAATGGAACGGCTTCCAGGGGGAGGACTACACGATCCTGCTCAAGACCTCCTCGGACTACGATGACGTCCGCCTCCACGGCGGCTTCAAGGGCTGCGACGACGGGACCTGCAATGGGTACGGATCGGACCACCCCGACTCCCCCGACGGTGTCTTCGTCCGCACCATCCTCACCGGCAACCAGTACTACCGGCACGTTCTCGTCGCGGACGGAGACCTGCCGCAGGTCTCCACCGCGGAGCTGCGCCTGGACGGATTCCTGGTGACGGAGGGCAACGCCGCAGTGGGCGGCGGCCCCCAGGGCAAGGGAGCGGGTCTCTACTCCCGCTACTCCGCCAACGTCATGATCGAGAACGTGACCTTCAAGGACAACGTGGCCAATCTGGAGGGCGGCGGAGCCTACAACAGCAACGCCACCGACAACAACGGACGCTTCAGGTGCAAGAAGAGCGTCTTCAAGGAGAACAGCGCCAACCGCGGCGGAGGTCTCTTCGTGGAGGAGAGCGAGCTGGAGGTCCAGCTCTACAACATCCGCTTCCGCGACAACACCGGCACGGGCACGGATTCCTACGGTGGAGGAATCTACCTCGGACCGGACGTCGAGCTCCAGGCCGCGAACCTGGTGATGCACGACAACTCGGCTGACATTGGCGGAGCCGTCTGCGTCGAACCCGGGATCTACTACCCGCCGGACGGCCAGCCATCGGTGTCCTTCAATCAGAAGTGGGACAACTGCACCATCGCTTTCAACGGATTGCCAGGCCAGGGTACCGGGGGAATCGCGATTCTCCAGGGCTACAACTACCCGCGGTCAGTCAGGACCGTGACCATCACCAACAGCATCCTCTGGGGCAACGAGTACAACGACCTCAGTCTGTGGACGGGCCCCAATGGCACTGCCGTCACGGGCAGATACACGGACGTGGGGGTCATCAACCTGGGGGGATGGGTGCACTGGAATTGGACGCAGGGACCAGGCTTCCTCAGAAACGCTGACCCACTCTTCGTCGCTCCAGCGAGCCGCAATCTACGGTTGAAGGCCAGCGTTTTGGGGCCGTTCTCCCCCTGCATCGATACGGGTTCGGCATTGCTTCTTCCCGGTGATCCGCTCAACATCGACAACGACCTTGCGACCTCGACACTGCCTCTGGACTACGATCTCAATCCGAGATGGGTCCAGTGCGTCCCCACGAACCCGAACGAGGTCGACATGGGAGCCTACGAGAAGGGCGCCCTCGGCGTTCCCCCGGGACAGTAAGGGAGCAGTGGAGGGGGACCGCCCGTACGGCGGGCAGTCCCGACCCTCCGCTCCACCAAACAGTACGCGGTACGGTGCCGCAGCGCCGTACCGCGCGCTACCGCTCATATCAAGGGCAGAAAGCCGCCTCCAACCCGTCGGTGAAGTTCGAGCCGCTGCCACCACTCGCCGGATCGCGGTACCAGAACTGGAAGTTCCAGGTCGAGCCGGGGGTGATTTGACCGCCGTACGGGGGCAGGTTGTCGTAGTCCAAGGGGTACGAGGCGTGGCCGGTGCCGTCGGTCTGGATCGCCGGCAGGCGCGCGAAGTTCGACTCCACGCACATGAACCCGTCGGCGAGCGGCGTCTGCGTCCGGCCGCTGCCGTAGAAGAAGAGGCCGTACTGCCCCGCCGGGCACTGACTCGCCGTCAGCACCAGGTCGTCAGCCACCACCGAGACGCTGCCGGTCGATCCGATCACCGCGCCCAGCCCCGTCGAGTTGACCGCACCCACGCAGTAGTTGGCCGTGCCGCACCCCTGCCCCTCGCCGTAGTCGAAGAGCGCATCCGTGATGTCGGTCAGGGAGGCCTCGCCGTTGGTGAGCACGATGACGCCGATCTCCGTGGCGGGGTCGAAGTGCATCTCGGTACTGACGCCTTGATCGCCGCCGTTGTGTCCCCACACGGAGCGCCCGCCGATCGTCGATCTGTAGAAGACGAGCCCCTGGGAACCGTTGACGCCCGGGAACTGGATCGTCGTGAACTCCTGGACGCTCGCCGGCTCGAGGATCGTCTGTCCCTCGAACTGCCCTCCCTGCATGACCATGATCAGGAAATGCGCCAGCTGGTTGGCGCTCGTCCGCAGCTGCCCGCTGGGGTAGTCGCTGTACCCGTAGTGGCCGTACGCGCCCCAGGTCGATCCGGTCCAGTAGCAGGGCATGGCGATGTCCGCGGGATCGAGGTCGGCCAGGAGCCAGGCCGTGTTGTCCATGCCGAGGGGCGTGAGGAGGTTCTGCGCGGAGAAGTCGTCGAAGGCTCGGCCGGTGACGGCCTCGACCAGATAGCCGGCCAGGGCCAACGCGTTGTTGCAGTAGTTCCACCCGTTGCCCGGTTGCCAGCCGTAGAAGTTCTTGTTCGCGTTGTAGATTGCGCCACCCGGCGTCAGATAGTCCTCCAGGTAGTCGCCCAACGGGTAGGGGGAATCGCCCGGGTAGTAGTGCATGACCCCCCAGTTGTCGCGGATGCTCGCCGTGTGCGTGAGGAGCATGCGCACGGTCATGTCCGTCGTGGGGTGGAACGGGTGCGTCACCGTGAAGGGCAGATGGTCGTTGATGACGTCGTCCAGATCCACGAGACCCTGGTCGACCAACAGCATCAGCGTCGCGCCCGTGACCGTCTTCGATATCGAAGCCAGCATGAACAGGGTGTCGTGGTCGACCGGTATGGAGAGCGTCGGGTCCGCCAACCCGTAGGCCCCCGACCACGCGACCCGCCCCTCGATCACGATCGCCGCCTGCAGGCCCGCGATGTGCTTGGCCGCCATCCTGTCGGTGATGAAGGTGTTTATGTCGCGGGTGCCACCACGCTGCGGCGCATTGGTTGTGCCGTGGATCGCCGCCGGCGGCGTGATGCGGGCGCGCAGGGGCCGCACGATCTCGTCTTGTGAGAACGAGAAGCCGTGGGCAGAGGCCGTCTGGACGAGCAGCAGACCCGCCAGGGAAATCAGCAACACCAGCAGGGGGTTGGTGCTTCTGGAGGTGGACGCAGTGCAGTGCTTCGATAACTTCATGGTGTGACCTGGATCCATCCTATGTGCGTCGCCCGAAAGTGGGTCAGCGCGCCCGCAGGATGGTGTAGAGCGCGTCGCGCGGGAGGGTGAGGACCGCATCCTCGCCCCGCGTCTCGATCTCCAAGCGGGACCGTTCGTAGCCGTGGACGTCGAGCACGATGGCGCTGCGCAGGCGAGCTCCACCCTCGAGGGTGATGCGCGCGTCGAGCTCGCGCGCCAGGAGTGGGTAGCCGCCCAGGTCCGCGATGCGGCCCTTCTCGACGCGCCAGCCGTAGGGCCGCTCCTCGGTCGCGGCTTGGATCAGGATCTCCCGCGAGCTGGCGAGGGGCCGGCCGTCGAGGGAGACCGCCAGAATCGAGGAGTAGTCGTTCTCGCAGTCCACCCTGAGGAGATCGAGGGAGGCGGAACCGAGGAAGCCACAGGCTCCCTCCGCGTACGGCGTGGCGAAGAGCACGTTTCCCGTGTCGTACTCCAGCTCGAGCTCCTCAGTCGCGCTGGAGACCATCCGCCGTTGGCGCGTGACCAGCTCATCGAGTGCGCCGGAGGTGGTGAGGCCTCCTCCGTTGGCGCCGAAGCTGCGCTCCACGCGACCGGCGAAGAAGAGCAGCGGGTCGAGGCCGGAGAGGCCACTGCCACGCTGCGCATCACCCTCCGGTACGTCCGCCTGGCGCAGCGCATCCAGCGCCTGCGCCTCCACCAGAGCCGCCCCCTCGAGGTCGTACAGAGCCTCCAGGTCGAGCTCTTCGTGGAAGATCGTCTCCGCCTCCGAGACGTAGCCCCTGCGGTAGATCAGCGCGCAGGCCGGGAACTGACCCATCACGCTCGGCACGTTGAGCTGGAACTTGTCCACCGACGCGCTCCAACCCGGCCCGTTGACCGCGAAGAGGACCATCCCGTCGATCCCCTGCAGCGCGCCGTACAGCGCGCACAGGACGGGGAACTCCGCCTTGAAGCGGTTGGGGTTCGGCCAGCCGATCTCGGAGAGGATCTGCGGGTGGCCGGCGACCTGGACGCAGGCCAGGGGCAGGGCCTCCGGCTCGAAGAGCCCGCTGCGATCCTCGAACTGGTGGCCGACGCGCACCGACCAGGCGGCGCCCTCCCCCTCGTGGCGGCCGCCGAAGTAGCCGTGCTGGTCGATGACGTCGCCCACGGTGTAGGCGTAGCGCTCCAGCGGGCCGAGGACCCGCGCGTCGGCGGTGTGCCAGTTGCCGCAGGAGATCAGGCTCTTGCAGCCCAGGGCGCGCAGGCGCTCGATCGCCTCGGAGTAGAAGCGGCGCATGCGCTCGGTCAGGAAGCGCACCTGGTCGGAGGCGCGGCGGCGTGAGCCGCCCTCCCCGCAGCCGGCACCCGTCATGTGCCAGGCACCCAGCAGCTCGATGCGCCCCGTCCGCTCGTCGTCGCGCCCGCGCCGCACGCCATCCCAGTGCCGGAAGGCGGCCTCGAGGGAGCCGTGGCGCTCGACCAGCCACGCTCCGAACTCCCGCTCGAGCGACTCCATCGCCGCCAGCGGGATCGTCTCGCCCGGGGAGAAGGTCCAGAAGAAGTAGCTGTCCTCGTTGACGAGCTCGACCAGCGCCACCGCCGGCTCCTTCGCCAACGGTCGCCCCGTGTACGGGTTCTTCGTCGTCAAGAGCACCCGCGCCCAGGCGTAGTAGATCTCCTGCAGGCGCTCGTCGTGGAAGATCAAGGCGAAGGGGTGCTTGTTGGCGATCCCCTCGTAGCCCTCGATGCCGTACTCCCGCCGCACCTGCACCCAGAGCGGGAAGTAGAAGGAGAGGGCGGAGTAGATCCCCTCGCGCTTCAAGGCGCCGACGAAGTAGTGCAGATCGTCGAGGTACTCGCGATCGACCGTCGACGGGTCGTCCGCGCCGCGGTCGTAGATCGGCCCGTGGATGCGCACGAGGTTGACGCCCAGCTTGGCCAGGCGCCGGGCGAGGTAGTCGACCGAGTCGCGGCCCAGGCGCACGATGTCCGGCCCGCAGTTGACTGCCCAGAAGCGCACCGGCTGGCCGTCGCCGAGCAGGAAACCGGCCGCCGCTTCACCCTCGCTGCGCGTGACGAAGCCGGACTCCCCGGCGTTCTTCTCGTTCAGGTGGCGCAGGTCGAGCAGCGCCTCGCCGAAGGGATCCGGCGCGGGCTCCACCGCCCACCAACCCGGCTCGACCTTCCCCGAGCTCTCCCCCGGCTTCAGGCGCCCGCGCGGCAGGAAGGGTTGGCGCGTAAGGAGGAAGCAGTCGAAACAGGCGGTCAGTGACTCGCCCTCTCGCGCCAGCAAGCGCAGCTCGAAGTCGTGCCGGCCCTTGCGCAGCTTCACCCGCCCGAGCGAGACCCAGTTGACGCACAGGTGCTGCCGGATCTCGGCGCTGTCCGCCAGGCCCACGTCGCGACCGCAGACGCGCCACTCCCCCCGGTCGAAGCGCCAGCGGAAGGGGCCGTGCTTCCAGAACTTGCGCGCCCAGAGGGTGTACTCGCCCGTCTCCGGCACCTCGACGCGGTAGCGCGCGAAGGCCTCCTCCCCCTCGCGCACGCCGTCGTTGGTGAGCCACGCGCCGCCGGAGAGGATCTCGTGGCGCGTCTCCTCGAAGGTCGTCTCGGAGAACCAGGTGCGGCTCGGGAAGTTGGTCTCGTGCGCAGCCTCGCCCTCCCACCAGACCCAGCCGGTCGAGGTGTCGGGGGAGAGCGCGGCGAGGAGGGCCACGGCGTTCGTCAACCACATACGGCCCAGGCTAGCGTCCTTCCTCTGGACGCAGATGCCCAGAGCCGGCACTTGGTGATGCCCGCGCGCAGCACCGCTACAATCCCGCCGCCCATGCTCTCCACGCACCACGCCCCGCTGTCCGCCGCCGTCCAGGTGCTCTCCCAGGACGGGGGCGAAGGTCACTCCCTGGAGGGGGTGCGCATCACCGAGACCCCCCCGGTGGTGGACGCCGATCCCTCCTTTGCGGACTTCCTGCGCGATCGCTTGGGGGAGGACTCCTGGCTCTCCGCCAAGCCCTTCCTGATCGAGAACTGGCAGTGGCTGGGGCTGGCGGCCCTGGTCGTGGTGGGGCTCCTGCTCGAGCGGGTGGTCTCGGCCCTCTTGCGGCGCCTCGCCCGGCGCGTCGCCGGCACCGAGAACCTGATCCTGAGCGAGAAGCGGCTGACGCGCTTCGTGCGCCCCTTCGGCGTGATGGTGACCTGGTGGGTCTTCGTCTCCCTGCTGCCGATCCTGGACATCACCAACGACCAGGTCGCGCGCAGCCTCGACCTGCTCGGGAGCGCCATCCTGACCGTGGCCGGCATCGTCGCCGCCTGGCGCTTCGTCGACCTGGCCTGCGACTTCCTGCGCGCCAAGGCGCAGCGCTCCGCGAACAAGTTCGACGACATGCTCGTACCGCTCCTGCGGCGCACGCTCAAGATCCTCGTCGTCCTGATGGGCACCGCCTACGTGGCCTCGAAGATGACCGAGGACATCTGGCAGGTGATCGCGGGGCTCTCGATCGGGGGCGCCATCCTGGCGCTGGCGTTCAAGGACTCGGTGGAGAACGTCTTCGGCACCTTCACCGTGCTGCTCGACAAGCCCTTCGAGCTGGGGGACTGGATCACCGTGGGCGAGGTGGACGGCACGGTCGAGAAGGTGGGCTTCCGCTCCACCCGTGTGCGCACCTTTTACAACTCGCTGATCTCCCTGCCCAACCGCCACTTCATCAGCGCCAAGGTCGACAACTGGGGAGCGCGGCGCTACCGGCGCATCAAGACCCGCCTGGGACTGACCTACGACACGCCGCCGGAGAAGGTGGAGGCCTTCTGCGAGGGGGTGCGCGAGCTGATTCGCTGTCACCCCTACACCCGCAAGGACTACTACCACGTCTACCTGAACGACTTCGGGGATTCCGCTCTCGAGATCATGCTCTACTGCTTCGTCGAAACCCCCGACTGGGCGATGGAGCTGCGCGAGCGCCACCGCCTGATGGCCGACATCCTGCGCGTAGCCGACAAGCTCGGCGTCTCCTTCGCCTTCCCCAGCCGCTCCGTCTACATGATCTCACCCGAGGACATGGCCCACCCCGATCGACCCGAGAGCGATCAGGACGGGAGCAAGCTCGGGCGCGAGATCGGCGCCGAGGTGGCCCAGGAGAGCCTGGCGCCCTACGGCAAGGACAAGCCGGGTCGGGTCAAGTTCATCCAGTCGTCGAGTCCCCTCGCCGCGCCCGGTGGCGAGGGAGGAGGGTAACTCCAACCTCGCGCGACGATACGCGTACCCCTTCGGCCCGCAGCGGCGCTCTGCGCCGCCGCATCCGATCTCCCGATTTCGGCAACCACCGACATGTCCGAAACCTCCGCCGTTCCCCACGAAGACGAAATCGCCGCCGCGTCCGCCTGGATCGAAGACCTGCGCCGCGCCCTGGCGCGCGTCATTGTCGGCCAGGAGGCCCTGGTCGAGAGCCTCACCATCGGCCTGCTCAGCGGCGGGCACATCCTGCTCGAGGGGGTCCCCGGTCTGGCCAAGTCCCTGGCGGTCTCCTGTCTGGCCCAGGGCGTGCACGCCAGCTTCAACCGCCTGCAGTTCACGCCGGACCTGCTGCCCTCCGACCTGGTGGGCACCGAGGTCTACAACGCCAAGGAGGCGACCTTCAGCGTGCGCAAGGGCCCGATCTTCGCCAACTTCGTGCTGGCGGACGAGATCAACCGCGCGCCCGCCAAGGTGCAGTCCGCACTGCTCGAGGGGATGCAGGAGCGCAGCGTCTCGATCGGCGGCGAGACCTTCCCCCTGCCGCGCCCCTTCATGGTGCTCGCGACCCAGAACCCGATCGAGCAGGAGGGGACCTACCCCTTGCCGGAGGCGCAGCTCGACCGCTTCGCCCTCAAGGTGGTGATCGGTTACCCCGAGCCGGAGGAGGAGCTGGCGATCCTCGAGCGCATGTCGCGCACCGCTCCCGTGCTCAGCATCGAGCCGGTGGTGGAGCTCGAAACGATCGGCCGCTCGCGGGCCCTGGTCGACCAGGTGGTGCTCGACCCGCGGCTGGCGGAGTACGCCCTGGCCCTGGTGCGCGCCACCCGCGAGCCGGCGAAGAGCAACCTCGACGAGCTGGTGCCCTACATCCAGTACGGCGCCTCCCCCCGCGCGACGATCTGGCTGGCCCTGGCGGGGCGCGCCCACGCCTTCCTGAACCACCGCGGCTACGTGACCCCGGCGGACATCAAGGCGGTGGCGATCGAGGTCATGCGCCACCGCGTGATCCCCACCTACGAGGCGGAAGCGGCCGGCCTCGACTCCGAACAGATCGTGGCGCGCGTGCTGGAGACGGTCGCCGTGCCCTGAGCGCGATGTCCCCCGAGTCCTCGATCGCCACCCTCTCCCCCGAGCTGCTGGCTCGGGTGCGGCGCGTGCAGCTCAAGACCCACCGGCTGGTGAACACCGCCCTGGCGGGCAGCTACCGCTCCACCTTCCGCGGTCAGGGGATCGAGTTCGAGGAGGTGCGCCCCTACGTGCCCGGCGACGACGTGCGCTCGATCGACTGGAACGTCACCGCCCGCACCGGCGAGCCCTACGTCAAGAGCTACCGGGAGGAGCGCGAGCTGGCCCTGCACGTGCTCGTCGACAGCGGCCTGCCGATGGATTTCGGCACCCGGCGCTGGACCAAGCGCGAGGCGGCGGCCCAGCTCACCGGCCTCCTGGCGCTGGTGGCGCTGCAGCATCAGGACCGCATCGGCCTGACCCTCTTCGGGACCGAGGTGGGCCTGCACCTGGCCGCCGGCAAGGGGCGCCACCACGTCCTGCGCCTGATCCGCGAGGTGCTCGCCGCGCCCACCGCCGCCGGTCAGAGCGACCTCCTGGGGGCTCTCGAGAGCACCGAGCGCGTCCTGCACCGCCGCAGCCTCGTCTTCCTGCTCTCCGACTTCCTGGGGGCCGATCCGGAGGGGCCCTGGACCGACGCCCTGGCGCGCCTGGCGCGCCGCCACGACGTGATCGCCGTGCGCGTGATCGATCCCCTCGAGGAGGAGCTGCCCGACGTGGGGCTCATCACCCTGCGCGGGGTGACCGACGGCGGCACCCTCGAGGTCGACGCCCACGCCCGCTCCGTGCGAGAGGCGTGGGAGCGCGCCGGCCGCGCGCGCCGCGAGGCGATCCACGCCGCCCTCTCCCGCGCGCGCGCCGATCGCTTCGACCTGCGCATCGAGCGCGACCTGGCCAATCCCCTGGTGGAGTTCTTCCGCCGGCGAGCGCTGAGCAGGGGGCCGAAGCCGTGATGATCGTCGCGTCGCTGCTCCTTCTGGTCGCCCAGGGCTCGACCACCCGCTGGACCGTCGATTCCGCCGAGGTCTCGATCGGCCAGCCGATCACCTGTCGCCTCGAGGTGACCCACGACGCCGCCGCGTCGCCGGAGCCGGTCGAGTACCAGTTGGAGGAGGGCTGGGAGGTGGTCGACGGGCCGCGCCGGCGTCCCTTCGCGGACGGCAGCGCCTGGGTCTGGACCGTCCTGGCCCTCGAGCCCGGCGAGCGCGAGCTCCCCGCCCCCGACCTCCAGCTCGACGACGGCTCCCTCCTCGCGGTCGCACCGGCCGCCCTGGGGATCGCCGCAGAGCTGGGCCCCGAGGAGGACGCGCCGCGCCCCTACCCGGAGCTGCGCTCGATCGCCGAGCGCACCTCGCCGGTGCGGCCGCGCCATCTGGGGTGGGGGCTCCTGGCGGCGATCGCGCTGCTGGTCGCCTGGCTCCTCCTGCGCCGCCAGCTGCGGCGGCGGGGGGCGGAGCGGGAGCCCACCGAGCTGGAGCGCTTCCGGGGGATCGACCGCGGGGGTCTGGCGGAGGGCGCCCAGGCGCGGCTGGTCGCCTTCGAGCTCTCGGAGCTCCTGCGCTCCGCCGCGGAGCGCGCCCTGGACCTCGAGCTCGTAGCCCACACCGACGAGGAGTGGAGCGCCGCCCTGCGCGCCGACGGGAGGCTCCCCGCCGATCTGGTCGACGACCTGGAGGGGCTGCTCGCGCACTGCACCGAGGTGAAGTTCGCCCGCGTGCAGCCGACGCGCTTCGCCCTGGAGGAGCTGCTCACCTCCACCGAGAAGACCCTCGGCCGCCTGGCGGCACCCCTCGTCCCGGCGGAGGTGAGCGCGTGAGCCCCTTCGCCATGCAGGCGGTCACCGAGACCACCGCCGACGCGCGGCTCGCCCTGTGGGGGGACCTGGCGCTGGCGGACCCGGTCTTCCTCTTCTTCGTGCCGGTCGCCCTCGTGGCGCTCTTCATCGGCGTGCGCCGCCGCGGCCGCGTCGCCGCCCGCCTGCCGCGCCTGCCCCACCTGCGCCTGCCGCGCACCCTCGGGCAGCGCCTGGCCTGGCTGCCGACGGCGCTGAAGCTGGCGGCTCTCCTGCTCGCCGTCGGAGCCTTGTCGCGGCCCCTCGAGGGCACGATCGAGACCCAGAGTCACGGCGAGGGGGTCGACATCGCCCTGGTGCTGGACCGCTCCAGCTCGATGGAGGCGCGCGGTGGGGAGGGGGAGCCGCGCCGCTTCGACATCGCCAGGGCCGTGCTGGAGGCCTTCGCCCGCCGGCGCATGACCGACACCGAGGGGATCGCCGACAACGTGGCGCTCTTCGGCTTCGCGCGCTTCACCGACCTCCTGTGCCCCTTCACCCTCGACGCCGACGCCATGACCGGCGTGCTCGCGGGCCTCGACGTGGTCACCCACCGCGACCTCGACGCCACCGGGATCGGGGTGGCCCTGGCCAAGACGGTCGACGTCTTCCGCGGGCTCGACGCCAACTCCAAGGTGGTGATCCTGCTCACCGACGGCATGGAGAACGTCGACGTCATCCCGCCGATCCGCGCCGGCAAGCTCGCCGCCGAGGAGGGGATCAAGGTCTACACCATCTTCGCGGGGCCCAAGGAGGCGTACTACCGCGGGGTCTTCGGGCTGGAGAAGCGCGTCGCCGACACCACCGACCTGGAGCGCATCGCCGAGCTGACCGACGCGCTCTTCTTCCACGCCGAGACCGCCGAGGAGCTGGAGGCGGTCTACGCCGAGATCGAGACCCTGGAGCGCCGCGAAAGGGAGGAGGAGCGCTTCGCCGAGCACCTGGACCTCTACCCGGGACTGCTCCTGCCCGCCTTCCTGCTCTACGTCCTGGCTTGGCTCAGCGCCTGTACATGGGCCCGGAGGTTGCCGTGATGGCGCTCCTGGGATTCGAGCTGCTGCGCCCCGGGTTGAGCCCCTGGCTCTTCGTCGCGCCGCTGGTGGCCGGGGTCGCCCTCGCCAGCCTGGCAGCTCGCCGCCGAGCCCGCCGCCGCCTCGCCGATCCCCACCAGGAGCTGCGCATCTACCCCGGCTTCTCCCCCAACCGCGCCCGCGCCCGCGCCGCGCTCGCCACGAGTGCCGTGGTGCTGCTCCTCCTGGCCCTGCTGGGACCGGTGCGCGGCTTCGCCTGGCGCCCGATCGAGCGCAGGGGGCTCGACCTGGTGGTCTGCCTCGACACCAGCCGTTCGATGCTGGTGGAGGACCTGGGGCGCGGCCTCTCCCGTTTGAAGCGTGCCCGCCAGGAGGTGCGCCTCCTGCTCGAGCGCCTCAAGGGGGACCGGGTGGCCCTGGTCGCCTTCTCGGGGGACGTGCGCGACGTGGCGCCCCTGACCCGGGACTACGGGACCCTGCGCTGGTTCCTCGACGGGCTCTCACCCCTCGACAACCGCAAGGGGGGCACCGACGTGGGTGCGGCCCTGGAGCACGCCCTCGAGCTCTTCGACGACCGCAGCGGGGCGCACGAGGCGATCGTCCTGATCACCGACGGGGAGGACCTCGAGCAGCGCGGACTGGCGGTGGCGCAGGACGCGGCGCAGCGCGGCATCCGCGTCTTCGTCCTCGGCATGGGCACCGCCGGCGGCGGCAAGATCCCCGACGGGGAGCGCGGCTTCGTGCGCGACGAGCGCGGGGAGGAGGTGCTCTCGAAGCTCGACTCGGAGACCCTGGAGGCGATCGCCTCCGCCACCCGGGGAGCCTACGTGGACACCACCACCCCCCTGGCGTTGGAAAAGCTCCACGACCGCCACATCGCGACCCTCGAGGGGCGCGCCTACGAGCAGGGGAAGGAAAAGATCCCCCACGACCGCTACCAGTGGCCCCTGGTCCTGGCCCTGGTGTGCATGCTGATCGAAGTCTCCATGCCGGAGCGGCGCCCGCGCCGCCGGAGGTCGACGCCGTGAAGTCGCTGCTGCTCTTGCTGCCGCTCCTCGTCCAGGGGCCGGCCGACACCGCACCCGAGGCGGATCCCGAGGACGCCGCTACCCCCGAGGAGGCTGTCGTCGCCTGGGACGGCACCCTCGCCGCTGGAATGTCGGAGGTGCTGCGCCTCGCCGGCGAGGAGGAGTACGACCAGGCGCTCGAGGTCACCGGGCGCCTGCTCGAGCCGAACGGCTACGCCCGCCTGCGCGCCCGCCTAGAGGAGCGCACCGGCGGCTGGTCGGAGGGGCTCTTCCACCGCTTCGAGGCACCCCTGGTGTGGCTCGGCTACGAGACCCTCTCGGCGCCGGACCGCGCCGAGGTGCGCTTCGCCCGCGGGTTGCTGCACACACGCTTGGGGGGAGTTCTCTCCGCCGACGAGGAATTCGAGCTGGCGAGGGTGCACGCCGGGGAGGGGGCGCTCCGGGGCTTGGCGATCTACGCCCAGGGGACCCTCGACCTCCTTCGCGGGGAGGAGCTGCGCCAGGTGATCCCCGAGATCAGCGGCGTTGCGCCGGCGGGACCTCCCGTCCCCCCCGGGCCCGGCGCCGAGAAGCCTACCGACCCCCTCGAGCTCGCCCGCGAGGCCTACCGGGCGGCGCGCGCCCACTTCGTCGAGCGCCTGCGCCTCGACTGGCGCGACGCGGACACCCGCGCGAACGTCGAGCTCGTCCTGCGGCGTCTGCGCGAGCTGGAGGAGATCGAGCGCCAGCGCGAGGAGCAGCAACAGGAGGACCGAGAGGAGGGGGAGGGGGACCAGGACCAGGAGGGGGAGCCGGACGAGAACGGGAAGCAGGACCAGGAGCAGGATCCCTCCGAACAGCCCCAGGAACGCCCCGACGATCCGGACGGCGAGGAGCGCGAGCCGGAGGAGGACCCCCAAGCCCAGGCTCAGAGGGAGCAGCCGCAGGAGCTGGAGTTGACCCAGGAAGAGATGAAGCGCCTGCTCCGGCGCCTGGAGCTGTACCAGGAGGAGCAGGAGAAGTTCGAGGAGGCGTTGCGCAAGTTCCTGCAACAGCGCCGGGCCCAGGAGAAGAGGGACTGGTGATGGGCGTCAGGAGACTCCGAGCTCGCGCGTCGGCGGCGCTCCTCTGCGCCCTCGCCCTGTCGAGCGCCTCCGCCCTGGCGCAGGGTCAGCGCGAGGCGGAGGTGAGCGCCCAGCTCTCCACCCCCCTCGTCAAGCTCGGTGGAAAGGTGCGTCTGAACGTCACCGTGGAGAACACCCGGGACGCCGAGTTGATCGCGGTTCCCCAGGTCGAAGGTCTGGAGATCGGCCCCTTCAGCGGCCCGCTCCCCACCGAGATCTTCCGCAGCATCAACGGCCGCAGCTACCACAAGCTGACTCTGGAGTGGACCGCCTACGTGCGGCCTCTGTCGGCAGGGGACTTCGAGATCCCGCCGCTGCGGCTGCGCGTGAACGGCCGGGAGGTCAGCGCCCCCGACGCCCCGATGACCCTGAAGGTGATCGAGGACGTGGAGGGCGCCGAACTGGGCTTCGTCGAGTTCCACCAGGTCCCCGAGCGCGTCTTCGAGGGGCAGCCCTTCACCGTCGAGCTGCTCTTCGGCTTCGACCAGGAGCTGGAATTCGCCGGCGCGGGCCTGTACCTGCCCTGGTGGAAGCAACTGCGCGGGGTGCTCGATCTGGAGCTGCCACCGGCCGAACGCGCCGACGACCGGATCGTGGTCAACGACCGCGAGCGGGTGGGAATCACCACCCTCGACCGCGCCGAGCACCGCGGGAGGGTCATGCGCCGCTACCGCCTGCTGCGGCGCTACCTCCCCAGCCGCTCGGGCACCCTCGACTTCGGCCCCAGCACCTTCAAGTTCACCGAGCTGCTCGAGCGCGGCCGCGCCTTCCAACCCGACCGCGTCCGGCCCTACTTCGCCGCCGCCCCCGGCTTCGAGATCGAAGTCGTGCCGGTCCCCGAGGAGGGGCGCCCCTTCGAGTGGAGCGGCGCCGTGGGTTCGCTCACCGCCGACCGCCGCGTGGACCGCCGCGACGTGGACGAGGGGGAGGTGATCCAGCTCACCGTCGTCTGGCACGGCGACGGCAACCTGGAGTTCTTCGAGCCCCCCGACCTCTCGCGCCTCGACGCCTTCGACGACTTCCGCGTCGTCGGCACCACCGACGAGGCCTTCAGCGACGAGCGCCGCGTGCGCTACGACCTGATCCCCGCCACCGCCGAGATCGACGAGATCCCCCCGGTGCCGCTGTGGGTCTTCGAGCCGGAGGGGGAGCGCTACGTGATCGTTCCCACCGAGCCGGTGACGATCCGGGTGCGCCCCAAGGCGGGCTCGATCCTCGACTTCGACCCCGACTCCGAGGGGGAGCAGATCGACCTGCGCGACCTGCACACCGTGGCCTCGATCGGCGACGGACCTTCGGGGCCCGGCACCTGGTGGCTCGTCGCCGTCGCGCTCGGCCTGCCCCTGGCCTGGTTGGCCTCGCGCATCGCGGTCCGCCGGCGCGGCGATCCCGCCTCTCCCGCGGCGCGCCGCCGGCGGCGCGCGCGCCGCGTTCTGGCGCGCGGGTTGGCGGGGGTGCGCAGCGCCAGCGACCAGGCGACGCTGCTCGCTCGCTTCCTGGCCGCGCGCTGCGGAGAGCCCCCGAGCGCGTGGATCGGTCGCGATCCCCACGACTGGGCCGAGGCAGCGCGCGAGGAGGGCGCACGGGTCCCCGAGGACGGTCTCGTGGCGGAGCTCGCCGAGCTGCAGGGGAGCCTGGACCGACGCGCCTGGGCCGAGGGGGACGAGCCCCTCGATCCCGCCCGCATCCTCTCCTTCGCCGACCGCTGGCGCCGGGGGGACCGCCGATGATCGCCCTCTTGACGCTCCTCTGCCTCCTGCAGGGTCCCGCCTCCCTCGACGCGGCCGCCACCGAGGCCTACCGCGCGAAGGACTACGCTACCGCCTCCGCCCTCTGGGAGGACGCCCTGGCGAGCGCCGCAGGGCGCCTCGAACGCGGGCGCCTGCTCTACAACCTGGGCAACGCCGCCTTCCGCGACGGCGAGACGCTGCGCGCCGTGGCTTGGTACACCGCCGCCCTGCGCCTGACGCCCCGCGACGCGGACCTGTGGGCGAACCTCGAGCTGGCGCGCAACGCGGCGGGCCTCGACCCCGCCGACCGCGGCGACCTGGCGGACACCACGCGGCGCCTCCTGTCGGCGCCGAGTCGCGGGGAGGCGCAGTGGCTCCTGCTCGCCGCCCTGGCGCTGTGGGGCGTGTTCCTGGGGGGGGAGGCCCTGCGCGGAGGCCTCCTCTGGCGCCGACTGGCCTGGATTGGGCTCCTGGGGGTCCTGGCGGCGAGCACGCCCCTCGTCTGGCAGTGGGCCGACGGCGGCGGGCGGCCGGTGATGGTGGTCAAGGAGGGGGGCACCCAGGGGCGCTCCGAGCCCCGCGCCGACGCCAAGGGGCTGGCGCGCGTGCGGGCCGGGGAGGTGGTCGAGTGGCGCGATGCGCTCTCCGGATGGGTCAAGGTGGAGGACGAGGATGGGCGCGAGCTCTGGGTGCGCGAGGGGGCCGTCTTCGAGCTTGCGCGCGACTAGGTGAGTCGCTCAGGCTGTCGGAGCATGCCCCCTCTTCTCGTCGCGCTCCTGATCGCGCTCTCCCTCGCCGCCTGCGGAGGTTCGGCGCCGGCGCCGGAGAGCGGCCGCGGAATCCTGGTGGTCGCCGTCGACGCCTGGCGCTTCGACCACACCAGCTTCGACGCCTACGATCGCGACACGACGCCGCGGCTCGTGGCGCTCGCCGCGGAGGAGGGGATCGTCTTCCACGACGCCTGGACCCCCGGTTCGGGTCTCAAGCCCGCCCACGTGGCGCTCCTGACCGGGTGCGATCCCGGGGTGGCGCGCCGGCCCAAGGTGGTGCTCTCCGACGGCCGGGTGCAGCCCCCAGCGACCGACTGGTACATCCCCGAGGAGGTTCCCAGCCTGGCCGCGGAGTTCGCGGCGGAGGGGTGGAACACCGCCGCCTTCATCGACCACCGCTTCCTCGAGGAGCGGCACGGCTTCGAGCGCGGCTTCCGGCGCTTCGAAGAGGTCGGCGGTGGACGCGGACAGGACTGGGTGCCCCTGCTGGTGGGGGTGGGCATGCGCTTCTTCACCTGGGTCGAGAAGCTCGACGCGCGGGAGGACTGGTTCGCCTACGTCCACCTGAACGACCTGGAGGCGCTCTGGGACTGGCGTTGGGAGCGCTTCGGCCCGGCGCTCAAGCCGCACTTCGAGCCCCGTCCCGAGCTCGACTTCGTACTGCCCACCGGGTCGCGCGGTCCCCTCTTCCACGCCCTGCCCCCCGAGCGCAAGCTCGAGGGCTCTCCGACCCTGGCCGAGTACGAGGTGCGCTACGACACGGCTCTGAGCTGGATCGATCAGAACCTGGTGCGGCTGATCACCCGCCTGCGCTCCGTGACCTCCGCCGAACGCACCACGATCGTGCTCGTGGGGAGCTTCGGGATCGGCTTCGGCGAGGCGGGGCTCTACGTCACGTCCGGTTCGATGTCCGAGGCGGATCTGCACGTGCCGCTCCTGGTGTTCCCCGCCCGGGACCTTGAGCTGGAGGTGGGGCGTCGATCGGACGCGCTGGTCTCCCTGGTGGACCTGGCCCCCACGCTGCTCGAGCTCTACGGGGTGCAGGTCCCGGCGGGGATGCACGGCAGGAGCCTGACCGCCGAGCTGCGCGGACGCTCGCCGGTGATCCGGGAGGAGCTCTTCGCGAGCTACGGGGTCGCCGACGGCTTCGCCGTCGTCACGCCCGACTGGCACTTCACGAGCTGGCGGCCGGGGACACGTGGGGCCGCCTCGACGCTGACGAGGTCCTGGTTCGGGGACAGACGGGCCCACCGGGACGTGGTGCTGCGCTCCCTGATCGACCGTCGGGAGGGTGAGCGCGCCCCCTGGCCGAGCCCCACCATCGCCGACGAGGCCGTGGCCGCGGAGCTCGAGCGCCGGGGGCGGGAGTGGTTCGCGGACCTGAACCGGGCGCGGCTGGTCCTGCACCCCTCGGGGGGGACCGAGGAGGACCGCACTCCAGAGGTGGTCGAGGAGCTGCGGGAGAAGGGGTTGATCGGCGGGCGGTGAAACTGCGTCACCCCGCCCGTCCCCGGGGGTATCGTGGTTTCAGCATCTCGTCCTCCGGGGGGCCGACCGGACGGGGCGCGTCATCGATCCACCCAAGGGGTCTCTCCAGGGGCCCCAACGACACGATGTACCGACTCCCCATTCGATCCGCCCTGCGGATCACCTGCCCAGTTCTGCTCCTCGCCGCCGCCCCCGCCGCCTGGTCCCAGGTACCGCCGCCGGATCGGGACGCGCCCGGTGCGCGGGAGGAGGTCGCCGACTCCGACACCCTCGATCGCCGCCGCCTCCTGACCTTGGCGGACGGACGAATCCTGCGGGTGCGCAGCAAGCTCCAGGAGGACACCTGGCTCCGGCGCAGCGGTCGGGACTGGGTGCCCGTCGAAGGCGACGTCGTCGGAGCCCGCCTCGAGCGCGAGGTGCTCGCCGAGGCGGAGAAGCTGCGGCGCGCGGTCGGGTCCAATCAGCCCGAGCGGCGCTGTGAGCTCGCCCGTTGGTTGGTCGGCCAGGGGCTCCACCGCGAGGCCCTGATCGAGCTGAACCGCGTGCTGCGCTCCGCCCCCGATCACCCCCAGGCGCTGCGCGCGATCCGCGAATGCCCCGTGCCCCTCGACCTGCCCGCCGACACCCACGGGGATCCCTCTCGCGCGCTGAAGGCGGTCCTCGCCGCAGGCGCCGGTGGCAGTCCTGCCAAGGTCGAGACGGCGGTGGTCCACCTGGCCAGCTTCGCCGAGGTGGTCGACGTGGGCCAGGTGCTGCGCCTCGAGCTCGGCGCGCGCCAGTACGGTCGCCGCACCTTCGCCGCCCGCGCCGCCCGGCGCCTGATGCCCGGGAAGTTCCGGGAGGAGCTGGTGACCCGGGCCATCCTCGACGGTTGGAGGGGCGTGCGCGAAGAGGCCGCCTTCGGCCTGCGGGACGGGAAGGACCAGGCGGTCATCGGTCCGGCGCTCCGGGGCTTGGGGAGCTCCCACGCCAACGTGCGCGCCAACTCCGCCGAGGCCCTGGGGAACATGGGCTACGCCGCCGCGGTCGAGCCGCTGATGAACCACCTCCTGCACACCGCGGGAGCCGGGGCGAGGCGGGGAGGCGGGGCTCCCTCGGGGACCCGCGCCAACATCTACGCCGGGCTGGAGACCGCCTACCTGATGGACTTCAACGTCGAGATCGCCCAGGCGGCTTCGATCGCCGACCCGATCGTCGCCGTGCAGCCCTCCGGCGTCTGCCTGGACGTGCGCTCGACGGTGCAGATGAACCAGACGATCGAGCTGCGCACCACCATGCGTTCCCTGCGCCAGCTCACCGGCGAGGAGATCCCCGACCACGTCGGCCGCTGGCGGTCGTGGTGGGACAAGAACGCCGAGAGCTGGCGCGCGACCGACCGGGCGCGCGCCTTCCGCGAGGCGCAGGCCGGCGCTGGTGCCTCGGGGAAGCGCTAGCTCGGTACTGCCCCGCAACCGCCGACCCTGCCAATCGTCTCTCCCTCCAGGAGATCGACGATGCTGATCCGCG
This sequence comes from uncultured Planctomycetaceae bacterium, assembly GCA_964507325.1. Taxonomy (GTDB): domain Bacteria; phylum Planctomycetota; class UBA1135; order UBA1135; genus CAZDQL01. Next base: position 17,190 of record CAZDQL010000048.1, on the reverse strand, counting down.
AGCTGGCAGGCTGGAGAAGAGACGCCGGCGAAGCCCTCCTACGCCTCCTCGACGAGGAGGGCCTGCGCGTACGCGCGCTCTACTGGCGCCGCGCCGGGCCCGGCCCGCGCTGGGTGCTGGCGCTGGCCCTGGCGGAGTTCGAGGGGAGGCTCGAACCCGGGCTCACCCGCCTGATCGACGCGGTCGACGAGGCGGGGGACCGGCTCTGGGGGCTCTCCTCCCTGGACCTGCACCTTCTGCGCCCCGACGACTCCGAGCTCGCCGAGTACGGCCGCCTCGTCGGCCGCCACCACCACGCCGAGCCGCGCATCTTCCGCGGGACGCGGGGCGCGAGCCGAGAGCTCCCCGCGGCCCTCTTCTACCGTCTGCTCCCGCCCACCCCGATGGCGCAGGGGGCCGCTGGCGGTGGCCCCTGAACGCGCGGGCCAGAGTCAGCCTCCTTCACGCGAGGTTGCCGCGACCCCCTCCCCCCGTCAGATCCGCACCAGACGGAAGTTCAGGAGCTCCTCCCCACGCGTGTAGGCCACCCCCGCGAGGCCCGGCGTGTACGGCTCTTCGTGCGCTCCCCGCCCGGGGAAGCGGAACTCCGCCACCGCTCCGTCCTCGAACTCGATGCTGAAGAAGTACACCGTGGTTCCGCTCCAGCCGTGCAGGGTCACCTCGCTGCGGCGCTCGAGGATGACCCCCGCCCGCTTGAGGAGTTTCCCGGTTGTCGCCCGCCCGCGAGTCGCCTGACCCAGGAAGACGAACGCCAGCCCCACCACCAGGAGCACCAGGCCGACGATCGTCAGGGGATGGCGCAGGTACGAACCCTCGGCCAGCACGTACCCGAGGATCGTCAGCGGGATCACCGGCGCCAGGAAGACCATCCCCCGCAGGACCTGGCGCTGCCCCCGCTGGTACTGCGGACCTTCCGGCGGGGTCCAGGCCAGCGCCTCGGCGAAGGCCTCCTTCGACTGGACCTGGCGGATCCGCTCGGCGTTGGGGCTCTCCCCCTCCGGGGACGGGTCACCCTGGTCGAGCAAGGGGAAGACGCAGTAGGGGCAGATCGAGACGGGGGTCGCCGGCAGCTTTGCGTCGCAGTTGGGGCAGCGCTCGAGGCGCGTGCCGGGGTTCGGGGCGGCGGTGGCGTCGGACATCGGGGTGGGGGAGGGCTCCCGTCGCCGCGTCCCGCGACGATTGCGGTCGGGCCCTCTCGAGCCCGGGAGCCATTCGAGCGGGGGATGATGCCAGGGCGGCCCTCCGCGCACCACCCACCGCGGAGGGGGCGACGCGCCGCCCTCCCGCGGAATGGGCTCCCCTACGGATCGCGCGACAGCGCACGGGGTGTGGGCGAAGGCGCACGATCGGTGTCTCCCCGGCATCCGGGGTACCGCACCCCCCGGGCGGCATGGATCTTGCAACACGAACAGGCGCCATGGATTCCAAGCTACGCCTCTCCACCACCCTCTTCGCGGCCCTCGCCCTGGGCCCCGCCCTGCCCGCCAGCCCCCAGGGGTGACTGGACGAGGTGGGAGGCGGCGGCACGTACATCGGTCCAGGAGACCTCGTTCCGCCCGCCCCCGACCTCCCCGGTGGGGAGGGCCCAACGAGCCCCGGAGCCGGGACTCCGGTCATCCCCGGGGGACAGCCGGGGCGTCCCGTCCCCGCGAGCACTCCGCCCGCCGTGGGGGGGGTCCCCGATCCCCGCGCGAAGGGTCCCACCACCCGCAGCTTGCTCGACGCCTCCGATCGCAGCGAGTGGTGGCACTGGTGGGAGTACCACCGGGAGCTCTACCTGGACCTGGACGGCAGCCTCACGCGGTTGCACCCCCGGACTCCGGCGGGGGCCGAGGGGGCGATGCTCCTCGACGGGCGGCGCTCCGGTCTCTCGGTGGAGCTGGTCTACGGTCGGCTCGTCCCCACGATCCTCACCGCCCTCGAGGAGCTGGACGGCGACCCGCGCTTCACGCGCCAGGCCCTCTTGGCCCTGGGTCGCATCGGTGAGGCTCCGGGCACCGTGGAAGACGCGCCCCGGGTCTTGCCCGCCCTGCGCGCGCGACTCGCCGACAGCCGCCTGGCGGTGACCGAGGCGGCCGCCATCGCCATGGGCGCGTTGGCCAGCCCCGAGTCGGTGGTGCACCTGCGCGACCTCCTGCTCGACTCACCCGCGGGCAGGGAGCTGGTCGGCCGCCAGCGCGTCCCCGTGCGGATGCGCGCCCTGGCCGCCTACGGTCTGGCGGTCAGCGGGGGGCTCGAGGTGTCCCCCGCCGTGCGGCGCTACGCCGTGCACGCCCTGGCCGACGTGCTGCACAGCGACGTGGGGCGCTACCCCGACGTCCAAGCCGCCGGGGTGATCGCCCTGGGGCTGATCCCGACCGGCGGCCTCGCCGCGCGGGGTGGGGACGCCTCCGAGCTTCCCCCCGGAGCCGGAATCGACTCCCAGATCACCCACCTCCTGGGGCTGCTGCGCGATCGGCGCCAGCCCACCATGATCCGCACCCACGTGCCCACCGCCCTGGCGCGCTTGCTCGCGGTCGAGCCGGAGGGCACGCGGGGCTTGCGCGAGGTGGTGCTCACCGAGCTGCTCGAGGTGATCGCCCCCCGCACTGCGGAGCGCATCGGCTTGCGCCGCAGCGCGATCCTCGCCGTGGGGGAGATCGCGGACGCCGGCGACGCCCCCCTCGACCGGGAGGCGCGCAAGCGCTTGACCGTGGCGCTGCGCAGCGGAGACGTCCCCTCGCGCCACTTCGCCCTGATCGCCCTGGCCCGGGTGGGAGGCCGCCCCGGTGCCGACGAGTCCCTCACGGGCGCCGAGGAGATCGAGCGCGTCCTGGTGCGCGAGCTGGCGCGCGGCAAGTCCCGCTCGAAGCCCTGGGCGGGCCTCGCGCTGGGGGTGCTCGGTCACCAGTTGAGGGGGATCGGGACGAACCTGGAGAAGGCGACGGTGGACGCCCTGCACCACGCCCTCGACACGGCGGGCAACCCCCTGGACGCGGCGGCCCTGGCGCTGGGCAGCGGCCTCCTGCTCGACAACCGGGCGCGCGGCCTGGTGCTCGAGCGCCTCGAGGAGACGCGCGATCCGGCGACCCGCGCCCACGTCGCCCTGGCCCTGGGGCTCTTGCGCGATCGGCGCTCGGCGATGTTCCTCGCGGAGGTGATGGACGAGGCCCTCCACAAGCCGGGCCTGATGGAGGCCGCGGCCCTCGCGCGGGTGCTCGTCGCCGACCGCGGGTTGGTGGAGGACCTGGTGCAGCGCCTCGACCACTGCAGCTGCCCCACCTCCACCCTGGGGGTCTGCCGCGGCTTGGCCTGGGCGGGGGACCACCGCGCGGTGGTTCCGCTCCTGGCGCTGCTCGAGGACGAGGCCCTCTCCCCCGGCACCCGGGCCAACGCCGTCGAGGCCCTCGGCCGCGTGGCGGATCGCTCGGTGATCCCCTGGGACGTGCGGATCTCCGCGGGTCTGAACTACCTCGACGCGCCGACCTCCCTCACCGACCCGAGCGGGTTCGGGATCCTCGACACCTGGTAGGGGAGTCAGGCCTCTAGGGGCAGAAGAGCGCCTCGAAGGCGTCGGACAGGTTGTTGCCGGCGCTTCCGAAGCCGGGGTCGCGGTACCAGAACTGGAAGCACCAGGAGGAGCCCGGCGTGATGGTGCCGCCGCCTCCCGGAGGGTTGTCGTAGTCGACCCAGAAGCTCGCCTCGCCGCCGCTGTCGGTCTGCACGACGCTGAAGCGACCGAAGTTGGAGTTGATGCAGAGGTAGCCGTCCCCGACGGGGCTCTGGGTCTGGCCCTGGCCGTAGAAGAAGATTCCGTACTGCCCCGGCGGCGCCTCGGAGACGGTCAGCACCAGGTCGTTGGCGGCGATCGACACGCTCCCCTGGTGGTCGATCAGGGCGCCCGTCCCCACCGAGTTAGGGGAGGTGACGCAGTAGTGCGTCACCGGATCGCAGCCGTCGACGTCGGTGTAGACGATCATCACCGTGGCGTCGGCGGAGGTCCCGCCGGCCCCGCTCACCCGGTAGACGAGGGTGTCGGTCCCGAAGGCGTCGGGGGCGGGTTGCCAGACCCTCCAGCTGCCGTCTCCCCCGAGGAGGCTCGCCTGCGCCGGGGGCGTGACCACGGTCGTGGTGACCCCCGCCGGGTCGTCGTCGAAGGTCGCCGGCAGGGCCAGCACGAAGGCCTGGTCCTCGCGCACCTCCTGGGTGAAGTCGTAGGCCACCGGCGCCGTCGCGCCGCCGCCGCCGCCGGAGTAGTCGACGGTGAGGGCGACGGGGGCGCTGCGCGCGACGCTCCCGTCGGCGAAGCGCGCCTCCGCCTGCACCGTCACGTCCCCGGCACCCAGGTTCTGACCGAAGATCTGGAAGCTGCCCGTGTCCAGGGAGCTCGACGCCACGACCCGCTCGTGCTGCAGCAGCACCACCTCCGCCACGGTCGTCCCCACGGCGGTGAAGGGCAGGTCGAAGAGGGTGCCCAGGTCTCCGCTGCTGGCCGTGGCGCTCAGGCTCACGCTGCGGCCCAGGTTGGCGACCTCGAGCGACCCCGACCAGCGCCCGTGGTTGCGCCACAGGACGTCGTCGACCGCCCTCACCCGCAGCTCGTGCCAGCCGTCGGTCAAGCTGGTGGTGTCGAGGGAGAAGCTCCCGCCGGCTGCGATCGACTCGACCCGCAGGCCGTCGACGAAGAGCTCGACCACGTCGATGGCGCCACCCACCGAGTTGGCGCTGGCGGTCGGAGTGATCGCGATCGTGCCCGTCTGGGGACCCACCGGTGGACTGGGTACGTCGACGGTGGGGGGCGTGCCGAAGGGACGCGTCAGAGGATCGCCCAGGAGCAGGTTCTGGAAGGGCTTGTAGCGCACGCTGCGGAACCAGGCCTCGCCCGCGGTCAGCCCCCGGTGGTAGATGACGTGCAGTCGCGCGTGGGGGAACTTGCCGGCGTAGTTGCAGGGCTCCTCCACCGTTCCACAGGTGGCGCTGGCGCCCTTGGTGATCCACTCCGTCATCGTCGTCTGCCCGCTGCCCCAGAGCACGCCGGCGTAGCTCGTCAGGTGATCGCAGAAGGCACCCGGCAGGACGCTGAAGTCGGGATTCGTGATGTCGGGGTTGGCCAGCCCGGTCATGACCCCCAGGCAGTCGTGGTTCCCGAGCGGGAGGTTGGCGAGGAGGTGCTGCGCCAGCCCGCCGTGGCTGATGATCTTGGACACCGCCGTGGGGTAGGCGTCGTGACGGGGACCGCTCCTGGCGATGTCCGTCGTCTCCATGTAGTAGTAGGTCCCCGCCGGCTGCGTGGAGTCCACCGCCACGCTGCGGTCGATCATGTCGAGCACCTCGGTCAGGGTGTTCCCCGCCGAGCCGAGGGTCCAACCGAGCATGGCGCCGATGTAGTAGCGTTCGGCGGCGCCCGCGGTGCTCGGACTGCCGTTGTACCAGGAGATGGTGCTCTGGAAGGCGTAGGCGCCGTAGGTCGTGCGCGAGTACTGGTTGATCGAGGAGCTGTTCAGGCCGCCTAGGATCTTGTCGGTCACCCGCGAGAGTATGAAGCAGTTCGGCACCGCGAACTTGTTGACCGGGTAGCACATGTCGGTGATCAATCCCGGTGCCGAGACTGTGTAGCGATCACCGGTGGGGACGATCACGAAGTCCACCGTCTCCTCGACCCCGGAGTTGGCCAGCCCCCCGAAGAACCCCGGCAGCTGCACGTCGAGCCAGTCGTCGTAGTTGGCGCTGTCCGGGTCCATGTAGAGCACGTTGCGGACGGGGATCTCCCGCGCGGCCAGGTAGTAGTTCGTCACGTAGCGCGCCTGGGCGTCGTCGGGATCCAGGATGAGCAGCGCTCGTTCCGAGTCCTGGCCGTGGACCGGCGTGGAGGCGAGCAGGGCGAGGATCGGGAGGGAGAGAGTGAGCAGACGACCCATGGAATTGCCTTCGTCAAGGGGGGGGTCCATGCTATCCCGAGATGGAGTGACGCGGGTAAGGTGACTCGTATGCACGGCCTGAGAGCCCTCCCTTCCGCCGCCATCGCCCTCTCGATCTTCGCCTGCGCCCCGGCGACCGACGCCGGACGAAGCGCGCCGCACGACCGGCACAGTGCTGCCGAGCCCACGCAGGTGCGCGTCACCCACCTGGAGCTCGATCTGGAGCTCGACTTCAGCGCGCGCTCCGTCGGCGGGCGCGCCACCTGGCGCATCGAGCGCACGCAGGAGGACGCGCCCCTGGTGCTCGACACCGACTCGCTCGAGATCGAGGCGGTGCGCGGTGGGGACGGAGAGCCGCGACCCTGGCACCTGCGGGAAGCGCGCGGAGACCTGGGACGCGCCCTCGTGGTCGAGTTGGAGGAGGGGGACGGCGAAGTCGAGATCGACTACCACACGGGGCCCGGCAGCGCGGCGCTGCGGTTCCTGGATCCCGAAGAGACGCCGGGGGACCACCCCTTCCTCTTCACCGTCGGCCAGCCGATCCGCACGCGCTCCTGGATCCCTTGCCAGGACTCCCCCGCGGTGCGCGTCACCTTCGGCGCGACCGTCATCGCGCCGCGACCGCTGACGGTGCTGATGGGCGCCACCCGACGCGCCGGTCCCCTCGAGGTGGTGCACGACGACGGTCCGGATCCGCGGCGCGGCCTGTGGCGCTTTCGGATGGAGCAGGCGATCCCGAGCCACCTGATCTCCCTGGCCTGCGGGGAGCTCGCCGAGGGGGTGCTCTCCGAACGCTCGAGCCTCTGGGCGGCCCCCTCGGTCCTGGCAGCCGCCAAGGACGAGCTCGCGGAGGTGGAGCGCATGCTCGAGCTCGCCGAGGAGCTCTGCGGTTCCTACCGCTGGGGGCGCCACGACCTCCTGCTCCTGCCCCAGCCCCTCCCCTCAGGAGGGCTGGCGAACCCGACCCTGACCTGCGTGACCTCCACCCTGCTGGCGGGGGACCCCTCGCCCGCCTCGGTCGTGGCCCACGAGCTGGCCCACGCCTGGGCCGGCAACCTGGTGACCCACGCCACCTGGAACGACCTCTGGCTCAGCGAGGGTCTTGGCGTCTACCTGGGAGAGCGCATCGTGGAGGCCCTCCACGGCGTCGAGCGCGCGCGCGAGGAGCAGATCGACCGCCGGAACGACCTGACCGAGGCGTTGGAGCGCCTCGAGCCGTGGCGCACCGCCCTGCACCTCGACCTGGAGGAACGCCACCCCGAGGAGGGGTTCGGCGCGGTGCCCTCCGTCAAGGGGGCGCTCTTCCTGCGCCGGCTCGAGCAGGCGGTGGGGCGAGGTGTCCTGGATCACTTCCTGCGCGCCTGGTTCGACGAGCACGCCTTCGAGAGCGTCACCACCGAGGACCTGGTCGACTTCGTCGCGGAGCACCTGCCCTCCGCGGCGGGGGCGGTGGACCTGGAGGAATGGCTCGAGGGTCGCGGACTGCCGTCGGACGCCCCCCAACCGCCCCCGCTCGATGACTGAGTGGCGCGCCCTCTGCCGCAGGCCCGCCCCCGTCGGGCTGGAGCACTGCGAGCTGACCCACCTCGAGCGCCAGCCGGTGGACCCCGATCGACTGGCTCTCCAGCACGAGCGCTACGTGCGGGCCCTGCGCGACCTGGGCCTCGAGGTCGAGATCCTGGAGCCCCTGCCCGATCATCCCGACGCCCTCTTCGTGGAGGACCTCGCGATCGTCCTCGACGAGCTGGCCGTGATCACCCGCCCCGGCGCGGAGAGCCGGCGCGGGGAGGCTCCCGAGGTCGAGTCGGCCCTCGCCGCCCACCGCCCGCTGGAACGGATCGCCTACCCCGGAACGGTGGAGGGGGGCGACGTCCTGGTGCTGGAGGACGCGCTCCACGTCGGTCGCTCGGAGCGCTCCAACGCCGCCGGGATCAGCGCCCTGGCCGAGCTCCTGGCGCCCCTCGGCTACCGGGTCGAGGCGCTCGAGCTGCACGGCTGCCTGCACCTGAAGAGCGCCGTCTGCTCCCTCGGTGACGGGCGACTCCTCATGAATCCCCGCTGGATCCGTTCCCACGACCTGGGGGGCAGCGAGCTGATCGAGGTCGACCCGCGCGAGCCCTACGGCGCCAACGTCCTGGCGGTCGGCGGCACGCTCCTCTGCTCGGACGCCTACCCGCGCACGAACGAGCGCCTGTCGAGGCTCGGCTACGACCTGTTGGAGCTCGACCTCTCGGAGCTGCACAAGATGGAGGCGGCGGTGACTTGCCCCTCCCTGGTCTTTCGGGCCTGACGCCCGGCCGCGTATCCTCCCTCCACCATGGTGCGGTCCCTCACCCTTCTGCTCTTCCTCGCCAGCCCCGCCTCCGCTCAGGAGGTCGCCTACGAGAAGTTCGTGCTAGACAACGGGCTGACGGTGATCCTGCACGAGGATCACAGCCTGCCCCAGGTCGTGGTCAACACCTGGTACCACGTCGGCTCCAAGGACGAGCGGGAGGGGCGCAGCGGCTTCGCGCACCTCTTCGAGCACCTGATGTTCCGCGGCACCGAGCGCGTGCCGGACTCCGCCTTCGACGAGATCATGGAGGCGGGCGGCGGCTACAACAACGCCTGGACCGACTTCGACTGCACCTGCTACCACGACGACGGACCGAGCGAGCTGCTGCCGACCCTGCTCTGGCTCGAGGCGGATCGCATGCAGGCCCTGGGACGCTCGATGACCCAGGAGAAGCTCGACGCGGAACGGGAGGTGGTGCGCAACGAGCGCCGGCAGATCGTCGAGGACCAGCCCTACGGCCGCGTCTACCTGCGCTCCCACGCGCTCCTCTACCCCCCCGGCCATCCCTACCACGACACGGTCATCGGCAGCCACGCCGACCTCGAGGCGGCCACCCTGGAGGACGTGCGCACCTTCTTCGCCGAGTACTACCCGCCCAATAACGCCTGCATGGTGGTGGCGGGAGACTTCGATCCCGCCGCGACCCGCGCCGAGATCGAGCGGCTCTTCTCCGCCATCCCGCGCGCCGAGGACCCCGTGCACCGCGTGGCGGAAGCGGTGACGCTCGAGCGCGGGGTCGTGCACACCATGACCGACCGCGTGCCCTTCGCGCGCACGGATCTGCTCTACCACAGCCCGGCGCAATTCGCCCCGGGGGACGCCGAGCTGGCGCTCGCCGCCGCCATCCTGGGAGAAGGGGTGTCGAGCCGTCTCTACCGCGCGTTGGTGGCGGAGCGCGGCCTGGCGGAGGAGGTCTACGCCGAGCAGGACTCGCGCATGCTCGGCTCCAACTTTCTGATCACCGCCCTGGCGCGCCCCGGGGTGGAGCTGGCGGAGCTCGAGGCGGCGATCGACGAGGTGCTGGCGACCTTCCTCGAGGAGGGGCCCAGCGAGGAGGAGCTCGCGCGCGTCCAAGCGGGCTACGAGGCGCAGGTCCTGGAGGGCCTGCAGACGATCCAGGAGAAGGCGGAGGGGCTGAACCTCTACCAGTTCCACTTCGGCGAGCCGAACTCCTTCCGCGCCGACCTGGACCGCTTCCGCGGGGCCACCGTCGAGGGGGTGACCAGCTTCGCGCGCCAGGTCCTCGGCGCCGAGCGGGTCGTGCTGCGGGTGCTGCCGGCCGCCTCCCCGCCCGAGGAGAGCACCCTGGACGAGCGCCCCGATCCGCTCCCCGCCGCCGCCTTCGAGCCGGAGGTCCCCGAGCGTCTCGTCCTCTCCAACGGCATCCCGGTGCTGCACTGGCAGCGCGCCGACCTGCCGCTGGTCGAGGTGGGGGTCCTGCTCCCCGTCGGCGCGGTGCGCGACCCCGCCGGCCGGGCGGGGATGGCGCGGCTGGTGGCGACGATGCTCGCGCGGGGGGCCGGTGAGCGCGACGCAGTCGCCTTCGCCGACGCCCTGGACCACCTGGGCGCGAGCCTGGATGCGACGGTGGAGCGCGAGCACACGCGCCTGCGGCTGACCGCCCTGGCGCGCAACCTCGACCCCAGCCTCGACCTCCTGGCGGACGCGCTCCTGCGGCCGCGCTTCCTGCCGGACGAGTGGGAGCGCGTCCACCGCCAGCGGTTGGCGGTCCTGGAGATCGAGGCGGAGCAGCCCTCGGCGATCGCGGAGCGCGTGGCCCTGGAGGCCTTCTTCGGCGCGGAGCACCCCTACGGCCGCCCGGTGGGGGGGACCCCTGCGAGCGTGGCCTCGATCGCGCTCACCGAGCTGGTGCAGTTCTACTCCGACACCTACCGCCCGGAGGGAGTGGCCCTCTTCGTCGCCGGGGACGTGGAGGGGGAGGCGCTGGTCGCTTCCCTGGAACGCACCTTCGGGAGCTGGAAGGGCTTGCTCTCCCCCTCCGGCCGGCACGCCCAGCCCGTGATCGATCCCCCCGCCAACGCGGCGCTGCGCGTCCTGCTCGTCGACCGCGGCCCCTCCGCCCAGACCGTGGTGCGCTTCCACTTCCCCACCTTGGCGCGCAGGGACTCGGCGCGGCCGGCCCACGACCTGGTCCTGACCGTGCTCGGGGGCAGCTTCACCAGTCGCCTGAACAGCATCCTGCGCGTCGAGCGCGGCCTCACCTACGGCGCCCGGGCGCGGGCGGTGCGCGGACCCTCGGTGGGCTTCGTGTACGCCGAGTCCGCGGTGCAGAAGGAGCACACCGGCGAGGCGCTGCAGGTCTTCCTGGAGCAGTTCGCCAGGCTGGCGACGGGGGATCTCACCGCGGAGGAGGCGGCCAAGGCGCGCGCCGCCCTGCGCCTGCAGACGATCCAGTCCTTCGCCGGCCTCTCGGGCGTGGTCTCGACCGGCGAGGATCTGGCCGCCCACGGTCTCGGCGTGGCCGAACTGGCCGCCGAGCTCGCCGCCACCGCCGAGCTCGACCACGGGGCCCTGAACGCCGTCGCCCCGGCGGTGGTGGCGCTCGACCGCGCCGTTCTGGTGCTCGTGGGCGACGCGAGCGCGATCCTGCCCCAGCTCGAGGGACTCGACCTGCCGGAGGTGGAGCGGGTGGAGTTGGGCGACTGAGTGCGAGCCCTTCGCTGGGAGGGAATCCTTGTCGATCTACCAGCGCGACGACGAGATGCGCCCCGACTCGGAGTTCGAGTCGGGGGAGCTCCCCCACCTGGTGCAGGGCAATCGCGGCCGTCTGCTCGATGCGCGGCGGACTCCGCTGCGCGTCGTCGAGCTGCGTCCGGCGCTGGGGTCCTTCGTCGTGCGCATCGAGGCCTTCGAGGACGCGGGGGCGCTCTGGGAGATGTCCTTCGAGAAGGTGCGCGGTCTGCAGTTCGAGCGGGGCTCGGCGCGGGCTGATGCCGCGGCCTGCGACCGCATGCGCGAGGCGATCGAGCGCTTCCAGGCGCCGCTCCGCATCGCGTGTGACGAGGGAGCCCGCCGGAGAACGGCGGAGCGCCTCGCCGAGTACGTCAACGAGGCCGCGAGCTGGATCGAGAAGTCCTCGAGCTTCTTTGCGCACGGCCACGCACTCCCCGATCCCGCCGAACGCCGCGGCGATCCCCTGCTGGCCGCGGACCTCGAGGCCTGTCTCGCCTCCCGCGGCCTGGCCGAGATGGAGGACGAATTCGCGCGGCAATTCGTCAGCAATCCCTACTCCGGCGAGCTGGTGAAGGGCCACCGCATCGTGCTCGCCGAGCTGGGCCTGGGCGCCTTCGAGGGCCAGGTCATTCGCGACCCCGAGCTCTTCGCCGAGCCGTGGAGTCGCGAGCGCCGCGCCGACCACCTGCTCTCCCGCCTGGCCTTCCTGCGCGCCACCTTCCGCCGCCTGGGCCTCGAGCGGGTGCCCCTGTGGCGCGGCATCTCGACCGAGAGGGCCCTGGAGCACCCGGCCAATCTGACCTTCGTCTCCGCGACCTTCAGCCGGGAGGTCGCCCAGAGTCACTTCGACTCGGGCAGCGACCGAGCGACCCGCGTCCTCCTCTGCCAGTCGGTCCCCGTGGAGCGCCTCTGCATGACCTACCACGAGACCGCGGCGATGAACGCGCAGTTCCTGGAGGGGGAGGCGGTGCTCTTCTTCGAGGAGGGGAACCTGGCGTTCTGAGCTCGTGCGGGCCAGTCCCGGCCCCGACTCCGCTGCTGCCGCTGCCTCCGCAGGCTTCGCGCACCTGCGGTACGCTAGACCCGCAACCCTTCGGAGCCTCGCCATGCCCCGCCCCGCCCTCCCGCTGCTCCTCGCCGCGCTGGCGCCCACGCTCTCCGTGCCCGCCCTCGCGCAGTGCACGACGCTCACCGACGACATGCTGATCACCCAGGACACGGTGATCTGTCCGGGCACCTACGCCTTCGACGATCCGACGGAGGACGGCGTGATTCGGATCGGCGCCTCCGACGTCACCCTGACCCTGACCGGCGTGACCCTCCAGGGGAGCCAGATGACCGGCTACGGCATCCTCTGCGACGGCTACCACGACGTGGAGATCGTGGGCGGGACGATCTCCGGGTATCGCTCGGCGATCCTGATGAAGAACGGCGGCGGGCATCGCATCGCAGGGGCGCTGCTCTCCGGGAACCGCAAGCGTCCGGTCACCAACGGGCCGGGGGACTTCCTCGCCGTCTGGCCCGACTGGGCGGGGCAGTTGGCCAACGACCAGATCGGGAACGGGATCGTCCTGGTGGGGATCTCCACCGCCGTGATCGAGGACAACGTCTGCCAGGACCAGCAGAACGGCATCGGGCTCTACCAGTGCGACCACGTGGAGCTCTTCGGCAACGACTGCTCCGACAACGAGGGGTGGGGGGTCCACCTCACGCGCTCGAGTCACAACGTGCTCGTGGGCAACCGCGCCGACAACTGCTTCAACAAGGTCTCGACCTACTGCTCCCAGGTGCAGGACGACGGGTGCGACACCGCCGCCCTGCTCCTGATCAAGGACTCCAACCACAACCGGGTGGCCTTCAACTCCCTGCGCAACTCCGGGGACGGGGTCTTCTCCGCCGCCCAGGAGGGGAGTGTCCACTGGGGCGCCGACTTCAACGTCTACTGGGGCAACGACACCGGCCAGGCGAAGCACATCGGGATCGAGTCCACCTTCAGCGCCGGCAACGTCTTCGTGGAGAACCTCTGCGAGGACGCGGGGCGCTACGGCATGTGGCTCGGCTACTCGACCGACGCCCTGGTGCGGCGCAACCTGATCCGCCGCTGTGCCTTCGCCGGGATCCTGAACGAGAGCACCGTCGGCGTGCGCTACGAGCGCAACGTGATCACCGAGAACCTGGGGCACGGCGTGCACCTGCGGCGGGGCACCTTCTGGGCCCTCGCTCAAGGGTCGCGGGATCAGCGCTTCACCCACAACAAGATCCGCTCCAACGGGGGCAACGGGATCCATGCCACGGATACGCACCTGCTCACGGTGCGGCGCAATGACCTGGGTCCCAACGCCGGAGGCAACCTCTTCCTGGGAGCCGTGCAGGAGACCGCGATCGACGGACCGCTGGCGGTCAACGAGAACAACGTCCTCGGCCTGCACGGCGTGCCCTACAACGTGCGCAACGAGCAGCCCACCGAGGTGGACCTGACCCTCAACTGGTGGGACACGGTGGAGGTGCCCCGCATCGCCACCACCATCCACGGGCTGGATCTGATGGGGGTGGTCCCGCCCCACCGGCTGCCGCGGCTGGAGATCGAGTACACGCTCGGGAGCGAAGGGCCCTACCCGCTGGCGCGCGTCGCCAACGAACGCGCGGCGGACGCCACCGATTGCAGCGCTGCCAACGCCCCCGGGTGCGGCAACCGCTCCGAGCGGACGCGCCTCGGTCGCGTCCCCGGCGTGGGGGACTACGTGACCGGCTTCCACTTCCGCGACCTCTACCTCGACGGGAGTGCCACCCTGGTCTCCGCGCGGCTGGTGCTGCCCACCGAGCCCACCACGGGCACGACCCTCGACCTGGTCGTGCGCGCCGAGGCGGCCGACGATCCGTCCCCCTTCGAGACCTTCAGCATGCCCCTGACCCGCTCCCCCGGCTCCCAGGCGGTGACGTGGACTGTGAGCGGTGACTGGGTGACCGACGGCTGGGCGACCTCCCCCGACCTGACGCCGCTCCTGCAGGAGGTCCTGGCGCGCCCCGGGTGGCTGCGTGGCAACGACCTGGTGCTGCTGGTCTCCGACGCGGGCAGCTCCGACGGCATCCGCGAGACGCAGGCCTTCGATCTGACCGGCTACGACCAGCCGGCGGGGAGCTGGGAGGAGTTCCGCCGCTACCGGCTGCACCGCCAGACCGTGCTCGACCTGGCCTGGACCACTCCTTCCGGAGCGTCGATGGGTCTCGAACGCCAGGTGGCGAGCGGCGCCGACGACGCCGACGACTGCCTCACCTGCAACGAAGTGCACCTGGGCTGGATCGGCCACCCGCTCGTCGCCGGGGTGCGCTTCGAGGAGGTCAGCCTGCCCGACCCGGCCTGGCTCACCTCCGCCCACCTGATCCTCGCCACCGACGGCACCTACACCAACACGATGGACCTGGAGCTCTACGGCGAGCTCCTACTCGACCCCGGCCCCTACGCCTCGGGGGACCTCCCCAAGCACCGCGCCGAGACCTCCGCCTCGGTGCCCTGGACCTTCAGCGACGTCTGGCACTACACGGAGTGGCATCCGACCCCCGACCTGATCCCCTTGGTGACCGAGATCTCCGCCCAACCCGGTTGGATCCCGGGCAACGCCCTGGCCCTGCACCTGCGCAACGTCTCCGGCAGCGAGCACCGCCGCATCTGGGCCTTCGACCGCGACCCGCGGGTCAGCGAGCACGACTTCCCGGAGATCGGCGCCACGCCCTTCCTGCCGATCCAGAACGGTCCGCTGAACAACTGAGGCGGGGGAGGCAGCCCGGCGACGGTGCTCCCGATCCGCCGTCCGGTGGACTTGGTGCGCACTGGGGCGGACGCTCGTCAGTCGTCCGCGCTAGAATCTCCCGCCCATGCTGGACCGCGTCCGTTCCAACGGCGTCGCCGGAGCCGGGGGTGCCGGCTTCCCGACCTACGTGAAGCTCGAGCGAGAGGTCGACACGGTCATCATGAACGCGGCCGAGTGCGAGCCGCTCCTGCACAAGGACAAGCAGATCCTGCGGCACCAGATGGACCAGGTGCTCGAGGGGATGCAGCAGGTCATGGCCCAGGTGGGGGCCCAGCGGGGGCAGATCGGGATCAAGGAGAAGTACGACGACCTGATCTCCCGGCTCGAGGCGCGCTGCTTCGAGCGCGGCATCGAGGTCCATCCCCTGGGGGACTTCTACCCCGCCGGCGACGAGTTCATCACCGTCTTCGAGACCACCGGGAGGGTGATCCCACCCGGGGGCCTGCCCGGGGACGTGGGGTGCCTGGTCTGCAACGTCGAGACCCTGCTCAACGTCGCCCTCGACCAGCCGGTGACCAGGAAGTACCTGACGGTCGCCGGCGCGGTCCCCGAGCCGATGACGCTGCGGGTGCCGATCGGCACCTCCTTCGCGGACGTGCTGCGCACGGCTGGGGTCCCGGCCGACGGGGACCGGCGCGTGCTCGTGGGCGGCGTCATGATGGCGCGCCTGGCCGAGGACCTGGAGGAGCCGGTGACGCGCACCACCGGCGGGCTGCTCTGCTTCCCCCCCGACCACGGTCTGATCGCGCGCTACCTCCCCGACGCCCGGGCGCGGGAGCTGATCGGGCGCTCCGCCTGCGACCAGTGCAGCTTCTGCACCGAGCTCTGCCCGCGCTACCTGATCGGGCACCCGGTGGAGCCGCACCTGGCGATGCGCGGCCTCGAGTTCAACATGGTCGGCGATGCGCTGCTGCTCGGCTCCCAGTTCTGCTGTGAGTGCAACCTCTGCTCCCTCTACGCCTGCCCCGAGGGGCTCTACCCCAAGGACGCCTGCGCCGACAACAAGCGTCAAGCGGCGAAGGACGGGCTCGAGCACCCCGACCGCGGGCGGACCGACGTGCGACCCCACTCGATGCAGCCCTACCGGCGGGTGCCGGTGGCGAGCTTGATCGCCAAGCTCGGCCTGGCGGAGTACCGCAACGTCGGCCCGCTGGTGGAGGTCGACTGGCGCCTCGATCAGGTGCGCATCCCCCTGAGCCAGCACGTCGGCGCCCCCGCGCGGGCGGTGGTGGCCGCCGGCGATCGGGTCCAGGAGGGGCAGGTGATCGGTGCAGCGCCCGAAGGCCTGGGTCTGCCGGTGCACGCGTCGATCGACGGCCAGGTGGTGGAGGTGACGGACGTGATCACGATCCGGAGGAACGATGGCTGAAGGGGAAGCGATGGAAGCTCTCGGCATGCTCGAGCTCTCCTCGATCGCGGTGGCCTATCGCGTCCAGGACGCGATGTTGAAGGTCTCCGAGGTCGAGCTCCTCGTGGCGCGCACGATCTGCTCCGGCAAGTTCATCATCATGGTCGGCGGCCAGGTGGAGGCGGTGGTGTCGAGCCTGGAGGCGGGCAAGAGCGTCTCGTCGGAGGCGCTGATCGACGAGCTCCTGATCCCCGACCTCGACCCGCGCGTCTTCCCCGCCATCACCGGCGGCGTGGCGTTGCGCGAGGAGGAGAAGCAGGCCCTCGGCATCCTCGAGGCCTTCTCCGTCACCTCCGTCGTCGAGGGGGCGGACGCCGCGGTGAAGGCGGCCGAGGTGGTGCTCTTCCGCATCCACGTCGCCATGGCGATCGGAGGCAAGGGCTATCTGCTCTTGACCGGCGAGATCTCCGACGTGGAGGCCGCCATCGAGGCGGGCGCCCAGAAGATCGCCGAGCGCGGCCTGCTCGTCAGCCGCGTCGTGATCCCCCAGCCGGAGGAACGGCTCTACCGCGACGTGTTCTAGCGCCGCTGGGTTCGCAGCCGCAGGGATCGGAGCTCGGATCGTGGCGGCGCAACTCGCCCACGCGCTACCCTCGGGGTGATCGAAGGGCGGCAGCGTGGGAATTCTCGAGCGTCGATTCCAGCTACGACGGGCCGGCACCACCCCCGGGCGCGAGGTGGTCGCGGGGCTCGTCACCTTCGCCACCCTCTCCTACATCCTCTTCCTCCAGCCGACGGTCATGGGGGCGGCGGGGATGGACCCCGCGGGCGTGCTCTTCGCCACCTGCGTGGCCTCCGCCCTGGCCTGCTTCCTGATGGCTCTGCTCGCCAACCTGCCGATCGGGTTGGCGCCGGCGGTGGGGCACAACTTCTTCTTCGCCTTCACCGTCTGCGGTGTCCTCGGGTTCACCTGGCAGGAAGCGCTGGCGGCCAATCTGATCGCCGGAGGGGTCTTCCTGGCCCTCTCCTGGACCGGAGCGCGGGAGGCGGTCCTCGACGCCGTGCCCCGGGGGCTGCGGGGGGGGATCGCGGCGGGGATCGGATTGC
>CAZDQL010000047.1:1876-48312 GCA_964507325.1 uncultured Planctomycetaceae bacterium | reverse complement strand
CGACCACCTCTACACCATCGACGAAGCGGTGCTCAGGTGCTTCGACCTCGACGGTGAGGAGCTCTGGAGCGAGCGAGGGATCGGCAAGGGGGCGATGAGCGCCGTCGGAGACCGCCTCTTGGTGATGACCGGCGAGGGTGAGCTGGCGGTGATCGTCGCCAACCCCGAGAAGTACCGCGAGCTCTCGCGGGTGAAGGTCACCGAGGGCGGCGTGTGCTGGACGATGCCGATCCTGGCGAACGGCCGCATCTACTGCCGCAACAGCTTGGGGCAGCTCGTGGCGCGGGACCACCGCGCGCAGTAGAAGAGCCTCGCGGCGCGCCCTACTCCGGCTCCGCGAAGAAGCAGTGCAGCGCCAACTGGGAGCGCACGAAGAGCAGCTCCCCAGCCAGCGCCGGCGTCGACCACACCTGCTCGCCCAGGTCGCAGGCCGAGATCTCCTCCCACTCCGCCCCCGCGCGCAGGAGCGTGAGCTGACCGGAGAGGCTCGCGCCCAGGATCAGGTCGTTCGCGCCGATCGGTGAGGCGTAGTACTGGTCGGCGTCGCCGATGCGCCCGCGCTTGATCACCTCGCCGGTGGCCGGGTCCATGGAGGTCAGGATCCCCCCGCTCTTCAAGAGGTAGAGCACCCCGTTCAGCACCAGCGGCGAGGAGGAGTCCGGCAAACCGCGGCGGTCCTCGCTGAACCACACCAGGTGGCTCTCGGTGACGTCCCCCTCACCCCCCAGGCGGATGCCGAAGAGCCCCCCCAGGGCGCGCCCCGTCGCCAGACAGAAGTCCCAATCGGCGGGGCCGATCATGTCGTCCCCGTCGAGGTCGGCGATGAACCAGATCTGGTGCAGCATCTCGTGGACCCACTCATCGCGAGAGATGAGGCCGTTCCCATCCGCGTCGCGCTCCGCGAGCAGCTCCTCGAAGGTGCCGCTGAAGCGGGGTACGCCCATCTCGGTGGGGGAGCTCATGGAGGAGTTCACGATCAACATGTCGCCCGCGATCACCGGCACGCACTTCGTCTGCCAGGCGCCGCCGTTCACCCACCAGATCCTCTCGCCGTCCTCGAGGGAGTAGGCGGTGATCTGGAAGGAGCTGGAGACGATCACCTGCGGCGGCCCTTCCGCGGGTCGATGGATGATGGGGGTGGAGTAGCCGTGGACCACTCCCTCGCGCTCCACCCGCCAGCGCTTCTTCCCCGTCGCCGCGTCGAGGGCGGTGAGGAAGGAGTCGGTGTCCTGGTCGACGAGCTGCACCACCACCCCGTCGCAGAGCAGCGGCGAGGACGCCATCCCATGGGGGATGTTGAAGGGACCCAGGTCCGCGCGCCAGAGCTCCTTCCCATCCATGTCGTAGGTGATCATCCCCACGTGGTGAAAGAGGACGTGGACGCGCTCTCCGTCGGTCGCCGGCGTGGGGGCGGCGGGGGAGTTGGCGCCCGGCCGCGTGCCGTCGAACTCCACCTCCTTCCGCCACAGGATCTCGCCCGTGTCGCGCTCGAGGCAGAGGGTCACCAGTTTCTTCGCCTGGGCGCCGGTGACGAAGACGTGCTCCCCCGCCACCACCGGGGAGGAGTAGCCGGCGGGGATCGGCGTGCTCCAGAGGAGGTTCTGCTCCTGGTCGAGGGCGCCGGGGAGGAAGCCGGTGGTGGAGACGCCGCTGGCGTTGTCGCCGCGAAAGCCGCCCCACTCCGATGAGTCCTGGGCGGCGACGAGGGTGAGGGAGAGCAGGATGGCGTGCATGGCCGGATTCTACGGCGCGGCGCGCCGGACACGCGCCAGTGGGACGTAAACGATCGCTGGCGGGGCATTCACGCCGCCGCCGGGCTCACGCGCCCCCTCGATGCGGCACGTTGCATCCAATCTGTATCGCCAACGTCCGGTCCCGGTGAGGGCGGTAGACTTCCCTTCCCGCGGCGCCACGCGGGGAGCCGATGCTCGAGTCCAGGGACAAACTCCTGATCGTGGAAGACGACGAGGGGCTGCAACAGCGCTTGCGCAGCACCCTCACCGACCTTGGCTTCGTCGTCGAGGTGACCGACTCCCGCGCCGCGGCGCAGAACGCCTTGCGCCAGGGGTTCGACCTGGTCCTGCTCGACCTCGGTCTACCGGACGGAGATGGCCTGGAGCTCTGCAGTGAGCTGCGGGCGCGGGGGGACGCCACCCCGGTGGTGATCCTGACCGCCCGCGACGCACCCGACGAGCTGGTGCGCGGGCTCGACGCGGGGGCGGACGACTTCGTGGCCAAGCCCTTCCGCCTCGCGGAGCTGGCGGCGCGCATCCGCGCCGTCTTGAGGCGCACCAAGGGCGAGGTCGTGCCCAGCGGACGGCGCTGCATCGGGGAGCTGTGGCTCGACTCGGCTGAGCGCATGGCCGGCGTGGGGGAGCGGATCCTGGAGCTGCGACGCCGCGAGTTCGACCTGCTCGAGTTCCTGATCTCCCACCCGGGGCGCATCTGGACGCGCGGGCAGCTCCTCGATCGCGTCTGGGGTCGGGACTTCGCCGGTGAAGATCGCACCGTGGACCTGCACGTGGCGCGCGTGCGGGCGCACGTCGAAGAGGACCCCCGCCGGCCGCGCTACATCCAGACGGTCTGGGGGGTGGGGTACCGCATGTCCGAGCCCTCCTGACATGAACGACGCACCTCGACCTCGACTCCGCTGGTGGCGCCGCATCGGCCCCCGTCTGTGCCTGACCGTGATCCTGGCGGTGGTGTGCATGGAGATCATCACCATCCCGCTCTGGGCCTGGATCGCCTCCGTCCACGAGTTCGACTGGGTGGACCCCTGGCCCGCCAGCTGGAGTCTGGCGGACGCGGTGATCGAGATCTCGGTCTTCCTCCTGGTGGGGGTTTCCGTGGGAGGGGTCCTGGGCCTGGTGGCCTCGCGGGTCGTCCTGCGCCGTGTGCGGACGATGGCCGCCATCGCCGAGCGCACGCCCTCGGACGGCGTCGCGGGGTCGACCGAGCTTCCCGGGCCCTACGCCGAGGATGGAGACGACGAGATCACCCAGCTCGCCCGCGCCCTCAACCGCTCGCGGAACCGTGCCGGCGAGCTGCTCGAACGCCTGCGGGAGCGCGACGCCCTGCGTCTGGAGTGGGTCGCCCAGGTCTCCCACGACCTGCGCACCCCCCTGACGGCTCTGACGACCAGCCTGGAGGAGGTGCAGTCGCGAATCGCCCGGGATGAGGTGGACGGCGACGAGCTCGCCGGGCAGCTCGGGGTCGCCATCGAGGACGCGGAGCGCGTCTCCAGTCTCGCCGGCGACTTGCTCGACGTCGCCCGCCTCGAGACGGAGGCGCAGCCGCGGCGCGAGGAAGTGCTGCCCGGCGAGGTGGTCGACGCGACGGTGCGCCTGCTCGCGCCGATCGCGCGCCGGCGTGACCTGGTGCTCCAAGGCGAGTGCGCACCCGAGCTGCCGACGCTTCTCGCCGACGGCCGACTGGTCTGTCGCGCCCTCGAGAACCTGGTCTCTAACTCGCTGCAGCACGCCCGGGCGCGTGTGACGGTGGTGGCGAGCCCAACGCCGACAGGTGCGCGCTTCGCCGTGATCGACGACGGCCCGGGGTTCGCGGAGGTCGACGGAGAGGTGAGCTTCCGAACGGCCCTGGAGCTCCGCAGTCGCCCCGACTCGGCGGGGATCGGGCTCTTGGTCACCCAGCGCGTCGCCGGCGCCCACGGCGGATCGGTGGGGGCGTGCAACCGATCCGAAGGCGGTGCCGAGGTGTGGTTCGAAGTGGGGCCGGTGGCCGCCGGCGACCCGTAGACACCGTCGCCGACCTCGACTTCGCCTTCGTCGACCCGGGTCCGGGTGCTGGACTGATCAGCGCCGCAGCACCCGGGCTTCCGTGGGCAGGAGCTTGAAGACCTTCAGCCCGCCCAGGAAGAGGAAGCAGGTCAGCCCCAGGACGCCGAAGGCCTGCAGCAGCTCGGCGCCGCTCACGGTGTAACCGGCGACCCCCTCCATGGCTCCCGTCCCGATCACCTCCTTGCCGGGGATCAGCTCGGGGCCGTGGGTCAGACCGGGCAGCACGATCACGTAGCGTTCGCAGAGCACGCCGAGCACGACCAGCACGGAGGCGGTCGTGATCCACTTCACCGATTTGCCGGTGTTCTTCCGGAAGAGGATCACCATCGGCACCACGCACCCGATCAGGATCAGTCCGAACCAGAAGAGGAAGGCGTGCAACCCCTGGAAGAGGTAGTAGACGGCGGCGCTGCGCAGCTCGACCACGTAGGCCCGGTAGGCGTTCTCCATGAAGAGGAAGTAGACGACCACCAAGATGCAGATCGCCAGGAAGCGCCCCAACCATTGGATCAGCTCGTCGTCGACGTGGCGCTTGGTGACCTTGAAGAGAGCCACGATCATGACGATCATGAAGGCCGTGCCGGACGCCATCGCCGCCGCCACGAAGCTCGCCGGCAGGAGCGGCGACTCGTAGAGCTCCCGCGCGCCGAAGCCGAAGATCGCCCCTGTACCGCTGTGCACGCAGAAAGCCCAGCCGAAGGCGGTCGTGGCGATGATCTTGGTCGCCAGTGGACGTTCGTAGAAGAGCGCCCACAGGTAGATCACGCACAGCAGGATGTGACCCGTGTACAAGATCGGGTTGATCGAGAACATCGACTGCAGGTTGAAGTGCACGAAGGGCTCGACGAAGACCCGGTCCATCCTGCCCTGGTCGGTCAGGATCGAGAGCAACCCCGCGATCAGGAAGAGCATCGCCAGCCAGACCGCGATCCTGGCGAAGGGCTTGTACTCCAGCCTCCCGAAGACCCCGTAGAGCCCCGAGATCACCAGCGAGCCGGCGGAGAGGCCGATGTAGAAGACCGCCATCACGATCTGCAGGCCCCAGGGCACGCGGTTGTACATGCCCGTCTCCCACAGCCCCGAGCCCGCTAGGTCCACGGTCGCGATCAGCCCGATCAGCGCCAGGACGCCGGACACGGCCAGGGCCACGTAGAACTTGACGGAATTGCCGGGGATGCTCTCGAAGCGGATCTCCATGCCGTCACCTCGTCGATCGGTTCATGGGTCAGAGCCCGATGTAGTGGACCTTGGGCTCCGTACCGAGGTCCGGCCGGAGGCGCTTGACGGAGCTGTCGCGGATCAGAGTCGCGACAGCGCTCTCGGGATCGTTCAGGTCGCCGACGCGGATGGCGCCGACCTGCTTCCGGTCACAGGCCTGGACGCAGGCGGGATCCTGCCCCTGCTCCAAGCGGTGGGCACAGAGGTTGCACGCCTCGGCCACGCCGTGGGAGCGCTTGGGAACGTCCGTGTTCGTCCACTCCTCGTTCTCCTTGAAGTTGAAGAAACGAGCGTTGTACGGGCACGCGATCATGCAGTAGCGGCACCCGATGCAGCGGTGGTGGTCGACGATGACGATCCCGTCGTCGCGCTTGTAGGTGGCCTGGACCGGGCACACCTGGGCGCAGGGCGGGTTGTCGCAGTGGTTGCAGAGGAGCAGGATCGGATCGGGGCTGATCGTCCCGTCCTCCTTGTCCTTCAATTGCCCCTTGCGGAGCCAGTGCACGTCCCAGCGCGGGTCGTCGTGGTGGGCGACGTTGTTCTCCTCGCGGCAGGCGCGGACGCAGTCGGTGCACCCGTCCTGGCAGCGAGTCAGATCGATCACCATGCCGACCTTGCGCCCTTCGCCGCCGCTGGCTCCCAAGGCCGGGTAGTTGGCGCGGGCCAGGATGCTGCCGGCCCAGGCGCAAGCGGCTCCAGCGAAGGCTACGCCCCCCATCGAGGCGAGGAAGTCTCTTCTTTCCATCTGGTTCGGCTCCTCGAATCAGGGGTAGTAGTGGCAGTGAAAGCAGTCGGGGATCAGGCTGACCTTCTCGTGGCAGCGGTCGCAGAAGCGGACGCGGCTCTGGTGGCAGTCTCTGCAGCTGAACAGCCCCACATCGCTGCGGCGTCCGTAGCGCACCACCTCCTCCCGCATCTGTCGCAGGAGCTCCCAGTGCTGGAAGCGCATCTCGTCGGGGTCCCGCACGCAGCCCTTGCCCTCGGGGTCCACGGCCTTCTCCAGGAAGGGCTCGTCACCCCGTGAAGCGGCCCAGGCGGGCCGCACCAGGCTGTAGGCCAGGGGCAGGAGCACCAGCACCAGCGCCGAGAGCGTCGCCTTGCGGATCCACTGCTCCCTCAGTGTGGCTTCAGGCATTCTTGGAGACCTCCTCGCCCTCGCGGCGGTAGTGCTCCTCGAAGAGCATGACCGTGCTGCGGAACACCACGTGCATGAGCTTCGAATAGGGAAGGTAGAGCAGCAGGGCGGTCACCGTCACCAGGTGCACGAAGTACGCCAGCAACCGGTGCGGCTCCAGGCGTTGGAAGTGCTGCACCTCGGTGATGAAGCCGGTCACCACGACCGCCAGGATCAACCCGATCAGGTACCAATCACCGTAGGAGCCGACCGAGGCCTTCCTGCCCGGTCGTAGTCGCTCGATCGCCATCCAGATACAGCCGATGGCGACCGCGGCCCCGCCGAGGTTGGCGAGCACCTTCATCGGCTCCCAGAGTCCCATCGGATAGCGTAGATCCCCGCCCGCCAGTGGGTTGATGTGGATGGTGATCACCCACAGGGTGGTCAGGGTCAGCGCCACGAAGCCGTAGAACACCAACGCGTGGGCGTAGGTGCGCGGGACCTCTTGGGCACAGCGCGCGAAGTCGCGGTGGAACAGGATGCGCCGCGCGGTGGCCGGCAGGCTCCTCCAGGCCTCGCCGCGCTCCAGGGCGTAGACCCCCGGGTCGGCGGCCGCGCGCAATGCCCCCCAGAATCGCCGCACAGCCACCCAGGAGACGGTCACCACGAAGACCGTGACCAGGAAGAAGAAGCTGTTCAGGAGCCAGTGGGGCAGGTGGTTCGTGAAGGAGAAGACGATCTTCGCGTCCGCCTCGCGGGCGAGCCCGAAGAAACCCGCCAGGGGGTCCTTCACTGCCATGATGAGGGCCAGCAGCGCCGCCGGGATTCCGAGCAGCAGGGGCAGGTGCCACGGCCGGGCGACCATGCCCCCCAGGAAGCGCAAGGGGGCGTACTCGGTGATGCACTGCAGGCGGATCGCGGCCAGCACGTCTCCCGGCCGCGCGTCACGTGGGCACCTGCGGGTGCACTCGTCACAGGCGTGGCAGAGCCAGACGTTCGGGTCGGCGAGCAGGCGCTCCTTCAGGCCCCAGGCTGCGCGGGCCATCTCCTTGCGCGGGAAGGTCCCGACGTCGGGGGAGAGATCGCAGGCCGCCGAGCAGGTGCCGCACTGAAAGCACTTCTTCAGATCGCGCCCGCCACTCCTCTGCAGGTTTCGAATGAACTCGAGATCCGGCTCGACCAGAACGGGATTCGATGCGACCGATTCAGCGCCACCCGCTTGTGAGTCGTTCCCCACTGTTGCCTGCCTTGTTACATGCCTTTAAAGGGGTTCATTCCGACACGCTCGATCATCTCCATGAACTCGTCGACGATCTTGGGGATCTCGGCGTAGTCCGTTATCTGCACCTGGTGCACAGCGGCACGCTCGCTCTCGAGCTGCATCTGCTCCAGGGTCTTCTTGATGTTGTTGGCGCGGTAGTCGGCGAGCTCACTGCCCTTGATGAAGTGACATTGGTAGTCGTCTCCATGCTTGCAGCCGAAGGACAGGATGCCGTCGAAACCGGCCGCCAGGGCATCGGTGATCCAGACGGAGTTCACCGATCCCAGACAGCGCACGGGGATGACCCGCACGAAGGGGCTGAGGGGCAGGCGGTGCTTGCCCACCGCGTCCAGGGCTGGGAAGGCGTCGTTCTCGCACATGAAGGCCAGTACCCGCGGCTTCTCCTCGAACTCGTCGGGCACGTCGACGGCCTTGATCATGCTGGAGATGATGTCCACCGAGTAGTCCGCGAAGGAGACGATCCTCTCGGGGCAGGCCCCCATGCAGATGCCGCAGCGGCGACAGCGGGTGGGGTTGGGCAGGGGCGTCCCCTTCTCGTCCTCGTTCAGGACGCCGAAGGGGCACTCCTCGGTGCAACGCTTGCACTGGGTGCAGCGCTGGAAGAAGAAGTCCGGATAGGTCAGGTCGCGCGCGCGCGGATGGACCGCCTCGCCGCGCCCCGCCATCTCCATGCACTGGATCGCCTTCAGCGCCGCGCCGGTGGCGTCGTTGCGACTGGCGCTGCCGTCCATCGGCTGGCGCACGGCGCCCGCCGGGTAGATCCCCGTGCGACGGCTCTCGTAGGGGAAGCAGATGAAGTGGGAGTCGGGGAACTCCTGCTCGAGGGTGGGGAGATCGGGTCCCTGGCGGTACTCGAGGTTGAGGATCTGCGTTCCGGCGTGGGCCGAGAGCTCCTCCGCCTTCTTGGCGGCCTCCTCGCGCAGGTTGTCGGACTCGGCGTTCGTCGTGGCGAGCTTGGCGTCCTCGTAGGCGCGGATTGCCTCGCCGTCGGCGGCATTGGGCCGCATCCCGGCCGCCACGACCACCAGGTCCACCGCCACCTCCAGCTCGCCTCCGGGCATGGTGTCGGCAGCCTTCAGGTGCAGCTTGCCATCTGGGCCCTGCTGCACCTCCTCCACCTTGCCGCGGGTCAGGAAGACCGCCGACTCCTCCTGGGCGCGTCGGTAGAAGTCCTCGTACTGCCCCGGAGTGCGCATGAACTCGTAGAAGATGTACGCCTTGGCGTCCTCGGCCCCCTCGGTCAGGTACAGGGCCTGCTTGAGGGACGTCATGCAGCAGATCGAGGAGCAGTAGGGGCGCTCCTCCGCGTGCGCGTCTCCGCCGCACTGGATGAAGGCGATGCTCTTCGCCTCGGCGCCGTCGGAGGGGCGGGTGATCTTGCCGCTCTCCCGGAACATCTCCTCCAGCTCCACGCTCAGGATCACGTCCGGCAGCTCGCCGTAGGGGAGTGAGGCCAGCGGATCGGTGGGCTGCCACCCCGTGGCCTGGACGATCGAGCCCACGCGGAAGTGGGCCAGCTCCTGCCCGTTGCCGTTCCCCTCCGCGGTCGACGAGAGGGCGACGTCGAAGAGCCCCGGCGCGCCGGTGATCGAAGAGGTCGAGGCCGAGGTGAAGACGTCGATCAGGGGGTTGGACTCCACCGCGGAGCGCAGCTCGTCGATCCCGGGGTCCTCCAGCTCCCTGAAGGGGGCGCTCGTGGGGAAGCTCTTGTGCTGCCTACCCAGCCAGCCGCCCAGGCGACCGGTCTTCTCGACCAGCTTGACGGGGTAGCCCGCCTCCGCCGCCTCCTTGGCGGCGGTCATCCCCGTGACCCCGCCCCCCACGACCAGGACCACCTTGGAGAGCTCCTCCTCGGGCTGGTACGGCTCCGCCAAGGACGTCTTCTCGACCTTGGCCAAGTACATGCGCAGGTAGTCCTCGGCCAGCATCTGGGTGTCTTCGTCCTCGGGGGGCTGACACCAGACCACGTGCTCGCGCAGGGCGACCTTTTCGATGAGCACGTTGGATGGGAGGAGGTGGTCGTCATAGGCCCTGGGGGAGACGCCCGCTATGACCACTCGTTCCAGGCCCTGGGCCTCGATCTCGCGGCAGATCTCCTGCAGGCCGCTGCCCTCACAGGACTCGACCGTCTTGCAGTAGGGGACCTCGCACTCCTCCTCGACCACCTTGCAGAGGGCTTCGATGTCGAGCGCTTCCGCGATGCCGTACCCGGTGCAGATGAAGACGCCTGTCTTTTCGCTCATGACCCTTCCCTAACCCTTCGCACACCTGATGGCTTTCAACGCGGCGGCGGTGGAATCCTTCGTCGCCCGCGAGACGTCACAAGGGTGCGATGCGCACCCCACCGCGAAGATCCCTTCCACGTCGGTCTTCCCGCTCAGGAAGCCGTGCTCATCGCCCCCGAGCTCGAGCGGCTCCTTGAGCTCGAGCCCGTTGGGCACCATACCCGTGGCCAGCACGACCAGGTCGAAGCTGTCGTGCAGGATCTCCGCCGAGAGGGTGTCCTCCACCTCGGGGGTCAGGCCGCCTGGGCCGGCACCCACCTCGAGCTTGGCCACCTTGCCCTTCACGAAGCGAACCTGCTCGTCCTCCAGGAGCTCGGTGTAGAACTTCTCGTGGCGCCCCACGGTGCGGATGTCGATGTAGAAGACCGTCACCTGCGCATCCGGGTTCTGCTCGCGCAGATAGCGGACCTGCTTGAGGGAGCCCATGCAGCAGACCGCGGAGCAGTAGGGCAGGTGGTCCTCGTCCCGCGACCCGGCGCACTGCACGAAGGCGACCTTCTGTGCCGGCTGACCGTCGGAGGGTCGCAGGACGGGGCCGTCCTCCGCCCCGATCACCATGCGCTCCAGCATGACGTTGCTGACCACGTCGGGGTGACGTCCGAAGCCGAGCTCCTCGAGTCGGGTCGCCTCGTAGGGCTTCCACCCCGTGGCGATGATGATCGCGCTGGCGTCCACCTCCCACGCGTCCTCGGCCTGGTCGAGATCGATCGAGCCCGGTGGGCACTCCCGCTGCAGGGTCTCCACCTCAGCGGGCGCGAGCAGGTCGCGCTCCAGGACCGCCACGGGGGGATAGGCGGAGTCGTGCCCCCAGTAGAGGGCCTTGGTCGTGCCGATGTTGCAGTTGAACTCGTCGGGGCGCTCGCTGGTGAGCTGATCCCCGATCGACTCCTCCAGGGAGCGGTCGCCGGTCACGTAACGCGGCCGCTGGCGGACGCGCACCCGGAAGGCCCCCGGCTTGCCGCGGATCTCCTCCACCGTGGTCATGGTGAGGACCTCGATGGCGGGGTTGGTCCGGATCCTGCGGACGTTGATCTCGTAGCCACAGGTGGGGGGGCACATCTTTGGGAAATAGCGGTGATTCCTCACCGTGCGACCCCCGAGGAAGGGGTCCTTCTCCACCAAGAGCACTCGACAGCCGACCTCGGCCGCCTCGACCGCGGCAGTCATTCCCGCGATCCCACCACCAACCACGAGAATCGGTTTATCGGGACCTGCCATTACTCGAATCCTCGACGGCTTTGGGATGAAAAAGCCCCTGTGAAAGGGGGGGGGTGATTAGTGATCAAACCCACTTGAATGGACTAGAAATACCACTCCGCTTGACCAGTGTCAAGTTGTTTGGCCACGCACCAATAGGGTTCTCAATGACTACGGCGAAGTGCTTATCGATGTACTTCCCGGTTCGATTGCATGGTGGGATTATGTCGAACGGATCAGGCCGACGACAACGGCGCTCCGAGGGGATCCTCGGATGCGCTTGGTCGGCCCCGAAACCTACCTGGGTGGCCCCATAGGCCGGGATCCCCACGGAGCCGCGGGTCTCCGGTGCGGTGGACTCACAACTCGATGATTGGGACTCGTGCCGAATCACATTTAGTTCGATCAGAGCGAGTCCTGACCGTGAAGGATGCCGACGAGAACGTCGTCTTCCCTTCACAGATCCTGGAGATTCACGGCCAACCTCACGCAGTTGGGCGCGACGGAACCGAAGCACTCGCGGCGATGCAAAAGGAGCGTTCGGACGTGGTGGTCCTCGGCCTATTCCTGCCGCCCGGAAGCGGGATCGCCGTCCATGTGAGAATGCAGGAGGATCCCAATGTCGCTACGGCTCCCGTCATCGTGATCGCTCCCGAGACCGAAGTCACCGGCGTCAAGATGCGCGCCGAAGGGGCCTTGCCTAGGGAGAACCACGGCGACGACGTGGCGCCGGGATTGCGGCGCGCCGGCGCTGATCACCGGCGGTCCGCGGGGTGCTTCAGGGACCAGCTCGCAGCCATCTAGTCCTCATCGTCACCCCCGAGGTAGCCGTGGCTCCTCAGCTCGTCCCGCACCGCGTCCCCGCCACCGAGGAGGAGGGGCCGGAGCTCCTCCGCATGCTCGAGGTAGCGTTCGATCATCCTCACGAGCTGTGCCGCGGCCTCTGGGCGTTCCTCGTGGATGTCACGCCGGGCTTCCGGGTCGCTCGCCAGGTCGTAGAGCCGGAGCCACTCCTTCCCGCTACTCCGTTCCTCCGGGCACCAGTGCAGCGCCAAGTCCCCGTGCAGGACACCCTGGAGTCTGCCGATGGTGCGCAGCCCCGTCTCCGGATCGAGCCGGGTTCCCGTCTCCGTGGAGAGGAAGACCGGGCCACCCTCCCGATCGTGCAGGCGCCCAAGCCCCGCCAGGTTCCCTGGCGGCGGCTCGACCCCGGCCAGCTCGAGCAAGGTCTGGCCCAGGAAACGGATCTCGACCCGGTGGGGGTGGCGCACTCCCCGCTCCACCCCTGGTCCCGCCAGGATCAGCGGCACGCGCACCGACTCCTCGTGGAGCTGTCCGCCGTGACCGAACTGACCATGATCGAGGAACTCCTCTCCGTGGTCTGCCGTGACCGCGATGATCGTCTGTTCGAGGAGTCCACGCTGTTCCATTTGATCGAACAAGCGCGCGACGGCTCGGTCGACCGTCACCACCTCCGCGTCGTAGAAGGCCAGCGCGTGGTCCCTCTGCGCCAGGAGCTTCTTGAGGTTGTGGGGCTCCCCCCTCGTGATCTTGCCCATGATCCGGTCCACCGCCTTGCGGTTGAGCACCGGCTCGCGCCGGTCCTCGGGGATCATGCTCTCCACGAGGTCCGGATCGGGGTCGTCGGGCCCATGGGGCTCGATCAGGTGCAGGTAGAGGAAGAAGCGGTACTCGCCCATCTCGTCCAGCCAGGCGACCACCTCGTCCTCCACTTCACGCGTGGGCTGCCAATCGTACTTGCGGAACACCTCGAAGCCCTGGTCGAGGTTCTTGCTCGGGGCAACCAGCGGGTTGCAGGAGAATCCCGCCGTGGTGAAACCGGCCATCTGGAACGCCTCGGCCAGGGTCGTCAGCCCGTCGTCCAGGTGACAGGAGTCCGGCCCCACGAAGCCGTGCTCCTCCGGGCGTTGGCCGGTGAGCAGCGTGGCGGTCGAGGGCCAGGTCCAGGGCGAGGGGGCGTAGGCATCCTCGTACAGCTCCCCCCGAGCTGCCAGGCCGTCGAGGGTGGGTGAGACCTCCCGCGGATTGCCGTAGACGTGCAGTCCGTCGGCGCGCAGCGTGTCGATCAGGATCAAGACCACGTTGGGGCGACGGGCCGAGGCGCGGGTGCGCAGCACCTCGATGCGGCGGCTCACCTGCAGATCGCCGAAGGCGGCCGGCACCGGGGCGCCGCTTCCTCCTTCGCGGATGGTGCGCAAAGTCACCCGATTCCGCGGCGCTAGAGCGACCTCACCGCGGTGCCAGCGGCGATCTGCGCGGGGAACCTCGGTGCCCACTTCCAGGGAGGCCTCGAAGACCAGCGCACCGTCGACCTCGACCTCGAATCGCACCCGCCCGTCGGTATCGAGTTCATAGCCGGTGCGGTGGATGCCTGCCGCGAAGGAGAAGAGCGCGTCAGGGGCGTACGAAGGCAGCTCGAAGGCCACCTCCGCCAGAGGCGGCATGAGCAAGGCCGGGAGCGCCCCCCCGTCGAACCAGCTCTGCCCGATCGGCACGGCCATGGCGGCCTCGACCGGCGCGTCCTCCCGTTCGGTGATGATCTCCCGCAGATCCGGTTCGGTGACGACCGAGAAGTCGACTTGCTCGACGGTGATCAGCGCGGGCTCGACAGCGTAGGCCCCGCACGCTGAGAGGGCGAGGAGGGGCAGCAGGACCGAGAGCCAACACCTTCCCATGCGCGGGAACCCGAGGGGACTCATGCTGCACCAAACCTACCCCAAGTTGACCACTGTTGTGGCCGGTTTCTCCTCCTGGGATCGGGCACTACGGGACAAAGGTCAAGCTCAATGCCGGCGTCAGGTTCGAGCCGTTGCACGCCGATCCCCCGTCGCGATACCAGACCTGGAGGTGACCGGTATCGCCTGGGGCCCATCCGCCAGCCGCCCCCAGCCCCGGTCCGAAGAGCGCCTGCCCCTCCCGACTCGCCGCCACGATCGGCAGCCGCGCGATCGTGCCGCCCGCGCAGAGCAGCCCGTCGGCGATCGGCAGGCGAGCCACCCAGGCGTCCCCCGCGAAGAGCCAGGCGAAGGCCTGGGGGGGCAATCCGCTGGCGACCAGGCGCAGGTCGTCCTCGACCACGCTCGCGCTCCCCAACCCCAAGAGACTCGCGCCCTTGCCGGTGGAGTTGCCGCAGCCCTGATCCGCGCCCGGCGGCTGGGCGCAGGGGCAGTCGCTCCCCCCCGGATCCGCCAAGCAGGCGATCGTGCCCAGGTCGGGACCCAGCCCCGCGAAGCGCATCACCACGCCGCCCCCTCCCCCCGGAACGTCGTAGGAGGAGGCTCCGAGGAAGGCGTCACCACCCTCCAAGGCGCCGCTCGCCCCGAGGAACGTCCCGCCCTGGGGACTCGCTGCGAGGAGGTGCGCCAGCGGGACCCACGCGTCCCCGCTGGGAGCGAAGATCCAGCCCGATCCGACGTCCGGCACCAAGATGGGATCTCCCGGTTCGGTGACCAGCAGCCGTTCTCCCTCCAGTTCGAGGCTGCGTCCGAACCAGCCCTTCGTGGTCGGCTCGGGGGGGGCGACCGTTGTGCTCAGGTCCCATCCCCCGGAATCACGCTCGTAGAGCCGCACGATTCCCTGGTCCAACTCGAGCCCGTCGAAGTGCGGGGAAGAGATCGCGAGCCGGTCCCCCTCCAAAGAGAGCTCCGACCCGAAGGCCTCGTACCGCTGCCCGACTGGCGTAGCCACGGTCTGCTCCGCGAGCCAGGTCCCGCCGACTTCGGTGAAGAGGTGCACCTGACCGGCGATCTCGCCCCCCACCACCGCGGAAGGTGCCCCCACCGCCAGCCGATTCCCATCGAGGGCGACCGACCTTCCGAAGCGGTCCCCTCCGGACGCGCCGAACAGCACCTGGGACAGCGCCCAGCTTCCCCCGCTGTTCCGGTAGACGTAGACCGCGCCCGCCCCGCTCGCGCCCGCTGCGTCGTCGAAGGGCGCTCCCACCACCAGCCAGTCCCCCAGCACGTCGACCGCCATGCCGAAAGCGTCGTAGGGGCGGGGCGCCGCCTTCTCGAGCGTCTGGATCAGGGCGAAGCTCGCACCGCCGCGCTGGTAGACGAAGGCCGCACCCGCCCCCGGCAGCACCACGCCGTGCTGGGGGTCTCCGATCACCAAGAGGTCGACGTCGAGGGCCAGGTCCATGGCCCCCTTGGCCCCGCCGGCGGGAGGCGTGATCACCTGGGTCTCGTCCCACCCCCCCGGACCGTCGACGAAGACGAAGACGCGGTCGACCTGCCAGGAGTCGGAGACCACCAGCGTGACCCCGTCCAGCGTCAGGGACTTGGCGAAGTTCTGCCAGGTGGGGTCACTCTGCGGCGTGATCCACTCCTGCTCGGTTCGGTCCCACTGGGCCAGTGCAGGTACGGCGAGGGCCAGAGTGAGCGTGCTGCGTTGGAGGACGTGGTGCATGATCCAACCTCAGAATCCAGTCGGCCGTCACACCTCGTTCCACGTGACGACGCAGAATCCAGGGTACTCCGTCCCCGCGAGGCCGGGGGTCGCGGGCTCGAATCCCGAGCATTCTCGACCGGCGGGGGGTCGGCCGGCTCTCGGATCACCCGTTACACTGCTGCCGCGATGAATGACCAGACCTCGAACCCCAGTGGCCCTGAACCCGAGCCCCGCCCAGTCTTCGAGGCGATCGTCGCCGGAGACCAGGAGCGGGCCCGCTCCGAAGCCGAGCGCGCCCTCGCAAGCGGGATCCCGGCCGGGCGCCTGCTTCAGGAATCGATGATCCCCGCCATGGGGGAGGTGGGGCGCCTCTTCGAGGAGAACCTCTACTTCCTGCCTGAGATGCTGATCGCCGCCCGCGCCATGAAGGCCGCCATGGCGGTCGTCGAGCCGACCCTGCAAGCGGGCGAGGTGCGCTCGGCGGGCAGCGTGGTCATCGGCACGGTGGCGGGCGACATGCACGACATCGGCAAGAACCTGGTGGCGACGATGCTCTCCGGGCACGGCTTCCAGATCCACGACCTGGGCGCGGACGTCGCTCCGGAGCGCTTCGTCGAGGCCGCGCGCGAGCACCAGGCGGACGTGGTGGCGATGTCGGCCCTGCTCTCCACGACCATGACCCAGATGGACGCCACGATCGAGGCCCTGACCGCGGCCGGACTGCGCGAGGGGGTCAAGGTCCTGGTGGGAGGAGCCCCCCTGACCGAAGCGCGCGCGCTCGAGATGGGGGCGGATGGCTACGCCCCGGACGCCAGCCGCGCAGTCGCTCGGGCGGCCGAGCTCCTGGTGCCCCACTGATCCAACACACTGGCGGGCATGCGACGGTCCCGGATCGACGAGCTGATCGAAGCCGGCGCCGCCGACCTGACGCGCGCCGGCATCGCCCTGCCCCCGCGGGCGGAGTGGGACCTGCGCACCTGGGCGGAGCACGCCGACGAAGCGGGCGAGCTGGCGCGCCGCGGGATCGGTTGGGACCTGACCGACTTCGGCGGGGGGGACTTCGAACGCCGCGGCCTGCTCCTCTACACCCTCTCCAACGGGCTACCCGACGACCCCGGGGGGGATCAGCCCTACGCCAACAAGCTGCTCATGGTCGGTGAAAGTCAGGTCACGCCGACCCACCACCACTGGAGCAAGGTGGAGGACATCGTCGCCCTGGCGGGGGGGAGGCTCGCGGTGCGCCTCCACAACTGCCGACCGGACGACACCCTGGACCGCGACTCCCCCGTGCGGGTCCTCCTGAACAACGCCTGGGTCACCTGCGCAGCCGGCACGACGATCACCCTCGCCCCCGGGGAGCGCGTGCGCCTCGAACGTCACCACTACCACGCGTTCTGGGGTGCGGCCGGCGGCGGGACCGTGTTCGTGGAGGAGGTCTCCGCCGTGAACGACGACGCCCGGGACAACTGCTTCCTGCCGGAGGAGCGGGCGGGGCGCTTCCCGGAGATCGAGGAGGATCGCGAGCCGCGCTACCTGCTCTGCCGCGAGCTCCCCGGCAGCGCAGCGTTCGAGCGGCTGGCGCGCCGCTACCTGGGCGGCTGAGGGAGGCCGATGACCAGCTCTCGGGAGAGGCTGCTGCTGGCCCTGAACCGCGAGAAGCCGGATCGCCTGCCGGTCACGGTCCACCAGTGGCAGCACTACCACCTGCAGACCTTCATGGGGGGGGTCGACGAGCTGGAGGCGATGGTGAGCCTGGGCATGGACGCCGCCGTCCAGCACATCCAGCGGGTGGGGCAGTTCTGGCTCGGCCCCGAGGAGCTCGCCGCCTGCTCCACCCCCCAGTGGCGCGACACCGTCCAGGTCTCCCGCGACGCGGCGGGCCTGCGCGTCTGTGCCCATCGGGTGGAGACGCCGGAGGGGGTCCTGACCTACGAGACCACCGCCGACGAGAAGACCTGCTGGATCACCGACCACCTCATCGAGCGCGACGAGGACATCGAGCTGATCGCCAAGTACATGCCGGTCTTCGACCTCGATCCGGAGCCCGTGCGGGAGCTGCGCGAGCGCATCGGGGACGCGGGGATCCTGCGCGGCTTCGTCTGGGGCGACCAGGCCGGGTGCTGGCAGCACGCCTGCTGCCTGATGGCGCCCACCGATCTGATCCTGCGCACCTACGACCAGCCGGAGTGGGTGCACGAGCTGCTGGGGATCCTGCTCGAGAAGAAGCTGGCCTTCGTCGAGTCGATGGCGGGCGCCCCCTACGACCTGGTCGAGACCGGCGGTGGGGCGGGTTCGACGACCCTGATCTCCCCCAAGCTCCACGAGGAGTTCTGCCTCCCCTACGACCGCAAGCTCCACGACGCCCTGCACCAGCTGGGGTTCAAGATCAGCTACCACACCTGCGGAGGCACCCAGGGGATCGAGGAGCTGATCGTGGCCAACGGCACCGACGTCTCGGAGACCCTGGCGGGGACCAGCATCAGCGGCAACAGCGAGCCCTGGGAGTTCAAGCAGAAGATCGCCGGCCGGCTGGCCCTGGTGGGGGGGCTGGACCAGATCAACCTCCTGACCTACGGGAGCGCCGCGGAGATCCGCGCGGGGGTGCAGACCCTCTTCGAGCGCGTGGGGTCGGAGGGGGGGTACGTCCTCTCCTGCGCGGACCACTTCTTCGACACCCCCGTGGAGAACCTGCGCGCCTACGTGGAGGCCGCGCGCGAGTGCGCCTACTAGGCCGCTGGGAGGGAGCCGGGCCGACCGCGCCGTCTCAGTTCCAGCGCGCGATCCGCTCCCGGTCCCGGTCCGCTCCCCGGCCCCCCCGGAAGCCGTCCGCGCCCAGGCTGCCGACGACACATCCGGAGCCGGTGCGGCGGTAGGTGTAGGGGCGACCCCAAGGGTCCAGGGGGAGCTCGCCGGCCGGATCCACCCGCGCCAGCTCGTCCAGCGCCTCCGGCACCCGCCCGTCGTGGAGGGCGCGGTAGCTCTCGATCCTGGACACCAGCACGTCCAGGTCCCGGTCGATCTCCTCGTCGGTCCGCGAGCTGCCGGACATGCAGGCCCCGACGAGGCAAGCCAGGGCCAGGAGGGGCAGGAGGATGAGGAGGGACCGCAGCATGTGCCCCCAGACGCACGACCCCCCCGATTCTTCCACCCCTCAGCCGGATTTCTGGCGGAAGAGCTGGATCAGGTAGCGCACCTCGCTCCGGAAGCGCTCGTCGTCGAACTTGGCCCGCGGGCGCTCGTAGACCCCCTCCGCCAGGCGCCGCAGGCGCTTGGGGAAGAGGCGCCGGGCCAGCCACACCACCCGCGGGTGCTCCCGGCGGGCGTACTCGCCGGCGATCTCCGCGATCGGCAGGGCGTAGCGCTCGTAGATCTGGCGGGCGAAGAGCATCGTCGGGGCGGTGCCGTCGGTGATGTCGTCGCTCGAGACGACCTCGAAGTCGTCCTCGGCGGCCAGCGCCAGGAAGGGCTCCAGGCGGTGGGCGGCGCGGTAGGTGCGGGTGCGGCCCAGGCGGTAGTAGTCCGCCACCAACAGGTGCCCCCCCGGCGCCAGCACCTCCAACGCCTTCTTGAAGAGCTCCCGACGGGGCACGTACTGGCTGCTCTCGCTCATCAGGACCAGGTCGTAGCGCCGGTCCGTGCAGAGCCCCTCGAAGGTCGAGCGGTGGAATCCGACCCGCTCCCCCAGGCGCTCCCGCACCAGGGACTCCTGGTGCTCGCAGGGGCTGAGGGAGTCGACCTCGTAGCCCCTCCCCAGCAGCCGCTCGGAGGTGGAGCCGGTGCCGCACCCCACGTCGAGGACGGTGCGGGCGCCGTCGGGGATCGAGTCGAGCAGGCGCTCGGCGTAGCGCTCCTGGGCGGCCTTCAGGTGTTCCAGATCGAGAGGATCGCCCGGCTCCCACAGCCCGAAGTGCAGGTGGTCCAGGTCGAAGACGTCTCGATACAGCCTGAGGGAGTAGTCGTAGGGCAGTCCCTTGCCACGCGCCATGCAGTGCCTCCGGGCGCGGGAGTGTAGCCACCCCCCACCCCATCTGGCGAGTGCTAGCGCTCGAGGCGCAAGATCAATCCCGGACGGTGAACACCAGGCCTTCGCTGATCAGCACGTTGCCGGGCCACGCGTACCCGGGATCGCGCCCGATGTACTGGCAGTAGACCGTCGTCCCTGAGGTGAATCCCTTGCTCGTGAAGAAGGCCTGGTCGAGGTGGTCGCTGAACGTCCCCGAGCTGTCGGTCGCCACCCCCGGGCTGCCCCCCGAGCCCTGGACCGGCAGCCGGTAGGAGGGGGAGCTGACGCACAGGATCCCACCGTAGAAGGGGGCCGTGTCGGGGACCAGGCTCCAGACCATCACCCCGAAGACGTGATTGGGGGCCTCGGTGCAGGTCAGGATGAAGTCGTCGGGGCCTGAGAGGCTGGGGGTACCCGCATAGTGCACCCTCGGCACCCTACCGGTCGAAGCGACCTTGCCCTGGCAGTAGGTGTGCGGCGCGTCGAAGCCGTGGACCACCAGCACGCGGTCGCCGCCACCGAAGGTGCTGAAGAGGAAGTCGCCGGTGAGGGGGTCGGTCACGGCGCCCTCCGCACCCGAGAGACCGGTCATGAAATCGCGCCGCGTCGCCGGATCGGGCTCGCCGGAAGCGTCCAGCTCGTAGGCACCCACCTGCCCCGCGGTCCACTCCGCCAGGAGGATGCTGTCGCCGCTGAACCCGGGGTTCGTGCCGTCGATGTACACGATCCCTTCCGGCCCGCCCGGGAGGCTCGTGTGGTACGTCACCACGCCGAGGTCGAAGGTCCCGGAGCCGTCGGGAACGAGGGCCGCGTCGAACCAGTCGCCAGTGTTGAAGCTGACCAGCTTGAACTCGCCGACGCCGTCGAATCCCGTCGGCACGAATTGGCAAGCGCCCACCGAGGAGGTGATGCCCGCGGTGGTCAAGTCCACCCACTTGTCCACCGCACCGCTGCCGGGGAGGATCTGCCCCAGCCAGTTGGTAGGGTAGGCCGTGAATAGCAGCGTCCCGTTCGGGGCGTACACCAGTCCGCCGTCGATCTCGGGGGCGGTGGCGAAGAGCGACGCCGTGCCGCTGAATCCGTCGATGCGTCCACCGGCGTCGCGGGTGACCCCGATCTCGTAGATGGCGCCCGCGACGTTGTTCGAGTCGCCCCCGATCAGGAGTGTGTCCGGGTCCCCCAGCTTGAAGACTACCCCGCCCAAGGGCGTGGGGACGCCCGGCACCGCACCCAGGTCGGTGAAGGTGTAGTCGGCGGCGAAGTCGGAGCCGAAAGTCTGGGCGCTGGTCTGCGGTGCGAGGAGTGCGGCGACGGAGACCAGGGCGCTCACTCGGAACGAGAGGGCGGGCAGGGTGCGGATCATGGCGATGGGGTCCTCGTGGGCGATTTGGGACATGGCCCGTAAGAAGACTCAGTGTCTCACACCGGCGCAGGCTTGCCAGAGCCCCGGCCCCAATTCGAGAGCGCCGCCGCGTCAATTCGAGACCGCCACCCCCCCCGCAAAAAGAGCCCGCCCCCACAACCACCCCCCACCCCCCCCCCCCCCCCCCCCCCCCCCCCTACTCCTCCGACGTCGCCCCCACGGGCTCGCTCGCCGCCGCCGGCTCGGCCCCACCCCCGAACCAGGCCGCCACCCCCAGCGCGATCAGTACCGCACCCACCAGGAGCCGTCGCAGCCTCCGATCGCAGTCGCTCTCGAGATCGTCGAAGGCCTCGGCGGCGCAGAAGCGCCGCGGTCGCGGTGGCCCCTGTTTCCTGGGCACCCGGGTCATCGGGACCCCCAGCAGCGTCACCGAGCCCCCTGGCCCTCGCGCAGGGGTCCTCTCGGCCCACGAGGGCTCCGCTTCCGGAAACGCCTGACCCATTGCGAGATGGTCTCCGGTGCCGGGCCGCCGCGTGGGGCAGATTAGTCCTGAACTGCCGCCCTTCGGTGGGCATCGAGCGGGACTGCTCGCCGTAGCACCTTTGCCTGCAAGGACTTGGGGAACCGGGCCGCTGGAGCAGGCCCTATCGGAGGGGTGCTGGACCGAGGGTTGGCGGACAGCTGCCGGGGGACAGCCCGGAGGGGGGTCCGACTGCGGTAGTCGAGAGGCGGACCTCCGAGATGCACACCGAAGGGAGGCAGTTCAGAATGGGCGCTTCGAGGTCGCGGATTCTCCCTCTGCGGGATCCCTGGACATAGGAGCATGGCCCCTTCCAGCGAAATCACCGGCGATCTGCTGCTGGCCCACGCCGGATTCGTGCGCTCCCTGGCGCGCGGGCTCCTGGCGGACGAGGCAGCGGTCGACGACGTCGTCCAGGAGGCGATGGTGAGGGCCCTGGAGTCGGGCCCCCGGCGCCAGGGCGCCCTGCGCTCCTGGTTGCGGTCCGTCACCCGCAATCTGGTCTTCAAGCGGCTGCGCGGGCAGGCCCGCCGGCGCGCGCGGGAGGAGGCGGTGGCGCAGCGCGAAGCCCTGCCGTCGGCGGCGGACCTGCACGAGCGGGAGACCTCCCTCGAGAGGGTGATCGAGGCGGTGCTGTCCCTTTCGGAGAAGAACCGGCGCGTCATCCTCTTGCGCTACTTCGAGGACCTACCGCCGCGCAAGATCGCCAGGCGCCTGGGCATCTCGCTCGCCGCCACCCGCGCTCGGTTGCACCGCTCCCTGAAGGAGCTCCGGGAGCGACTCGACCACGAGTACGGGGAGCGCGCCCACTGGACCCGCGGCCTGGTCCTGCTCGCCGGCCTGACCGAGGAGGAAGGGGTCGCGGGCCTGGGAGCCGCGGGTTGGGCGGCCGCGATCGCGACGGCAACAGCGGCCGCCCTGGCCGGTTGGTTCCTCTTCGGCGGCGCGCGGTCGTCGGGGGAGCCCACGCTTCTCCCCTTGGCCGGTCCCGCCGAGCAGCGGGGAGGTGCACCCACCGGACTGGTACCGGCGCAGGACGACGACGCAGGGCGCGACGCGATCCCGATCGACCGCGTGGAGACACCCCCGGTGGGGACCGTTCCCCTGACCGTCCTGGTGCGCGACGAGGCGGGGCAGCCGATCCCGGGTGCGGAAGTCCTCGCCGAGTGGGGACCGGCCGGGCCGGTGCCACGCGGGTCGGCCGACTCCCAGGGGGAGTTGCTCCTCCAGGTGCCCGCCGGGCCCGTCGAGAAGGCGCTGCAGGGTGCCGAGTTGCTGATCGCCGCCCGTGCCAGCGGCTTCGCGCCGAGCCCCGTCGCCCTCTGGCCCTCCGATGGCGAACCGGGAGGGGTGGTGGTCCTCGAGCTCAGGGCCGGGGGAGTTCGGCTGCGCGGTCGCGTGCTCGACGAGGGAGGCGGCCCGATCCCCGGTGCCCTGGTGCGCATCGGCCAAGCGTGGCGGATCGGCCGCGGTTTCATGGGCGCCCTCGAGCGCCACGAGCCCGGCACGGCCGGCCCCCTGATCCCCGGCCTGCGCGCCGCCCGAGATCAGCGCCCCGCCTTCACCGCCGACCGGCGCCTGCACGGCTTCCTCGGCTCCCAGATCCTCTCCGCCGAGGGTCGCGTCGGCCGCCTACCCCCTCCCGTCCAGGCTTTCACCGCTGACGACGGGAGCTTCGAGCTCGCCGGCCTCGATTCCGGACCCCAGCCCCTGCGCGTCGCCGCCGACGGTTTCGTGACGGCGACGTCGGAGCTCGACCTCGCGCCGGGGGAGGAGCGCACCCTCGAGATCCGCCTCCCTCCCGGGGGAACGATCGAGGGTCGTCTCATCCGCGCCGACGGCATGCCCCTCGGCGGTGGCGCGGTCTTTGCGCTCGATGACCGGGGCGAGCTGCACTCCGGCACCGAAGTGGCGGCCGACGGCGAGTACCGTTTGGAGGGTTTGCCCCCCGGGCGCTACCAGCTCTACGCCGTGGGGGACGGTGGGGCGGATCGGAACGTCTGTGCGCTCGCATCGGGAGACCACGTGCGTTGGGATCCCCTGCTCGGCGACGCCCTGGGCCTGCGGGGAGGGCTATTCGACGAGCAGGGGCATCCTCTCTCCGGCTGGCGCCTCGACCTGCGACTCGAGCGCAACCTGGCCTGGCCCGTGGCCCGCACCTCCAGCGCAGAGGACGGCTCCTTCCAATTCTCCTCCCACCCTCCCCTCCCCGCGCGTCTGTGCGTGTTCTCGCAGGACGACTCCTTCAGAGTGCCCGCCTTCGAGGTCCCCCTGACCGAGAGCGGCATTCCGGAGCGGATCGTGGTTCCCCGGGAGCGCGTCGAGACCGCGCGCATCCGGGGTCGGGTGGTCGTCCCCGGGGAGCAGGGGCAGCCTTGCGAGCACGACCTCCTCCTCCACGAGGTGGGCGCCGCGGTGGGGTGCGACGTCAGGACCGACCCCACCGGCCGCTTCGCGAGCGCGCCGCTGCCCCCGGGCTTCTACCGCCTGATCGTCCCTGACTACGGCCTGGGATGGGTCGCGGAGGACCCCCTCGAGCTGGGCCCCGGGGTCGACCTCGACCTGGGTGACCTGCGACTGCCCCCCCTCGCCCGCCTGCGCCTGACGCCCCCCCAGGGAGAGGGGAGGGATCTCGTCCCCCTGCGCCTGACGCGCGTCCTCGGGGATGGCTCCCGCTTGGTCGTCTTCGCCGGCAAGGCGGTGCTGCCCTGCAGGGCGAGTCTGGGTCCGGGGCGGTGGGAGCTGGACTTCGCGGGGCGTGATGGTGGGGTTCCGCGGGAGGTGTTGGTGGGGCCGGGGGGGGTGATCGAGGTCGAAGCCCCCCCCCGTCGCTGAACTCCTGAACTGCCCCCTTTTGGTGTGCTTCTTGCACGGGGCCCGGCCCTAACCCTATTGCTGCCAGAGGTTTGGAGCGCCCGCCCCTCGGCTGAGGGCCTCGGTGACAGGGACGAATCGCCACGGCTCGGAGTTGAGGCGTAGGGCGGCCTGAATGGAGGCGCCAGCACGGGCGCCGCAACGTTGACCTCCGAGAAGCCCACGGAAGGGAGGCAGTTCAGTTAGATAAGCGCCACTGGCCGCGGAGAGGGGCAGACGCCAGACCCCTCGGCGCCGGTCGAACCGATCTGCGCCCCATGGGACTGCGCGTCACCATCCCCGACTCCCCCTCCGTCCGTCACTACCTGGTCGGCTCCGCCCTGACCGGCGCGGCCCACACGGTGGCCTTCACCCTGTTGGCGCGCTACCTGGACGTGATCGGCCTCAGCAAGACGGAGGTGGGGCACGTCCTCTCCGCGGACTCCTGGGGCAAGGTGCTGGTCGCCATCCCGGTGGCGGTCCTGCTCGCGCGGCGCTCGGCGGCGGGGATCTTCGTCATCGCGGCGCTCGGTGGTGGCGTGGCCTACATGGTCCTGCCGTGGCTCTCGAGCGTGTGGTCGCTGACCGTGGTGAATTTCGTGGCGGGTCTCGCCATGACCCTGCACTACGTGGCGATCGCCCCCTTCCTCTTCCAGCACACGGCCACTGGAGAGCGGGCGGGGGTCTTCGGGTTGGCGGAGGCGGTGAGGACGCTGGCGGCGGTGGTGGGGGCCTTCGCCGCGGGGCGTTTCGTCGCTCTGGCCCAGGAGCGCCTCGGCGGCGAGGCGTTCGCCACCCGCTGGGCGATCATGGCCGCCGGGGCGGTTTCGATCGGCGCGGCGCTGGCCTACGCGCGCATCCCCCGGCGCGCGCCGGAGCTGGAGCGAGGAACCGCGCTCTGGCCGGTGCTCGTCCGGCATCGCGCCCTGCTGGCGCGCTTCGCGACGCCCCAGTTCCTGATCGCCTGCGGCTCCGGGTTCTGCATCCCCTTCCTGCCGCTCTACTTCAAGGACCGCTTCGGCATGGAGGCGGGCCCCTGGGGGACCCTCTTCGCGGCGGGGATGGTGATGACGAGCATCGGCTTCCTGTC
Source organism: uncultured Planctomycetaceae bacterium (assembly GCA_964507325.1). Lineage (GTDB taxonomy): Bacteria > Planctomycetota > UBA1135 > UBA1135 > CAZDQL01. Next base: position 23,180 of record CAZDQL010000047.1, on the reverse strand, counting down.
CACCCCCCTGGCCCTCTCGCGCATGGGGTTCGTGCGCAGCATCGTCACCATCGAGCTCTCCTCGATCCCCTTCTTCCTGCTCTTGGCCTTCACCACCAACCTACCGGTGGCGATCGCCGCCTTCCTGATGCGCGGCGCGCTGATGAACTCGACCCACCCGATCCACAAGAACCTGATGATGCAGTCGACCCCGCCGGGGGCGCGGGAGATGCAGACGGGGATCAATGCCACCCTGTGGGGGATCGGCTGGGTGGTGGGACCGCTGGCGGCGGGCCGGGTGCTGGACGCCAGCGGGAACGACTACTCGGTTCTGATGCTGGTAACGGTGGGGTTGTACTTGACGGCGGCGGTGCTGACCTGGGTGTTGCTGCGGCCTGTGGAGAGAAGCGGAGCCCACGCCTGACGGCTACGATGCAGCCCATCCTCTCGGTCGCAGCGACGCGAGCCTCCGAGAGCCGTCCCGACCCCGTGAACAGGCAGGGCGCATGGAGATCACCTACCAACCGATCGGCACGATCCACAGCCCCTTCCATCGCCTGGAGGACATGCCGATCCAGCCCGCGAGCGACGTGAGCCGAGCGGGGTTCATCGAGGTCTTCCCCGCGTTCGTCGACGGCCTGCAGGACCTGGACGGCTTCTCCCACGTCTATCTCCTCTACCACTTCCACGAGGTGCGCCAGACCAAGCTGGTGGTGACCCCCTTCCTGGACACCGAGCTGCGGGGCGTCTTCGCCACCCGTGCGCCCAGCCGTCCCAATCCGATCGGACTGTCCCTGGTGGAGCTGGTGCGCGTGGAGGGCAACCTCGTCCACGTCGACCGGCTGGACGTGCTGGACGGGACGCCGCTCCTGGACGTGAAGCCCTACGTGCCCGAGTTCGAGGACCCGCACGCCGTACGACTGGGCTGGCTCGAGCCGTTCAAGGACGAGATCCGTAGCGTGAAGTCGGACGCCCGCTTCAAGCGCTGAATCGACGCGGGGTCGCCCGCAACCGCGCCCCCTCCCGACGGGTCCGAGCATCCCGGATCCTGCCCTGACACAATGACGTCCACGTGCCCCCCGCCCCTCGCAAGACCAGCTCGAGAGAGCCCGCACCCCCCGGGCCCGACCCGATCGGCCCGCTGACCGATCTGCGCGGGATCGGGCCCGCGCGTGCGGCGACCTTGGAGCGGGCCGGGTTGCGCTGCCAGCGCGACCTGATGTTCCTCATGCCGCTCGGGCTGCGCGAGTGGCCGGCGGTGGTGCCGGCGGCAGAGGTCGAGGAGGGGCACCCTGCGCGGGTGCGAGGAAAGATCGTCGCGGCGCGCCTGCAGCGCACCGGGGGACGGCGTTCGACCTTCCGCGCCACCCTGGAGGACTCCAGCGGTCAGGTCGACGCCCTCTGGTTCAACCAGCCCTGGATGGCGGAGGCGCTCGCCACCGGCGACGAGGTGGAGCTCGCCGGCAAGGTGGTGCGCGCGCGGGGCAAGCTCGCCCTGGTGGCGCCGCGGGTGGGGCGCGAGGAGCGTCCCCTGCCCCCCGCCGGCGCTCTGGAGCCGATCTACCCCAGCGCCGAGGGGATCGGCGCCCACACCCTCGCCGGCTGGTGCCGCGAGGTCGCCGAGGGCCACGCGGCGGGGGTGTGCGAACTCCTCCCGAAGACTGTCCTCGCCGACCTCGACCTGCCCTCCCTCCCCAGCGCCCTCGCCGCCGCCCACGCGCCTGCGAACCGTCCCGTCTTCGAGGCCGCGCGGCGGCGTCTGGCCTTCGAACCCCTGCTCGCGGTGCAGGCCAAGGTGCACGCCCGACGCGGCAGCCAGGCGGGAGGAGGAGCGCGCGCGGTGCGGATCAGGGCCGAACTCGACCGCGAGCTCCTGCGCCGCTTCCCCTTCGAGTTCACCGCCGGCCAGAAGGAGGTGGTGAAGGAGCTGCGCCGCGACCTCGCCCGCCGCGCACCGATGCGCCGTCTGCTGCAAGGGGAGGTCGGTGCCGGCAAGACCGTGCTCGCCCTCTACGCCGCCATGGCGGTGGTGGAGAACGACGGACAGGCCGCGATCATGGCGCCCACCGAGGTGCTGGCGGAGCAGCACTACTACGGCGCGGCAGAGCTCCTGCGGGAGGCCGGTATCGAGGTGGGCCTGCTCACCGCCTCCCTGCAGCGCGACGAACGGCGCTTCCTCACCCAGCGCCTGGCGTGCGGCGAGGTCCAGGTCGTTTTCGGCACCCACGCCCTCTTCTCCTCGGACGTCGTCTTCCAGCGCCTCGACCTGGCGGTCATCGACGAGCAGCACCGCTTCGGCGTCGGCCAACGCGCCGCGCTGGCGGACAAGGGGGTCGACGTGCACCTGCTCCTGATGACCGCCACGCCGATCCCGCGCACCCTGGCGCTGACCGTCTACGGCGACCTCGAGGTCAGCACCCTGCGGGAACTGCCGCCGGGGCGCGGGACGATCGAGACGCGCTGGATCCCCCCCGACGAGGTCAAGGGGATCTCCAGCTTCCTCGCCGAGCGCTTGGAGCTCGGCGAGCAGGTCTACTGGGTCTGTCCCCGGATCGGAGCGAACGGCGAGGGAGGGGCGGGACGCACCGCCGCCGCCGAGCGGCGCTACCGCCAAGCCCTCGACTCCCCCCTGGCCCCCTTCGGGATCGAGCTGGTGCACGGGCGCCTCCCCGCCGAGGAGCGCGCCTGGCACCTGGACCGCTTCCGCCGCGGCGAGATCGGCATGCTGGTCGCCACCACCGTGATCGAGGTGGGGGTGGACGTCCCCGCCGCCACCGTGGTGGTGATCGAGAACGCCGAGCGCCTCGGTCTCGCCCAGCTCCACCAACTGCGCGGCCGCGTGGGGCGCGGCGCGCGCGACGCCTGGTGCTTCCTGGTCGGGGATCCCAAGGCGCACGAGCGCTTCCAGCTCCTCGAGCGCAGTCAGGACGGCTTCGAGATCGCCGAGGCGGACCTGGCCCAGCGCGGGATGGGGGACCTGGCCGGCGTGCGCCAGTCGGGGGTCAACCTGGAGGGGCTGGTCGATCCGGAGCGGGACCTGGACCTGGTCTTGGCGGCGCGGGACGTGATGAAGGCGCGGCCGCAGCTGCGCGACCACTACCTGGCGCGCGCGACGGCGGCCGAGTCCGCCTCACCGTGACCGTGGGGGGCGGAGCGGGTAGTCTCGACACCCCACCATGGTCGGCTGCTCCCTCTGCCTCTGCCTGCCTCTCCTCGCCGCGTCCGGCGATCCCGAGCCGCTGCCGGTCGAGGTGGAAGCAGTCGCCACCCCCGTCAGCGACGCCGCCACCTTCACCCTACGGCTCGCCTGCACGCCGACCGAGAGACTCCCCGCCGGCCTTGGCCTGCGCGTCTCCCTGACCCGGGCGGGGCTCGACCTCGTCACCAGCAACCACGAGCTGCGGCCGAGGGCCTCGCGCTGGCCGCTGGGACGGCCGACCCATCTGGCCTTCGACCTGGCCCTGCCGGAGGGTGAATCCCTGCGGGCCGGCGAGCTGATCTCGGTGCGCATCGGTTTCACCGGGGGGGGAGAGGACCCCGTCCGCCCCCCCGTGGTCGACGACGTCTGGCTCGACGAAGACGGTTTCGCCGACCTGTTGGCGGTGGAGGTGCCGACCTACGCGGGCCCCGAGGGGCACGAGCGGCTGGAGGCCACCCTCGCCGAGGCGCGGCGCCTGAAGTCCGCCCGCGACGCTCCCGGGGCGTGGGAGCTGCTCGAGCGGGGGCTGCGCCAGGCTGCCGACGACGCGACCAAGGAGCGCTTCCGCGACGTCCTGGTCGAGGTGGGCCGCTTCCCCCCGGCGGAGATCAGCTCGGTCGAGGGGATGATCGTCGAACAGCGCATCCGCGCCGAGAAGGTGCGCGTCTTCCGCCTGGAGGCGGGGCGCATGGTGGGGCGCCGCCAGCTGCACGGCGCGCTGCGGCTGCTCGAGGAGGCGGGGGGCGAGCTGGCTCTGGACGTGGATCAGAAGGTGCTGGGGGCGCTGTCCGACGCCAAGCGGGTCACCCTCGGCGCGGAGGATCTGCGCCGGCGCCTGCTGACCGAGCTCTCGTCGACGGAGGAGGCGCGGCTCGCGCAGCTCGTCGACGAGCACGGGCGCACGCACGAGCTGCTCGAGGTCGCCGACGACCTGGCCGAGGAGGGCCAGCGCCCCCTGGCCCTGGCCCTCTACCGCAAGCTGCGGCGGGTCGACGGCATCGAGCTCTACGAAGACGCCCAGTCGTGCCTCGAAAAGGTCGGCGCCGAGCACTTGGCCGCCACGCCCCCCGACCAGGCGGAGAAGGTGCGCGCCGTCGTCGAGCACCCCGCTTGGGAGCGCACCGACGTGGTCGCCAGCCACTGCCACCTCTTCATCGGCCCCCGGGACCTGGTGGAGGGGATCCCCCTCGAGTCCACGTTGCGCTTCGACCTGGCCTACGTCTTCCTGACCGACCTCTTCGGGCGTCTGCCCAACCCCGGTGGGGATCGCATCACCGTCTACTTCAAGGAGCTGTGGGATTTTGGCGGCGGCGTCGGCGGCGGGAAGCGCATCGACATCGGTCGCGCCAATCCCTTTCCCTCTAGGGTGGTGCGCGTCGACACCGGGCTGCTCTACCACGAGCTGACCCACTGCGTCGACGACACCATCCCCATCTTCGCCGGCTTCCGCGAGGGTTTGGCGAACCTGGGCGCCGCCTACGCCCACGAGGCCCTGGCCCACGAAGGCGACCAGCTGCACTCCTTCGAGGGGAACCTGACCGCCTTCAAGACGTACTTCCTGGACCGCGACCTCGAGTACTGGCGCATCCAGAACTACGGGCCCAGCGCGGGCTTCTTCCTGCACTTCGTCGAGGAGTACGCGGACCGCGGGAGGGGACGGCACGACTGGACGCCGATGCGGCGCTTCTTCCGCGAGTACCGCGAGGAGCCGGTGCGCGACGGGCGCGAGCACGAGATCGTGCGCTCCCTGACCCGCTACCTGGGGCGCGCCTTCGGTCCGCAGGTCTTCGACGACCTGGTCTCCTTCGGCTTTCCGCTGGAGGAGTCGGACCGCCGCCTCCTCGGTCGCGAGCTGGAGGCGCTCGCCGACGAGGACCTGGACCCCTTCGAGGAGCGCTTCGCCGAACACCCCAACTCCCCCCTGCCCCGCGACGCGATCGAGCGCCGCTTGATGAGGGAGGCGCGGCGCGAGCGGCTGGAGAACTGCGAGGATCTGCGCGCGGAGCTCGGGATCCTCTTCGACTGGACGGTGATCGGGCCCTTCTTCGCCCTGCACTCCGATCCCGGCGCCTGCGTCTTCGCGCCGGAGCGCGAGATCGACTTCGACGTCCAGCCGATGACCTGGCGCTCGAGCCGTCGCGATCGGACCCAACTCTTCTGGCACGCCCCGCCCAAGAGCTGGATCCGCGGCGGCGGCCACCGCAACGTCGAGCTCTACCCCAGCGGCTGGCTGCGCTTCGACTACGAGCCGTACGGGGACGACAACTCAGCCATCTACGCCGTGACCCACGTCACCCTCCCCGAGGCGACCGATGCGACGGCGCACGTGCGCGCGGACGACGACGTGGTGGTCTTCGTCAACCAGCGGCGCATCGGCTCCTACCGCGGTCGCGGTCGCAACGGCAGCAACATCGGCTGGCGCGGCCCGACGGTGAACGCTCCCGATGGGCAACGCTTTCCAGTGCGCTTGGAGGCGGGCCGCAACGAGGTGCTGGTCAAGATCCGCAACCGCGGCGGGACGGCGGGGATGGTGATGGCGCTCTCCCGACCCGACGGGTCGACTCTCGGTTTCACGTCGGACTCCGATCCCCCGGTCGAGCGCCCCTGGCGCCCGGAGGAGTTGGAGACGAGCTGGAAGCGGATCGCGACGCTGGACGCCCGCTCCTTCAAGTCCCGCGGACGGGTGGAAGTGGGCTCCTTCCGCGCGCGCAACAAGGCCTTCTACGGGACCGACACCGACGGCGCGGTGGGCTGGCGCCTCTTCACGGTGCGGCCGGGTTTCCCGAAGGACTCGCCGTCGAACCTGCTCTGGCTGAAGTCGAACCTCACCGACGACCTCTCCGCCTTGAAGATCGAGGCGACGGTGGTGGGAGGGGACGCGCCCAAGTTCCTGATCACGTTCCAGGGAGAGGGCAAGAGCGACGGCCTCTCCGGCTGGAACCTGATCCTGGTGCCCCGCGGGACGAACGAAGTCGGTGCGCGGCTCGAGCGCTACGACCGCCTGGTCTACCAGTGCGACCCGGTCGATCTCCCCGACCTGGGGGAAGAGGAGGAGCGGGTGGTGACCCTGATCTACCTCGACGGTTGGTGCAGCGCGTCGATCGACGGGGTGATGCTCCTGGATCGGGTGTCGATCAACCCGATCGAGGGGCGGCATCGCATAGGGCTGGCGACTTGGGGAGAGCGACCCGCGTTTCGATCGCTGGTGGTCTCGCGGGGGCGCTAGGCGGATCTGCGGCGCTGGACCGCAGGCATGGCGAGGCTGGATCGAAGCGAGCTGGTCAGCCGCTTCGGGGGTGCTAGGCGGACTTGTGGCGTGGGATTGCGGGTGAATCCGCATCCTGCCCATCGACGGGCAAAACGCCATGTCGCCAGCAGAGCGCGCCCGCCAGGATTTCGAGTCGTTCAGCCTCCTGCAGTGGCTCGAGGATCCGATCCACGGCGGTCGGTCCGGTTCGCCTCGCGACTTCCTCGTCGCAGAGCGCCTCGACTCGCTGCCTCAGCGATTCGATCTTCGGGCGCATGCGCTCGACTTCCTCCGCCGTACGCTCCCAATCCTCGTCCGCAGCCGGCCACGAGGGCAGCGGGAGCAGATCCAGATCCCCGTACTTCTCCTGGATCTTCGCCAGACTCCACCCGACGACGCGCTTGCGGCCGAGGATCGAGTCCACGCGGATCGCGTGGTCGTGGCCGCACTCGAGAGCCGGGTCGTAGAGGACTCGGATCCACTGCTCAAGCTCGAGCCGGTGGCCCAGCTCCCAGTCCTCGCCGCCGGCGTAGAGGAAGGACTCGTCGAAACCACCGACCGCCTCGAGGGCCTCGCGGCGCACCGAGATGTTGCCCGAGCAGAAGCACAGGCCGCGGTAGTACTCGCCGGGCTTCATCAGCGGTTGGTCGAAGAGGGCGGTGGTGGTCTCCACGTACTCGCCGATCGAGTGGCGCCGATGCTCCGGCAGCAAGGTGAACGCGCCGAGCACCGCTCGCGGGAAGCTCGCGTGCCGATGGTGGTCGAGGTGGCGCGAGAGCAGCCGCCGTCCAGGGACCGCGTCGTCGTTCAGGTAGAGGACCACGTCCCCCCGCGCGCGGGCTACCGCCCGGTTGCGCGCTAAGCCCGGACCGCCGCCGGCCTGCGCCATGAGGTAGAGCTCGAAGGGGTAGCCGCAGGGATCGATCCGCTCGGAGACCGGCTCGGTCGATGCGTCGTCGACCACGAAGACCTCGAAGCGATCCGGGCTCAGGTCCTGCAGCGCCAAGTGGTCCAGGAGGGCGAGCAGCTCCCTCGGTCGGTCGTGGGTCGGAATCACCACGCTGAGCTGGGGTGACCTCCGGCGGCCGGGGGGACGGGGGACCGCGCGGAGCATGGGCTGCTCCTCGGTCACCTCGCTGGGGCCACCAGAGACCGATGCGCGCCAGGCGTCCTTCAGCTCGGCCAGGAGGATCTCCAGACGCCCTTCGCTCTCCGTCACCAGGTCCGCGCAGGCCCCGTTCTCCTCGAGCTGGGCGAGGTCGATCGCGGCCAGCTCCTCGCCCGCCTCCTCACGGGTGCGGTCGACGGGGCCGGCGGTCTCCAAGGGGGCTCGGCCGGCGAGGCGCGCGGAGGTGCAGGCCTCCTCCACCGTCCGACGGCGTAGATCCGCGAAAGTCGTCGGCGCGAGCCGCGTGAAGCGGGTCCAGGGGTCGTGGAAGACGTGGCAGCCGGTCGTCTCGAGGCGTTGGCCGAGCTCAGCGTCGAAGCCCGCTCCGAAGGACTCGTCGAAGCCTCCCAGGGTGGAGAAGTCCACCCGCGCGATGCTGGCGTTTCCGATGCGGAAGGCACTCCCCGCCACCGAGCGCGGGGTCTCCTCGCAGGTGAGGCGCTGGAGGTGCCGCCCCAGGGCCGTGCGGCGGGCGGATTCCGGCTCTTCGAGGGAGCCGACCAGGGCGAAGAAGGCGCCGCTCCCGTCTCGCGACGGGGCGTGAGCCGCCAGGTGCCGCTCGATCGCGTGCGGATCGGGTGCGTAGCGTTCGCTGGTGAAGAGCACGACCTCGCCGCGGGCCGCGCCGGCGGCGCGGTTGTGGGCCGCCGCTTCGTCCTTGCCGGGGCAATGGAAGACGCGCACTCGAATCGGAAGCTCGAGCCCCAGCAGGAGATCGCCGCCCGCACCGGTGCGATCCGCGACGACCACTTCGAAGGTGTCGGGCGCGACCCGCTGGCGACAGAAGCCCTCGAGGCTCGCCGCCAGGCGGATGGGATCGGTCGCCTCGAGAGAGACGGTCAGGGCGGGGGAGGCCGCGGGCTCGCGCGCGGCCAAGGACACGAGCGCCGCGTCGTCGACGGAGCGTTCGAAGGACGCAGCGTAGAGGTCCTCATCCACCGCGAATCCCAATTCGGTCACGTGCGTGTGCCGCGGCGTGTCCAGATGACGGCGGTAGAGCTCGAGCTCGGTGGGGAAGAACGCGGTGGAGCGGATCGTGGCCAGGACCTCGCGGCGCAGGGTCAGGCCCGCCTCCCAGAAGGGGCCGGGGGCGTCGGCCATCTCCGCCGGGCTCGCGCGGTCGACGAACGCTCCGCTCCCGTCGGCGAGGGCGTAGTCGCAGGTGACCAGGTCCGCGCCCCGCTCCAGGGCGGCGAGCGCGTGGACGAGTCTCGAGGGGACGAGCGTGCAGCCCGGCCGCGCCAGGGCGACGACCTCCTCGTCGATCTCCTCGAGGGCGGCCGAGTAGCTGGGGAACGCCCCTTGGATCTCCTTGCGGCCCGTTCCGTCGACGACCAGCAGTCGGGCGCGGACTGCGCACAGTCGCGCGACGTCGTGGGCGAGGGCGGGCAGCTGGGGCTCGTCCCCGTCACGCACCACGGCCAGCACGGCGACCCTGGGCCGGTCCGCACGACGCGGCGCGCCCTTGCGTCCCGCGCACTGGCGGAGTCTCTCGTAGAGACGCAGAGCTTCGTCGGGCACCTCCATCCCCTCGGGTACGTCGCGCACCAGCCCCGGGTCGACCAAGCTCCCGTCGACCTCGACGCCCAGGAAGGACCCCAGCCTCTGGCGGCCTGCTTCGGTCGCGACCTCATCCGCCTCGATCACGAGCCAATCGCCAGTCTCCATGTGGCGATCGAGGATCTCGCGGTAGGCGGAGATCCACTGCTCGAACACGTCTCCGAGGTCGACGCGTCCCGCAGCCTCGGCGACCACGTCCTGCACCGAGAGCAGCGGATGACGGAAGACGCACACCTTCCCCGCATCTCCGGTGAGCCCTCGCCACGCCGGCCAGGTCTTGGCGAGTGGGGGATCGCTCAGGCACCAGGGAGTGAGCTCGAGGCAGGCTCGCATCCGGGCGTGGAGATGGGGGGGAGGTGTGGCGTCGTTCTTCCCTGCGGGAAGGGCGGCGAGCAGCGCATCGTTCACGTCCCGGAGCTGCGGCCACCCGAGGTCTCCACGGGGGTGGGTCGCGTTCGCTGGCAGGGCGCTCCCCGCGTGGTAGCCCGAACGGGCCAGGCTCCCGGCGATCAGAGAGGCACCGCTCGAGCGGCTTCCGAGCACGACGCAGTTACGCATGGGAGATCGTCTTCGGGGTGAGGTTTGAGACGTCCGCCACGAGGTCGAAGGCGGCCGCGTCGATGTCGAGGAGTGCCACCACGGCCGCACCGATGGGAGCGGCCGCGTGGGACGATGCACGCATGACGCCTTCTTCGACCTCATCCGGCCCGCTCTGAAGGAATGCCCATTGGCGTGGTGGTATCGTGACCGGGGAGGATCCCGTGCGATGGACGATGCGAGTCGATCCCGGAATGAAGGAGGACATGCGGGTGGTCCTGCCATGGTGAGACGACGGTCGAATCCCCGGGCAATCCTCTGGACCACGATTGTCGCCTGCTTGGTGGTCGCACTCGCGTGCTGTGTCGGCCTTGTTCTACACGCGCGTCTCGCCGAGGAGCGCTGGGCGGAGGTCGTCGCGCACTTCGACTCCAGGCTTCCGGAGGTCGAGTATCGCTTTACCGGCGGCTGGAGCCCGCTCGATGCGCAGATCGAAGCTCTGACTGCCAGCACCGCCTTGGAGAGTGGCGGCTCGGGACCTGGATCCGTCAAGAGGATCATCTACCGCTCCGTACCGAGGACGATCTCCACACCCCCAGCTCACTCGACCCCTCGGGATCGCGCCTGGTGGCGGGGGCTCCTCAGCTCGAGCCGAGAGAGGAAGTACCGTTTGCACCTAGGGGACGGTCACAACGACATCGTCGTCACGATACGGCAGGAGCGGCAGTGGCTGGTGACCGACCTCCGAGTCGACATCCGCTCCAAGACTCCCCTCGACTCCTCGCGGTCGACTGTCCTCGCCGACGCCGTCGCAGAGGTGGGCCTTCAGCCATGGTGAGGCGACGCTCGAAGCCCCGCGCGGTTCTCCAGGGCGCCATCCTGGCCTGCTTGGTGGTCGCACTCGCGTGCTGCGTCGGCCTGTTCTACGGCGCGCGTCTCGCTGAGAAGCGCTGGGAGAGGGTCGTCGCGCACCTCGACTCCAGACTTCCGGAGGTCGAGTCTCGCCTCCTCGAGGCCGAGTTTCCCATCGATGCTGACTGGAGCCTCTTGCACGCGGAGGTCGAAGCTGGGCCTCCCATGGTTGCCAAAGGGTCCACTGGCGTGCCGTTCAGAACCACCGCGCGTATCTTCTTTCGCCCCCACCCGACGACGATCTCCACACCACACGCCCATTCCACACCTCTGGATCGAGCCTGGTGGCGCGGACTCCTCAGGTCGAGCCGAGAGAGGAGCTACCACCTGGAACTCGGGACTGGCTACGAAGAAACCGTCTTCACGATTCGGCAGGAGCGGCAGTGGCTGGCCACCGACTTCCGGATCGACAACCGATCCAAGACTCCCCTCGATGGTCCGCGAGCCGCTGCCCTCGCAGAGGCTGTCGCGGAGGTAGGCCTCCAGCTCCAGCTCCACGAGTGACCCGAGTAGGTGGCCAGAACCGCGCTACCGAATCAGCGGCCCCCTGCCTCCATGCCCGATCCTCCGAAGCTGGGAGTGATTCAGCCGTAGGCGCCTGGCGGCGGCACAGGTGGGATCACCTCACTTCTTCGCGTCCGCCGGGCTCTGCACCTCGAAGCCGTCAGGCATCCGGCCGCCCTCGGAACGCAGGAAGAAGTAGGGGATGTTGCCTCCAGCGTCGACTTGGTAGTCCCAGGTCTTCAGGTACTGCTCCACCGGCAGGAACTGATCACCGGTCTCCAGGAGCTTGTCCCGCAGCGTGCGCTCCAGCTCGCTCTGCAACGCGGCATGTTCAGCCACGCCCACCAGATTCTCCATCTGGTACGGGTCGACCTGGTTGTCGTAGAGGAGCCACGGGCCGTCTGGATTGCGGATGTAGGTGTGGCGCGCGGTCCGTAGGCCGCGGAACGGAATGCGGTTGCCGTGCCCGAAGGGCGTGACGTTCATGACCAGGGCCGCGCGATCCTCCCGACACTCGTCGTCGATGACGTATTGCGAGAGCTCCTCCCCCTCGATCGAGTCCGGAATCTCGATGCCCGCCAGGGTCAGCAGGGTCGGCAGGATCTCCGGCGTGTTGATCGGCGCACTCACCTGCCGCCCCATGGGGCCGTGAATGGCCGGGTAACGGAGCAGGAAGGGGACGCGAATCGATTCGTCCCACGGTCGCTGCTTCTGCTTGGGAAGCTGCCCCTGCGAGCCGAGCATCTCGCCGTGGTCGGAAGTGAACACGAAGATGGTGTTCTCCGCCACGCCGGCGCGGTCCAGGGTGTCGAGGAGCTCACCGATGCAGGCGTCGAGTGCCGTGCAGTGCGCGTAGTAGCCTTGCGCCTCCTTGCGGGCGCGAATCCTCATTCCCTCCGACACGTTGGGTCGCAGCTCGATGGAGTCGACCGGATACAGCTGCTTGAGCTCTGCGGGCGCGGTGTCGTGGGGAAAGTGGGGGCCGCCGTAGGCCATCACCAGCAGGAAGGGACGGTCGTCGTTCGCGTGCTCCCGGATGTACTGCCTGGCATCCCTGGTCTGGGGGTAGGCGTCGTACCCCTCCCACTTGCGCTTGGTCGGGTCGTCGCCCGCGTAGTAGTAGGAAGTGTTGTACTGGTGGGTGCACTCCAGCACCTTCCAGTAGTCGAAGCCCTGGCGGCGCTCCTCGGGGATGTAGGCGTCGCGGCCGTGACCGTCGAGGTGCCACTTGCCGATGTACGCCGTCTGGTACCCGGCCGCCGCGAAGATCTCGCCCATGCACAGCTCTTCGTCGGGCAGGTAGAGGTCGTTCAGGAACATCCCCGTACTGAGGGGATAGCGCCCGGTCATGAGGGAGGCGCGATAGGGCGTGCAGACGGGGCAGACGCTGACCGCGTTGGTGAAGTGGATGCTCTGGGAGGCCAAGGTGTCCAGGCGGGGCGTCTGCACGTTGGGATCGCCGGCGTACCCGGTGGCCTGCGCTCGCCATTGGTCGGTCAGCACGAAGACGATGTTGGGCCGGGGCCGAGCCCGTTCCTCTACCGGGAGGGCCCGGCATGCCGGGATGACGACGGGCGCCAGTGTTGCGGCGAGGAGAAGGAGCTGCTGTCTCGTAGGCGCGTGCATGTCCGTCCTCACTCAGTGCTCGAACGTCCGTCGTGTGGGCTCGAAACCGATGCGGTGCGTGAGCACCTCTAGCACTCCGCTGCCGTCGCCGGCGGGAATGGGGCCCGTGTACACGTTCCAGGTCCCCTTCGCGGAGAGCCGGTAACCGATCGAGGCGCCAGCGGTCGCGCAGGTGAGCTCGATCCCCTCGTCGCCGACGGTGCGCGTCGCGGGCTCGGTGACGGGCTTCGTCTCCCCATGCCACAGGTGCTCCTGCACCATGCGCCGCTCGGGCAACACCAGGCCCAGGTCCCCGGTGTCCTCGATCCACCCGTCGAGCGCCGCGCGCAGGCGGGCCAGCGTCTCGGCGTGCGCCTCGACTCCCGCGAGGTCGTGGACCTCCCAGGGATCCGCCTGGGAGTCGTAGAGTTCTTCGGCAGGACGTGTACGCGCGGCGACCTGCCACTGCTCGGGTCGCCGGGGTCCGCTGTCGCGCAGCGCGTAGAGGTCGTGCGTCATCGGCAGGAGCTCGCGGTAGGCGACCTGGATCAGGTGCGGGCGGTCCGTGACGTAGTTGCGCACGTAGCGGAAGCGCCCATCGCTCACGGAACGCGCCCGGTCGTACTCGCTGTCGAAGCGATCGGCGTGCGCGAACGCGAACCCGCTCCCCGCGCGGGCGTGTGGACCGAGGAACGCTGCTCCGTCGAGGCGCGCATCGGGCTCGATCCCGGCCAGCGAGAGGACGCTCGGCCCGAAGTCGACGAAGCTCACGACGCGCTCGTCGATCGTCCCGCCCCGCTCGCCGCCGGGGAAGCGCACCAAGAGCGGCACGCGCGTACCGAGGTCGTACGGCGAGCGCTTGCCGCGGGGCAACCCCACGCCGTGATCGGAGAAGAAGAACACGACGGTCGACTCCGCCAGCCCCGCCTCCTCGAGCTCGCGCAGCCGCTCCCCCACCCAGGCGTCCATCGCCGCGATGTTGTCGTAGGTGCGGGCGAGCGCGTCGCGCACCGCGGGGGTGTCGGGGTAGAGCGGCGGTACCGGAACGTCCGCCGGCGCGACCACCGACGACTTGGGCTTCCTGCTCGGGAACGCCCGGCTCTCGTGCGTGCCACCGTGGTTGAAGACCGCGAAGAAGGGCTGCCCCGGAGCCCGGTTGCGCCAGTGCGCCTTGCCGCTGGACGCGTCCCAGACGGTGGCCGGCGCGCGGAACTGGTAGTCGGTCTTCGACGCATTGGTGCAGTAGTAGCCCGCGGCGCGCAGGAGCTCGGGGAAGCAGCGCACGTACTCCGGCGGGACGCCCTCGTAGCTCGGAATCTCCGCGTAGGCCTCCGGGTCGCGCTCGAGCGCGGCCTTGCTCGGGTTGCCCGTGCGCATGTGCATCGTGCCGATGCGCGTCGCGAACATGCCGGTGATCAGCGACGAGCGAGCGGGCGCGCACACGGGGCTCGACGCGAAGGCGTTCACGTAGCGCACCGACTGCCCCGCGAGCCGATCGAGGTTGGGCGTCGGCACCGTGTCGTCGCCGTAGCTCGCGATCCAGGGGGACATGTCCTCGACCGTGAGCCAGAGGACGTTCGGACGTTCCTGCGCCCAAACCGGCGCCGAGAGGAGGAAGAGCAGCGAGAGGACGCCGCGAATCAGCTGGGCCAGTACCGGGTTTCTCACAGCGTGCTCTCGAAGCGATAGGTGCCTGCGTGTACGTGGTAGGCCGCGGCACCGTCGAGGTCCGCGGCCGCCTCCACCCCCTCGGGCACGCTCGATGCCTCGACCACGCCCGGTACGCGCACGGTGGCGACCACGTTCGGCGGCACGCTCACCTCCAGAACGAAGAGCCCGTCCTCGTGCGTCCACGAGGAGGCGATCGTGCCGCGAATCGAGTCGTAGCGCGTGCGCGCCCAGGTCAGTCCACCGCCGGGGTAGGGCGCGATGACGACCTCCCGGAAGCCCGGCGTCACGTGCCGTATGCCGCCCACGTGCTCGTAGAGGAACTCGCCCACCGCGCCGAAGGCGTAGTGGTTGAAGGAGTTCATGCCGGGCGTCTGGAAGCCCTTCTCCGGCGTCCAGCCGTCCCAGCGCTCCCACATGGTGGTGGCGCCCAGGGTCACCTGGTACAGCCAGGACGGGAAGGTCCTCTTCAGCAGGAGGTCGTAGGCGGTGTCGAGCCGCCCGGCCCGACTCAGGCCCGGGAGCAGGCGCGGCGTGCCGATGAAGCCGGTGGCCAGGTGCCCGTCGAAGCGCTCGATCTCCGCCACGAAGTGATCCGCCGCCTGGTCCATGAGCTCCGCGGGCAGGAGGCCCATGGTGAAGGCCAAAGCGTAGCCCGTCTGGCTGCTCTCCAGGACGCTGCCGTCGTCACCCACGAAGTTCTCGATGAACGCCGCGCGGATCTCCGCTGCCAGAGCGGCGTACTGCGCAGCCTCGTCGTCGCGGCCGATGACCGACGCCATCTCCGCCATCAGCGTGACGACGTAGTAGTAGTAGGCCGTGCAGATCACCTCGTCCTTGGCGCCACCACCGAGGTTCACCCAGTCGCCGTAGCCCAGCTTCTTGCGCACGTGGCGCTCGCTCGTCTCCTCGAGCCAGTCCAGGTACTTCACCAACGGCTCGTAGTGCTCGGCGACGATCCTCTCGTCTCCGTAGTAGCGGTAGTGCAGGTAGGTGCAGATGACCGCCGCGTCTCCCCACGCCACCGCACCGCCACCCAGCCCGATGTTGGGCGCGATGTCCGCGAAGTAGCCCGCCGGAAACTGGGAGTCCTGCACCAGGTCCACCAGCCATTTGGTGAAGAAGGCGCCGATGTCGGCGGTGTACAAGGCGGTGGGCATGAAGAACTGGGCGTCTCCCGTCCAGCCCAAGCGTTCGTCGCGCTGCGGGCAGTCGGTCGGGATCTCCAGGTAGTTGCCCTTCTGCCCCCAGACGATGTTGTGGTGCAGCTGGTCGAGCAGCGGCTCGGAGCACTCGAAGTGACCCGTGCGCCGGAGGGGGGAGTGGAGCACGATGCCGGTCACGTCCTCGAGGGCGGGTGGCGTGCTCAAACCGCTCACCTCGACGTAGCGGAAGCCGTGGAAGGTGAAGGCGGGCTCCAGCACCACCTCACCCCCCGGCAGGACGTAGGTGTCGATCGGTCGCGCCTGACGCAGGGCCGCCATGTAGAGACTGCCGTCCTCCGCCAGCATCTCGGCGTGCCGCAGCGTCACTTCCGTGCCCGCCTCCCCCGTGACGCGCAGGCGGACCCAGCCGACCATGTTCTGTCCCAGGTCGTAGACGAACACTCCGGGCTGCAGCTCGTTCACGCTCTGGGCCGGTAGCTCCTCCTGTCGCTGAACGGGCTCCCCGGGATGGGCCTGCACGAGGATCTCGACCCCTTCCGTCACAGCCGGCGCTTCCCAACCCGCATCGTCGAAACCGGTCTCGGTCCACCCCGGCCGTCGCAGGCGCAGATCGCGGCGTTCGCCCATGAGCAGGTCCGCTTCGCGAATGGACCCGTAGGCCGCGCGCCAGGAGTCGTCGGTGATCACGCGCTCCGAGGTCCCGTCCGTGTAGGTGATCTCCAACTGAGCGCGGAAGCGCGGAACGCCCTCGTAGTAATCGCGCGGCTTGTCCAGCTTGTTCAGACGACGGAAGCCGACGTAGCCCGCGTACCAGCCGTCGGCCAGGATCGTGCCCCAGGCGTTGTTCCCCTGACGCAGGAGCGCGGTCACGTCGTAGGTCTGGTAGTAGACCCGCTTGAAGTAGTCGGTCCAGCCCGGCGTGAAGTAGTCCTCGCCCACCCGCTGGCCGTTCAGATAGGTCTCGTACAAGCCCAGGGCTGTGGCGTAGAGGGTGGCCTTGGCGACGGTCTTCTGCGCGCTGAACTCCTTGCGCAGATAGGGCGGTGGGGGCAGATCCAAGGGCGGGCGTCCGTCGGAAGTCTCCTCGACCTCTGCCACCTCCTCCACACCGCCGGCGCTGGCGTCGTAGCCGATCCACCGCGCGGACCAGTCGTCGGGATGCAGCAGTCCCATGCTCCAGTGCGCGGGGGCGCTCCAGTCGGAGACTCGACCCTCGTCGTCCCAGACACGGACCTTCCAGAAGCACTCGGCGCGCGCCTCGAGGGGGGCTCCGTCGTAGGGGATGAGCACGGTCTCCGCCGAGGCGACCTCGCCGCTGTCCCAGCGGTCCGCCGCATTCCTCTCGAGCTTCTCGAGCGTCGACGCCACGAGCACTCGATAGGCGCTCTGGGCCGCGCCCCGGGCGGTGCCCTCGAGCTGCCACGTGAGGCGCGGCGCGCGCACTTCGATGCCCAGGGGGTCGAGCTTGTACTCGCAGCGCAAGTCCACGGGCGCCACCCGAGCGGGAGCGTTCTCGCGTTGCGCACTCGCTTGCCCCGAGTCGTGCGCCGGCGCGCTGGTCCCACCGTACTGGCAGCTCGCGAGGAGCAGAGTTAACGCGAAGAAGCGGCGGACGATTCGTCGAGATCTCATGTGCATGGGTTGAACTGCCTCGCGGTCGCGGGACCGGTAGAGAGTACCAGCGGGATTCCGGAGCTGCGAAGCTCGAGACCGTTGTCATCACTTCCCGGAGCGTGGTTCAATGCGGGCGCCTTCCCCCCTTCGAGGCGGATTCCGCGCGTTCCCCAGCGGGCCGAGGCCCAACTGCGACCATGTCGAGCAAGATCTCCGAGCGGCTGGATCAACTGCACGAGTTCGAGCGGGAGCCGGTGTCGCGCAAGGGACTGCAGGGCGGCTGGCGCTTCGCCGGCATGTACGCGGGTGAGCACGTCGCCGCCACCGAGTTCGTCATCGGCGCGCTCTTCGTGAGCTGGGGCGCGCGCACCTCCGACGTCCTGATCGGTCTCCTGATCGGCAACCTGCTCGCGGTGCTCTCGTGGGCCCTCGTCTGCGCACCGATCGCGACCAGCACGCGCCTCACCCTCTACTGGTACCTGCGCCGGATCGCGGGTCCCGGAGTGACAGCGATCTACAACGTGCTCAACGCGGTGCTCTACTGCATCCTGGCCGGCGCGATGATCACGGTGGCCGCCTCCGCGGTACGCATCGCCTTCGGCATCGAAGCACAGACGGATTGGATCCCGACCGACTCCGGTTTCGTCTTCGTCGTGCTCGGCATCGGAGCCGTGGTCACCGCCCTCGCGATCTGGGGCTTCGAGAAGCTCTCGCGCTTCGCGACGCTGTGCTCACCCTGGCTGCTGGTCATGTTCGTGGTGGGCGCGCTGCTGACGCTGCCCGCCCTCGCGGCCCAGGCGGGTCTCGACGGGATCGCCGGCCTCGGCGACCTGCGCACCATCGCGGACGGGTTCGTCTGGACGGGTGTGGCCGAGGGCGGCGGCGAGCCGGTCAGCCTGTGGCAAATCGCCGGGCTGGCCTGGATCTGCAACATCGCCATGCACCTCGGCCTGTCGGACATGGCGCTCCTGCGCTACGCGCGCCGGGCCAGTTACGGGTTCAACTCCGCGTTCGGCATGTTCCTGGGCCACTACCTGGCCTGGATCTGTGCCGGGGTGATGGGCGCCACCGCGGCGCATGCGATGCAGACCCCCCTCACGAATCTCGACTCGGGAGCGGTCGCCCTGCACGCGCTCGGTATCGCCGGCGCCATCGCGGTGGTGGTCGCGGGCTGGACGACGTCGAACCCGACCCTCTACCGCGCCGGCCTCGCGCTGCAGGCGGTCACCCCCGACTGGCCGCGCTGGAAGATCACCCTCGTTGCCGGCATCGTCACCAGCGCCGTCGCGTGCTTCCCCTTCGTCTTCCGCGAGCTGCTCGGCTTCGTCGCGATCTACGGCATCGTCCTGGCGCCGATCGGCGGGATCGTCGTGGCCGAGCACTTCCTCTTCCCGCGCCTCGGCTTGAAGCGCTTCTGGGCGGCGGGGCGCTCGCTCAACGTGCCGGCGCTAGTGGTCTGGGCGGCGACCTCGGGGGTGGCCTTCCTGCTCTGGAATCGCGGCCTGGTGAACGAGTTCTTCCTGGGCGTGCCGGCGTGGTTCGTCAGCGGAGTGCTCTACACGGGGATCGCCTACTTCGCCGGGGCGAGATCGGAGAGCGGCGACGCCGGAGATCCGTCCGGTGAGTCCAGCGAGCAGGGCGCGTCGAGTCCGCGCACCGGCGAGTCGACGCCCCAGGCCGCGCAGCCGTTGGCCGCCGTCCAGAGAGTCGGCGCGATCGTCGCCGTGGGCTCCCTGGTCGCCTTCCTGCTCCTCTCCGTGTGGGTCTTCCGCTCCGAGGCGGACGCCTACGAGGGCCGACTCGACCTCGTCAAGACGGTCCTGCTCTGGGGGTCGATCCTCTACTTCGTCGCGGGAAGCGTGTGGTTCGGACGGAAGCCACCGGCCGACCAGGCGACCTGAGAGCGCCGTGTCCGAACGCATGATCCCAATCCGCTGACCCGATCCCAGACGCACCGTGAAGCAGCGATTCGCCATCCCCGACGAGCTCGTCACCCAGGAGAACGAGGGCGCGAGGGCGGCCCTCGAGCAGGACTTCGACCACCTCGGCCAGGTGCTCGACCGACGCGGCCTCTCCATCGACGCGCTCACGCGCGAGATCGCGGCCTTCGCGGTGGCCCTGCCCTCCTGGGGCGTGGGAACCGGGGGCACGCGCTTCGCGCGCTTCCCCGGCCCCGGCGAGCCGCGCGACGTCTTCGAGAAGCTCGACGACTGCGCGACGGTCCACCAGCTCGTGCGAGTGACCCCCAGCGTCTCGCTCCACATCCCCTGGGACCGGCCCGACGATCCCGACGAGCTCTGTGAGTACGCGGCGCAGCGCGGTCTCGGGTTCGACGCGATGAACTCGAACACCTTCCAGGACCAGCCGGGACAGGCGCACTCCTACAAGTTCGGGAGCCTGACGCACAGCGCCGAGGAGGTGCGCAACCAGGCGGTCGAGCACAACCTGGAGTGCATCGAGATCGGCCGGGCGCTCGGTTCGCAGGCGCTCACGGTCTGGATCGCCGACGGTACGAACTTCCCGGGGCAGCAGAGCTTCCGCGCCTCCCTGGAGCGCTACCTCGAGAGCCTGCAGCGCATCTACGCCGGGCTACCGGCGGACTGGCGGCTCTACGTCGAGCACAAGCTCTTCGAGCCGGCCTTCTACTCCACGGTGATCAACGACTGGGGCACCAGTCACTGGTGCGTGCAGCAGCTCGGTCCGCAGGCGTTCTCGCTCGTCGACCTCGGACACCACGCCCCGACGACGAACGTCGAGATGATCGTGTCGCGCCTGATCCAGTTCGGGAAGCTGGGCGGGTTCCACTTCAACGACAGCAAGTACGGGGACGACGACCTGGACAGCGGCTCGATCGATCCCTACCAGCTCTTCCTGGTCTTCCTCGAGCTGGTCGACGCCGCACGGCGCGACCCGGACTTCGCCCCCGCCTACATGCTCGACCAGTCCCACAACGTCACCGATCCGATCGAGTCGCTGATGGTGAGCGCGACGGAGGTCCAGCGCGCCTACGCGCAGGCCCTGCTCGTCGACCACGAAGCCCTGGCGGAGTACCAGGCCGAGAACGACGCCGTGATGGCCCTGCGCACGCTGAAGCGCGCCTTCACCACCGACGTCGAGCCGATCCTGGCGATGGCGCGCTCGCGGGCCGGCGGCGCGATCGACCCCGTCGCCGTGTACCGCTCCAGCGGCTACCGCGCTCGCAAAGCCGAGGAACGCCCCGCCGCCGCGGGCTCTGCCGGATCGGGGATCGTGTGAGCGAGGAGCGAGGGTACGTCGCGGTCGATCTCGGGGCGGGCAGCGGGCGCGTCGTCCTGGGGCGTTTCGGGAGCGACTCCCTCGAGCTGGAGGTCGTCCACCGTTTCCCCCAACCCACGAGTCACGCGGGCGGCCACGACCGCTGGGTGCTGAAGGACCTCCTGGCGGAGGTGGAGCGCGGCCTGCTCGGCGTCGGAGAGCGGATCCGGGAGCGTCCGGCGGACCTGCGCAGCATCGGCGTCGACAGCTGGGGGGTGGACTTCGGTCTCTTGGACGAGAACGGTGAGCTGCTCGACGACCCCGTGCGCTACCGGGACCCGCGCACCGACGGCCTGATCGAGGAGCTCTGCAAGATCGTGCCGCGCGAGGAGCTGTACGCCGTTACGGGGATCCAGTTCCTGCCCTTCAACACGCTGGTGCAGCTCCTGGCGGTGACACGCAGGGGGGGGTGGCCACCGGCGGCGGCCAAGCTCTTGATGATGCCCGACCTGGTGCACCACCACCTGAGTGGTCGCGCCGTCGGCGAGGAGACGAATGCCAGCACGACCCAGGCGCTGGCTGCCCGCACGCGCACCTGGGCCCCCGAGCTCTTGCGGGCGGTCGGCGTACCACCGGAGGTGATGCCCGAGACGGTCCCGCCAGGTTCCAGCCTGGGGCCGCTGCGACCGGAGCTGCGCGAACGCCTCGGCCTCCCCCCCGTCACCGTCGTGTGCCCCGCCACGCACGACACGGCGAGCGCCGTGGCCGGCACCCCTCTCGAGGAGGGCTGGGCCTACATCTCGTCGGGCACTTGGTCGCTGGTGGGGGTCGAGGTCACTGAGCCGGTGCTCACGCCGGAAGCGTGCGACGCCGGCTTCACGAACGAGGCGGGGGTGTTCGGGACGATCCGC
>CAZDQL010000047.1:0-1776 GCA_964507325.1 uncultured Planctomycetaceae bacterium | reverse complement strand
TCGTCCTGTCGCGCACGATTCTGGATTCACTCGCCGCGCGCTACGCCGTGATCCTGAAGCATCTCGCTGCGCTGACGGGCCGTCCGGTGCGTGGCGTCCAGATCGTCGGTGGTGGCAGTCAGAACGACTACCTGAACCAGGCCGCCGCGCTCGCCACGGGGCTTCCCGTCCGCGCGGGGCCCGTGGAGGCCACCGCGATCGGGAATCTCGCATTGCAGGCGATTCACGACGGGCTCTTCCCCGACCTCGCTGCCGCGCGCGGCTTCATCGGTCGGGTTCTGCCCGCGCGTGATTTCTGACCTCAGATCGCGCGGGAGTCCTACACTCGATGTGGATCCATGGCGAGACGCACCCCGGGCTCTGCGCTGCTGCTCCTGTTCGCCGTCGTCATCCTGATCGCTGGCGTACTGCTCTGGGTTTGGCCTCCGTGGAAGGCGGCCGAAGCGATCGAGGGCACGCCTGTTGTGCCGAGCTCATCCCTCACCGTCGTGGGTGAGGCGTCTGGGCAGGATGCTTCGACGTCGCGGGAGGAACTCGCTGACGGAGACCCAGATCCACCCCCAGCGATTGAAGACGAGCGTCGGGGGGATGGGGATCCAGCCCCTGCAGCACCCTCACCTGCGTCGGAACCACCCGCGGCAATCGTCGAAGGCGTCGCTCTCGACGCGCGGACACAAGAGTGGGTGCCCGACCTGGAGCTCTTGCTCTCCGCCTCCGGTGTTTCGTCCGGGGTCACTACTCGGGCGAATGGGTTCTTCTCGTCGGGAGTCGAGTTGCCCTTCGGCCGCCAACGCGTGGAGGCGTCCGATGCCGGCAATCCCGTGTTCGAGGACACGCGTGACCAGTCCCCTTCCGATCCAGGACCGTGGCTACTGAGCGTCCCGATCGGGCCGACCTATCCCCTCGCCCTCGAGCCCATCGAGGGGTTGGGACCAGCGTCGCTGCAAGTTCGAGTCGTCGAAGCCCAGCACGCACCGGACAGCGCGGGTGAGATCGAGGTCGCAGAAGATGGCAGCTTGAGCGTGGCGCGCTTCGACGAGCGCCGGATCCCGATCAGGCGAGAGTGGTCGTGGATCGCCGTGCGCTCCGGCGATCCCCCGTGGGCTCGTTACTCCTCGGTCGAGTACGAGCCCGATCCGAGGTGCCAGGTGTGGCTGGAGGCTCGAGCGAAGGGTGGTGCTTGGAGGGGGCGCGGCCCTCTGAACGCGACCGTCGGGGTCCATCAGACCGTCCCGGTCGCCACCCTCGAGCAGTACATGGACCGAAGAGGCGTGGTCCGCGGCCGTGTTCTGTCCTCCAATGGCTGGGCCCTCGAGGGAGCCACAGCTGTCCTGCTGCCCGTCGATCCGGAGTGGGAGACGGGAGATCCAGCACCTCTCTTCGACGAAGCGTACACGAATCAATCGGGGCGGTTCGTGCTTACCGATCTGGAGGAGGGAAGTCGGAAGTTGGTGATCTGGTACAAGCACCACGAACTCCATCAACAGCAGATCACGGTGACCAACCGCAGGCTCTCCCTCGGCACCATCACCCTGCGGTATGGGGAGATCGACCGCGAGCGTGCTCTCCTCATAGAGGGCGCGTTGCACGACCCTCCCAGCTTCCAGGATGAGTGGAACTTCTCCCGCGCCGTCCTCACGGCAGTCGGGCCCTACACACGCGCATGGGTGGACGGCTTGCCCCGTCGCATTGGCCCTCACACGCAGGACCTACCCGTTGCGGAATTCACCGTGACCCCGATCGCCTGCTCGTCGCAAGCCGAATGGACTCCTAGCC